>PLYM01000127.1 GCA_003153375.1 Planctomycetaceae bacterium
TACCCAGTTTTTTGGCAGCCTCTAAGTCACAGATTTGCTGTAAGAACCTCAAATACCCACGCTGAACTGGGGTCGAGGAGCCGGGGCGCTGGAAAACCTCGACCAACGCGATAGGTTTGGCGCTTCTCTTTACTGGGCTGAATAAAAGGAGTGATTCAGTCGGATTGCCTTGATCCTCCGCAATCTGGACCTGCCGGCTTGGCGGCACAGCAAATGATGCGCCTTCGTCGAAGGCGTGGTCCAAGAGACGAGAGTGCGACGGTTCGAAGAGAAGATGTTCAGCAATTCCTCCATCGCCGATCCCGACACTAGACCGCAACTCCAGACTTCGACCGCGCCGAGTCCAAATCGCGCCGCCATGCGCTGCCAATGCCAACACAAGGATGCGCACCATCGCTTGGTAATATTGAACCGGATCGGTAGGGGACCGGGATAATTGGGTGAGCCGGCTCACCCAGTCTCGAATCCGTGTTTTTGTCTCCGCTACGAGATCATACACGTCCCTTTGCGCATCCACATCGAACCAAATCAAACAGCCGCAATGGGGGCACGGCGCGTCGTCACTGATTGGCGAGGGCTCAAGGCAAATCGCCTTGCCACATATCGGGCAGCGGCTCGGACTTCCTTCGGGCGTTCTGGAGGAAACCGTCATCATTTCAACGCGACCGAATCCGAACGAAGGGCAGATATGATCAATTGTACCCGCCAGGCGTCAAGACGCTATCGGAGTGACCTGGGGAATTTCCTCACCTGGTGCTCGTGGCGACGTGCGGACAGCCTTCCTTCGCAAATGTGTCAAAGCGTCAGAAGTGTCAGCGGCGAAATCATCTGAATTCATCAGATGCCACCGTTCTCGGTTAAGGCACTTTCTGAGCGGGTCGGCAGGTCGGATATAATGCCGATGAGCGATTGCCCACTTGAAAACGCCGGCGACGCTGGGCGAGTTGGCGCTGCCCACACACCGTGACCTTCAAATCAAAATGCGAGGACAAGATATGTCGGATGCCACGTACAAGAAAATCGAGCTGGTCGGCAAATCTCCGAAGTCATTCAGCGAGGCCGTCGCCAACGCCGTCACCAAGGCTGCCAAGACGCTGCACAATCTTGACTGGTTCGAGGTTGTCGAACAGCGCGGACGAATAGTTGACGGCAAGGTGTCGGAATATCAAGTCACCGTGAAGATTGGGTTTCGGCTCGACTAACTGTTGAATCGCAATCCGCTGGCGGAAAGTCTTCCCGCGCCAATCTGTCAAATGTCAGAAGTGTCAGTCCGACAGAACACCTCGAAATCAATCAAATTATTGAACATCGCCCTTCCACGGCTCCAGAACGGCATTTGAAGGCTGGCGGCTGTTTTTTGATTGATTTGGGATGTTTACTGGGCATTTTCAAATGGAGGCGACAAAGCCGCCGGCACTGCGACGGCAAAAGTGCTGATCAACCTGCCTGCGGTTCATAGTTCATCCACACCCGTTCCGTCATCCGGCGCTTTTCCGCGCCGCCGCTGGCGTGATTCGGTAGGTCGAAGTCGATGTAATGCCAGCCGCACTCTTGAGCCTTAGCGTCATAGAGGTCGGATGGATAACCCGACAACAAGAATTTGCCTTTGCACTTCGCCAGCACGTCGAGCAATTCGACGTGTTCGGATTCCGTCATCTCGTGATCGTATTGACCCGTGCAGGCGCGCGTCTCGGAGAGATAGGGTGGGTCCAAATAGAAAAGCGTTTTCTCGCCGTCCTGCTGCTGGATTACTCGAATCGCATCGCGGTTTTGAATGACGACGCGTTTCAGCCGCGCATGGACCGCAGGAAGTCCGTCAATGGTGGTCAACCACGCGCTTGCCTGTTCGTTCATGCCGCGCCGCGTGCGGTTTCGAGTCAGTGGCGCGAAATCCTTGAACGTACCGGCACGAGACTGCCGACAGCGGACAAACAATCCGACCGCCCTTGTCACGGGATCGTCGGAGCCACTCATTTCCTCAGCCTGTTCCCAGATGTCTTCCGCGAACGGCACCGCGCTGACAATCCGTTCAAACTCGCCGAAGGTACGCGGGTCGCGTAAAACCGCCCAGAAATTCATCAGGTTGCCGTGGAGATCGTTGACGACCTCGCTGCACCCTCGTTCTGCCGAGCGCAAATCGACGTTCCCGTCGCTAAACCAGTCTCGATTCGGATCGCGTTCGAGAAGCACGGCTAGACTGCCGGCGTAGGGCTCGACATAGTGCAGATGCGGCGGCATCAGCGCGATAATCCTCTTGGCTAAGTAATGCTTGCCTCCATGCCATTTCAGCGGCGAGGAAAGACCAGAGACGTTTATTGCAACACTCATTTCTTCATCTTTCGTTTAGATTCATCTGGCGAAGTCGGAGCCCATTCAATGACGGGTAACCGTTCACACTCTTCTTTCGTGATCGACTTCTCGTTCAGGCAGCAATGCACCGGCAATATGCCATCCGAATTGATCTCGTCCCATTCGCCGTCCAACTCTTCTACCAGCTCATGAAGCGCGTCGAGATGATCGTCGTCTATCAGCGTTTCGATATCCATGCCATCGGGGATCATTATGACGAAGCGCCGTGCCCGATTGACTTGCTCCTCGGCATACATCGTGACGATGTGCTTCTTCATGCCAATACTCCTTCGTCTGAATTCTGGCGAAGCATTTCGCGGCGCGAACCGATTCCAGTCGCTAATGAGTTGCTCAGTTCATTCCAGATTTCCCCACACCATCCACCAGTGTTGATGTCGCCCGGGCTGAAACACAACGAGGCGGCTTCGGCGTTAACAAGCTCGACCGACTGTTCCGCAGATAAGGACTTGAACAACAGAATGTCCGCGACCGTTGCCACGATTGTAGCAATGCGTCCCGCCTCCCGCGTCTAGCGCCCAGAGAGTTTTTCTCCATCTTTCGCCCACGACTCCGGTCTCTGAGTTCCCACGCCCGGACCGATGCCCGAGAAAGTGTTTTGCGGGCCGGCTCCATGACTCCGCTTTTGAATGCGGCGGCCTCCCGTAAAAGGTTCCTTTGCTGCGTCTCACAGCAGGGCCAAATCCGCGGCAAGGCGCAGCCGCGCATCATTCCGAGAATAGGTATGACTTCTCGGGACGCCAGGACGGTCCTATCAAAGGGATGAGTTCCCGGCACTCGGGCAGCAGTGCCGCAATACGGTCCTTTTTCGGGAGTCCTGCAATTCGGACGACTTCTTGGGAAGAAGGCTGCCATCCGCGACCTGCCGGACGTGGTTTGGTGTCTACCCTCGATGTCCGCCGAGGTGCGAGAACAGTTGTTGCCGACAGGTGGATCAGGTCGCATCCCAAGGTCCGGTGCCAAGGTGAAGCCCATTCGCCTGTCTTTGGGAAATTCTCCCCAAAAACGATTGACTTGCCGGTGTCGCGTGGGACATTCAAGCGTCCGCTCGCTCCGCAGTTCTGCGGAGCCATTGCGGGCCGGGATCGGTTCCAGCCTCAGCCCATATGGGAAATGTCGGTTAGAGCAGGTATCGGCCGGGATACAATCTGTCGTGGTGATCATGTCGGCTGGATCTTGCGTTTTGCATTCATATTTGCATTTGCGTTGGCCTCGAAAGACAATCGGACCATTGAGGCGAATCGCCTTGGGCGCGACTCCGTTGCCTCACGGACCTTGGCCAGCAACGGTTTTTTCCTTTTACCAATTGGGAGTGCGCTAATGAACCTAACACAATTACTTCGTTTTCTCGGTGGCGCACTTGCCATCGCAGTGCCAGCAACAATTTCGATGGGCGACGTTGTTGTCAGCGTCAATCCGGCCGGCACCACTCCACCTTTGGCCGTCACAGGCGGCTACAGCATTTCTTACACCCCAAACGATGCCATCGGTCCCGCTCCGAGCGGATTCACGTACTGGTCGACATGGGCACCAACTGACAACTGGTTCGGACTGGGCTATGACATCATCCAGTCGCATTACGTTTTGGGCCAGGCACCAAACCTTGACATCACCGTCGGTGGTCTTTCGCCGCAAAACTACGAAGTCTTTGCCACGATTTACACGAATTCTGGGCAGTTTCCTTCGTCCGGTGAACCATACCCTGCGGCGGGCTCGATTCTGGGGTTGAGCGCAACCTCGACGACGGTGTACTCGCACGCCAGCGGCGGAACGCTTTTGGCATCCGTTCCCAGTGGGTCGTCGGTCGTCGGCAATTACGAGGTGCGTGTCTTCGACCTTGGCAGCGAGTTCGCAACGGGCGGGAACATTGATGTTTTCTTGGATCGCTATAACTTCGCTGGCAAGTTTGCGACCTCGAATCTGGCGGAGCTTCGTCTTGCACCGACTCCCGAGCCCAGCAGCTTTGTGCTCGCCGCCTTGGCTTTCGCCGGCTTCGCTGCTTGGGGCTGGCGACGTCATACGGCCCGCGTCGTGACTACCTGACCCACCTGCAACCACGGCTTGAATTCGGACACAGTCCTATCAAAGGTTCCTTTGATGCGGCTCGCAGCAGGGCCAGATACGCGGCAACTCGCCGCCGCGCGTCATTCCGAGAATTGGGTTGCCTTTCCGGGGCTCCAAGACGGTCCCGTCAAAGGGATGAGTTCCCGGCACTCGGGCAGCAGTACCGCAATACGAGAGCGAACATCAGCACCATATCGCGTGGGGCATAGGGCGGTGGCGAGGCGGTGAAGCTATCGCCGGAGTTCGGAGCATCCATCTTCACCTTGCCTGACATCTCGTGCTCGGTCGTCGGGCCCGCGTTCATTTGCTGCGCCGCTTGAATGGGTCGGTCTTCGGTGGGAGTTTCGGATCAATGCGCGAAAGGGCGACGCCGGCAGCCCGCCGGACCCTGACGTCGCGGTCGTTCTCTGCCGCCTGGAGGTCGGGGATGGCAAGCCTGGCTTCTTCGCCAAACGAACCAAGCCCGATTGCGGCGCTCAATCGAACGTCGCCCTGCTTGTCTTTCAGGCAGTCGATCATAACCGGCACGATCTTTGCCGCATCCACCGTTCGCTGCGGCAATAGACGAACCGCTATGATCCGATCTCGCTCGGTGCCCGACTTGAGATCTGCGATCAACTCATCGGTCGATTTTGTCTTCGCGCAACCGGCGCATATCAACAAGCCAAACAACAGTATAAAACGTATTCGCGTGTGCACGGCCGAAGTCCATTGCAATAGTTCAGTCTCCAACATGGGCCACCTCCCCCCCGGCTATGGTGCAGAGGTATTGGTAGGTCATGGGGTCGATGTCGCTGGTGAGGAAACGCACCGAGCCGTCCCCGAACAGGAAGTTCGCTCCTTGTCCTGCGTGCATGCTGTAAAACACATCCGGGTCGAAGATCGGGAAGTCGGCGCTGGGCAGGTGCGTGCCATTGCCGTGGGACAGGACCAACGCCTCGTTGAAGTCCGTATTGTCGTAGGCGGGGCCGGGCGGCGGCGAGTTGGGGGTTTGGCCCGCCATCCAGGCGGGGCACAGTCCTCCTGTCACGGCGCCGGTCCAAGTGCTGGGGGCATGGTCGCTGGATCGCTCGCCGACGAAGATTGTCTTGCTCAGTCCGTCCGTGACTTTGGCGGCTCTAATGCGGCTGTTGCGATAAAACAGGCCGTTCCCGGCCGCGCCTAAACCGCCTGTCAGCCCGTCGGCTCCGTTGCCGGTGCCGGCCCCGCCGGCATTCCAAAAGCATTCCTCCCAGCCGTTGCAGCCGACGTAGTTGCCATGTGCCACCGTGGCAATGACCGTGCTTAAGGAACTGTCGTAGACGCCAAAGGCCTCCTGGAGAGGATCCGTGGGACATTGGTAGACGGCCAGAGGCAACTGGGAGACCGTAATGTTGCTTCCGACTCCCACCCCCTGGCCGAAATTGATCTGGCTGTGGACGTTGCCCTCTTCGACGTAGGGCAGCAGGAACGATGCCCAACCCCAGCCCGGCCCGAGGTCGTTGTCGGGGGTGCTAGCGGGGTCCGTGTTCCGGTCGATGTAGCCGGGAGGGAAGCAACGCTGGCCGTCGTGATAATTGTGCAAGGCCACACCGACCTGCTTGAGATTGTTCGTGCATTGTGTGCGTCGCGCGGCTTCGCGCGCCGCTTGCACAGCCGGCAGCAACATCCCCGTCAGAAGACCAATGATTGCGATGACAACCAATAACTCGACTAACGTAAAACCTGCGCGCGGGCGAGTTGGGCGCATGGTGCAATACCTCCTCGAAAATAAGAATTCGATCGAGGGCCTGCCGATTGCTCGTCACTCGTCGCACCGCTCCCGGTCGGTCCAGCGGCGCTATGCCTTTGACCGAGAACGGGGGCGAAATTTGCTACGGTGAAAACCGCGCCTTGGCGCGCACGCGCGCAGGCACAGGCAAACGGAGGCCGGAAAAAACGCAGCTCAAATTGATAGAGCTACGCAGGGAGGTGCGCGGGCGTGCATGACAACCAGGATGATTGGTTGCACGGCTGGCGCTCGCATGCCCGGAAGTGGGGTAACTTGCTCGGAAATCTCGGCAAGCTCAAACGGCCTTACCAACAGAATTGGCCGGCCCAGAAAACGACAGATGTTGCAATCGTCGTCCGAAGTCGGCACGTCGGACGGCTCGTGGCAATGGCCCTCGATCGTGTGATCGTGATCCTCGCCATGGCCGTGGTGAACGAGATTGTCGCCGCTTGCCGTTGCGCAGGTATGAACTCGCCCAGCTTCCGCGTGTGCATGCACGTGGAAGTGCGGTAGACTGCTGGCCACGAGCGCCAGCAGGTAAGTCGCGGCGGACAACAAACGTGTCGTTCGTTCGATGCGGCGGCGAACCATGAAAAAATCCGGCGAGAATTTGGGGCTGCGGCGGGTCTATCGCGCGGAGGATCAACGCCGAAAAACCGCTATAGTCCCAACATCCTAGTCCCGAAAGCAATACCCGGTCAAGCTAGATACCGAACTCTCGCTCGCTGGCTCGGTGCCCGCGTCAGAACGTCACCTCGATGATGGGACGGTCTGAACGCCCCGAGAAGCCAGCCGTTTTCTCGGACTCCGAGAAAAGGACCGATTTTTGGTTTCTGAGACGAGTCAGGAATTCAACCTTTTTCGCAGGATTGACGACTTCCTCTCCGCTCGATATATTTCAATAGTTCTTGAAATACTGAAGTGAAGGCCCATGAAAAGCGTATTCAAAGCGCTGGGTGACCCCACGCGTCAGGCAATTCTATCCGCGCTCAGCGATGGTCCGCTAAACGCCGGTGAATTGGCGGCACGACTCAAAATTGCTCCCAATGCGCTTAGCTTTCACCTGAATGCGTTAAAGGCGGCTGACCTGGTCACCGACGAGCGGCAAGGACAACACATTCGCTATTCGCTGAATACCAGTGTCATTGAGGACCTCGTCCGCTTCATCTCCGAAAAGTTTTATCCCGCGACAAAGAAAGCGAATGCTGGAATCGGAAAGCGGTCCGTTTCGCAAAGTCGACTACCAAAAGGAGCGAGGTAATGATTTCTCGCGCGCAACAACTTATTCTGGCGGCTCTCGTGCTTGGAGATGCGTGCCTGGGGTTAATCGCAATTTGGAAACTTCCCGATCGCGTGCCGGTCCATTGGAATTTCCAGGGAGAAGTTGACCGCTACGGCTCGCCGTGGGAGCTAGGATTCCTGGTTCCGATCGGTTTGACACTCCTCACAGCACTTCTGGTCTTGTTACCGCACTTTGGATCACTCGGTCAGGCATTGAGCCGCTCGGGTAATGTCTACGGACGAATCGCAATTAGTATAGTCTTGGCAATGGTCGCGATTCACGCCGCCACCGTCGTGCTGGGACGCCGTGATCCGCTCGACGCTGTACGGACAATTTGGATCATTTTCGGTCTGATGTGGATGGCGATCGGCAATTGGCTGGGGAAGATCCGCCGGAATGCGCTGATGGGCATTCGTACGCCATGGACACTGCAAAGCGACTTTGTCTGGGAACGCACGCACCGTATCGGCGGTAGATTGGAGGTGGCGCACGGCCTCGCGATCCTGCTGGCAGGCATTTTCCTGCCCGTCTGGGCACCGCCCGCCGTGTTCCTAGTCGGCGTACTCGGTCTGGTAATCTGGGCCTTGTTTTATTCGTGGTCGTTGGGCCGGGCCGAAGCTAGCGACGGAGACCCGACGCCCCGCAAGACGACTCGTTGAGCCTGCCGCTTGCGTGCCGATCCCCTTCGATCGTCCACGGTCAGGGTCCAGGAAACGCGTTACCAAGCGTGACTGTACCCGTCTGCCTTGCCCAAGCTCCGCGGGGCGTCTCGCACGCCGCACATGAGGGCGTGCCCTGTGCACAATTTCACTCGCTTCCATCCTGAGCACGGAGCGACACTCCGAGAAAAGGACCCTTTCTCGGCACCGCAAAATCGTCCCGAGAAGTCGTACGTATTTTGACAATGGCTCGTAAAGTCCCAGTCGGTGGGAATTCGGCCGGGAATCGCGCCCCGAGAATGGAACGAATTACGGCACCGCGTTCAAATCCTGCCGCACGAACCGAGCCGCCGACCCCTGAGCCGGCTTCCCCGGATATCTCAAGAATTCTCGGCGGGGGCCGGCGGGGGCGGGTAGTGTCCTAAGATTGAGTTGGTCCCGCCAGGACGGTCTCGAATAGTTCGTCAAAGCTCCAAGTCATAACAATTCTCGGAATGACGCGCGGCGGCGAGTTGCCGCGTATCTGGCCTTGCTGCGAGCCCCATCAAGCGAAGGATTGATGCGGCCCCTAGATGGTGCGAAACTGGGCAATTAGGCTCGGACTGGCTGCACCCCACTTCGGCAGCCGAATATCTGTTCGAGTCACAAAGGAGAAACGTTTGGGTTGGTTGAAGCACCTCCTTGGTTTAGGTCCCAAAGCCGCGCAACCGGTGCCAACGCCGCCGCGGTGGACTAGTCACCGGGGTGATGAATGGTGGTGCGACGGTGCTTCGGCTGGCTATGGCTGTGGCATTTTCACGATTGGTTCGTTCGGGGAATACACGAATCCTTCATTTGCCCTCCTACTCATCAAGGACGCGCGAGCGAGCTTTCCAAACTCAACATTGGACATCCACCTCGACCTCGAAACCCGCCCAATTGTTGATACGCTTGTTGCGAGGGGACTAATTGAGATAACCGAGATCGAGCTTGGTCCTAAAACTCGAATCGCTAGAGTTGATAAAGTGCTTTGATGGGGTAATGAATCACGAGCGTCAATTTATGATGGGCGGCGTGGTCGCGCAAATGCTTGGCAATGGGCAGGATTGACGTGGAGATATTTGGGCGGGCAAATAGCCGCGCAGATTCCCGGAATGCCAACCGTATTTTAGGACTCCCAAGTATCGACCGAATAACGAGACGACTCGGCGCTCACGCGCGACCGACTCGTGTGCCGAAAGTGGGCGACCTGTTGGATACTGAGCGGTGGTCACTGCCGCCGACTGGGTCGACGGTCCCGGAAAGTCGTCATTCTTGACGCCGTTCTATTTAAGGAACGTTTTGTGACGATCCGTTGTCGGCGTGCGCCAACCGGCGACGACCATCGGCGTCGGCGAATTGCGATGAAGGTACCGGCCTCCCATCGCCAGCAGCGGACAGGTCGAGGCTGCCCAGACGAACGGTACGTAAGCTGTGGGCGGCTGGTGCCTGTTGTTTGGATGGCCGCGCGGCTTCGTCCACCGCCACCTACTGCTACGGCCTCGTCAACCGACCACGGTGAACCCTGGTGCCCGCACTGAGCGACTCCGCACACCTACCTGCGCCGATCTGGCGCGATTTAGTCTCCCGAAAGGCTGGCATCGCTTTATTCGCTCGCTTTTGTGCTTTCGCACGCTACGTGCTTAACCACCTAAACGGGTAATAGGACCACTCACTTTTTTAGGGGATGAAGCGATGAGACCACTAGCGATCAGTTTGGCAATGTGTGGCATGGTGTTGATGGCTCAAGCGGCGTTTGCGCAGCGTGACGCCGGCTCGAAAATCACGGGCGATGCGTACCGCATCGGCTCGTCCAGCGTGTACCAGCAGCACGCCTACGACAACGCCCAGACCTTGCAGTATTACGCGCAACAGGCGAAGTCGGTTCCCAAGGAGACGATCAAGGCGCACGTCGCCCAGATCCGCCAGAACGTCGAATTCTCGAATAAGGAACTGGCTGGCCTCGAAGAGAAGGCCAAGACCGACAAGGTTGTCGCTCAGCACCTGACGGCCATCAAGGAATACCATGCCAAGGCCCTTGAGTCTTGCGGCATGGCCGATGAGTGCGCTGAGATGGCGAAAGACAACAGCGCCACGCTGGCCCCCTGCTGCGTCGACATGGCGAAGCACCTGAAGGCCGCCAAGGAAGAACACGAGAAGTTGGCGAAGTACCTGAAGGTAGCTCCGATCAAGACCACCAAATAGGATATCTAGTGGTCCGGGCGGCAGGCGGCTGGGGGAAACTCCTACTGCCTGTCGCCCTTATTTTTTAACCAAGCCTGAACCGAACCTTCGACACAGCGAGCCAATTGTACCGCGAACAACGGTACGCAAGGCGTCAATACTCCGCTGAGATTGTCTCTCCACCGGCGCGTATGAACGGTGCTCGAATAGTGC
>PLYM01000100.1 GCA_003153375.1 Planctomycetaceae bacterium
CGCCCGGCTACGACGCCTGGGCGAGGACAAATGCGGTTCAAGTGCTGGCGTGAGCAGGATGAAGCAGCCCTCGTCGCAGCCGACGGCTGAGTATTGAGAACTGCGACGCAACCTGGCATTCGCCTTGGCAGCTAGCCGAACCGTCAACAGATCTGCCAGAAATCGGGCTTGAATTAAGCTTGGCGCTGTGACGCTCCCTGTCGCCGTTCTAGACCGCTCTCCCCCACCGTTGGCCGCTGGCCGCGCCGCACAACCCGCCCCCGGTTTCGTGCGTATTAAAAGTACCAGTCCGCGCATCCCTCACAGGGGACTTTCCCGTCTCGCCCGCGTCCGGGTAGGGTTGTAACGCGCGCGCCGATTGCACGCGGCCGGCAAAGTTTGCACAGCGTGCTACACTTGGGTGGCTACGAAAACTCTCTTGGTTATGCATGAAAGTTCTCCCCACGAAACATGCCCGCCGGCGGTTCACCGCTGCGCGCGACATCCACGGCGTCCCTCACATCGAGGCGGGATCCTGGCTCGGCGCGCTCTATGGTCTGGGCTACATGCACGCCATCGATCGGCCCACCCAGTTGCTGTTCGCCCGGGCCGTGGCCAGCGGACACTCGACCGAGCAATTGGCCGATAAGCCCGAGCTGCTCGAGATGGATCGCTTTTTCCGCCGCGCCGGGCTCTATGTGAATCTCGATACCGAAGTCGGCCATCTGGACGACCGCACGTTCGATCAATTGACCGCCTACTGCGAGGGGGTCAACGACGGCATGAAGGATGCCGGCCGGTCGTTGCCGATGTGGGCCACGGGGTTCGTGCCGCAGCCCTGGAATCAGCGCTCGGTGTTGTTGATGGGCAACCTGCTCAGCTTTGGCGGTCTGGCGGTCGGTCAGCAGCAGAATGAGCGCATCCTGCTCGACCTGATTCATGCCGGCGTGAGCGACGACAAACTGTGCGAGCTGTTTCCGGTGCTGGCCACGGCCGACCTCGGACTGCTGCGACAGGTCAAAATGGCCAGCCAGCTCTCGGACGAGGCCTTGGAGCTGATCACCGACTTGCCCCGGCTGGCCGGCAGCAATGCCTGGGCCGTCAGCCCCAAGCGCAGCGCGACCGGCTCGGCGCTGATCGCGTCGGACCCGCATCTGGAAGTCAACCGGCTTCCGGCCATCTGGTATGAAGCCGAGCTGCACTGGGACGACAACTATGTGCTCGGCGCCACCCTGCCCGGCTGCCCGTTGTTTGCCGTCGCCCGCACGCGCAATTTGTCTTGGGGCGTCACCTATCTGAAGGGCGACACCAGCGACTACTTCATCGAGGACTGTCGCGAAGGCGAATTCGGCCAATGGCAATATCGCCGCGACGACCAATGGCACGACTTCCGCGTTCGCGACGAGCGGATCGTTCGCAAGGGACACGGCAGCGAAACGTTTCCGGTCTATCACAACGATCAAGGCACCCTCGAGACGACCCCCACGCGCGGCGAACCCGGCTACTATCTGTCGACCTCGTGGATCGGCGACCAGTTGGGCTCGGGCAAGTCGATCGCCACCTGGCTCGAAGTGATCTCGGCCACCAGCACCAAACAAGGAATGGAAATCGCCCGCGAGTGCCCGTTGCCGACGTTGTGCTGGGTGTTTGCCGATCGCGAAGGCCACATTGGCATGCAGGCCAACGGTTGGTTCCCGCGGCGCAGCCGCGAATACAACGGCATGTTTCCGATTCCGGCCTGGGATCCGCGCAACCACTGGAAGGGAAAACTGCCGGTCAACGTGCTGCCCAGCGTCTACGATCCGCCGGAAGGGTTCGTGGCCTCGGCCAACGAAGACATCAACGTGCCCGGCGGCCCGATGCTGGTCACGCAGCCCGTGCCCGACTATCGCAAACGGCGCATCGTCGAGCGGCTGCGCGAGATGCCGCAGGCCACGATCGAGGACATGCAGGCGCTGCAATATGACGTGGTCAGCCTGCAAGCCCGCGATCTGCTGGCCGTGTTCCTGCCGTGCCTGCCCGACGGGCCAATCAAGACTCGTTTGGCCCAGTGGGATTGCAGCTACTCGATCGACAGCTACGAGGCCACGCTGTTCTCGCGGTTCTATCGCAACGTGCTGTTGGAGATTTTTGGCCACGAGCAAGGCATCGGCTGGCGGCGGATGATGTACCTGTGCAGCCGCGTTGGTTTCTCGACGATGGTGCTGACCGCGATCGACCGGTTGTTGGTCGAAAACGAATCGCTGTGGTGGAAGGGTCGCGACAAGACCGAGTTGATTCGCAAGGCGGCCGAAAAGCTGGCCGGCGAAAAGGAAGAGCCCTGGTCGGCGATCAACGGCTTTCATTTCACGAACCGCTACGTCGAAAGCCGCTTCGTCGGGCGAGCGTTTGGTTTTCACACCCGCGAAATGGCCCTGCCCGGCTGCCACGCCACCCCCTTTCAGGGCCACCTGCTGCGCGCCGCGCGGCGCGAGGCGTCGTTCGCTCCCAGCTACCACTTCGTTGCCGATGCCGGCACCGACGAAGCCTGGACGAATCTTCCCGGCGGGCCCAGCGAAAGCCGCGTCTCGGGCTACTACAAAAACGACATCCCACGCTGGCGCAGCGGCAAGTACAAGCGCCTGGCCGTCGAGCGGGCCCCAGACTAGTCGCGGCCCTTCTCTTCACGGCGGCGCTAACGCTCGTCACGGCGGGTTTGCCCCCGCGGATCGTTGGGGGACCACGCCGCCGGCGCCGCTTCCTCGGCGCTTCCGCACTTGACGCTCAAACCGTCATAACCCCTCCGCATCGCGACCTATACTTGCTCGCGTCCACGAGTGATCAGAAGTCTGCCGAGGGGAGATCGAGCTATGTCCACTGGCGCCACGAGCGTGAATGCCTGGGGTCTCGACGGCGAGACCTCGCCGCCGACGGGGCGATTGATCGTCGCCACCGAGATTCGCTTTTCTGAAATCATCTCGGCGCTATCCGTCGCGCTCGATATTACGCAGGGCCAGCTCAAGGGGCACTGCATGCGCAACGCCTTGATCGGCATGCGGCTGGCCCAGTCGCTCGACTTGCCGACCGCCGATCGCTCGGCCTTGTTCTATGCATTGCTGCTCAAGGATCTCGGCTGTTCGAGCAACGCGGCCAAGATGGCCTACCTGTTTCGGGCCGACGACCATGAGGTCAAGCGCTCGGTGCGCCTGATCAATTGGACCAAGCCGGGCGAGTGCATCAAGCACTGCTGGAGCCACTGCGCGTCGGGCGGCTCGGTCTTCGAAAAGCTATTGCAGATGGCGGTCATGATGCGCAAAGGCGCCAAGGCGGCCCGCCAGATCTCCGAGATTCGCTGCGACCGCGGCGCCGAGATCGCACGCATGCTGCACCTGCCCGAGGCCACGGCCACGGCGATTCACGATATCGACGAACACTGGAACGGCGGCGGCAACCCGCTCGGACTTCAGGGCGAGGAGATCTCGCTCCTGGGTCGCATCTGTTGCCTGTCGCAGACCGTCGAGGTTTTCTTCAGCGCCTATGGACGGCAAGCAGCGTTGGACGTGGCGGTCGAGCGGCGCGGCCAATGGTTCGACCCAAAGCTGGTCGATGCCCTCACGGGCCTGCGCGACGACGCGTCCTTCTGGAAGAGTCTCGAGACGGACGACTTGGTGAGCGAGTTGAGCCGCTGGGAGCCCGAGGATGCGGTGCTGCTGGCCGACGAAGCGTGTCTGGACCGCGTGGCCGAGGCGTTTGCCAAAGTGGTCGACGCCAAGAGTCCTTGGACGTATCAACATTCGACGCGCGTGGCCGAGATCGCCGTCGGCGTGGCGCAGCAGTTTGGCTGTAATCCCGAGTTGGAGCGCGACGTGCGCCGCGCGGCGCTATTGCACGACATCGGCAAACTGGGCGTGTCGAACATGATTCTGGACAAGGACGGCAAGCCCACGGAAGAGGAATTCGCCGAAATCCGCAAGCATCCCGACTACTCGCTGCAAATCTTACAGCAGGTCGAGGCCTTCAAGGTGCTGGCCGACGTGGCCAGCGCGCATCACGAGCGGCTCGACGGCCGCGGCTATCATCGTCGTCTCGACGGCACCCAGCTGCCCTGGGTCGCGCGGGTGCTGGCGGTGTCCGACATTTGCGAGGCCATGTCGGCCAAGCGGCCCTATCGCGACGCCATGCCCTGGTGGAAAATTCAAGAGATCATGTCGCACGATGGCGGTGCCGGGGTCGATTCCGACTGCTTGCACGCCCTCGAACGCTGGCAGGATCACCATCAGTTGGAATCGCGGGTCGAGGCCCAGCTTGCCGAAGTCGACCGCCTGATCGCCGAGCTCTAGACCCACCAAATCCCCCTGCCGGGGGCTTTTTCGCGAATCTGTTCCGGCTGGGCAAAGCCTGGCGATTGCCGCCACCTTGCCGAACGCGCCGCCGGCGTCCGGCTATCGACAAACGTGCGCAAGCGGGCCCCGACCGCGTCGATCCGAAAGATGAGCCACGAACTTGGATTCTTGGCCGTTGGCTTGATCGATCGCGCTGCAGGGAGGCAAGCGATTGCGATTCGTTGCTGCGAGCATACTTGGCAGTCTGGCTGCCCTGGTCCAACTTTGTTGGGCCTCCTGCGCGCTGGGCCAAACGGCTCCGCTGCCGGCCGTCGGCACCAGCGACGCGCGCTTGTTCGCAAGCAGCGCACCACTCGAAGCTCCGGCCAGCAGCGCTCCGCCAAGCGGAACCCTCTTCGCGCAGGCGTCCGCCTTCCAGCCCGCCGCCAACTCCTGGGGCGACGATGGCCGTCCAAGTTCCCGCTTCGGTCCACTCCAACCCGTTTGCGATGCTTGCCCCGAGCGCAGCGTCGTGGCCTTCGTGGGCTATGACGCCTGGAAAGGCGCGGCGGACTCGGGCTGGCAAAACAACGGCATCCACTCGGGGTTGAATTTCGCCACCAAACTCGGTGCGTTCAGCGATCTGACCGGCATCGGTTTTCAAATCGGCGCCAGCATGGGCGCCTATAACTGGGGCGGCACCGATTACCGCATTGCCCGTCAGGACGAGGCACAGCCCCAAGGGTTCGTCACCTACGGATTCTTTCGCAAGGCGAACGACGACTCGCGCTGGAGCGCGGCGCTGGTGCAGGATTGGATGCTCAACAGCAATTTTGGCGTCTTCTCCGAGAACCCGACTCTAAGCCAACTGCGGGGGCAAGTGGCCTATGCCATCAGCGCCGCCGACGAGTTCGGGCTGTGGGGCGCGGTGCGCACCTTGAGCGACTCGCGCAACGTCGGCGGCTTTGGGCCCACTACCTGGCGTCCGGTCGATCAGCTCAACGTCTTCTGGCATCACAAGTGGGCGCCGGGCGGCGCCGACACGTCGATTTGGGTCGGCCTGCCCGAGCAGAGTCGACCCGGCAACAACGGCAGCCTGGGCGACTATCAAATCGGCATCCAAGGCAACTTCCCACTCAGCGACCGCGCCGCCGTCTACACACTGATCACCTACATGCACGCCTCGGCCGCCGCCGGCCCCGGTGGCTTCGACCAAGAAGCCTGGAACTTCACCATCGGCCTCTCCCTCTATCCCGGCCGCAACGCCCGCTCCAACACCGTCGCCGGCCAATGCTGGCTGCCGCAATTGCCCGTGGCCAACAACGGCTACTTCTCGGTCGACACGAACCGGGTGTTCTAGATCTTTGTAGTACGGCCGCATGCTCAGTGCGGAGCGCCGCGATCAACTCGCTTGCTGTTACAATGACAGCATGCTTGTCACTAATCGCTGGTATCGCTTTTCGCTTCGGACACTTTTCATTGCGATCGCCGTCGTGGGAGTAGCGGCCGGATGGCTGGTGCGGGAGTCGCAATTCATTCAGGCGCGGCGGGAGTTCATGGCGCAAGCCGATCGCGAGCGGCAGGGGTTAATAGGCTTCGTGCACTACGCGTCGTCTCCCACTATTCCCGTATGGAGAATGTGGCTTGGAGATAGCGCAGAGAGCCGCGTGATTCTGCCGGCAACCTGGTCAAATGCCGACCTCGAAAAAGCCAAACGGCTATTTCCGGAAGCATTCCAGATTGCGATTGAGGAAGTGCAGGAATGACCGGCAGCCACCGATTCGCGCTCGAACGATCGGCCGTGCCATGCTAAAATCGCGACTCCTGCGATTCCCCGTTTTTGGTGCCCTCCATGTCCCCCCCCTTGCGCATCGGTCCGATCGAACTCGACTTTCCCGTGGTGCAGGCGGCGCTGTCGGGCTATAGCGATTGGGCGATGCGCGTGATCGCTCGGCGGCTGGGGGCGCCGTATACGCTGTGCGAGGTGATGCTCGATCGCTTCGTCAACGAGGTCAGTGGGGGGCGGAAGTCGCAGCGGTACTTGAAGGTGACCGACGAAGAGCATCCGGTCGCCGCGCAGTTGATGGGCGCGAATCCCGATGAGTTCGGCCCGGCCGCCCGTTTGCTGGTCGAGGCCGGCTTCGACGTCGTCGACATCAACTTCGGCTGCCCCGTGAAAAAAGTGCTCGGCCGTTGCCGCGGCGGCTACCTGCTCAGCCAGGTCGAGACGGCGCTGGCGATCGTCTCCAGCGTGCGCGAGGCCGTGCCGGCCCACATTCCGGTCACCGTCAAGATGCGGCGCGGGCTGGACGACACGGCCGAGAGCCGCGACAATTTTTTCGAGATCTTCGACGGCGCCTTCGCCCGCGGCGTGGCTGCGGTCACGGTTCATGGCCGCACCGTCGTGCAGAAATACGTCGGACCCAGCCGTTGGGAATTCCTCCGCGAGGTGAAGCGCCACGCCAGCACGCGCACCGTGCTGGGCAGCGGCGACTTGTTCACGCCGCAAGCCTGCATCGACATGCTGCGTCAGACCGGCGTCGACGGCGTCACGGCCGCCCGCGGCGCGATTGGCAACCCTTGGATTTTCAGCCAGGCCCGCGCGTTGGCCGCCGGGTTGCCCTTGCCCGAGCCCCCCAGCGTCTTCGAGCAGCGCGAAGTGATCGGCGAGCACTACCGTCTTTCCGAGATGCTCTACGGCTCGCAACATTGCGGCAAGCAGATGCGCAAGTTCGGCATCAAGTATTCGCAACTCCATCCACACTCCAAAGCCGTCCGCGACGCCTTCGTCGCCGTCGCCCAGCCCGGTCAATGGAAAGGCGTGCTCGAACAGTGGTACGCCGAGGACCTGCCCGGCTGTCATCCGGCACCGGCTGATGATTTGAAGGACTGCGAGCAGGCGGCGGGGGTGGTAGGCTGAAGACCGAAGGCCGAAGGACGGAAGAATTTCAGCGTGGCGACTTAGCCTGCCGTCGCGGTCGAGTCTTCTGCAAGCGCGGCTGCGATTTCGTTTCCAACTTCCGGATCGGTTTCGTGCGGCAGTCGCGTCGTCAGCGCTTCGCGGGCGGCCGGCTCGCGATATCGGCCCAGGGCCCAGGCGGCGGCGCCGCGGATGAGGGGCTCGGAATCGTTGAGTCCGCGAATCAATGCCCCCACGGCCTCGGGCGGACGCTGATTGCCCAGCACGATCGCGGCGTTGCGCAGCAGGCCGCGGCGCTTGGGCCGCCACAGCGGTGTGTGGCGAAAGCGGGCGCGGAACGCGTCGTCGTCCATTTCGAACAGCTCGGCCAGTTCCACGACGGTCATGCCGCCCAGCGGTTGAAACTCGGGCTCCTCGCTCGCCGGTGCCCGATGGTTCCAGGGGCAAACCTCCTGGCAGACGTCGCAGCCGAACAGCCACTCGCCCAGCGGCTCGCGCAGCTCGAGCGGAATCGGTCGCCGCGACTCGATCGTCAGATAGCTGATGCACTTCCGCGCGTCGAGTTGATAGGCGTCTACGAAGGCGTCGGTCGGGCAGGCGTCGAGACACGCCCGGCACGTGCCGCAGTGGTCGGCCGCGTGGGCCGCGTCATAGTCCAGCTCGAGATCGGTGAGCAACACCGCCAGGAAGAACCAACTGCCGGCCTGCTTGTTGAGCAGCAGCGTATTCTTGCCGATCCAACCGAGCCCCGCCAGTTGGGCGAACTCGCGCTCCAAGAGCGGCGCGGTGTCGACGACCGTCCGCACCGTCGCCTGCGGGGCGCGGTCGCGGAGAAAGTCGGCCAATTGTCCCAGGCGGTCGCGGATCAATTCGTGATAATCATTACCCCAGGCATAGCGCGAGATCCGCCCCTGGCCCGATTGAGCCACGGCGGGCTCCGCATTACGATAGTTGCAGGTCAGCACCAGCAGGCTGCGAGCCCCGTCGAGCACGTGGCGCGGATGGGCGTAGGCCGCGGCGCGGGCCGGCAGATACTCCATCTCGCCGGCATACCCGGCGTCGAGCCAGTGGCGAAAGTGGTCCAAGCCCGCGGGACTGACGGCCGGGCAGACACCCGCCATTTGCAGTCCCAGCCGAGCGGCTTCGGACTTCAATGCGTCAGTCAGCGAGAGGGCCGGCATGGGAGAAACTTTGCAATGATCAGGCGACGGATGTGGCTGGCGGCGGTCGGCGTGTTGCCCCTGGGCTTGGCTCTCGTGGGCTGCGAAAAACCCCTCGACCCGCAGGAATACGGCCAAATTATGACGCAAATGCCCAAAATCAAAGGGGCTGAAAAGAAGTACGTGTTTCCCGAGCTGACAGTGCCCAAAGAGAAAGAACCCACGGACGAGCCGCCGGTCGAGAAATAGCGCCCATTTTATCTATTTTAAGGATTGCGTGGGCTTCGCCCCCCAAATAGCCTGCAATAGAGAGGCTCATTTCAGGCTCAGCTTACACGCGAGGCAGTTTTATGATCGGGCGATTTCATCTCTGGGTTGGCTGCGGCGTCCTGTTGCTCGCGGGTGTCGGCGCTTCGAATGCGTCGGCCCAAAATGGCATCCTGTTCGGGCAGTCCGGCGGTTACGGCATTGGCACCTATAACTTCGGCGGCGGCATGAACTATCAGTCGCCCCCCTATTATGCCGTGTTCCCGCCCGTCTACTACAGCCACCCGGTGCCCCGCACCTACGGCTACAGCCCGTTCGCCTATCCGCCCGGCACGATGACTCCCGACGTCGCTCCGCCGACGACCGGCGCCATCTACATGAACCCGTTCGTACCCCAGCGCAAGGATTCGCAACCGGTCGAAGACCGCACGGCGGCCAAGACGTTCTATAACCCCTACGTGCAGCAGGCACGCGTCGAAACCGAGCGCTAAGCGCCACGGTCTCGCGTTTTCCCGACCCTCCGCTGGCAGCGCCAGCAGCTTTGCCGACTGCTGCGCGCCGTCGCGGTGCCGATTCCGCAAAACAGCTCTGGACCGCTACGGCGGAATCGCTATTCTACCCGCCCACGCCGCGGGGCGCGCTTGCGCGCACGATGCGCCGTGGGTCACGTCTTGCTAATCTCGAATCGCATTTCACGGACCGTACGTCTTTGAGTTTGCGCAGGCCTGGCCGAGCTGCGCGTGGCGCGTTGCCGCGTCGTCGCCGAGCCGGTTGGGCGAAAGGAGTCTGCCGATGAAGTGGCCCCTTGCGGTCATGCTTGCCACTGTCGCGCTGTTCGGCTGCCGCAGCACGCAGCCGGCCGCGAATCCCTTTATTCGCACCACCGTGCCGCCCCCCGGTACCGGTCAGGGCGCGGTCGTCGTTCAGGGCGAGCAATATTACCCGAGCGGTGCCGCGCCTGGTGTCGCTCCCGGCACAGCGCCGCCAGCGGTGATCACGACGCCACCACCACCAGGGGCTGTGCCGATGGGTCCGCCGCCCGGCTCGATGCCGCCGCCGGGCGCCGCTCCGCCGCCAGTGATTCCGCCGCCGGACAAATACGGCCCGCCGGGCGGTTCGTTCCAATACAACCAAAGCTCGAACCAGCGCCCCGCCGCAGCGGCTGAAGACGGCGTCGTGCTGGCCTCGGCCGCCGAGTCGCCGGCCGATCTGGCCGAACGCTGGCTCGCCGAAGAGCGGCCGGCAGAAAAGAGCGACGCGGTCACGCAGGCCGTGCTGCTGGCCGTCGACGAAGATCCGCTGGTGGGCGACGTCGACCGAGGTCGCGAGGGCCACGTGCCTCCGCCGCCCATTGCTTCGGACGCCCGCGTTGAGCCGACCGAACCGCTGGCCATGGACGACCAGGAGCCGCGGGTGGCAACCGATGCCATGCGCATCCTGCACGGCCGCGGTCCCGATTCCGAGGTCGTGGATCTCGACTCGCTACACGCGACCCGGCTGGATGTCGCCGGCGAAGGCAGCACCGACGGGGCCGCGGGCGCACACTCCAGGCCGCTGGCCCAGCCCGCCGCGCACCAGATTGCCGAAGCCACGACCGCGGCGACCGCCGAGCCCCCCACGCCGGGCGAGGAGCCGCTCGCGGCCGAAGATTTGGCGTTCAACGACAGCGCCTCGGACGACGACGCGCCAGAGCCCGAGGCGCCGGCCGCCTCGGGGTCGAGCTCGCGGATTGAGGTTCGTGCCGAGCGGCCCAATTATGACTATGCTCGCGATTACGGCGCTCTGCGCGGCCGTTTGGAATATTCGCAAAGTTCACGCCAGTGGAAACTCCGTTATATTCCGATTGACGGCGCCACCGACTCCTACGGCGGCAGCGTGATCTTGCCGAGCTCCCCCGCCCTCTCGGCGTTCAAGGCGGGCGATCTGGTGGCCGTGCGGGGCTCGCTGGCCGGCCAAACCGTGGCCACGCGGGACTTCTCCCCCCTGTACGAGCTCGAGTCGATCGAGCCAGCGGTCCACTAGGGCCTCTGGGCGCGCTGCTCTAGCGTCCCCCCCTGCCGACTTCGCCCCTGCGAAAGTCTGTTCAAGATCGTGGCATGACTTACAATAAAGAAGGTCATTACCACTTCACGTCGTACCGGTTCTGCCGTGCGTCGGCCCTGGGGCCCGCCAGCAGCCGGCCGGACTCGACATTCCTGCCCGCGGCGGCAGCTAGCGCGGATTCAGCGGACTGATATGCCATTTGGTTTGTTCAACTCGATCGGCGAACGTGTCGAGAACACGATGCTGGGCGTGTCCGTCAAGTTGGGCCAGCGACGGATTGCCCACTGGACCAGGCTGCTACCCAAGGTGGCCGCGTACGAAGAAGAATTGCAGGCGCTCAACAACTACGACTTGCGCAAGCGCAGTTTTTCGCTGCGCTATCGGGTCAAGAGCCGCGAGCCGCTCGATCAGATCATGCCCGAGGCCTTTGCCCTGGTGCGTGAGGCCGGCCGCCGCACGTTGAACATGCGGCACTTCGACGTGCAGATTCTGGGCGGCATCGCGATGTACCATCGGTCGATCGCCGAGATGCAGACGGGCGAAGGCAAAACCCTCACCGCCACGCTGCCGATGTACCTGGCCGCGCTCGAAGGCAAAGGCGTTCACCTGGCCACGGTCAACGACTACCTCGCCCGCCGCGATGCCGAGTGGATGCGCCCGCTCTACGAATCGCTGGGCATCACCGTGGGCGTCATCGAAACCAAGATGAACCAGGTCGACCGCCACAAGAACTACAATTGCGATGTCACCTACGGCACGGCCAAGGAGTTTGGCTTCGATTTTCTTCGCGATCGCTTGCTGTTGCGGCGGATCGGCGAGGGCCAGTCCGACTTTCTCGGCGGCATGCTGGGCGAAAACGCCGCCGGAAGCGAGAAGCCCACGCAGCGGCCCCCCTTCTTCATCCTGGTTGACGAGGCCGACAGCATTCTGATCGACGAAGCCCGCACGCCGCTGATCATCAGCGCGCTGCCGAGCGAAGCGCAGCTCGTGGCGGTCGAAGCCTACAAATGGGCCGCCTCGGTGGCCGACCAGTTCGAGGAAGACGAGCACTACGAATACGACCACGAGAAGAAAACCGTCGAGCTGATTCCCGAGGGCCGCCGCCTGGTCCGCGTGCTGTCCAAGCCCGAGGCCATGCACTCGGTCGGCATGTTCAGCATCTATGAATACATCGAGCGGGCCATCAAGGTCGAACGCGAGTATTTTCGCGATCGGCAATACGTCGTGCGCAACGGCGAAGTGGTGATCGTCGACGAATTCACCGGCCGCATGGCCGAAGGCCGCAAATGGCGATCGGGCTTGCACCAGGCCGTCGAGGCCGCCGAGGAAGACGTCGAGGTGTCGGTCGAAGCCGGCCAGGCCGCCCGCGTGACGATTCAGGATTACTTTCTGCTCTATCCCCAGTTGTGCGGCATGACCGGCACCGCGGCGACCTCGGCGCCGGAGCTGCGAAAGATCTATAAGCTGCGGACGTTGCCGATTCCGACCAATCGGCCGGCCATTCGCCAGCGCTTGCCCGACCGCGTGTTCGGCAACGCCGACGAAAAATGGCTGGCGATCTGCGACGAGGTCGTCGAGCTTCACGCCACGGGGCGGCCCGTGCTAGTGGGCACCCGCTCGATCGACAAGTCGGAGCACCTGTCGACGCTGCTCCGCGCGCGGGGCATCGAGCACGACGTGCTCAATGCCAACCATATTGCCGCCGAAGCCGACATCGTTTCCAGCGCCGGCCGGCGCAACCGCGTCACGGTGTCCACGAACATGGCTGGCCGCGGTACCGACATCAAACTGGAAGCCGGCGTCACCGACTTGGGCGGGCTGCACGTCATCGTCACCGAGATGCACGACTCGGCCCGCGTCGATCGCCAGTTGGCCGGCCGTTGCGGCCGTCAAGGCGATCCGGGCACGTTCCGCATGTTCCTCTCGTTGGAGGATGACTTGCTGTTGGGTCTGGGGCCCGAGAAGGCCAAGAGCTATAAGGAGATGGGCGAGTCGGGCGGCAGCTACGATCGCCTGCACACCCTGTTTCGCCGGGCCCAACGCGGCATGGAGCGCAGGCACTTCCGCGATCGCAAGGTGCTGATGTACCAGGAAAAAGAGCGCAAGAAGATTCAGACCCAGATGGGTCAGGATCCTTACTTGGATACTCCCGGCTAGTCGCCGAATCGTGCGTCGCCAACGCCATTCAATCGGTCCATCATCACGGAGGGCGCGCCCATGATCGACGATCTGTATCAATCGGCCCTGGCCGTGCTGACGCATCATCTGGACGAGGCCGGCGCGGCCTACAGCCTCGACGATGGCGAAGTTCTCCTCGACGGTCACCGCTTGGGGCTGGCGATCACGTTCGAAGGTTTCGTGCAGCAAGGCGCCCACACGTTGGCGCCGCTGGACATTCAAATTCATCTCGACGGCGATAGCGGCGACCGCTTTCGCGTCGGCACGCTGGGCGTCGGCACCGATCAAGATAGTGCGCTGCACGAGGGGCTGGGCGAGTGGCATTTGTCGGCCGTCGCTCCGCTGATGGCCGCGCTGGGCGCCCCGGTCGAGAATCGCCGGGCCTCGCTGCCCAAGCAAATCGCCGGCTGGGACTTTTTCGCCGGACGCATTTTCATCCGTGGCGGCGTGCCGCCTGAGCTGCGGGCCGGGGGACCGTTCTATCGCACCCTGTTGGACCGCTTGCAGCAGGTCGTGTCCCAATGGGAGCGGCCCACTCGCTTCGAATTGCGAAGTATCTATGTGATGGCCAGTTGCAGCCCCGAAGGCACCGAAATTCAAACCGCGGTCGACGGGCTGGTCAACGAGGAGTTGACCACGTTGCTCGGCCAATTGCCTTGGCCTTCGCAGGGCGAGGCCTACCTCTATAAGCAGCTTTTCTTGCTGCGCAGCATGCCGGCCGACGCCTAGCTGCCCGCTAAAACAATCAGCGGGTTGCGCCAGCGAAGCGACCGCTGCCAGCCGTCGGCCCGGTAGCTCACATTGACGACGACGGGGCTACCTGTCAGTTTTAACGGTTGACGGCCCGTCGGCCTTCCGGCCCCAGTTGCTGGCGTAGGAGCTTTGCCTGCCATGAATCTTGCCGCGTTCGCAATCGCCTGGTGCCTGTTCGCCCAAGTTCCCGCCGAGGGTGATCGGTACGCTCAGCCCGAACTTCGGCGGCGCAAGGAAGCGGCGCGCATCGACGAGCCCGCGGCCGAGGAACGGCCCGCCGAGCCCGCGACCGACGGCGGATTTGGACCGGCGGGCGACGCTCGTGAGCGGACCCCGGCCGAGCACGATCCAGCCGCGCACCTGGCGCCGGTCAACGCCGCCGGTCACGGCAAGTTGCGCCCGCCCGAGCTGCTGGCCCAAGCCTTGGAAAAGCCGGTCGAAGGCGCGCTGGTGGGCACGCCGACCACCTTGTTGACCGCCCTCTCGCGCAGCAACGACCGACAACAGCAGCTCAGGATCACGCTGGCCTACTGGAAACTCTGTACCGCGCAGGCCGATTATCATTGGGCCCTCGATCAGCGCGACCGCTTGGCGCAGTGTACGCGCGCGCATACGAATTCGGCCGGCGCGCTGAGCGCTCGGGCCGCTGCCCGCGCCGATGTGCGCGATGCGCAGCTAGCCGTGGCGCAAGCCCAGGAGGATCTCGTCGAGCTGATGGGCGCGCAAGGCGAGCCGACGCCCCCCTTGGCCAGCGACCGGCCGCACGTGGGCGACTATTACACCCTTTACGAAACCATCTTTGCCAATCGGCAGCCGCCGCCGCGCATTCGGCTGATCCACCGCACCCTGCCGGTGCTGCGCCAGGCGATCGATGCACACGGCGAAGCCATCGTGGCCGCGATCGATGCCTTGGATGCCTCGGCCGAGCACTTCCAGAAGAGCGGTCAAGGTCTGGCCACGATCCTGGCGACGATGGAAGAGCTGAAGCGCGAGCGCCGCTTGTTCATGTCCGACGTGCGCGACTACAACCAGGGCTTCGCCGAGTATGCGTTCGTCACCGCGCAGCCGAATGCCGACAGCCGGGCCCTGGTCGAAATGCTGATTCTCACGCCGCGCGGAGTCGAACCTGCGGGCGCCAAGGGCTCGCGTCTGCGCGGACCGGCGCCGCCGGGGGGCCCGCCGGCCGAGGGTCAGCGGCCCAGTGAAGCCGAACCTCCGGCCGCGGAGCCGCGCGAACGCACCACGCAATATCAACACGATGCCGCCACCGAGGAACCAGGCCTGTACCAGGGGCTGGTGGCCATCACCGACGCGCCGCAGCGCGTGCAGCGGCTGTCGAACCTGTTGCACTGGGACCGCAACATGCCTCCCGACGCCGGCGAACCGACCACGCTGGGCGACTGTTTGCGCGGCGTGGCGCCCGAAAATCGGCTGGCCGTGATCTCCGCCTACTGGCGCGCGCGCGAGCAGGCGGCCCGCTACCAATCGCTGACCGAGCAGGCCGAATTGCTCAATGTCTTGCCGGCCATCGCGAATGAATTGCACCGCGATCCGGGCATGGCCGAAGCCGCCGTGCGGCTACAAGCCGCCCGCAAAGCCGCGCGGGCCCAGGTGTTCGATGCCCACGTGGCGCTGCTGCTGGCCGAATTCAACTTGATGCAGGCCGCTGGCCGGCGGATGGACGATCCCTGGATGTTGCCCAGCACCGCGCCGCAATCGGGTCGCTACCTGGTCAATGCCGGCGGACCGCGCAGCCATCATTGGAGCGAAATGGTGCGACTCGAGCACGGCAAGCTCGAAGAGCGCGCCGACTCGATCTTGCAGGCCGACGTGCATCGCGCGGCGCTGGTCAACGAAACGCGCCGCGGCGCCGAGGCCAACGCCACGGCCGACGAGATTGCCGACGAACCGATGCGCCTCGACGGCGCTCTGCGATCGATCCGCCGCCAAAGCGTGGCGACGTTGGCCTTTTTGCACGACCTGACGGAATACAATATCGCCATCGCGCATTTCGCGCTGGCCGTGCTGCCGCCGACGATTGCCGCCGACGAGCTGGTCAAGAAGCTGGTCGTCGCGCGCACCACGCGGCGCGAGGCGTAAGAGGCTCGATCACGATGGCGATTGCCGAATCGGCCGACAACACTTCCCGCGACACGGGCTCGCTTCCGCCCGAGGAGCGCACGCTGGCCAGGCCGTTTCACATCGGTCCCCTGCTCGTCGATCCGCCGGTGCTGCAAGCGCCGATGGCCGGATTCACCAACTATGCCTACCGCCAGATCGTGCGCGACTTTGGCGGCGCGGGCTTGCAAGCCACCGAGATGGTACACGCCAAGGGTTTCCTCTGGCTCGAAAAAGAAGAGGACGAACTGCCCGATCGGCTGTGGGGCGTGAAAGAAGAAGCCCGGCCCCTGGCGGTGCAAATCTGGGATAACGACCCGGCCACGCTGGCCGAAGTCGGCGCCAAACTGGCCCATGAGTTCAAGGTCAGCGTGGTCGACATCAACTTCGGCTGCCCGGTCAAGCAGGTCACCGAAAAGGCGCACAGCGGCTCCTACCTGCTGCGCTTTCCCGATCGCGTGGGCGCCATCGTCGAGCGCGTCGCAAAGGCGTGCGCGCCCACCCCGGTGACAGCCAAGATGCGGCTGGGCTGCACGCGCCAATCGATCAATGCCATCGAAGTTGCCCAGGTGATCGAGCAGGCTGGCGCGGCCGCGCTGACCGTGCATGGGCGCACGGCCGCCGACTTTTTCTCGGGTTCGGCCGACTGGGACCAGATCGCCGCGATCAAGCCCCACCTGAAACGCATTCCGCTGATCGGCAACGGCGACCTGACCTCGGTGGCCGCCGTGGTCGAGGCCTTCCGCCGCTACCCGGTCGACGGCGTGATGATCGCCCGCGCGGCCTTGAATCGCCCCTGGTTGTTTCGCCAGGTGCGGGCCGCACTGCAGGGCGAACCGGTTCCGCCCGATCCCACGTTGGCCGAAGAACGGCAACTGCTGCTCGAGCACTACGAGCTGGTCTGCCAACGCTTCGGTCCCGGCAAAGGCACGATCCTGATGCGCAAGTATGCCTGCTGCTATGCCCAGGGCCGGTACGGCGCCCGTGAGTTTCGCACGCAAGTTTCGCGCGCCGCCACGCCCGGCGAATTCCGCGAGATCGTCGATCGCTATTTTCCCCGCCGCGACGGCCCCGCCATGCACCCGTCGACGGTCGTCGACGAGGCCTGTGGAGCGGATTGCTAGGTCCACCCCTGGCGAGGGGGGTGTTCGGCCGGCGGATCCTGCGTCCGGCGGGATCACGTTTTCCACGATTTGGCTCGAAATCGCGCTGCGGAGGTTCTTTTTCAAACATCGGGTTGTCAAAAGTCACGGAACCGCTAGGATTAGGGTGTGGTCTTCAGGGAGAAACTCGCAATGGATTATGTCACCGAGAGTTCGGATATTGGAATTCTCGACCTGCTGCGCAAAGTGGGCCCCTTGGGCGTCGTCGAACTGGCTGGCGCGATGAAGGTTACGTCGACCGCCGTGCGGCAGCGGTTGGTGCGGCTGATGTCCCAGGGCCTGGTCGACCGCCAATTGTCGCGTCCCACGCGGGGACGTCCCAGCCACCGCTATGAACTGACTGAAAAAGGCCGCCGGCAGACGGGGGCCAATTTTGCCGATCTGGCGCTGGCCCTGTGGAAGGAAGTCCGCGGCATCGAAGACCCCGAGGTGCGCCGCGGGCTGTTGCAGCGGATCGCCAAGACGATGGCTTCGATGTACTCGGGCCGGATCACCGGCACGACGACGGCCGAGCGGATGCGAGACGTTTCGCGGGTTTTCGCCGATCGCGATGTTCCGTTCGAGGTCGACGAGTCGGGATCGTTGCCGGTGCTGACCGCCCAGGCCTGCCCCTATCCGGAGTTGGCCGAGCAGGATCGGGGCATTTGCGCGTTGGAAAAGATGTTGTTTGCCGAGTTGGTGGGCAGTGGTTTGCGGCTGACCGATTGTCGATTGGACGGCGACGCGAGTTGCCGGTTCGCCTCGAATTGACCCGGTGAGACCAGGCGGGCATCGGCCCTTCAAAATCCGGCGAATGCCCGGTAGGTTAGAGGGTTTGGCGAAATCCGAAGTTTTCTCTGCGGTGGAAAAAATGACCATGACCCAACCCGACCTGACGCATCCCTGGATCGAAGGACGTTTCGAAGAGAACGTCATCACGACCACCGTCGAACAAGCCATTAACTGGGCCCGCCAGGCGAGTATCTGGCCGATGACCTTTGGGCTGGCCTGTTGTGCGATCGAGATGATGGCCGCCGGGGCGAGCCGTTTTGACATGGATCGCTTTGGCGCCGGCGCCTTTCGCGCCAGTCCCCGCCAGGCCGACCTGATGATCGTGGCCGGCACGGTCACCTACAAGATGGGCAGCCGCCTGCGACGGCTTTACAACCAGATGCCCAACCCCAAGTTTGTCATCGCGATGGGCGCCTGCACCGTCGGCGGCGGCCCCTACTTCAAGTATGGCTACCACGTCGTCAAAGGTGTCGACCTCGTAGTGCCGGTCGACGTCTATGTGCCCGGTTGCCCGCCGCGTCCCGAGGCCCTGCTCGAAGGCCTGATGCGCATTCAAGACAAGATCAAGGGGCACAAGATCGCCCGACAAGCCGGCGCCCAGATCGGCGTCAAGATGGACGACGAACTGCCGGTGCCGCACCACTCGGGCTACGTCGATGCCCCGGCCGCCGCCCCGCTCTACGATCATCAAAAGATCACCGGCTAAATCCAACACAACAACCAAGACCGCGAAACGACTTCAGAAAGCGAACTGACACGGCACATGGCTGAGATCTTGAAAATCGTTGATTTGCACGTGGCCACGACCGACGGCAAGGAAATCTTGCGCGGCGTGAACCTGGAGATCAAACGGGGCGAAGTACACGCCCTGATGGGGCCCAACGGCTCGGGCAAGAGCACCCTGGGCTATGCGATCATGGGACATCCCGGCTATGAGGTGACCAAGGGCACGATCACGCTCAACGGCCTGGACGTGTTGTCGATGGATCCCAGTCAGCGCGCCCGCGCGGGCATTTTTCTGGCGTTCCAGCGACCGATGTCAATTCCCGGCGTGAAGATGGCCGACTTTCTGCGGCACGCGGCCACGAACGTGCGCCGGCCCGACCGCAAGGAAGGCGAAGACCTGATTCCGATGCGCGAGTTTCGCAAGGAACTGAACGAAAAGATGGTGCAGCTGCGGATGGACAAGGAATTTGCCCGCCGCTATGTGAACGACGGATTCTCGGGCGGTGAAATGAAGCGGGCCGAGATTCTGCAACTGGCCATGCTGCGACCCAAGTTCGCCATCCTCGACGAAACCGACAGCGGGCTCGACGTCGACGCCGTGCGCGTGGCCAGCCAGAGCATCGCCGACATCGGCGGCAAGGAAATGGGCATTCTGATCATCACGCACCACGAACATCTGCTCGAGCACAACCGTCCTGACTTCACGCACGTCATCCTGGGCGGCCGGATCGTCGAAACCGGCGGGCCCGAGCTGGCCGTCGAACTGCACAAGCAAGGCTACGACCGCATTCGCGCGGCGCATCCGATGGCCGCCGCGGCCGAGGCCGCCATGCAAGATCGCGAAGCCGTCGCCACACACTAGAACCATCGATCACCGAAACCCGTCGACAATCGACACGAAAGCGAAGTGCTGTCATGGCCACTGACCTTGTCACCAATCCGTCCGACAACATCGGCGAAATCAACAAGTATGATTTTCGCACCGACTCGAAATACGTCTTCAAGGCTCGCAAGGGCTTGGACGAAACGATCGTCCGTCAGATTTCGGAGATGAAGAACGAGCCCGATTGGATGCGCGACTTCCGTCTGCGCAGCCTCGAGATCTTCAACTCCAAGCCCATGCCCCACTGGGGCGGCGACATCGCCATCAACTTTCAGGACATCTTCTACTATCTCAAGCCGGCCGACCGTCAGGGCAAGACCTGGGACGAAGTGCCCGCCGAAATCAAGAAGACCTTCGACCGGCTGGGCATTCCCGAGGCCGAGAAGAAGTTTCTGGCCGGCGTGAAGGCCCAGTTCGAAAGCGAAGTGATCTACGGCTCGCTCAAAGACGATCTCAGCCGCCAGGGCGTGATCTTCACCGACACCGATAGCGCCGTCCGCGAGCATCCGGACCTGGTGCGCGAGTATTTCGCCAAGATCATCCCCCCCTCGGACAACAAGTTCGCGGCCCTCAACTCGGCCGTCTGGTCGGGCGGCTCGTTCATTTACGTGCCCAAGGGCGTGAAGGTCGAGTTCCCGCTGCAGGCCTACTTCCGCATCAATGCCGAGAACATGGGCCAGTTCGAGCGCACACTGATCATCGTCGACGAAGGCGCCGAGGTTCACTATGTCGAGGGCTGCACCGCCCCGATGTACAGCACCGAGAGTCTGCACTCGGCCGTGGTCGAGATCATCGTCAACAAGCACGCTCGCTGCCGCTACACCACGATCCAGAACTGGGC
>PLYM01000087.1 GCA_003153375.1 Planctomycetaceae bacterium
GCGCACTTTGCGCGCCGACTGACATAAGACCCGAGACGCACTGTCGGGAATGCGTTTTAGATCATTTGCAGTGGACCGTGATCAAAGATTGCGATCGCCGGCGACGCCCCGGCACTCGTAGACTAAAGTCCACAATCCGTTCTAGGCGAAGCAAAAACGAGTCGCCGTTTCGCAGGGCGAGGTTCCCTGGGGCAAAAGAGTTGCAGAATTGAAATTGGAACAACTCTTGGTCAAAAACCTGGGGGCTAGGTTCCATCGCCCGCTGGCCACGCACACCAGCGTGTGCTTGTTTGTGCGTGGGAAGGCAAAAAATGATGAGGGGGAGTGACGAGGGGAGTTCGTTGGCGAAATGGAGCTTTTTGGGATGGGGGGGAGGGGGGCAGCGGCAGACTTCTGGCCGGTCGAGAGGATCGAGGGGAGAGGTTCCGGCTGAGATAGATTAAGGCCGTTTTTAAACTGCGTTCCAAAATCCATTCCGGCTTGGGCTACTGGGGAAGCAAGAATTGGTCCCGTAGCCAGTCCAGAGCTTTATCGAACTCGGGAATGGGCTGGCCGGTGCGTACGACGTAATGCCGCCCCGCTACGGTTTCCGGGGCATGGCCAAGAAAGAGTTGCTCCCATCCCTTGTACGGACCGTTCTCAATTGCTGTAGAACTCGTCTTTCGCAGCCCTTTCAACGGGCGGTTGGGAACTAGACCAGCCCCCCGCCAACGAGTCCATTGCGTTGCCAAAACGCTCCAAATTGAAGTCATTGAGCCATCCGCTTTAAGCTTAGAGGTGCGCAACGGATTTCCGTCCTCAGTTGAAAACCAAAGCTCGGGATGATTGGACTTGGTTGCTTTCAGGGCGGCAATCGTTTCGGGCCACAGCTTATAATTGGCCGTGGGTACTCGTTCTTGCTTTCGGGTCTTGATTCGCTTGTAAATAATCCGCCCGGCCTTCAGGTCAACTTCCCCCTTGCGCAATACGGCCAAATCTGCTGGTGTAAGCCCACAGTTCGTCGCCAGCAAGACCGCAGCCCGCCCCCGAGCAGGCAAGGTTTCTAACATGCTGCGGATTTCCTTCGGCGTGAAAATCATTTTGGCACGGTCCTGATGATCGTCGGAAAACTCAAAGCGTTTAGATTTGATATTCCGAGGCGGCACGTCTATAAGCTCTTGCTCGAAGCACCAGTTGAGGAAAGTGCGAAACATGATCCAGATATTCTTTTGCCTTGCGCCGGAAAGTTTGGTTTCAGTCAATTTGCTGTAGACTCGACTCACGGCAAGGGCATCAATGGAAGCCACGGACATGGGCAAGAACTGTCTGACAATCCTCAGCCGATCCCTGATGCTGGCCAGAGTCGCTGGCGCTCTTTTGCCGGCCTTCACCAAGGACAACTTTTCATTGACGAACATTTCAACCGCCTGCTCAACAGAAACTCCATTCTTTTTGGGTCGCTCAAACCGCTCTTGCCAAATGCGTGGGTTTTTCAACTCCTCCGTTGCGGTTAAATCAGCGTCGATCAATTCCAAGACACTGCGGGTGTCGCCCAAATCAATCCCAAGCCGGTTCACTGCGGCTATGGTTAGCCCCATGTTCTCGACGACAGAGCCAGGATCGGCACCAGATTTCAAGAGCTTTCCAATTGCCGCCCCTCGGGGGTCTCCCTGTTCGGTGTACCAGTCGGACATGGCCTGCAGCCGTTGACGTTTCCCCTCAGGGTCTGGGGGCTCGTTAATGGACTCTTGCCAACGCGACAGTGCGGTCAGGGCTTGTTGGTAGCCCTTGGCTGTGTTAGGAAATTTGAAGTACTTGGTGCTGCCGCTTGATTTTTTCTTCCAGCACTGGCGAGGGTCGAACCAAGTCAACGAAAGCTTCTTGCGAATGGCTCTGGAATGGTGGCTGTATCCCACAATGCGTATCCCTTTTTTGGCGTTTTCGGTCGATTATGAGCCAAGTCATGCACATAAAGGGATACACTAAAATATCTGTAATGTCAATGAAGATTGATATTTGCGCCTGTAGCTCAGGGGATAGAGCAACGGTTTCCTAAACCGTAGGTCGCAGGTTCGAATCCTGCCAGGCGTAGCTTTTTGGTCGGCAAGACTCGGCACACTCGCGCATTCCTCGGCAATACCGGGGTCTGTCAAAGTGGGTTGCTGAGTCTTGCCGGCCGATTCTGAGCTTTGCAGCCCGACATTCAGCCCCACATTTTGTGCCCGCTCGAAATGCTCATCGGTCACTTGCAAATAGTGCTCGGTTGCAACAGCGGCCGTATTGCCGATCCATTTACAAACGACGTGCTGCGGGAATGGACCAGTAAGCTCGGTTTGGCGTGTGGCTCGGAGGTTCTGAAAAAGCTTCGGCCAAGGTTCTACCCCGGCCTTGCGGATGATCCGAAGCAATTGAGTGCGTAGGTTTGAATTTCGGTCACGGTAGCGAGTGATTACGAATTCGGTCCCTTCGGCGGCTTGATCGTACACCTCTTCCAGATAAGGCCGAACCTCGGGAAAGATCGGAATCACTCTGGCCTCGCCGCCCTCGTGATGCTCGGTCTTTGGGCTGTGGACCGTCATTCGGTTGCGTTCCCAATCAATGTCGCCCCACCGCAAGCCAAGATGTTCTGAGGGGCAGCGCAGGCCGCCGTATCGGCTCAACGCGAATAACAGCCGCCATTGGGCGTCAGGGCAAGCGTCCAGGACAAGGGCCGCCATATCGCGGGATACGAAGAAATAGCGGGCCTTATTGCCGCGAACGGTCAGTCCCTTCATGTCGCCGAAAGGGCTCTCGGCGATAAGCTTCTTGCGGACCGCGGCGCGGAAAAATTGCTTGCAAACTCCGCAACGACGATTGGCGGTGTTAACCCCTAGTCCCTCGCCGTTCTTAGCCTTGGGCCGCTCCAGATAACGACGGAACTCATCTGCATCCCCTTGCGTGATTTTCGCCAGCGGCTTCGTCGCACCGAAGTAGGAAATCAAGTTTCGTCGAGTCTGGTTATAGACCGACGTTGTTCCGTGTTTGACGTCAGTCCGAGCGGCAATGTAGCCATCGAGAAACGGTCCCAGCGTAACCACTTCGACGACTTCCGTTTTGGCACGTGCAGCCACTAGCCCGGCCTTGGCAAGCTTGGCGTGAAGCTGAGAATCGAGCTTTGCGACCCAAGCCGCTGTTTCGGCGTCGGGGCTGACCCCAGCAATGGTGGCCGTATTGAGCGTTTCAACCTTAGCCTTGATGTCTCTGCATACCTTCATCGGCGTCCGGCCCAAGCGAACAATCTGCCGCTTGCCGTTGCCGTCGTAGAATTGAACTTCTCGAAGCCCGGATTTCCTGTGTGTCGTTATGCCGGCCATTATTTCGTCCTTTTTGGTTTGGATTCAACGATCTGAATCCCGAGGTATTCGCAGAGGCGATCAATTGCGGCAAGCGACAAGCCACTTTCACCGCGCGTGAACCGGGACATATTGCCCTGGTCGATGCCGGTTTCACGACAGATTTGTTCTCGGCTCTGCTCGGCGTTCAGCACGGCTTGCCGCAATTGATCGGTAAATTTTAGCCGCTTGCCCATACAGGCAATCTAGCAGCTCATGTAGGAACTACAAGAGTCGGTCAGGCTGTCGTGACCCTTTTCTTGGCAATCCAATTCCGAAGCTCGGCGACTTCGTAGGAGACGGCACCACCTTCCTGCTTAATGGCCGGTAGCTCGCCACGTTGAGTCAGCGTGAACAACGTCCGCCGGCATACTCCAAGGGCCTTGGCGGCGTCATTTGCCCGGAGCAATAGCGGCTCCATCGTGATGACAATCGGATGAACAGCAGCAACCATTTTTAGGTCTCCATTATATTGTCAGAACCAGCGTGGGCCGGTCCCAAATCGGGGTGAAGAAACGAAAGGATGCCAGGACTAGATAGCCCGGGCACAAAAGCTACGGAACCAGCGCGGCGGGGGCTGCCCGCCGGCCGGTCCGCAACTGGCTCAGGCGAGCAAGCCTTCCCATTTGGAGCCCGCCAAGTCAATTTCTGGCGACACGTGAATCCGAGATCGGCTGCTCGGCGTGAGGCCAAGTTCGACAGAATACGCTCGCATTTGCCTCAAAGCCTCGTTTGCAACACTGAGCCACGGGGATACCTGGGCGCAACCCGCCGGGGTACGAACAACTGCGCCCCCTTCCTGGACGTTCCGTTCGGCCTCAGCCCAGCGGCTGAAAGTCGCGGCATACGCCGCCAGAGCGGCGGTATCCAAGTCAGTCAAGACTCGCAGCCGGAAGAGCTGCGGGGCAAGACGGTCAAATTCTGCCCTGGCTTCGTCGCTCAGGTGCGAGGGGCACTCGGGCAGAGCCGGGTCAGGCTTGGGCTCCGATTCGTTAATGCGGTCGCCACGTGCTGTGCCTGCCAGGATTTTTATCTGTGTGGGAATTGGTTTTCTTCCTTTCATAGGTCGTTTATCCAAGAATTGGTGGAAATCAAACAGTTCGCGGTGCAGGCCGTTTCGGCTGCTCCGCATGAATAGTCGCCCTTCAGAGCTAGGTGGCGGGTTTTGTTGGGCTCAGGCAGGTGGCCTACCTGCTCGGCTGCTCCTCGGGGTTGGTCAAGTCTGGCCATCGTGCGTTTCGTTTGCCGGGTGCTGGCCGCCGATCGTATCTGCTACATGCGCCACCCCTTGGCATTGAATTTGGAGAATGTTGTGCGCGGTTGCCAGGACGGTCTCTGGCGCGCGTTTCCATAAAAAGAAGGACCGCTAGGGGGTCGGGAAGTCGGGATCGCTCTGCACGTGATCGTCACGCGGACAAACCAGATGAGTGTGTGAGTGTTGATGAGTGTTTTCCACTCCCTATTCCATAGGAATATTGTTTTTTCATCCCAATGACGGGGTTAGAAACACTCACCAACACTCACACACTCACTCGCTACGCCGCCAGAGCCAAGGCCCAAAGCGTCCCGCGAGCCTTCTTCCCGGGCGACGTAACGCGGAGCGGCTTTCCGTCGATGTCAAACACCCGGTCGCGAGCCCCCGAAAGCAGTTTGCCGAGCTTTATGAGCTGGCTCTGCTGTGAGCCACCACCAAGTTGCTCTACTAGGTGGTTCAGAGCACTTGGATGGAGATCACTGGCTTGCACAGACTCATCCTCATGCTCTGCCCACCATTCCGCCAGAAGTCCCCGGAAGGCTTGGCCCTCGGTGTCCGCCGTTGCGTAGAGTTCGTCCCGGTTGGCCAGAAAGCCAGGCACGCCAGCGACTTCAAGGATGCCGCCCATGACCCTGGCCCAGCTTTCAAACATGCCAAGCGACACCTTGCCACCCGGCCGTCCAGCGGCCTGCCAGGCTTGAATGAGCGTGAGCGCCGCACCCACCAACCGGCTTCGGTTCTCGGCCACCCACTCTTTCAATTCTGGGTGCTTGAATTCAGTTCGCAGCCACGGCTGTTCCATCTTGGCGTCGATCCGAACACGCACCGTGCGACGTGCCAACTCCATCGAGAGCGCCGGGTTGTTTGCCGTCGCAATCCAAGCACAACGGACAGGGAACTTGCCGATCACCGACGCACCCAGGATTCGATCCTCCCAGGTTGTCGTTGTAATGGCGGATGCCAGGCAAGCCGCGTCCAGACGTTCCCGAAGATTGTCAATGAGGATGAACGCAGGACTGGTGCGCAATTTCGACGTGATGCGTTTTCGCATTTCGTCCTCGTCCGCACTGGCGGTCATGCCGGCTATGATGCGCCCGACGGGCAGATAGGTCAGGACCTCGACGAGCAGCGTACCGCCGGTGCCCGGACTCGGTTTCTCGAACAAGTAGAGGGGCGTCGGCCCGTCGATCAGATTTCGAGCGAAGAATTGCAACGGCAAGCAAATGGCGTGCGCCCGCTCGGAATCATCAACAAATGGGAAGTCGCAAATCATCTCCCGCAACAAGTCGACAGCTTCCGTAATCTCGGCCCGCGACGGCTTCTGAGGGATTGGCGGAATCTCGAATCCGTCCTTGGGCAAATACAACGTTTGGCTGCCGCGATGGTAGCCAGGAACCAAGGATAACGATCCGTCCGCACCGAACACCGGCGCTTCAACGATCTGCATGAGGCATGGCAGGGGCTTATCGGGCGTCGCCAAAACATTGCCGACAATGTCCATCGGCGGGGGGCAATCAACTTGGTTGCCCTTGGCCGAAACGTGATAGAACCGCAACCACTCCGCAAGCTGCCATCGCATCTCCAGAGCGCTGACGAGCTTGATGGCGGGCGCGCCTGCGTCGGTTCGTTCAACGCGGCTCGGCAGGTCACCGAAGGAAAACAGCTTGGGTGGATCGTTCAAGCTGGTGATATGCTCCCAAACCTGGTGGGTCGGCTTTGCCAGGTTGTGAAACGTCACGTCAACTTCGGGCTTTGTTGCGACCGGTTGGTCGTCATCCGGCCTGTACTTGCCGATGCTTTTGGCAATTTGCTCAACTTCGTCGTCATCCAATGGCGGATCACATCGGTTGGTGTTTTCAGCGTGCAAGGCCGCGAGGATCGCGTCCTCCGTCATGCCGCGCCGTCGCATAGTGCCCGCCAGACTCGCCAGCGTGCCGTTACGCTGACCAGCGGGGATTGTGTTGGTCGAGACCGATTCACTCGTGCGGACGGAAGCTTTTCCTGGACCTTCGAGTATTCCGAGCAACCAGGCCGGCGGTTCGGCCAACTGGTCTCGCGGAACGTCGAGACTCGAAGTGTAGGCACGCCCGTCCACGATTGATGGAGCAACCATCAAATAGCCGCCATCGGCTCGCGTATCGACGTTCGGCGCGAGTGTGCCGGTGGTACAGCGAAGCTGCTTGCCGGCGGGTTGCCGAAAGACGTAATGCCGGCCACCGCGTGGCGTGATTGCCGTCGGAGCAGCGGCGAGGTCGGCCATCTTTTCCGGTTCATCGGCGAGCCACGAATTTTGCTCACCATTCACCACATCTACGTCAACGACCAGCAGACCCTCGGTGGCGATGGCGAGATTCGCTTCCGGCCAGTGATCCCACCAGGTATTAATCACTTCAGGGTCCGTGGATGCTTCCTTGAAACCATGCGAGGTTAGCGGCGGCTTCTTGGCGTTGGGGGTCACAGGAAAAACGTTGTAACCAAGTTCCGCCAAAGCGAGCGCAGCATTCAAACAATCAGTCATTTGTCACCTTTAGGAGTGCAACGCCGCCGAGCAATCACAAAGGTGACAGCTGCGACCGCTCGGCGGCGTGCGGGGGGAGGAAACGAATCTAAGCCGCCTTGCGGCCACGACGATGATTAACGAGATAGGCGATCGGTCCAGAATCCCACGACCGGCCCTTCGCAAACAGGTTTCCCAACGAGTTGAATCGGCTGATTAGCGTCGTCTTTGGGACGCCAGTGATTGCAGCCGCTTGGTCGAGAGTGCAGCCATGTTCAAAGACCAAGCGAACAGCCGTCTGCGTGACTGGAAGGACGTTTTTTGAAATGGCGATAATCTGTTGTGCCGCCTCGACCAGTTCAGCGGTATCTTCTACATCTTCGATCAACTTATCTCGTTGACCGTCGCTGTCGTCGGCGGCAACCCGGCCAGTCTTCGTCATCCGACCGTTGGCAGCCGTCAGGTCTTGCTTTTTGCCGCGTCGCGTTGGCTCGGAAACGAACTCATCCATGATCTTCTTTCGACAGTAGCCGCCGAGCCAACCGCTAAAGCTTCGGGGCTTCCTCGCCTGAGTGATTGCCGTCAACCACTCCCCGCGATGCTCCCGGAACCATTCCCAGGTTCGGTCGGCAATTGGCCCTGCGCACATGCCCCCGTAAGGCGGAGCGTGCCGTCTGCCGGCTGGCAACCCTTCGATTTTCTGGAGCAAGTAGCAGTAGCCCTTTTCCTTGAGCATCGCAAACACTGGCCGGCAGGAATCGCAATTACCGCTTGCGCAAGGGCACTTAGCGAATTGGGTGGCCAAATCAGAATTTGAGGTGGTGCGGAGTGCCGCCAAAGCTTGGTCATTGAGCATCGAAGCGAGTCCATTCTGAGGTTGGGCGCATCAGGAGGATGCGCGGATGGCGAGAAATCGCCGGAAGTGCTGCGACCTAGAGTCGCGTTGAGACGGGAATGCGTGCCCCCTCTACTAACACCCGATAAGGCGGGTGGTCGATACGAAGAATTCTTGCGAAATATTGGGAGGTTTTGGGCGGCGGCTCTGGTAGGCGGCCTATGCGGTCGAGAAACGACCGGCGGGCCCAGATGGGGCTTTTTCCATTTGATGCAACGCTGCGGACCTTTACCTCTAGTTGTGTCCGTTTGAATTCGTTTTTTAGGTAAAAACCCGGTTCGAAGGCCATTTTCACCGAAACAGTGCCCTCGGGCGGTCCATTTGTTGGGGTTGTAGCGATTATCGGACCAGCCGCAGGCCGTTGAGCGGGTTCTAGCCCAGGGGCAAATCGGCTTCACCTGCACCGTGTCGGACCCTCACGCCCAGTCCCATCGGCAAAGCCCCCAGTAGCCCCGCAGAAGGCGTCGTACCGAACGCCCGTTCAAGAGAAGGGCCAGCGGGGAGCGTCCAATGCCTCCAGCGCAATCTTGGAAGATTCTAAAGGGCCTCCGGCCGGAACGTGTCAACGACTTTGAGACACTGACCTTTGGAATTTAGTGTAGCTCGGGCAGTGGATTCTCTGGGGATTTGGCGGCGGCAGCAGGAGGGTTGATCCAGACCGCATCGGGTAATCGCAGTGGGCGAGGTTCTCGCTGCACAAAGCGTTCAGGCGTGGTGGCATAGGCTGCTGACAGCGTTTTCTGGCGTGCCGCCAAGGCTTTATCCGAATGACCCGAGTGAACGGTCGCTGGAGTCAGCAGCCCGAGGCCCCAATGGCGATGTTCCTCGTTGTACCAGGGGAAGAACTTGCGGCAGAACGTCAAGCCGTGGTCGTAGGACGCAAAGCGTTGCGGGAACTCGGGCCGGTACTTGAGCGTCTTGAACTGGCTTTCCGAGAATGGGTTGTCGTTGGATACCTGCGGGCGGCTGTGCGACTTGACGACGCCCAACGTGGCCAGCAACTGGGCCACCGTGTGCGAAGTCATCGACGTCCCACGAT
>PLYM01000086.1 GCA_003153375.1 Planctomycetaceae bacterium
GCACTATTCGAGCACCGTTCATAAACCCGCGGTCTCGTGCTCCCAAGGCGCGCGAGGCACAGTTCCTCTTCCTCCCGCTTGCTGATTTTTCCATTGCAGTGACCCGAGTGGGATTCGAACCCAACCTCTTCAGCTTGAAAGGCTGACAACCTCACCAGAAGTCGAACGGGCCGTGTTGCTCTTTGTGCGCGCACGTTGAGCGCAGTGGGTCGGGAGGCGCTCGAATCCTCGTCTGCGGCTTTTCAGGCCACCGCTAAACCGTCTCAGCTACCGACCCGTGATTCATTGCTTGCCGCTCCGCCAGCGCCCATTCCGTCCGGCCAACAAAAAAGCCCGATGTCCTTGTGACACCGGGCTTTGGCAGCCGGAACGTTCGTTGCAGCCAAGCGTCACAAGCGCAGAGGGAGAGCGGCGGTATTACCTGCGAGCGATCGTTGTCGCTGCGCGGAGTAATCTCCGGCTATCCGTTCTTGGATCAGACTTGGACGTAAGAACATCATTGAAGGAGCAACATGCAAAATTGTGTCAGTTCCGAGCCGGTCGATGCGCACACGCTGCGTCGACCCCTCTTATACACCTTAGACGCCGAAAAGGTTTCGATGGTTCACGGAAAAAATGACAAATTTCTTTTCGACCGCGTTGGCAGATAGCGGCAGACGCCCTGAAGCGTTGTTCGAAAGCGTCGCGGGTGATCGCGCATTGCCGAGCCTCCGAAAGCTCGTACAAGGTCCAAGCGGAGCCGAAGTCGCTGACCATTGCCGCTGGCAAAAGATTCCCCAAGAGGTCTTGCAGAGGAAAAGTCGAAGTCCGCGATTACCGATCGGTGCAGTCAAGATCCGCAGCTCGCGGCTTTGAGTCGATTGTCACGTGCGTCGCCGCGCGTCACAATACATTTTCAAGGGGACGGCCGCCTGGGTTCGAGACCGGCTGGCCAAGCGATCCGATCGGCAGCTGCGGTTCTTTGCTATCGCCGGCTGCGTTCGGAAAATCCCGATGGAAAGGTAGCGATTGATGGCGGATGCATCGCAAAAGACCGGCTGCGAACAGTCCTCCGGCGAGACCGTCGACCCTCTGGCGGTAATAGAATACTACAAAACAAAGGCCGAAACCGCCGCGCAAGCCACCGCGTCTGCATACACCGAGTTGGGGCGCGCAGCCATCGCTCGGTCACGGCAGACGGATCCTTGGTATTGGGTCGACAATGCCATCCCCGTATTCTCTTCTTCGACGGCTCGCCGACAGGCCGCGTATGCCTTCTCCACTCGACGCTGGATGTCGTCAGCGTCATCGCTGTAGGTCTCGTCGAACTCGATTTCGATCTGGCATGAGACTTCGAGCAAGCCACGATCGACCGATCCGAGTTTCTTGCTGACTCCTCCGATAAACTTCAGTGACATATGTCGCTCCGTTCCTTGCGTTAATAAAAGGAGGCGCCCCGCGACGCCAACCAGGCATCGCGGACCGCCGGGTAATGCTGCATCGAGAGCTACTTGGGCTACCCGCTGACGGCTACCTGGCCGTGCAGACAGGCTCCTCCCGCTTGCTGCTGCCCCCGTTCGTGGAAGCTCTCCCAGCTAGCCTTCAATTCCGCGCGCAGCTGGCTGACTCTGGCTGGACTCACTTTGAACTGCCGGGCCACAACGCTCGTCGTTTCGCCCATCGCCAGCGTCATGGCGATCCGGCGGCTCCTGTGCGAAAGCGAACAAAGCCATGCCGCCACATCGATCCGCGCTGCCGCCGTGTCAGCCGGCGTAGCCCGTCGGTCTTCGATGAGTGCCGCACGCAGTTCACCTTGCTCGTGGTCAAATTCGTCCAGACGTTCGACGGTGACCTCTCCCGCGGCATTCGCCTGTGGCGACAGGACGTCACGAAGATTCGGCTTGCTGCCGACCTGGCGACCGGCAGTGACTTGCCAAATCGCAAACTTGGCCAGCGGCGTGGCGTAGGCAAGGTCAGCCTTGCCCCGATCGACCAACCTGACAAACACGCAGTACGCGTTGGCGACTACCTCCTGAATCAACTCGTCCTTGCGGTCAGGCCGCAGTCGACGAAACGCCACGGAGGCTTGTCGGCGAATTCGGGGCAACATTTCAACAAAGCGATGGTTCTCTTGTTCCTTGACGTCTTTGTGGAGCGGCTTGGCAATCGTGATCATGGAAGCGACCTCCGTTGAAAAGAGACCGCCCCCAGCGGGGCGGTCGTGTGGAGAAACACAACCGCCCCGGCACCACGCCTGGGCGAACAGAGACGCCCGTCACAGGGGCATCATGAGCGCAAGGAAAAAGCCTTCAAGTCAGTGCATGACCTGAAGGCCTTTCGAACGACGGGCATCCGCTAAATGCTAGATGGGACCGCCACTCAATATTCCACGTATTTGGCTGCTATTAAGCATTTGAGAGCATTAACAACGTCCGGCACTGCGACCATTACCGGATTGGTGCCCTGGCAACTGCGGCCGAAGCAATCGTTGAACGCGTCAACCCGACGCCAAACGTACTGCCGATTGCGGCTACAAGAGTGCCAACACGGGCTTTCCGACGCTCAAGGGATGGGGCCTGCCCAATGCGACCGTGGAAAGGGTGACGATGAACTCGGCTCCCTTCCCGTACAAAAAAGAGCAATGCGCGCGTTGAATCGCTGATTTGTGTGCGAAGCTTCGATTCCGGTGCCGCCGAAGAAGAGCGGCGGACCACAGAGTCAATCGGTCGCAGCGTAAAAGCGGGACACAACCGTCGAGGAGGGACGCAGGCACGGTGCGACGATCGCGAGGCCAACGTTACGCCGCTCGCCTCGAGAAGGACCTCAACAACCCGCCAAGCCGCTCGCGGCAAACAAGTTGATCCGTCGAGGGCACCGTTTCATCCGGCGGCTTCCTTGGCACGAGGAGTTCGTGCCCAATATCAAGACCTTGGTGGGGCCGCTCGGTAAGATAGTGCTCGACGTATTGGAGATCAGGTGGTTCAAGTGCCGTTCTCCCAGCACAATGAAGTGGTTAAGACGGGGAGAGTTACTTTGAGTCAAGTCGTGGCGTGGAGCTGGCGTTCTCTTGAGCCTGGAATACCTGCCGAACGCTTGCGCAACAGGACCACGACCGAACAGCCCTGCACTTGATAGCACGGTGAGGCAACGACGACTTCCTGTCCCGGCTCCACAATGTCCTGGGGGCTAGGCTCGGCCGTGTCGATCACGCGCCGCCAATCGCCGGTGACTCCTTCGTGGATGCCGAAAGTTACGGTGGCCGGACTGGCATTCACCATGAGGTAAACGTCGTCGTCATCATAGGCCTCACCGTGGACGCAAAAGGCCAAGGTCTGAGAGTGCTCCGACATATCGACCGGCCGCTGGGTGCCGTACCAATGGACATCCTCACGCCAGAAATACGGGCGCCCGATGGAGCGGTGCGACTTGCGGAAGCAGATAGCCAGACTGACGAAGCGGAATACATCATGATTCTGCTCAAAGAGACGCCAATCGAGCCAGGTCATCTCGTTGTCTTGGTTATACGGGTTATTGTTGCCCTGCTGAGTCTGAAGAAACTCATCGCCCATGCGGAACATGGGCGTGCCACCAGAGAGCATGAGCAGCGCGAAGAAGTTTTTTATTTGCTGCTTGCGCAACCGCAGAATTTCTGGCGTCAGACCGTCATTACCCTCACAGCCGCAATTCCAGCTGTAGTCGTTCGTACCATCGGTGTTGTTATGTCCGTTGGCCCAATTGTGCTTTTGGTTGTAAGAAACTAGATCGTAGAGCGTGAAGCCGTCGTGGGACGTAACGTAGTTGACGCTCTGGTACGGTCGGTAGGCACTTGGCAAGGCATCTGGGAAGAGATCAGAACTGCCGTAGATCCGAGTCATCAAATCGGCGACCAGACCCTGATCACCGCGCACGAATCGTTGCAGAGTGTCGCGATACCGAGCGTTCCATTGCATCCACCGCAGCCCGGGAAACCTGCTTCCGAGCTGGTATAGTCCGCCGGCGTCCCAGGGTTCGGCAATCAGGTGGACCCCGTCGAAGTCGGCGTCGCCTGCAATCTGGTCGAAGATCGGCGGATTGACCAGGTTGATCGTGCCGTCGCTGGCCCGGGAGAAGATCGACGCCAGGTCGAAGCGAAAGCCGTCGACCTGCATGGATTCGACCCAGAACCGCAGGCTGTCCACGATCAGCCGGCGAACGCCTCGGTTGGCCGTTCGCAGCGTATTGCCCGTGCCGCTGAAGTTGGCATAGCGATGCCTGGCATCATCGGTCAACAGATAATAGGTGCTGTTATCGAGCCCCTTGAAGCTATAACACGGGCCTTTCTCGTCCAGCTCACAGGTGTGGTTGTAGACCACGTCCAGAATCACTTCGATCTCTGCGTCGTGTAAGGCGTCGACCATGTCTCGGAATTCGTGATGGGGACTCTTTTCTTCGGGTTGGCAGGCATATTGCTGGTGCGGAGAAAAGAAGTTCAATGGCATATAGCCCCAGTAATTATTATCCGACGGATCAAACTGATGCACGGGCATCAGCTCAACTGCAGTCACACCGAGTTCCTTTAAGTAGGGGATTTTTTCGATCACACCTGCGAACGTCCCGCGTTTTTGGGGGGCGACGCCGGATTCGGCACCGCGCGTAAAGCCGCGTACGTGCATCTCGTAGATGATATGACCGGATTGTTGTCGCTTATCGCCGTCTTTGGTCGCTGGCGCGAAGGTCGGGGCGAGCATGCCGAGCGGTGCCTTGCCCAAATTCGAACCTGGAGCCAGCGCAGCCTCCCGACTGAATGTCGGCGGGAAATAGACCGCCCGCGCATAGGGGTCGAGCAGCAGCTTGGCCGGGTCAAAGGCATGCCAGTGAATCGCGCTCTCCACGCTCGGCCCATCAAACTGATACGCATAGAATTTCGCGGCGCCAACTTCGGCTAAACGCAGTCGGCAATGCCAAATCGGCCCCGATTTATTTCTCAGCCGATCGAACTCGTAGCGAAATAAGGGTTCGGTCAGCGAATGGTCACCAAACAATAGCAGGGTCACCGCTTCGCCATGTTTCGAGTAGAGCGCAAAGTTTAGCGCCTCCTGGTTGTCGACAAGCTTTACCCCCAGTGGATAAGGAGTTCCCTCGAAGCGGTCCCAATATTTGTCGCGTGTTGCCGCACAGATATGACGCTTCATGTCCTTGTTCGCACACATTCTCGCTATGAGTAGAAATCGCCCGTGCCAACGTAGCGCTCGGGCTCGGCTGCGAAGCAGTATGTTTTCCCCAGATGGTCGAACTGGCTTCCGCGCAGATCCGAGAAAACCGCTCTTGACCAACAGGGTCGGTCACGAGGTTTTCCTGTTGACACTGGTCCGCAAACTCCAATTGCAGATACGTCTGGAGTTAGTCTACTGCGCGATGCGAACTCAATCACTGCATCGCCGCCGCGCTGCCGATCCAACTTCTGGCTGACTCGGGACGGCTGGCCGCCATGATAAACGGCGCCTCGGATACTTTACCCCAAACTTCACGCAGAAATTCGGTCCCAAATTGATCTTGCATTGGAAAGCCAGGTTCGTTGACTATGGGCAGTCGCCATTGTGGCTAGGTATCTGCGAACGGTACTAGAGCATTCCCCTTTGCGATACATGCCCTGCTAGCGTTCGATGCAAGCCACATTTCACGCCGCTCTAGCAATGATTTAACACTGGTGCAGGCAGGCACCATAACCGGCAGTTTAAAGGAGGAACGATGCGGCGAACTCTGATTTCCAATCGATTGTGCCGAACAATGCCCTTTGTTTGCTGGGTCGTGTTCTGGGGCAGTCCACTGAATCTGGCTGCGCTCTCGTGCGCCAGTGCGGACGAAGCTACCCCAAAAGTGGCAGACACCTCCGCCAAATCCGGGGTCGAGGAGGTTCTCTCGAAGCGAAAAAGCCTGGCCGAACAGATCAGCGCTCTCACCAAGCCGAACGGCGAGCAATCGGCCGACTCGGACTCAGCCGACGTTTCCGCCACGGACGATGAACGCGAGTTTTTGGAGACCCTGGACGCGGTCTACGCACAACAACAAGGCCGGCTCGAACAGCGGGAAGAACTCCAGACCGAAAAGGCGACGGCCGAGAAGGAATTGGCGTCACTCCGCAAATTTGGGCCCACGGAGGCCAAACCGTACTCGTTCTTGCTGCTGGAGAATCTGCGTGACGAACTAGCGGCCGAAGAAGACCATCAGGACGCATTCAAGGCAGATGTCAAGGCGGCTGAACAACTGCTCGAGACGGCCAAAAATCACTTTGATCAAGCAGAAAAGGACCGGCGCAGGGCACAAGAGGAGAATGCCCGGGATAAAGCAACGGGAGATGCGTCGACGGTCACTCTCAAGTTGGCCCAGCGCCAGAGCCAAATCGCCAAAGAGCTAATCCTCTTGCGGCGATTGGAAGTCGAGGTTCGTGCCCTGCGGGCCGACGTGTGTCTCACGCGAAAAGTGCAACTGGAAGAAAAAGTCAAACGCATCGGCAAGGACGTCCGGTTCGCCAAACAAGATTTGCAGGATCGTCTCAAAGAGCTTGCAACATTCGAGGCCGATCTCAATGAAAAAGTTAAGGAGGCTCGCAGCCGCTTTCAACGGACGGAGTCGGAACAAGCCGCTGCAATCAAGGAACTTCAACAGCACAAGGCACGGCAGTCGGATGTTGATCTCGCAATCGAGTCCTGGCGTGTTGCCCGCGACGCGCAGCAGATGGAAATCTCCCTGTTGAATGAACGGATTGGCGACATCAAACGGTTCCACCATTATTGGGCCTGTCGGTACGAAGCCGAAAACGGTACAGCTAAGCCAGCGGAGATCGCGGAGTGGCATGAAGGTTTGAACGACCTTGTGGATGAAATCCGTGACAACCAACGGTCCCTTTTGCAGCGCATCGAGACGTCGAGAAATGAACAGGCGAAACTCGTTCAGCGCATGCACGATGACGCCGATCCGGCAGTCAAGCAATGGGGAGAGTTCCAGTGCGCGCAATGGCAACGGCTTCGCGACGTATGTGAGGCCCACTTGGCACAACTCAAAGCCAGCGAGCGTTGGTCCAGCCGGTTTTTGGAAGAACTTCAGGCCAAGCTCCAGCCTCAAGATGCGAAGAGTTGGCGGAATATTGCCGAGACACAATTGGGGGCGGTATGGGCCTATGAAATCGCCCAAGTTGACGAACGGCCGATCACCATCGGCAAAATCATAACGCTGATATTCTACCTGTTGCTGGGTGTGTTCTTGGCAAGAGTCCTGAGCCGGCTGCTGGGCCGGCGCGTGCTCCCACGGTTCGGTTTGAACGAGGGCGCATCCAACGCGGTCCAGTCGATCTGTTTCTATGCAATGGCGGTTTCATTCGGTGTCTTGTCTTTCGAATTAGTCCACATCCCGCTGGCCGCATTTGCTTTCCTTGGTGGGGCGGTAGCGATCGCGATTGGCTTTGGCAGCCAGGACATCGCAAACAATTTCATGAGCGGCATCATTCTCCTGGCGGAGCAGCCGATTCGCGTCGGTGACGTCGTCCTGATCGACGGTGTGCAGGGAACGGTAGAGCACATCGGTCCACGAAGCACCCGCGTGAGAACGAACGCGAATCATGAAGTCATCGTACCCAATAGCAAGCTGTTGTCGGATAAGGTCACGAACCTGACCCTGTCGGACAACCTTATCCAGACAGCAGTGGCGGTCAGCTTGCCGATCAAAATAGGGGTGACGCAGGCAAAGAAGATATTATTGCAAGCTGCGTCATCCCATCCCAACGTTTTGCAAGAACCGCATCCGATCGTGTTGTTCAACCAGTTTGGCACCATCTCAATGGACTTTGAGCTATATTTTTGGTTGCGGCTCAACGATGACATGCGGGCGGCAATCGTGCAGAGCGAAGTTCGCGAAGCGATCAACGACCTCTTTCAACAGTACGACGCACAGCCGCTCATCGCGGTCGCACCGACCATCGCCAAGTTGACTTCCGACACTACACGTTTGGGAAACGCTGCCTGATCTCTCGCGGATTTGCCGGCGACTTCCTTGGCCGGAGGGAGCTGTTCCCGATAGGCGGACCTTGGTGGGTCCATCGTTACTCCAAACAACGACTAAGCCTGTTGAAAAAGTCCCTTGCTGTACATTTTCATTGAACGCGTGATTCACTCAATGTTTCGCGGCCGAGAAATGGAGGTCGGGCCAGACTAATCGCGGCCAGGACGCCAGAGAGCCTGACCTCCAATGGCGGCATTCAGGGAACATGCAGGCGCGGCTTGACCGCTTTGTGCTCGTAAATCCAAAGGCACCGAGGTTCGTCTCTAACGAGCCCGGCCCTACGCGGCACTTCGTGAGAAGGACTTCAGTAATCCGCCAAGCCGCTCGCGGCAAACAAGTTGATCCGTCGAGGGCACACTGTCATCCGGCGGTTTTCTTGGCACGAGGAGTTCGTTCCCGATATCAAGGCCCTGGTGGGGCCGCTCGGTGAGATAATGCTCGACGTATTGGGGGATCAGGTGGTTCAAGTGCTTTTCGCCCAGCACAATGAAGTGGTTAAGGCACTCGTGCTGAATCGACTGAATCCAACGCTCGACGAAGGCGTTCAAGTTCGGTGATAAGGGGGTTGCAGCCGACGCACACGCAGCCCTTTCCCCTTCAACACGCCATCGAACGCTTGGCAGGGTTTCGTGTCGCTGTCGTGGAACACCAAGTCTGCCTCGACGCGTTCAGTTTCCACGTGTCGGCAGAAGGATTCTGCCTACGCCATGACCCATTCGGCACTGGGATGGTCCGTAGCCGGGCTGACGACCACCTTGCGGCTACCGACATGCAGGAATGCCAGGGCATAGAAATCACGTCGGCCCTTGTGCGAAGAAAAGACATCCTGTGCGGGTCCGAGCACGATGACCAAACGGCAGATCGGTTACCGACCGGCAAGTCTGTCAACCACGTTTCGAATTCAAGAAAGCCACCGTGCTAGTCGATAATGCACTTTTCGCCCAGATCCTCGACGAAACGACGGCATTCTAGGTGAACTCGCCCGTGGCTTCCAGATCTTATCACGCTCGCGATGGCGCTCCGCAGACCTCACAACTCGCTGGCGCAATAGCACAGTGAGGGCGGAGATCAGAATGAATTCACCACGGGGGTTTCCTGCTCGCTCATTTGGCGAGCCATGGTGTGGTGGTGGTAGTGCATGGCGCATTTTATCAGGTAAACAAAGAGCACTGCCGGATCGCGCCGCACTTTCAGCAATCGTACGATTCGACGGCGATACTCCGCACGCAGCTTGCGATCCGGCAGATTGCAGAGCAATTGCCAAGCGATAAAGCCCGACCGCACGAGATTGGTAGTCTGCGCCTTGAGCCAGGTCCAGGGGTGTGCCCGCCAATACGCTTTCTGGGATTTGGCGAATTCAAAGTGCTCGTGGATAAACAAGCGGTCGAGTCGTTCGAAGTAAGCATCCGGCTCGTAGAGATCGCGCATGACTTGCACGTATCCTTCTCGTAACTGCTCACGCGACATCCCAAGCGGAATCACGTTGGTTCCGAACGGATTCTCGTCGGCAGCGTCAAGCCGTCCCTCGACGGCCAGGCGCTCATATAACGGTGTCTTGGGAATGGCATACAGCATACCGACCATCGCGTGCAGGATGCGCGATTCCTGGAGAAATGCGAGCTGGCTGGCGAAGATCGTCGCATCATCGTGATCAAAGCCCACGATCATTCCGCACCACACGTCGATGCCCGCTCGCTGGACGGTTCGCACGCGGTCCATGATGGTGCTGCCAGCGCGAACGTTCTGGTACTTCTTCGTTTCGCGCAACGACGCTTCATTGGGGCTTTCAATCCCAATAAAGACGCTGGTGAAATTCGCCTCGACCATTAAGCCAATCAGCTCTTGGTCCTCGGCCAGATCGAGCGAAGCTTCCGTAAAAAACGTCAGCGGATAGCCGTGGTCCCGTTGCCAGGCAGCAATTTCACGGAGCACGCTCTTAATGGCCTGCTTATTGCCGATCAGGTTGTCGTCCACGATGAAGATGATTTCGACACGACGTGAGAGCTGGGCCTCGAGCTCGGCGATAATTTGCGACGACGCCTTGAGCCTTGGCTTACGGCCAAAGGTGACGATGATGTCGCAAAACTCACACTGAAACGGGCATCCTCGCGAGAACTGCACGCTGCCGAATAGGTAATGCTGGGTTTTCAATAGGTCGTAGCGCGGCAGGGGCACCTGCGTCATATCGGTTCGCTCGGCCTGCTCATAGCGACGTTGGAATTCGCCGCTCGGCCAGTCACGCAAGAATCGCGGCCATGTCTCTTCAGCTTCGCCGATGAAGATTACGTCGGCCAGTCCGGCGAAATAATCTTCTTGCACGGTAACCCACGGTCCACCGACGACCGTGAACACGTCTCGTTCCTTGAGCTCTGAGAGGATCTCACGCATCCGAAATCGCTGGACGCTCATTCCGGTCAGCCCGACGATGTCAGCCCGCGCCAATCGCTCGTAGTCGAGGGCCTCGACGTTCTCGTCGATGAGCGTGATTTGGTGGCCATCGGGAACCAGCGCGGCCAAAAGCGGCAGGCATGCTACCGGCAAATTGGCTCGCTTCCCCAAGAACGGCAAGGCGTGTTCCAGCCCCCAATAGGAAGCTTCGAAACGCGGGTTAACGAGCACAATGTCAGCCATGACGGTGCTTCGATTCGGTTGACCCCACATGACTCACGTGGGATGCGCGGGTAATTAATTGAGGCTCGCAATTGTAGTAACTCGCTTCCTGCCACGTCTATCGCAAGATGAACTCCCCTACATAGCCGGGTCAAGGTCATGCGGCCACAAAGTGATCTCAGTGTTTGGCAGACCCTGCCCGACGAGTCTGGCGACTCAAAACGTCCATTGTCGATCTATCTCGCTCGTCGTCGGGCATGGGCATAGGGACCTTCGTTCGAGTCTGCTTGCATGCGCGAAACCGCACATCGAGTAGCATGCACCATTGGCACGCTGAACAATTGGGCGTACAAGTTGCTGCGCGGGCGCGACACGCTCAGAACCGCTCATGAGGCCGCGCACAATGAGCTCACCGTGTGACGGCGACGCCAGCAGCCTCCAACAACGAATTTGGTATTGTGCATTTACAGCGTTCAATACAAACTGCCTGGGATGCTGTGGCTTTCTCCGCCTCGCCATCGCCGGTTGATCTATACCGTCTCAAGACTCGGCCCCGCGAGTTGGCCAAAAGGAGTTGGCACATGCATGTCCATAGACTTTTCGCGCGCTCGTTCGTATCCCTCACTTCTTTTTCACTGCTGCTGCTTCTCTGTGATGCCTCCCTAGCCCAACGCGTGGCCAGTCGGCCGCAGCCATCGGGCCCCGCGGCTCCAGCAGGTTCGGAAGTGGACCTGCAACTCAGCCGTGCCTACATCCGCGTCGGCAAAACTGGATTTGGTCATGAGCATGGCGTCGAAGGACGTCTCGCGAGTGGCAACATTCAATTGGAGGCCACGCAGAACGCCGGTGAGTTGGTCTTCGATATGACCACGTTCACGGCCGATACGCCTGCTGCGCGCTCGCGGGTCGGCCTCTCGGGCGAAACCGACGCGGCAACCCAAAAGAAAGTCAACTCGAACATGCGTGGGCCGGACGTCCTTGACGTAACCAAACATCCGCGGGCCTCCTTTCGCATTCTTTCAGCAAAACCACACTCACAGGCCCAGGCCGGCGCAACGTCGGTCTATGACCTTGAGGGGCAATTCACGTTGCACGGTGTGACGCGACCACTGCGCATGGAGGCGGTTGTGACCTCCTCGGAAGGGCGCAGCGGATTGCACGGCCACTTCACAATTCTGCAGACCGATTACGGCATCACCCCCTATTCAGCCGCGCTGGGCGCGGTCGGAGTCGCCGACAAGCTCGAAATCTGGGGCGACTTGTGGATGAGTCCGGCGCCGGGGGCTAAGCGATGATACGAGAACGTCGATTGGAGCCGGAGGTCATGGACCAGCCCGATCTTGATCCCGTCGAACATCGCAACGCCCTGCGCGGATTGCGGCGAATCAATGTCGTGAGTCGCAGCGCCGCGATCCTGTGGCCGGAAGTTGCCGCTGTCGCCCGCCAGATTCATCCGCGAACGTTACGCTTCCTCGATCTGGCCTGCGGCGGTGGAGACAACGCCGTTGCCTTAGCCGCGCGCGCCCAGCTAGCAGGACTCTCGATCGAAGTTCATGGTTGCGATATCAGCCATTTGGCCATTTCGGTTGCAAGGCAGGGCGCCGAAGCGACGGACGCAAAGAACGTCCAGTTCTCTCAATTGAATGTGCTCGAAGAGCCCTTGCCGCGCGGATATCACATCGTCAGTTGTTCTCTTTTTCTGCATCATTTGGATGAGTCGCAGGTTATCCATTTGCTCGGAAAGATGGCCGAAGCTGCGACCGAGGCGGTGCTAATCAATGATTTGCAACGAAGCTGGCTTGGCCTAGGTTTGGCGTGGATTGGCTGCCGCCTCCTGACGCGGTCTCCGGTCGTGCATATCGACGGTCCACGGTCGGTCGCTGCCGCCTTTGCCGTGAGCGAGATTTGCAGCCTCGCTGGCCGTAGTGGGCTGGATGGAGCCACCGTTCGTCAACATTGGCCTCAACGGTGGTTGCTCGCGTGGCGCAAACATTGATGTCAACTGGTACTCATACGCTCGTGCGCGCGACCGACAGCGACTGGGATGCAATTGTCGTTGGCGCAGGACCGGGCGGCGCACTGGCCTCACGGCAACTCGCGCTCGCGGGGCTTCGAACGTTGCTGGTCGAGCGGCATGTTTTCCCGCGCAACAAAGTGTGTGGCGGCTGCTTGAATGGCCGCGCGCTGGAGACGTTGCACGCCGTCGGCCTCGAAAGCGCGTTCGAAGCGCTCCGCCCGGTTGAATTGAGCCGATTTGTCTTGCAGGCAAATCGGCGTCGTGTCGAGCTGGACCTCCCAGCTGGCGCGGCGATCCAACGTTCCAGCTTCGACGCCATGTTGGTCCAGGCAGCAATCGACGCCGGTGTGGAGTTTCTTCCAGAAACACGCGCTCTGGTCGAGGACGATGGCCGAGCCGACCTGGCAGTCCGCCGCGTGCAATTGCGACAGCATGGCGGGGCAGCTCGCATGGCGAAGGCCAGAGTGATCGTGGCGGCCGACGGATTGGGACATCCCAGTTTGCAGCACATTCCCGCGTTTGCCTGCCGGGTTGATCCAGCGTCCAGAATTGGCATCGGAGCGACCGTTGCCAAGGCGGGGAGTGGATACTGTTCGAATACGATCTATATGGCCCTCGCGAATTGGGGATATGTGGGTCTCGTGCGAACGAGTGACGACTCTTGGAATCTAGCGGCGGCGTTCGATCCAAAGGCCTTGAGACTGGCAACGAGCCCTGCCGCGCTGGTCGCAGACACCCTGCGCACGGCGGGGCTCCCGCAGTTGACATCGTTGAACGCATGCGTCTGGCATGGAACGCCGCCATTGACCCGCCAAAGCGCGCGCCTGGCCATCCCCAGACTTTTTCTGCTGGGAGACGCTGCTGGATACCGGGAGCCGTTCACGGGCGAAGGAATGGGGTGGGCCTTGTCCTCAGCGATCGCCGTGGTACCCGCGGTTTTGCAAAGCGTCGCCGATGAAAGCGAACTCGCGGCCGCTCACTGGAATGAGGCTCAGCGGCATCAACTGCAACGTGGCCAGGCAATTTGTCGGATTGTGAGCGGCGTCTTGCGCCGACCGGCCTTAGTGGGCGCGGGGGTTCATGCACTGAGCGTACTTCCTTCATTGGCCAATCCATTGGTTCGTCGTATCCACGCGCGACCACTCAAGGTGATTCATCCATGAGTCTCTCTGTCGTTGGTATTGGGACTGCCGTCCCCGAGTTCGAAATCGACCAGGCCGATGCCGCCGAGCAGGCCTCGCAATTGTGTTACGAAAATGTGGAGCAGCATCGCCACGTTAAAGCACTCTATCGCCGTGCCGGCGTCCAAAAACGGCGCAGTGTGCTGCTGCAATCAGCGACCAACGGTCGTCCCGCTCAACAGACCTTTTATGTTAATAGCTCGCAACAAACGCACGGACCGACAACGGCCGAACGCATGCTGGCCTACGAACGCCATGCCGGGCCCTTAGCGAACGAGGCAGCCAGCCGCGCAATCACGCACGCGAACGTCTCGCCGTTCGAGATAACTCATCTGGTCACGGTGTCGTGCAGCGGATTTTCCGCTCCTGGGCTTGATATCGAGATTCTTGAAGCGCTTGGCCTGTCGACGGGAGTGTCTCGAACCCACCTCGGATTCATGGGGTGTCACGGTGCCTTGAACGGGTTGCGCGTGGCCAAGGCCTTCACCGAGGCGGACCCTGATGCCTGCGTGCTCCTTTGCGCTGTGGAACTCTGCACCCTGCACCTCCATTACGGCTCGCAACCCGATCAGATCGTGGCCAATGCCCTGTTCGCTGACGGAGCCGCGGCCCTCGTAGCTCGCAGGAATTCGACGCGCGATTCAGGCTGGCAATTGTTGGATCAGGCGTCGGCAGTAATCCCGGGTTCGCGTGAGTTAATGAGCTGGCGTGTTGGAGATAACGGCTTTCAAATGACGCTTTCTTCTGAACTTCCCCAGCTCATTGGCCACACCTTAGAGCCTTGGCTTAAGGCCTGGCTCGGTCAGCATGGACTCTCGATCGCCCAGATTGCATCGTGGGCAATTCATCCTGGCGGGCCCCGCATTTTGTCGAGTTGCGGGGAGGCTTTGAAATTGGGGCCGGATAAACTGGCCGACTCACAGGCTATCTTGGCCGAGCATGGCAACATGTCGTCGCCAACCATTCTCTTCGTGCTTGACCGATTGCAAGGACGCGAGGCGCCGCGACCCTGCGTAGCCCTGGCCTTTGGGCCAGGCATTACGATCGAAGCGGCGCTGTTTACCTAGGTGTGTTGACTACGGCGAATGTCGGCCTTTCTTTAGTTGCAAGGATGTAACCAAATGATTGCTTGCTCCACAGTTAAAAAGCGAGATATTCGCAGCCATTATGATCTCAGCACGCTGTTCTATCGCCTGCTCTGGGGGCGCCACATTCACCACGGATTGTGGACGGCTGACGAGACCCCTTCGGTCGCGCAACAACGGCTGACCGAAACGCTGGCTCGCGAAGCGGGCATCCTCCAGCATGACCGAGTGCTCGACGTGGGCTGCGGCATGGGAGGTTCGTCGCTATACCTGGCTAAACAACTGGGCTGTGCGGTCACGGGTGTCACGATCAGCCCCTTGCAGCGGCGCTGGGCCCAGTCGGCCGCCTGTCTGGGGCGATTGCCGAAGCGTCCCACGTTTCTCTGCGCCGATGCGGAAACCATAACGTTTCCGCCCGCGTCGTTCGACATCGTATGGAGCGTGGAGTGCACTGAACACTTATTCGACAAACCAGCGTTCTTCCGGCGATCGGCAGAGTGGCTGCGGCCCGGAGGGCGCGTCGCCATCTGCGCGTGGCTGGCCGGTGACCGCACCGACGCCAATGCAATCCAGCAGGTACACGATGTCTGTGAAGGGTTTTTCTGCCCATCACTCGGAACGCAGCACGACTACGTCCAATGGATGCAACAGGCCGGCCTCAAATTGTGCGCCTGCCACGACTGGACCAACTCCGTCACCAAGACGTGGGAGATCTGTCGCGATCGCGTTCGCAGATCCGGTATGCGTTGGTTGGCGCAGGCAATCGATCGCAATTCGGTTATGTTTCTCGACCGATTCAATACCATTCTCGAGGCGTATCAGACAGGAGCGATGAAGTACGGATGCTTTGTCGCAGAGCGTACCCGTTGAACGTGAGCATGCACCGATGCAACGATTGCTTGGTATTGCCTTTGGAGTTGGAACCCAATCCGTCTTTGCTTTCACGGTTTGGCATCTGTTTTGGTTCCTTAAAGGCGGCGAGCCTGAGCCCGGGTCGCACGGCAGCCTGCTGATCGATGGTGGGCTGGCTGTGCAGTTCGCGGTGCCACACAGCCTGCTGCTGCTGCCGGCGGTCCGGCAGCGCCTGACGCGCGTCATCTCGCCAGCCTTTTACGGCAGCTTCTATTGCGTTGCTACCTGCGCCAGCTTGCTTCTGATGTTCGGCCTCTGGGAACCTTGCTCGGGGGTGGTGTGGCGGTTCGGTGGCGCTCTGCGAACCGCTGTCGAGATTGCCTTTGTCGGTTCCTGGGTGGCCCTGTTCTATAGCTTGCATCTGACTGGGCTGGGTTATCAGACCGGACTGACTCCCTGGTTGCACTGGCTGCGTGGCAAACCGCTGGGACCACGCCAATTCAAACCCCGCGGCGCCTACCTCTGGCTGCGCCATCCTGTTTACCTGAGTTTCCTAGGGCTTGTCTGGTTGGCGCCCGTCGTGACCCTTGATCGTGCTGTTCTGATCGGAACATGGACCGTCTATATCGCGGTCGGCAGTTACTTGAAGGACCAGCGACTGGCACACTATCTAGGCGATCAGTATCGCGACTATCAAGCACGCGTCTCGGGATATCCCGGCATTGGGTTTGGTCCATTGGGGCATGGTCCCATTCCCAGGCCGCCGCTGCGACTTGTCGAGCCCCCAACCCACTCCACGACGCCATCTCGACGACGCGCGGCCTGATCCGGTGCGAGCCCGTGGTTTCGGATGGCGGCTCGTCTAGGCTATTCGATCGAGTAGTGATACCATCCGTCGCCGAAGCCTGCACGACACGCTCCCGCAGCCGCAAAAGGGCGGCAGGCCGACGGATAAAATGACCAGAAAGCTTCCATCGATGCCCTTTGACATTGTGGCGCTGAAGAACGTCTGGCGACGTCCCACGCGTTCGGTTTTGACTTGCATTGGGATCGCACTAGCAGTCGCCACGGCCGTGGCCCTCTTGGGCTTCGCCAGCGGGCTGGAACGATCGTCGTTGGAAGTTTACGGAGCGCACGGCGTCGATATGGTGGTGTTACGATCTGGCGTTTCGGAACGATTGACGAGCAACCTCGACGAGCGCATCGCCGAGCGACTTGCGGCCCTTCCAGCCGTTCGCGCTGTAAACCCGAGCTTGACCGACCTGATCTCGTTTGGCGATCGCAGCTTGATCGGAATTCCCGTGCACGGCTGGCCAGCCGATCGTTTCGCGGTCGCAACACTGCAAGTTATCGACGGACGACGAGTTTCCGATCGGGACCGCGCGGCGGTAATGCTAGGTCAGGGCTTGGCGGCGGGACTCAACAAGTGCGTCGGCGACGAGGTCGAGATCGAGAGCCATCAATTCAGCATCGTCGGTATCTACCAGGGAGCGAATCTGCTTGAAAACTCCACCGCTGTCATGAGACTGCCTGAACTGCAGGAACTGATGGACCGGCCCAGGCAAGTCACCGAATTTCAACTGCAGCTTCACGACAACCTCGGAGATGCACGCCGCGTCGCTGAACTTCTCCGACCCCAGATTGCAGCGCTGACCAATGCGCAAGGTAAACCTCTTGGACTTGCAGCAATGGCAACGGAAGAATTCGTAACCGGTAGCGCCGAGGTGCGGATGGCACAAGGCATGGCGGTCGCCACCTCGTTGATCGCATTGCTAATTAGTTCGATTAGCGTGCTCAATACCATGATTATGTCGGTATTCGAGAGAACGCAGGAGATCGGCGCCTTGAGGGCGATTGGCTGGCGGCGATCGCGGGTGCTGCGCATGGTTCTAGGCGAATCGTGCTTGCTGAGCGCCGTGGGAGGGCTGCTGGGCATCGGCGTGGCCTGGCCCTGCATCCTGTTATTGAGTCGAGCGCCTGCACTCGAAGGATTCATCCGTCCCGAATTGTCGGCGACTGCCGTCGGAGAAGGCCTGATGTTGACCATGCTTCTTGCGGTCGCGGGTGGATTCTATCCGGCCTATCGCGCCATGCGCATTGCCCCCTCAGAGGCGTTGCGCTATGAATAATCCCCCCTCACCCGCAAATGCAGAGGCTTACTTGTTGCAAGTGCGCCAGGTGAGTCGAGTTTTTTCCGACGGTCAGGTGTCGGCGTTGGTCGATGTCTCACTGTCCATTCGCCGCGGCGAATATGCGGCTATTGTCGGCCCCAGCGGCAGCGGCAAATCGACACTGCTCAATCTGTTAGGCGCTCTCGACCGGCCAACTCATGGAGAGGTGCTTTTCGGTGGGCGGTCATTGTCCGCTATACGCGATATCGATTCGTTGCGGGCATGCCAAATCGGCTTCGTGTTCCAATCGTTTCACTTATTGCCTACGCTTTCGGCGCTGGAAAACGTCCAAATCCCCATGTTCGAGGGCCCCCGGCGTTCACCGTCCGAACGAATTCGCAAGGCACAAGAGCTTCTGACAATTGTCGGGCTCGCGCGTCGCATGCATCACCTGCCGAGCCAAATGTCCGTTGGCGAACGACAACGTACCGCGATTGCACGAGCGCTGGCTAACGATCCTCCGTTGATTTTGGCCGATGAACCAACTGGCAATCTCGATTCACACTCAGGTAGCGCGATTCTCGACCTGTTCGATTCGCTGCATCGCGAACGCCACGTGACGCTTGTGGTGATCACGCACAGTAGCGATGTCGCGCAGCGAGCCGAGCGCATCATCACCCTCCACGATGGGCGGCTGGTCCCGGAGAATGAATCCGGCCGAGAGTTTTTGCACCCCCAAGGCCACGTGCCGGCGGTCTCGAATTCCACGTCACCTTAGCGGGAGAGGCGGTCGATGCGATTCTGGGGCATCGCGTGGAAGAACCTAGTTCGTCGTCCTTGGCGGTCGTCGCTAACGGCGCTGGGGTTATCGCTGGCCGTTGCGGCCGTAGTGGCGCTCATTGGCGTGTCGCAACGGCTGGAACAATCGTTCTTGCAGCTCTATAACCAGCGCGGCGCTGACCTAGTGGTCCAACATTCCGGAGGCATGATGCAACTGAATAGCGGCATCAGCGAAAACTTGCACGAACGCATCGGTACGCTTCCCGGAGCCGGGCAGGTCATTGGCGGACTCATGGATATTGTGGCGCTCGAACGCTTTGACTTATTTGCCGTGATTGTCAATGGCTGGCGAGCTGACTGCCCAGTTCTTGACCAGGTCACCATTGTCGAGGGACGCCGCCTGCGGGCTGGTGATCGAAGCCAAGTGATGCTCGGCAAGGTATTGGCTGGCAACATCGGCAAGCATGTGGGCGACACCATCGAATTCTACGCCGAGCAATTTGAAGTTGTCGGTATCTTCGACAGTTTCAGCATTTACGAAACCGGCGCGATGTTTATTCTGCTCGGTGAATTACAGCGACTGATGGACCGGCCTGGCAAAGTAACCGGTTACGTGGTCCAGGCCGCGCCAGCCGGCGACGCCGCCGCAGTCGAGGAGTTGCGCGTGCGTATCAACGGACTCGACCCCAATATTCGGGCGGTTGCGGTGTCTGAATTCGTCAGAAACATCAGCCAGATTCGCTTAATTCGGACCGCAAGCTGGGTTACTTCGGTGATCGCGATCGTGATCGGTATCGTCGGGGTCCTGAACACGATGATTACATCGGTCTTCGAGCGGGCCAGCGAGATCGGAACATTACGCGCGATTGGCTGGCACAAGTGGCGTGTGATGTCGCTGGTGATGGCAGAAGCCCTGCTGCTCAGTTCGCTAGCGGCAATTGTCGGGGCCTCGATGGGCGCCGGCAGCGCGCGGCTGCTTGGTTGTTTACCGCAGCTTGCCGGTTTCCTCGATGGTTGGCCACCCGGAACGGTGATTGCTCAGGGCGTCTTGCTGGCGGTCGTCGTTGGCGTTCTGGGAGCCTTGTACCCTGCCGTGTGGGCCGCCAATCTCCGGCCGATCCAAGCCCTCCGCCGCCGCTAGTCAGCGGCCGTCTGGCGGGCCGGACCAGCTTGGACGGCGAATCGACGTCGGAACTTGCGAACGCCATCCTGCACGAGCAGCGGCAGCTTCGAACGCAGCAAGTTGGCTCCGTTGAACCAGCCTTCTGGCTCGTCGAATACAATGTGATATTCGAGAAGGACCGCTCCCAACGGTTGCTTCAGCTTCGTGGCCTTGCAATACCAGGCCGCTCCGGAATACGGTCGGGCTGGCCCTGTAACCACGTGCCCAGCATCATCGAGTTGCAGTGAATGCCACGCGTTTGGGAATTGGGAATCGTGCGCAAATTGCGAATCGAGTGTTGCGGCCAAAGTAACCGAGTCGACCCCTCGGCTGAGCTGCGCTCGCATCGTGCCTCGCACGTTTACGCGGTCGAACAGCTCGAGGTTAACGGTTAGGAATCGCTCATCGCGAACGATCTCGATCTTTCGGGCGCGCAGCTGATCCTCGGTGAGAATCGCACCTTCAGTCAACGAGCCGCCTTGTTTTGACTTCGTCTCGGTGTTGACTTGTTGTTTGAGGAACTCTTCATCGCTCAGGCGATCAAAGTCACCATGCGCGACGAACCACAAGTCGACGCGACGCGGCCGTCCTTGGCCCGCATTGGGTTCATTGGCAATGCGCAAGACGAAGGGCGCGACAACCGCCTTACGCTGCAGGTCGTCGAGCGAATGATTGTCGTCAACAATTGGTGACAGCGCCTGCTGCTGCTGTCGAGCACTCAGTCCGTCGGCCAATGTGGGAATCGGTAGCCGTACGCGGCGATTGCCAATTGAGATACCAGGCTCGAGCAGATCACCAAGAATCACATTGTGCTCACCTGACTGGCCAGGAGAGGCGGTCGCGATCAAAAGCAAAACGGCTAAGGCATGCGTGGCGGCAAGCATCGAGATCTCCAAGTCGATTAACGATAAGGTCACCGGGCTAAGTCGGCGGACACCACCCAAAAACGTCGCCGCTCAATGCCAGCCGCGGTTAGCGGCCACTGAGCTTTTCCATGGTTGGTTCAGGCTGCCAGAGATACAGGAAGCTCGGTAGCTTGCTGCGGTCGAACCCCGGAAGGCTTAGCGGAATGAGCCCGCCTTGCAGCGGCACGTTCGGAGTGACCGCATAGGTTGACCGCGCTTCATCTTTCATTCGATGAAAGAAGACCACTTTGGTGCAACGTTGGTGCACGATGTCTTGGGCCATCTCGATGGCGTCGTCTAGATAGCCGATTTGGTCGATTAGGCGCCGATTGCGCGCTTGTTCGGCGGTAAAGACTCGCCCGTCAAAAGTCGTCTCGTCGTTTTGATCGACTTCCGGTCGACTTTTCTCGACCACGCGACGGAATCGATCGTGAAACTCGTCGGCCATCGTTTGTAGAAGTTTGCGGCGATCGTCGTCGAGTGCGCGGATTGGCGTGCCGAGGTCGATATTCTTGCCGGCCTTAATCGGTGCCCCGATAATATTAAACTGCGACATGGCGTCCTGCAGGTTGTAGTAGTTCAGAATGACGCCAATTCCGCCCGTGATGGTCGTTGGATGCGCGATGATTTGGTCAGCGGCCGTTGCCAGATAGTAGGCTCCTCCGGCCCCCAAATCGAGCAAGCAGGCGATCACGGGCAGGTGGGTATTCGATTTGAAAGACTGTAGATCGTGCCACATAATATCGGTTGCAGTGACTCCTCCGCCGGGGCTATTGATACGAAGGACCACGGCGCAAACCAGTGAATCGGACGCGATGGCGTCAAGCCGTTCGCGAAACAGCGCGACTGGATTATCGCCCTGCGAATACAACCCGGTCAGATTTGAGTTGAGCAGTAGCCCGTCGACGTCAAGAACCGCGATTCGCGGTGCGTCCGGCGGAACGGTCGGATCCGGCAAGGCCGTAGCAATGACGGGACTGTGATCTGCCACTGGCGCCAGCGAGGCATCAGCATCGATCTTGCCGATTACATGAACTGGCGGCAGATGGCGGCAGCCGATCAGCAAACAGATCGATGCCAAGGCGAAAATCCAAATTCGCATGTGATATCACTACCGGCGCCAGCAGCGCGAACGCGACTCGCTCCCCTGCTAGCACATCCGCACGCGGCGCCACCCTGGAGATTTGCGCATCGCAAGCTGAAGATAATGAGCGGTCGGGAGTCTCCCTGATTTAGACCGTTTTGTAAACGTCGACTTGCGTCGCAGATTGTCGCAATTCCGTAGACTCAGGATGCAACTCCCCATGGCCCGTGACCGAGGTCGCCCGGCCTCAGTTCGATGATTCGGGCAGAACAAGCGGTCGGAGTTTCCGAACTCTTGGCGCTTCAGGCAGGTGAACATAGTGCCAGACGGGATGGTCCTTGGCAAAGTAGGGGGCATGTCGTCATGGCAAAAGCTCCATTCAATCACCAGCGGCCGAAATGAGAGCCGCCGTCGACATAAAGAATGTCGCGAGTGACGGTCGCGGCGTCGGTTAACCACTGCTGAGAATCCAGTGACCTGACTTTAGATATCCGGACCGTCCCATTCGGCGCAAAAAGCCAACGTCGAGACGGATTTTTGCCAGTCCTGAGTAGCGATGTAATCGCGAGGTATCAAGATCGCGGTCTCTGAACCGCGACCAAGCGAGAGGCCAAGCCGAGTTCCTCGTGCGAAAGCCAGGGTGGCGCAGGCTGCGAAACGACCTCGGCCTTGAAAATGCGCGCATCTAGCGCGGCTAAGTCGGAGTGGGAGTCGATCTTCCAGACTGCTAGCAAGAGATGCGGCTCGACCTAATGACAATCACGTCGCTGCCGCGTCCGTCTGGCTCGCCGGCTCGATCAGGGGAGCCCGCCGTGCGGTGCATCGCGACGCATTCGCGGGGCGGAGCCCGATAGGGCGACGCAGCTAGTCACGTACCAAACGGCCGTGCCGAGCCCGAGCAAGCCCATTCGCCCGACCTGCTCGACGAAAACAAAGTGCGCAATCGTCAAAACGCCAGGCACCACCACAAAGACGATGGCCCAGCGGGGACGTCCTTGGCGAACGAGCCAGCAGCCGAGGAATAGAATAGCCGGCAGCATCATTACAAAATAATGCGCCCTGGCAATCGGCACGATCACCAAGGTCGCGACGCAGGCCAGGCCGAATCCGGCGGCTTGACCGAGCAAGTCTTCACGAGCCGTGCGATAGCCAGCGATCAACAATAAACAGCCCGCCAACACACGAATGCCCAGCAGGATTTGATCGACCAGCGGTGTGTCCATCACCAATCCCGGCCCCCCCTTACCCAGATTCAGCGGATCGTCGTCGTAGGGTCCGCCGCCGAACTGATAATGGATCCAATTTCCCAGGCGGTGGGTGGCGTTGGTCAAGCTTTGGTTGCGCACCGAGTACGAATTGCCGGCGAAGTTGTCGGCCGTTGTGGTTTCGATTCGAATCGCGACTTTATACCACCAGGTTTCGAGGTGATCGAGATTTGCGCGCCATCCCACGATCGCGGCCGGCAGCAATAAGAAGCATATTGCCAGCCCCCCCGTCGTACCAAACCAGCACGCGCTCGTTTGACGACGATCAGAATAGGACCAACCGGAGCGCCATCCTACGACAAATTGCTGACCCAGGACGAACGCTGCCGGCAACAGCGGGGTCACTTTCAAGACGATCGACAACGCAAACGCGCCACCTCCCAACAGCGAACGCAACGTCGAACGGCGCTGGATCATCAAACGGAACCCCAACAGCAACAACAACAACTTGGCCACTTCAACCTGGCCACGTTGCAAGCAATTGAGAGCCGGCAGTACGGACGCCGCGATGGCCAGCCAACCAATCCAGGCCGGAATTGGGCCGAACAACCCCCGTTCAGGTTCGCCTGGCAACACGGCCCTCGCGATCCGCACGCACTCGATGTAGCAACTCCACCACATCAACGCGCTGGCTCCGAACCAGATCAGTACCTGCGACTGCGTCGACACGGCGTGCAACGGAGCAACGAGTATTGCGAACAACGGCGGGTAGAGATATTTCCAGCCTCGCGGATTGCTTACCGCGTAGGGATCGCGGCCGTCGAAGAAAGCGGCACCGGCTTCGGTGTAGACCGTGAAGTCCGTACGGTGCGCATAGATATCGTTCGGATCGACTCGGCCGCGCTCACGCACGTCGACCCACCCCCATATGCCGAAGACAAACATCAGCAGCACGAAGAGCGTCGTCTTAATCGACCAGCGCGACGCCCAACTTGCTCCGGAGGAGATCTGTAAACCGTGCTGAGAAACTTGATTCAAATTTAGCGCGCCTGGCGTGTGCCACTAGGAGGGATTGATGCGACATTGCCCATTTTCCGTAACCTTCGGTCGGCATCGTGAATGCTTGCGGAGCGCGAAGGTGGCTGCGACACGTTATTGCCACTCAACCGAGCCTCAACGGACAAAACGCTATCGCCCCAAGAGTTTGAGGTCAAGATTATTCGCCCCGCCCAAAGCAAAGCAGCATAGAAGACATCGGCTGCCACTAGGCGATCGCATACCGTCTCTAGTTGGTCAGGCCGGCTGGCGGAGGAAAGCCATTATCATTTCCACTACTGTGGCTCTGGCAAGAAGCCCTGAGGCCTCGCTTAATTCTAAGTGGCGTTTTCAGCTCCGTAATTTGTGCAAAGGGCTAGCCGCCAAAATGCGCCAGTACGATGACTTGACGGTTGTGTGCTCGCATCGGCTTCAGGCCCTTTACCTTACCAGGCGCCACGACTCTTCGTGCTTGACGGCGTCCAAGCTTGGCATACGAATGGCCAGCCACAATTTGCCGATCGAGAACGCACGAGGAGTTCGTTATTTCGAACGAGTTCGGCTTCATCAGTCGCGCGTCCGTTGTTTTCGTGCTAAAGGAGCGCCGCACTTGCTCCGCCAGCAAGCCCGCCAGATGTTCTGCAACCAGGCGCCGAGTTCTGCCTCGGTCGTACCCCGAATCTGATTGAAGTGAAGATGGGCTACTAGCAAGGGCTATTGTCCAGGTCCGATGTGTCGGCTTTTCCCTCGAGTCGCTGGCTGACTCGAGTCTGCATCAATTGCGATAGGTGCTTGTGGCGAACTGGAGCAACAGGTCCAAAGCCACTTCGTCGCCACCGTGTGCCTCCTGCAACAGAGTTTGCGTTCGTGTCTCGCTGGATTCGCTCTTCACGACCGGCCCTCGCGGAGGTCCACACTCGAAGGCGAGCGTGCTGGGTTTTGCTTTTCCTCCAATTGCGTCGTAACAGCGCAATTAAGGCGGCCTTTTCGATTCACTTGGTCCAAGAGCGACTGTTCAAGGGAAACGTGCCGACGAAGGCCGCTTCACACAAAGTCACGTGACGCCACTGGAATCCACCGCAACATGTCAGATGATTATCGCGACTTTGACGATCCAAGACGCACCACTGGTTTAAGCCACGGCACGCCGAAACCCCTGACGCGGCACGGGATTGTCCTCGTCAAACGCCCCTTGCGCTAACAACCGTTCCCAGAACAACTTACAAGATGCCGCCGAGGCAAGGCCGTGCAAATTCGATCCTTTTCAAGAATTCGTCGCTTTTTATCTCAGGGCGTTGTTTTTGGCGAGATTTCTAGGAAGTACGAAATCTCTAGTAAAGGCGTGGCGGTTGTTGAGGCTTGTCCGTGACTGTGAAGAGTAGGAGAGCAAAGTCGTTCGGAACGTCGACTTGTTTCTGCGAACTCGAAATCGCGTGAAATCGGAATATCTAGGAAAGCAGAGGGCGGCAATGACTACTCGCAATCGCGCAGGGATTAAGTTTCGATTTCTTGGCGCCGAGCAACTCGAAGCTCGGCAAATGCTATCGGGCCACTCAATCGGCGCGAGATTTTTGGAGTTTGGATCCGCGGCGCAAGTGACAAATTACCAGAGTTTCGCGGCGTCGGTGTTCGCTCAGGCTGCGGCGCATAACGATTTTTTTGCGGCGCTCGGCTCGCTCTCGTCGTATTCGGAGGGGACCGCTCTAACTGCAACGCTAGCCGACCCCAATGGCACAGGCGCTGGAACAGCGACGTACGAGACTAGCGCGTCGGAAACCGAACTGAAGATCAGTGTCACGGGGGCGGCAGCCAGCAGCACGCTCAACGTTTTGATCGGAACGACCGTCGTCGGCACACTGACCACCGACAGCACCGGCGCGGGAACGACGGTCTTCTCAACCAATCCAAGGGGAACAGAGCAATCGTTCACAACGGTGCCGACCAATGTGACCGCCACCACAGCCATTAGCGTGGGTTCGCTCAGCGGCACTCTTGCGGCCTTGACGAACACTGAAGGCGGCGGGTGCGAATCTTCGCAGCAAACCGCCCTAGCTGCGACGCTAACCGACCCCAATGGCACGGGCACGGGAACGGCGACTTACACAAGCAGCGCGTCGGAAACCAAATTGAAGATCAGCGTTACGGGAGCAACAGCCAGCAGCCCGCTCAACGTTTTGGTCGGTACTACCGTCGTTGGCACACTGACGACCGACAGCACCGGCGCGGGAACAAC
>PLYM01000272.1 GCA_003153375.1 Planctomycetaceae bacterium
CAAGCAATTTCAGTGGTTCGTATAAATGGGCGCACGAAGATTCGAACAACCCCGGGAAACGCGGAGAAAACAAGCCGTTTGAAAAGCATGACGCGCAATCCGACGCGCCGGACGCCGGTTTAGCGAAGATCGTTGCCGCGTGGCCCAAGCTGCCCAAGCGAATTCGCAAGGCAATCTTGGCCCTACTTAACTAGCGACTGCGGGCCGTTTCTTCTGCGCCCTTGGCGGGGCTCTCGGGGCGGCCCGTGGTCGCTACGCTTTCGCGGCGGCGGCTTGCAAGGCGTCGGCCATGTGCCATTCGACTGCGCCCCTGGCGGGGCTACCGGGAATGGCTATGGTCGGCGCCTCTTTCTTTTGGGCCGTCGGGCTCATGCCGCATATCGTTAAGCGCGTCGAGCCCCCGACGCTGAAGCCACCACGCCCCACGCCTAGCCCTAATGGCCCCACGATGCCCTAGGACGCGTTGCGAATCGATGCCCCAACCAAAACGCGCCGGTATTCTTGCGCGACGCTGCGAGGCGGTGGTTAACGATACGAAAATCTTTTCGGATTCCGGTTCCGTTTTCCGTCTTTTGCGCACCTTTTCTTTATAGGGAAAGAATTGCCCCGACCATCGTAGGCCCGCGGCGTCACGCCGTGGGCTCATGGTGCGCGGCGAAATCTTTCCGGATTGCCGTCGGTATTTCGCGCTTTTGTGCAACTATTCTTAGTAGCGGGAAAAAGCTCGCGTGTTCGTTTCGTATCGGAAAGGCCGCGAGAATCTTTTTGGTTTTCGGTTCCGTTTTCGCCCATTTGCAACATTATTCTTTATAGAGGCCTAGACCAGCGTTGACGCCCGGGCATCATGCCCCGGCGCGCGGTGGCGAAAAGAAAATTCCGCCTTTCTTATCGGTTTTTTCGGCTTTTGCGATAGTACTCTTTATAGAGGTAAAAACTCGCCCGGCCGGATCATGGCCACCCCGCCGGGCTCCAAGTGTTCAAACGCCCATTCGGGCAACGCGTTTAAACTCCAAAACGAAAAGGGCAATCAGCCTCGTGCCGATGCTGCGCCTATCATGCAAACGAATATCACGGCTCGCGTTAAAAACCTCTTGGAAACCGAGGGCAGCCCGTTTGCCGAGCGGTTCCACGCCGGGTTAGAGGTACAGATACAGCCGTTTGGGGCCGCGGCGCTAGAGGCCGCCGGGTATCCAATAACTTGGCCAGCGGGCGAGCAATACCGATACGCGTGGCCGATTCGCATTCCCAAAAATGCCAACGCGACGCCGGTTGATAACGATCGACCAATGCGATATGCGGTGGACGCAATCAAGCTGATCGGTTGGACCGGATGGAATTGGCGCGACTTGCAATCTGAGTTTTTCATAGTCGACGTCGACGCGGCATCGGGGCACGCGGCCGGCTTGCCGGATGAAAAGTTGGAAGCAACCCGCGCGGCGTTGTGCTCGATTCCTTACGTCGCGCTGCGCCAATCCAAGGGCGGAAACGGCTATCACGCATACGTCGAGTTTGCAAACGCGCCGCATACGGCCAACCACGGCCAGCACGCCGCGCTAGCCCGCGCGGTTCTTAAGAAAATGTCGGCCGAGGCGGGCTTTGATTTTTCGGCGGCTGCCGACGTCGTGGGCGGAAACGCCTGGTTTTTTGAACGAAAAACACCCAAGGAAATCGACTAATGGGCACCCCGTTTGAGGTAATTAAATTGGCCGATTACGCGCTGCTCGACGTGCCGACGGTGGCCGTCGTCGAGGAAACGCCGCAAATCGATGCCACGCCGCTGGACGATGAGCACCGCAAACATATTGGCTTGCTCGTGCCCCGTGGCCACGCGGTTTGGGACAACGATCATTCGTGCTTGCGAACGCGTACGGATCATTTAAAGGCGATGCACGGCGAGCTAGGGTTACGCGGCGATTTCGAGACGTTGACCACGGCGAGTAGCGATTTCAATAGCTTTGCTTACCCCAAGCCGGACGGCGCATGGTACGTCGTGCGTTACGGAAAGAACGTCAAAGAGGCCGAATCTTGGCGGACGAGCCCAGGCGGTTATACGGTGGCGGATTTCAACGTGGAAAAGAAAGCCAAGGCGGAAGTCGACCTAAACTTTCACGACTTGGATCGACCGACGAAAGAAATCTGGCGGCATATTCAGACGCTCAATAATCCGCCCGTTCTATTTATGTTTGGCGGCCATATCTCTCGGGTCGGACGAGACGACAAAGGGCAGCCAATCATAAATTCGCTGCAAGCGGTCGACCTACGCTACCAGCTTGCCGAATGGTTCACGTTTTTCCGAACGTCGAAAAAGTACAATAAGATAGTTTGCCCGCCTCCGATGGATATCGTGGCGAACGTCTTGGCAACACCAGAGCCGCCGTTGCCAATCTTGCAAGGCATTGTTGAAGCGCCGATCTTTGGTTTCGACGGCACGTTAGCGAGTGAGCCGGGCTACCACCCGAGCAGCCAAACGCTTTATTGGCCCCAAGCCGGCTTTAAGGTTCCGCGCGTTCCCGCGAATCCAACGGCCGACGACGTCGCCGCCGCTCGCTTGCTGCTCGAATCCGACCTGCTAGGTGATTTCCCTTTCGTCAACGCGGCTGACAAGGCCCACGCGATTGCGATGAACGTGCAATTCTACGCCCGGCACCTCATCGCCGGCCCAACGCCCTTGTACTTATACGAGAAGCCAGAGCCGGGCACGGGCGCGACACTACTCGTCGAAATGCTTGCCTATCCGGCTATAGGGCGTGAGCCCGCCAGCATGACGGCCAGTGCCGTCGAAGAAGAAATGCGTAAGAAGATCACTGCGGCGTTACGCAAGAGCCCGACGCTTATTCTCTTGGACAATCTGCGTGACCGGCTAGATTGTGCGGCCATCGCGTCGGCCATCACGTCCTCGGTTTGGGAAGATCGAATTCTAGGGGCTTCAATGATCGGCCGATTCCCGGTTCGGTGCGCCTGGATCGCGAGCGGAAACAACCCGGTCGTGAGCCTGGAAATTATGCGTCGCGCGGTGCGTATTCGACTAAACGCCAAGGTCGACCAGCCGTGGTTGCGTACCGAGTTTAAACATAAGGATTTGCGAGGCTGGGTCAAAGATAACCGGGGCGAGCTTGTCGGCGCGGCCCTAACGCTGATTCAAGCGTGGATCGTAGCCGGACGGCCCCCAGGCAAGCAGACGATGGGCATGTTCGAGTCATGGGCGAAGGTGATGGGCGGCATTCTCGACGTTGCCGGCGTGCCGGGGTTTCTTGAGAAACGCCAGGAATTCTACGCCGAGGCCGATACCGAGGGGCAGGCGATGCGGGGCTTTATTGCCGAGTGGTGGGATACCCACGAGGGCAAGCCAGTGGGGGCGTCCGAACTGTTCATCCTTGCTGACACCCTCATGGCGGAGGCCCTCGGGAACGGCAACCCACGCAGCCAGCTTATACGGCTCGGCAAGCTGCTGGCGGGTGCCCGTGACCGGGTTTTCGACGTAGGCGACGGCAAGACGCTCAAGGTCACGGCGGCGGGCAAGAAAGCCAGACTGGCCCAATGGGCGCTCGCCCTGGCGGCCTAGCCGTGTGTATGCCAGTGTATGTCAGTGTATTTTTTTCGCCTCTGTCTTGGAGATAGGTTTCTTTCTTTTATTTCAAAGTGAGTGAGAAAAAATACATCTATATACAAGGGGATACATCCAAAAGCGTGTGTACTCCCCCCGGGGTACAAAGATTTGCACGCCAAGGGCCGAAAGACCGTCGTCCCCGAAAGGCGAGAAAATGCAGCAGTTTTAGGGGTGGCCGGGTTGACGTTTAAGGGCCCGGCCGCGGTTTGACGTTTAAAGGCCGCGTATCGGCCATTTTCAATCGTGTTTTTCATTTCACAGTTTTCCAGGGAGTCTTTCAAAATGGGTGTTACGCAGATTTTCACAAAACGCAAGCCGCCGGCGACGCCGGCACTAGCCGCGGTGCTCGACGGTTTCGAGACTAAGAAAGCCACCGACGTCGCCGCGGCCAAACGGGAATACGCCGGTTTTGTCGAAATTTTGGCTCGCAACAAGCGGCCCGACCGGGCCGGCTTAGCCGCGGCCATGGCGACGCTAGGCAAGACTGAAGAGCTTTTGTCGGCCGACGTCGAGGTTATGACGCAATGGAACGCATTGCTAAAAGCCGCCGACGGCGTCGCGGCCCAAGAGGCCGAGCTTGAAGCGAAGCACAAAGACGCCGAGGCACGCTACAAGGCAGCTAACGACGGCCTCCCGGCTTTACGCAACGAATTTCATACGTCGAAAGGGGCATGGCGCCAGGCGATCCAAACGCGCGTCGCGAGGGCCAATTTCCTGAAAGATAACCGCGAGCTTTTGATGCACACGGTCGAGGGGGCCAAGCATGCCGCTTAGGCCCAGAACGGCCGATGCGTTCGCCGCCGCGTGGGATAAGGTCAATCCCCGCGGCGATGCCTCATGGCGTTCTATGCCCCTCGCGTCCGTCGCCGTTCACGAGGCGGCACATGCGGTAATCGGCCATGTGCTGGGGGTAATTCCAACCAGCGCATCAATTCGGCCCGACGCCGAATCGAACGGCCGCGTGACCGTACGCCCCTCGGCTGCCCCGGTAAAGACGTGGCGCCAAAACGTTGGCTTTAGATTGGCCGGCGGAATAGCCCATAGGGCCTTTGCCGCTGACCATGGGAACTACAACGGTGACGCCGAGGATCGGCAATTGTCAATCGAGTTACTTAACCTTTGCTCGGCCGATCCGAAAAACGATTTCGACTTAATCGAGGCTGCGACGCGTATCCTCGTGCGAGTGCATTGGGGCGTAATCGAGGCCGTTGCCAAAGCCCTCGTGCGTGACAACGAACTAACTGAATCGCAACTAGCGCGACTCATAAATCTAGAAATAATCGCCGGCCTTAAATCTAGGCACGGCGGCAATCATCAACAAAAGGAATCAATCTATGAAAGTCGAACAAATTGTCCAGCAAGAATACAAATCGCAAACCCTAATCATGGATACCGCGTACCAAACTGCCGCCGTCGCGATGGTGGCCAAGCTTTTGGGCTTCACGCCCATTCGCGCCTCTATTCGCCCGGGCGAATCGGCAATCGATTTTGAGCCCGGCGAGAGCCTCCCCTGGCAGACGGCGGTAATCGTCAAGCTCGCGGGCGGCTGCGGCCTCCGCAAATGGACGGGCGAGACGCTTAAAGACTTTGGCCCCGACGAGGATAGACTAGCGGCCCGCCGCATGGTCGAGCGAGCAACGCCCGACGCCGACGCCGCCGACGCAGAATTCAAGATTCTCGATGCCCGGGCTGCGCACCTAGTGGAAACCAACTGGAAAGCCATCGGCTGTTTCGCCATGCACCTCCTCGAAGAGGAAAATCTGAAATTCGAGGCCCTCGAAGGGGCCCTCGACGAAATGCTTGCACACGCAAAAACCCTTAACTAAAACCCGCGGCCGTCGCCGGCTTGCGGGGGCCGTCGGCGGCCGTTCTACGAAGGTAAACGAATGGATTACGACGCAAATACCGTGGCGGCCTTTATGAAGATTTCGCCGACCGCGGTTAAGCGCCAAGCGGCGCAGGGCATTATCCCTAGCCCCATTAAAACCCGCGCCGGCTGGCGGTGGTCGCACGACGCCCTTGAAGCTTGGCCCGGCGGCAATTGCCGCCCCACGATCAAAAAGTTTGTTCATCACAACGAAAGAGGAAATGAAATGGATATGTATAACGTCGAGCAAGTCGCCGCGATCATGAATGTCAGCCCCAGAACAGTCCAAAGATTGTCCGCCCTCGGCATGATGCCGAAGCCGGTCAAGCTTGGGGCTCTGGCGCGTTGGTCGCGGCTCTCGCTAGAGCAATGGACGGCCGCCGGATGCTTGCCGATCGGACGCCCCACGGGCCGCACGGTCAAAAGCTTTACGTAAACTCCCTGGCAGGCCGTCGGCGGCGCCTTATGGCCGGGGCGTCGCCGGCGGTCAATTGATTCGTCAAAACCCTGCGCCACGGCCCGCGGGCCGCCCTTGCCCTTAGCCAAGGACGCCGCGGCCGGGGCGTCGCTAAACCAAATGGAGAATCAAGCAATGGTTGCGTCTGCCCAAATCGAAGCACTTTTGACGCCGAAAGAAACCGCCGAACTGCTGGGGGTTAGCCAAATGACGGTTTACAACCTAAACCGGCGCGGCGCGCTGCCGCGCGTGCTTATCGGCCGCGCCGTGCGATACGAGCCGGCCGACTTGCGGGCGTATCTTGATCGCAGCAAAACGGGCGTTGTAATGAAAACATCACACGGCTAAACTAACCCCATGGCCAAGTTAACCGATCATTTGCGGCGAGCCATTTTGGCCTCGGAAAAAAGTCTGCGGCAGATTGCGCGCGATTGCGAAATCGACTGCGGGAATTTGTCGCGTTTCGCGAGGGGCGAAGCCGGGATATCCTCGGCCGCGATCGATCGGCTTTTTGCATATCTAGGGCTACGTGTAGCGGGCCCGAAAGAAAGGGGAGGCAAGTAAACATGGCAAGCATATCGACAAGCAAAACGGACGGCACGCGCCGGATTGTTTTCGCCGGCGCCAACGGGCGGAAAATGATCCACCTCGGCAAGTTGCCAATGAAAGCGGCCGAAGCAATCAAAACAAAAGTCGAGGCGTTAATCGTGGCCAGCATGGCCAGGGTAAGCGTCGACAAGGAAACGGCCCAATGGGTTGGCGGGCTCGACGCGCGCCTTTATGACAAGCTGGTGGCCGTCGGCCTAGTGTCCGAACGCGAAACGATGGCCGACTGCCCGATGGTTGCGGCTTTTGTCGAATCGTATCTTGCGAGCCTGTCAGTCAAACGCGGCACAGCGACAGCCTACGGCCATACGCGGCGTAACTTAGCCAAATTCTTTAAAGGCAAACGCCTAGCCGACGTGAAGCAAGGCGACGCTGACGATTTCCGCCGTTACTTGGCTCGATCCAAAAAGGATCATGGGGCCGGGCTCAGCCCGAATACGGTCAACCGCCGTTGCGGCGTGGCTAAGCAATTCTTTCGAGCGGCCACCCGCAAAGGACTAATCCCTAGCAATCCTTTTGGCGACATGAAGGGGCTATCCGCGCGAGGCAACAAGGCCAAAGAATTCCTCATTACTCGCGAAATGGCCGCCCTCGTGCTAGACGCCTGCCCTGATGCCGAATGGCGGCTGTTGTTCGCGCTGAGCCGCTTTGGCGGCTTGCGGTGCCCCTCTGAACACCTCGGGTTGCGATGGGGCGACATTGATTGGGCCGACGGCCGTTTCACGGTTCATAGCCCTAAGACGGAACACCACGAGGGGGGCGAATCCCGCATTGTCCCTATTTTTTCCGAACTACTGCCCTATCTGGAACAAGCTTGGGAACAAGCCGCCGAGGGGACCGAATACGTGATTACGCGCTATCGCGATACGAACGCGAATTTGCGGACGCAGTTGCATCGGATCATTCGCAAGGCGGGCCTTGAACCATGGCCCAAGGCGTTTCACAACCTGCGCGCGACGCGGCAAACCGAGCTAGCGGAAACCTATCCGATGCACGTCGTCTGCGCGTGGATTGGGAACACGGAATCGGTTGCCCGCAAGCATTACTTGCAAGTCACGCCTGAGCATTTCGAGCGTGCCCAAAAAGTGACGCGCAATCCGACGCGCCAAGGGGCGAAACTGGGCAAAACGGGGGCCAACGGAGCAGAAGCCGATTTGGAAAATCCCCGGGAAAACGCGGGTTTCTCGGGTAAATACGAGTCGACAAAATGGGCGCACGAAGATTCGAACTTCGGACCTCGTCCTTATCAGGGACGCGCTCTAACCAACTGAGCTATGCGCCCGCCCAAGGGGCGGCGCCCCCGGTGGAATAGCGTATTTTAGGGACCATACGCTGGCTGTCAATTCGTGGTAAGTATATCACGTGCCAGGCGCCCCGAACCGGCTTTTCGCGCCGCGAGGTCCGCGATGATCCCAAATCGGTCCTAACTGCTGGCGCCAGCAGTGCTGGCAGGCGAAGCAGAGCTGCTGCGGGGCCGATTGCTGCTGGCGACTCTGCTATTGGCGATGCCCTCATGGTCCGTCAAAATCTTTGCAGGCGGCCTAATCGGATCAGTTTCTCTTTCCGATATAAATAGCCGAAGACATGCCGCGCGGATGCCCCCGCGCTGTTTAGAAAACTCCTCGCTCACAGGAATCGTGTCGATGGCCAATAAACTCAGCAAACTCAGCGTGCTCGTCGTGGTTAGCTTGTCGGTGACCGCCAGCGGACGGCTCCAGGCCGCCAATCCGACCGTTGCCGAAGCCTTGGCGTTCCAGCCGGTGCAAAAAGACGTCCAGTTCGACAAGCCCGACGGAGCGGAAATCGCCAAGTGTACGATCAAGGCTGAAAAAATCGCCGGCAAAGTGGGCTGGGTGGTGCGCGACGGCGCGGGCCAGATGCTGCGCAACTTTGTCGACACCAATGCCGATAACGCCGTCGATCAGTGGAGCTATTACAAGGACGGCGTCGAGGTCTATCGCGACATCGATGCCAACTTCAATCGCAAAGTCGACCAGTGCCGCTGGCTCAACACGGCCGGCACCCGCTGGGGTCTCGACGTGAACGAAGACACGAAGATCGACCAGTGGAAATCGATCTCGGCCGAGGAAGTCACCGCCGAGCTCGTGGCGGCCATCCGCGATCACGATCGGGCCCGCTTCGAGCACGTGCTCCTGAATCCCAAGGAAATCAAGCTGCTAGGCGTCGGAAAAGGCAAGGCGGACCTGTTGGCCGAACAGATCGAGATGGCGCTGGGCAGTTTTCCCAAGATCGTCTCGGCACAGAAGCTGGTGACACCCGGCACGAAGTGGGTTTCGTTTGCCGGCAATCAGCCTGGCCTGGTTCCGGCCGGCACCGACGATTCGACGGCCGACCTGAACGTCTACGAAAACGTGATGGCGATGATCGAGACCGACGGCAAGCCGCAGGCCATCTCGGTCGGCGCCATCGTGCGGGTCAAAGACACCTGGCGTTTGATCGACGTGCCGCAAATGTCCGAGGGCACGGCCGACCACGAATCGCGTCCCTTCTTCTTCCCCGTGCCGCGCACCGAACGGCCCGACCAGAACGTGGTCGCCAAGCCGAACGAAAAGATGCAGAAGCTGATGGACGAGCTGCAAAAGATGGGCGAAATCACGCCCGCCAGCACGCCGAAGGAGCTGACGCGCCGCTGTGAGCTGATTGAAGAAATCGCCGGCGAGGCCGAAGCCGAAGGCAAGAACAACTGGTATCGCCAATTGGCCGACACGCTCAGCGCGTCGGTGCAGACCGGCAATTACCCCGAAGGCATTGACAAGCTGAAGAGCTTGTCCGACCGGTATCGCACGGTATTGAAGGACGAGGGTTTGGCGTTCTATGCGGAGTTCCGCTTCCTGACGGCCGAGCATGGGCAGGCGTTGGCCAAGCCAGGCGATTTCGCCAAGGTGCAGGCCAAGTGGATCGACGACCTGAAGGCGTTTGTCGACGCCGCCAAGAAGTATCCCGATTCTGCCGACGCGATGATGGAGTTGGCCATCGCCGAGGAGTTCGGCGGCTCGGAAGACGAAGCCAAGAAGTGGTATGAAACGCTGGCCACGGACTATCCCGATTCGCCGCTGCATCGCAAGGCCGAAGGAGCCAGGCTGCGGCTTGATTCGATCGGCAAGTCGATTCCCCTGCAAGGCAAGCTGGTCACCGGCGAGAAATTCGACCTCGCCCAGCTCAAGAACAAAGTCGTGCTGGTGCAGTATTGGGCCACCTGGTGCGAGCCCTGCAAGTCGGACATGCCGCTGCTCAAAGATCTGCGGGCCAAGTTCAAGAATTTCGAAGTAGTGGGTGTGTGCCTCGACGCCGACAAGGAAGCCATGACCTCGTTCCTCAAGGAGAACGATCCGCACTGGCCGCAGCTTTTCGAAGACGGCGGGCTCGACAGCCGATTTGCCGTGTCGCTCGGCATTCAGACCTTGCCGACCATGTTCCTGATCGACAAGCAGGGCAAGGTCGTCAGCCGCAACATCCGCGGCGAAGGACTCGAGACCGAGCTGAAGAAGCTGCTGAAATAGCCGGACGACAAACGCCGGATTGGCAACAGCCGGACAAGGACCGACGATCGGGCGCCACTGGGGGCGCCGGTCGTCGGGCGCGGCGGCGAGCCAGCGGCGACTCTCATCGCGCCACAGCCGGCCGGGCATGCTCCTTGAAGAACCGCACGACCAACGGCAACGCCTCGTCGGGCACGATGTGCCCACCGTCGTGAATGAACGTCACCAGCGGCGTGCCGCTCGTCGACGGATAAATCGTGCAGTGCTCGGCCCAGCTTTCGCCTTGCTCACTGCAACGGCAGACCCGGCGCACCTCTTCGATCGTCTTCTCCTGAGCCGCGAACGACGCGACGCGGTCCGCACGGCCGGCAATGTGCATCACCGGCAACGGCATGAGCGGCCCCGCATCGGTGCGGGGCGCCGCGCAGGGAGCCACGGCGGCCAAGGTCTTAGGTCGCTGAGCCCACAGCAGGTACGAGAACACCGCTCCGTTCGAATGCCCCGCCGCGTAGACTCGCGAGTCGTCCACCCGCCAGCGTTTGCCGGCCATCGCCAGCAGTGCATCAAAGAGTTTTAAGTCGCGATCGTCATGCGCGCCGGGCATGCGTTGCCAACCCGAGCGACGCCCCTCGGGATCGACCGGAGTGGGCGTGGGCACTCCTTGCGGATAGATGACGACCGCCTCGGGCCAGCGCTCTTCGATGCGCCATTTCTTGGCCGTTGCCTGCATGTTGCCGCCATGCCCATGGAAGACGAACACCACCGGCGCGCCGCTAGCGGGAGGCGCCGCGGGCGCGAAGACTAAGGCCTGGCGATCCGCCCCTTCGACCTTCAACTCGACGCGCTCCGCGTCAGCCGAAAGACAAAGAATCGCGGTCAATACGGCTGTGACCATCACTGGTGGGCGGACGCTGTTACCAGCTCCAATGTTTGTTACGGCGACGGTGACTGCCCTGAAACCCGGTTGCTTTGCGAGCGTGCCGGGCGGCACTGGCCGCGCGAGGGGATCGAGTACGGGGGCTTTGAGCGCTCGAAGAGCGGCGATTCTTCTTCGGCTCGGGTTCCTGATTCATTTCCTCGAACATGAGCGTTTCCTTCCATTGGGAGCCTGGGGGACTTACCAACCACACACGGCGGGCGAGAAAAGCAATTGAAGTGCCGAAATACCCCACCAATGGCCCACGACTCATCGAGCCAGCCCAGTCTCATCGAGCGTCGCCAGCGCCGTGCTAGCGTTTCCCCGGCATTTCCGGGTTTTTAGGCAATAAGCCCATCACAAATGAGGCGGAAGAAAATGTGCGCGAAATTTTCTCTCGCGCCGCGGGAGTACGCCCCGGGGCCCTAAAGAGCCACCAATTCAGTGACGCGTTTCACCATTTTGGTGAAATCAAGCAACTGCCCAATGCGGCGATCGGAAGCTGCGATCGGCTACTTCATGGCGAGCGCGAGATCGGGGGCGCATACCCTCGACGTGGCACTACGCAAATTGCAAATCCTTCAAATTCCGCTTTGGGCTAACCTGCCCAAATCCTCCAGGGCGCGCGCAAGGCCAGCGCCATGGCGGTTCATAACGTATTACCTGATAAACACTTAATATCTACCTGCGCAATCTCATCCCCGGCGCGTGGCCATTGGCACGCGAGTCGCACTACGGCCCGCGCTCCGGGCACACCGACGCCAAAGGATTGGCGCCCTGCACGGAGCGTGTTGCGGCTGGTTGTGAAGGGACTCACACGGAGACTATTGCGAATGGCGTACCCAGATGCTTCTTTGATCGTTTGGTTCTTGGGTTTCATTCAGATGTTCGCGCTGGTGAGCGCCTGGCTCGCCCGATTGAACGAGGGCTCGCGGAACCAGGCGTCCTGGCATGGGCTTTTCCTGGCTCTTTTGGCCGTGATGGGCCTGGTCACGATGGCCACCGTGCCGTTGGGGCCGCCCTATTGGCTGCCCTCGGGCGCGACACTGGCGATCATGGTTCTGGCCGCGATCTGGGACTTTGGTCCGGCGGCTGAATACGAGAGCCTTTGACCGCCACCCGGCCGTTTTCCCCTACGAAACCCACCTGATTTCCTCGAACTCCCTCCCTCCGACGACCTCCTGCCGGATGGCTGCTGCTGGCAAGCTGGCAGGGGCGCTAATACCGTCAAAATCGGAAAAAAGCTCCCCTCCGGCACAATCGGAAGCCGACACCTATAGCTAGGCCGATTGCCGGCGCATGGTCTGCGCGGGGCAAGCCTCGAGGTGCATCCAATCAGGGAGGGGGGGACATGCGACATTTGTTCTTCAGTTGGACGATCGCCGCCTGCGCCGCACTGGCGCCGGCCTTCGCCATGGCGGGAGATCGTGAAGACAAGGCGACTGCCGACGAAATTGCCGCTTTGCTTCGCGACAGCGGTCGCATGCAAAACTACAGCGTCGGCGTGCAATACAAAAATGGCACCGTCTGGCTATCGGGCCGCGTGTCGAGCGAAAAGCAGATGCAAGCAGCGCTGCAAGTCGTTAGCGACATCGAGGGCGTCAGCCAGATCGTCAACAGCTTGCAAGTCGGCAAGACGGCCAGCCGCAAGCAAGCCTCAGGCTCCGCCAAAAACAGCGGAAACCGCCGTGTTTCGGCCACCAGTGCCGACCTGGCCGGTCCCGGAATGGGCGGCCCCGGCATGGGTGGCGAAGAACAGAGCATGCAAGAAGATGGCGACGTGACCCCGGCCGGCTTTCATAAGTTGGCCGGTCGCCGTGCCGCTCGTCATGCTGGCCCCGTGCCGGCTTATGCCCCGGGCACGGGCCCTGGCAATCCGCCGGCTTACGACCAGCCGCACATGCCGAACTATGCCTGGCCGAGCTACGCGGCCTACCCGAACTACGCGGCCCTGACCTATCCCAAGCAGTATTCGCCGACCGCCTGGCCGTACATCGGTCCGTTCTACCCGTATCCGCAAGTGCCGTTGGGATGGCGCAAAGTGAGCTTGGAATGGGACGACGGCTGGTGGTTCCTCGACTTCTACGATCGCACGCACCACTAAGCGTGTGAGTCGGCCAGTCGCACCAACGACAGCATGACCCCAAGGCCCCGCCGGCTCTCAGGATCGGCGGGGCCTTTGTTTTTTGTGCTGTCGTCCTTTTTTGTGTGCTCGGCGGGGCCCCCTTTCGCCAGACTGCCCAGCTAATGCGCGCCGGTCTGTTTTTTCGTTAGAACCGGAAAAACCCGCAAGTTTGCTCCAAACTAACACGATAAGTACGGCAACGTTTCACACCGTGCGTGCGCCGTGACGTTGCGGCGAGTGCGCGAACGGTGGATGCCAAAACTTTCGCGTGACAATTTCGGCCGAGGACCTGGCTATGGCAGTGAAGGCGTGGAACCTGACGGGCGTGATCGTGCTGGCCGCGGTCTTGCTCTCCAGCGTCGGATGCGCTGGCGTCGCGGGCCCGAACTTGACGGTTGCCGGCGTGCCGATTCCGGTCACTCCTTTCATGCAAGCCAAACGCGAAGACGAATACTGGCAGAAGGAACGCTATCAGCGCGTGCCGGTGTTGGGCCCGCTGACCTCGGGCGGTCCGGTGCAAGCACTCGATCCGCCGAGCGACGATGAAATCATGATTGCCTTGGAACGGGCCCATCCGGTCAAGGGCGGGTTCCCGCTGTTGCACGAGGTGCAGCGCAACAACGTGCGCATCGTGAAGGAAAAGATCGCCGACTACATCGATCCGCCGCGGTTCTATCCGTTGATGGGTCCGGCGCAGCAGCATCATGCTCACTACAAGTGTACGGTCTATTACACGGAAATCACGCGCGTCGGCTGGCCGGTGCCTCATACGCTCAGGGATGAGGACGCCCGCGAAGTCATCTATGTGGATCACAACCACTTCCACATGGTGGGCAACGTCGAAACCGGACCGCAGTCTGACTTTTAAGCTGTGGCCGTGGGACGGCCCCTGCCAGCTTGGCTAGCAGCCATCTGGCAGGAAGAGTCGCGTGAGTCGTCGATCGCCTTGCCCCCCGTTGGGAACCGACCTTCTGCCGTTGCGGCCGGGCCGGTACGATGTGCCGCCTTGAAAATGGGGCACTTTCCGATCCTTGCAAGGCGCGAGCGATATGCGTCTCATTCCGTGGCGATTCGCGTGGGCGCTGGCGCTGGCTGTTTTAGCCAACGCGTCGCCGGCGCGCGCCGACACGGTCGACGACCAGTTCGCCGTGGCCGCCGCGCACTATCGCCAGCAACATTGGCAACAGGCCTGCGACGAGTTGGATCAGCTGCTGGCCGCACATCCCGATCACCGCCGCGCGAACCAGGCTCGCTTCTTCTACGGCGAGGCCCTGTCGCAACTCGAACGCTGGCCTCAAGCGCAGGCACAGTTCGCCGAACTGATCCGCCGCGATCCCGGTCATCGCTACGCCCGTCAGGCCCTGTTTCGCTCGGGCGAGACCGCCTATCTAGGCGGCGAGCTCGCCGTGGCCGAGCGCGACCTGGCGGCCTTTCGCGCGCGTTATCCGCAGGATGAGTTGAACGGCTACGCCCTGCCCTATCTGGCGAGCCTGGCCTTGCGGGCCGAGCGGGCTGCCGCGGCCGAGACGCTCTTCATTGCCGCGCTCGAACAATTTCCCGATGGTCCCCTGCTGGACGACAGCCATCTCGGCCTGGGACGGGCGTTGGAGCGTCAGGGACGGCTCGTGGCGGCACAAGTCGAATACCAAATCGTGGCCGAATCCAAATCGCCGCTGGTCGACCAGGCTCTGTTGCGCTCGGGCACGATCGATAACATGCGCGGCCAGCATGCCGCGGCATTGGCCACGCTCGAACGGCTGGTCAGGACTTTCCCCACCAGCCCCTGCCTCGCCGACGCTCAGTTGGGTCGCGGCTATGCGCTCGTGAAGTTGGGCCGCTGGGCTGATGCCGAGGCGGTGCTGCAAACCGTAAGGGATAAACCAGGCTCGGCGGTCGAGGCGCACTACTGGCTGGGCCTCTCTGAGCGCGCTCGCGACGACTGGCACTCGGCCGCCGCAACCTTGCTGGCCGGCGCGCGCCTGGACGAATCGCATCGCCTGACGCCTGCGATCGGCTTTCATGCAGCCGACTCGCTTGCTCGCGACAAACAGTACGCCGCGGCCACGGAAGAATACGATCGCGTGCTGGCTCGCTGGCCCGACGCCGTTTGGGCCGATGACTGTCAGCTCGGCAAATTGCGCATCGCGGCCGAACAGCACGAGTACGATCGCTGCGTGCAATTGGCCGATGAGATGGCCACGAAATTCGCCGACAGCCCCCTGCTGCCACAAGCCGAGTTGGCCAAAGGCCAGGCCCTCTTCGTGCTAGAAAAATATGCCGAGGCGATCGAGCCGTTGACGCGCGTGCTGCAAAAGCAGGGCACCGCGGAAGCATCGCCCGGGCAGGAAGGCGACGACCGCTCGTTGGCGATCTCGATGTTGGCGCGCTGCCAGGCGCGTTTGGGTCACTTTGCCGAGGCCAAGCAAGGCCTGACCGAGTTGCGCGTCGAAAAGGCGCAGGCGGGCTTGATTGCCGACACGTCGTATCAGATCGCCGAAGCGGCTCTTGCGGCCAATGAGTTCCTGCTGGCCTGCGAGTTGCTTACCGAGCTGGCCCAGGGCGATCGCCTTTCACCGACGCACGCCGGCTCGTTGGCGGGTCTGGCCTGGTGCCAATTCAAGGCCAACGAATGGGACAACGCGGCCAAGACTTGCGACCAACTTCTGGGCCAGTATCCGGATAGCGCCTTGGCGCCCGACGCCGCATTGCTGGGCGGACGCGCGCTCGAGCACCTGGAGCGGCGCGAAGCAGCGCTGACGCTGTATCACGTCGTCATCGACCGCTATGCGAAGAGCCCGCGGGAGGCCGAAGCCTTGTGGCGCGCCGCGCGGTTGCACGACGCGCTGGAACAGACGTCGCAAGCTGGCGAACTTTATGGCATGCTGATCGAGAAGCATCCCGACTTTGCCGAACTCGATGCGGCCCTGTACCGCAGGGCATGGTTACTGAGCCAGGCGCAACAGCCGCAGCAAGCCGACGAGTTGTTCGCCCGCTTGCGGCGCGATTTTCCGCTCAGCCGTTTCGCGGCCGACGCAACCTTGCGACTGGCCGAGCACGCAGTTGCCGTCGAGCGCTATGACGAGGCCGACCAGCTGTTGGCTGAAATCACCACCGCCGCAACGCCGGCCGCGACTCGGCAGCACGCGTTGTATCTGCAAGGGCGAGCGGCGATGGCCGCCGGACGTTGGGCGGCCGCCGCGGCGCCGCTCGAGCGATTGATCGCCGATGATCCGAATGGGGAGCTCGCGTCGGCGGCGGCTTACGTCATGGCCGAAGCCAGCTATCACGAAGGGAAATTCGAACAAGCGGCCGGGCGCCTCGCGGATCTTGCCGAAAAAACCAAGGACCGCCTGGAACCGTGGTCGGCCACGGCCGAGTTGCGCCGCGCGCAGGCGCTAGCGCAGCTGAAGGAGTGGAGCCAGGCGCTCGATGTCGCACGCTCGATCGAGCCGCGGTTTCCCCAGTTCGAACAGCAGCACGAAGTCGACTATCTGATCGGCCGGTCGCTGGCCGCCGAGGCCGATTTTGCGGCGGCTCGCGAGGCTTACGCCCGCGTCCTCGAGTCGCCCCGCGGCAAGACCACGCAAACCGCGGCGATGGCGCAGTGGATGATTGGCGAGAGCTATTTTCACCAAGAGAACTACACGGCGGCCTTGGCCGAGTATGCCAAAGTCGACGAGCGCTACCCGTTTCCGCGCTGGCAAGCGGCGGCCTTGTTGCAAGCCGGCAAGTGCCACGAGGCACTGAGCCAATGGCGCGAGGCGGTCGAGACGTATGAACGCTTGTTGAAGAACGATCCGATGGGCGAGTTTAGCGCCGAAGCCACGAGTCGATCCGCGGACGCGCAAGCTCGCGTGGCGAGTGGCTCGCAAAAACGGAAATAACCTGCCGATCCGACGCGCCCGTCGGGCGCGACGGCGGTGTTTTCTTAAAGGAACTTGAACATGGCCCAGAACCTTCTGAAGCACCTTCCTCGGGTCGCTGCCATGGCGCTGATCACGCTGGCCGTGGTGGCGACACCTCGCCTGCTGGCTGAGCCGACAGGCGCCCCCGCTGCCGCGCAGGCTGGCGGCGACGAGCGACTGATGGCGCCGGGCGAAGGGATCTCGTACAAGAACCTGTTCGACATCCTGAAGACCGGCGGTCTGATGATGGCGCCGCTGTTCGCGTGTTCGTTCATCACGCTGGTGTTCGTGTTCGAACGGGCGATCAGCTTGCGCCGCGGCCGCGTGATTCCTCGGCCATTCGTGAAGCGATTCTTGCACCAGGTAAGCGAAGGCAAGCTCGACCGCGACTCGGCAGTGGCGCTGTGCCAGGAAAGCTCCAGCCCGATCGCCGAAGTGTTCGGCGCCGTTTCCAAGAAATGGGGACGCCCGTCCGTCGAATTGGAACAGACGGTCATCGACGCCGGCGAGCGGGTGTCGGTCGGCTTGCGGCGCTACATTCGGCTGTTCAACACCGTGGCCACGATGAGCCCGCTGATGGGGCTGACGGGCACGGTGTTTGGCATGATTCGCCTGTTCAACGCGATCGCCACGGCCGACGCCATGGGCCGCACCGAGCTGTTGGCGGGCGGCATCAGCGAAGCCCTGCTCACCACGGCCGCCGGACTGCTGATCGCCATGCCGGCGCTTTGCTTCTATATGTTTTTCGTCGGACGCGTCGAGCGGTTGCTGGCCGAAGTCGACAGCCTGGGCCAAGAGCTCGTGGGCTTGATTTCGGCCGAGGCCTTGCACGACGATCGGCTGGCCAAGAGTCGCAAGAGCCGGCCCGCCGCGGCGTGAACTGCAATTCCGACCGACGGTTTTCCAACTGACTTCCACCGCCTCACGCGAGCCCGATATGGCGTCCCGACATCAATTTGACGAAGTTCCGGCGCTGAACCTGACGTCGATGATCGACGTGCTGTTTCTGTTGATCATCTTTTTCATGGTCGGCACCAAGTTCGTCGAGACTGATCGGCAAATCGAACTCAAGCTGCCGCAGGTCAAAGCTGGCGGAGCCCTGTCGGCCGCGCCGGAGAAAAAAGTCATCAGCGTCTACCAAGACGGTGTCATCACGCTCGATCGCAAGACCGTGACGCTCGACGAGCTGACCGGCCGCCTGGCCGCCAGCCGCAGCCAATACAAGGCACTCGGCGTCCTGGTGCGCGGTGACGGAACCGCGACCTTCCAACTCATTGCCAACGTTCTCAACGCCTGCAAGCAGGCAGGAATTGCCGACCTGGCGATTTCGGTGGAAATGGCCAAGGCGGAAAAAAACAATGCTCGCCGCTAGCGCCAGCGTACTACTCGCCGTCTTCTGGGATGCGCAGATCGTCCGCTGGATCGTCTGGGTGGGCCTGGTCGTGCTCACCGTGGCCCTGCTGTTGCTGATTCGCACGCGTTGGGGTCAGTCGCAGCCGCTGGGCAAGTGCGTGGTGCTGTCATTGATCGCGCACCTGCTGGTTGGCATCTATACGACCACCGTGAACATCGTCACCGAGACCGTCGGCTCGCCCGACGGCAAGGGCATTCAAGTGGCGCTCGTCGACAGCACCGCCGTCGGCGAAGAACCTGCCGCCGACGTCGGTGGTCCGCAGGCCTGGGATACCGTAACCGGCACTGGCCCAGGAACGGGCTTTGCCGCGCCGCCCACGCTGGCGCCGCGCGCCGCCGCCAGCGACCTGCCGGCGACCAGCGAGCCTGAACGTCCAATTCCCAGCATGCCGGCAACCGTGCAGGCGCCGATCAAGCTGCCCAGCACGACGCAGAGCGACGATCTAGGACCACCGGTCCTTGCTGGCAGCAACGACGGGTTTGCTCGCCCGACCGCCAAGCAGCCCGAGCCAATCGAATCCTCGGCCACGGCGACAACAGAAAAGGATCCGGTGCCTACGCCCGAGCCGCTGGTCGGTCCCGGTGGCGACAAGACTTCACCAGGAAGCGATCCCTTGCCGGCCACTCCGGCCAAGCCGATCGTGATTGCGGCGCCCAGCGCTGTGCCGAATGATGGCGGGCCGAGCGACACGGGTGGTTCAGCCGGAATGGGGCCACTGAAGCCGGTTCCACCGGCATTGCAACCGCGCGTTGGTGATCACTTGCAAGTGGCCCGCGGCCGAGGGGCGACGCAAGATAGCGAAGCACGCGTGACCGCGGCGCTGCGCTGGCTGGCCGCCAATCAAACCGAAGGGGGTCGCTGGGAGGCTCGTCGCTTGGGCGGCGGAGCCGGCCGCGCGGCTGACATGGAAGACCGCCAGGCGGCCGGCGCTCAGGCCGATAGCGGCATCACCGGCCTGTCGCTGCTGGCATTTCTGGCGGCGGGGCACACCCACGTGCAAGGGCCCGACCAACGCACGGTTCGCCGCGGGCTGAGCTATCTGATGAGCATGCAGGACGCCGACGGCTGCCTGGGCGCCTCGAACAATCGCTACGAAAGAATGTATTGCCACGCCATGGCCACCTGCGCGCTCTGCGAAGCGTTTGCCATGACGGGCGACGAATGGTTGGGACCGTCGGTGCGACGCGCGATTCGCTATACGATCGTGGCGCAAGACCGCATCGGCGGCGGCTGGCGCTATCATCCCAGCGACCCGGGCGACACCAGCCAGTTGGGTTGGCAAGTCATGGCGCTCAAGAGCGCCGAACTGGCCGGCATTGCCATTCCGCCCGAAACTCGCGATGGCATTCAAAAATTTCTCAAAAGCGTTGCCGCCGGCCGCAGCGGCGGGCTGGCCCGTTATCAGCCGAACCGTGGCGCCGTGAGCCGCTCGATGACGGCCGAGGCCTTGGTGTGCCGGCAATTCATGGCGCTGTCGCAGACACCCGAGTCCATCGAAGAAGCCTCGAGTTTCGTGCTGCAAGATGCGCCTGGCGCTTCGCAGACCAACGTTTACTACTGGTACTATGCAACGCTGGGCTTGTATCAGGTGCAAGGCGACGCCTGGCGCCAGTGGAACGACGCCCTGCAAAAGAACCTGATGGCCAGCCAACGCACCGAGGGGGACCTGGCCGGCAGTTGGGATCCGGACCCGGTTTGGGGCGGTTGTGGCGGTCGGGCTTATAGCACGGCCCTGTCGGCCCTGTGCCTCGAGGTCTACTATCGATTTCTGCCGCTGCACATCGAGGCCGCGGGCCGGACCCGGCGTTCTAAATAGCTGCCCACCACGAGGGTTAGGGCGAGCCTTGGGGGCGGTTTTTGCGCTGGGCCGTGTTTGACATTGGCCCTTGCGCCGGTAAAATTGAGGTAACGGTTGGTTCACCGCATCTTGCGTTGCGGACGCTGCGCTGAAACTTGACTCGAAGCATTCTTTCCAAACCGTTACCACCGCTTCGGTCAATCTCACCTTCATTAAGGGCGCACCGATGTTCGGCTTCATGGGTATTGGAATTCAAGAGCTGTTGATCATCGCGTTCATCGTGTTGATCCTCTTCGGCAGCCGGCTGCCGAGCGTCATGCGATCTCTGGGCCAGGGGGTCGTCGAGTTCAAAAAGGGCGTGCAAGGCATCGAGGACGACAAAGAGAATACCCACAAGAGCTAATTGATCGGGGCGTCCGCGATCGGCGGCGATTCAGCGTTTCAGGCGAGTTCACGAGGGAGGTGCTGCGATGCTTGGTCTTGGTCCGATGGAAATGTTGATCGTGCTGGTCATTGCCGTGCTGTTGTTCGGCAAGCGCCTGCCCGAGGTCGGCCGTTCGCTGGGCAAAGGACTGGTCGAGTTCAAAAAAGGCCTGAATGACATTCAAAGCGAGGTCAGCTCGGCGACCTATGTGCCGCCCTCGTCGACCAACCGCGTGGCGAATCGTTACAACGGCGACGACCACGACGAGCCAATCGCCCCGAAATTCGAGCCCCCCACCCACGAGCCCACGGCCGCCCCGGAACAAACCGCCGAAGCCAGCCCCCACCATCCGGAAGGGCACGCGTAGGGGGGCGGCGGTTTTTAAGTCGGCCGAGTCATGGGAGCTCCGGTTCGGCGCCGAATTCATCGCCAAACGGGCCGGCGATCGTAGGTCGGTCGCGACACCTCCTGCGTGGGCATCATTCTCGCATGATGACCGAACAGTTTCGGGCAACCTTGCATCAGCAACCGTTTCGACCATTCACGATCCGAATGGCCGACGGTCGAGCGTTTCCGGTTGGGCATCCCGATTTCGTCGCTCAGTCTCAGTCGGGCCGGACCGTGATCGTGTTTCAGGCAGACGAGAGCTATAGCGTGCTCGACTTGCTGCTGTTGTCCGAGCTTCAAGTCTCGAATGCCAACGGGCATTCCGCCTGACACACCCCGACGCCGATTTCTTGTTCGGCGCGAGCCCGATCGGTTTGCGACAGCGACCGTTCCCCACAGTCGCCCGCGTCGAACACCCGTCTCGCTCCACGCGCCCGCGATACCCGTCCAGTTGCGAGCCCCCGCGACGGCGGCTAGAATTGGCTACGGAAGTCACCCCGGGCGGCTAGCTCAGTTGGTTAGAGCGCCATCCTCACACGGTGGAAGTCACAGGTTCGAGTCCTGTGCCGCCCAATGAAAAGGCCCTGGAAAACAGGGTCTTTTTTCATTTCCTGACCTCAGATTTTTGTAAACCGCCAAACAAAAGTCAAAACTTGTAAACCAAGGGGATGGTTTACAGATTTCCGCATGTAAACCAACTGTCTAACTAGGGGGCGACGTTGGGCGCAGTATGATGCCGAGAGAATGCCCTGAATCGTCACGATTTGGGGTCAAATCGTGGCTAGAATTCGGTCTAGCAGCTAGAGGGGATAATGCAACAATCATCCTTGGTGAATGGCATCGGGCACATTCGGGCAAGAGCCTCCGGCAAAAATCTCGACATAAGCCTCATTTTCGCATATTGTCGGGTTGCACGTTTTGTCCTTGGTTGCAAACCGCCTGATTGAAGATCAATGCGCAAATCACTGACAGTTATTCTTGTAACGGCATTCGTCGCCGTCTCACCGCTGATTGCTTTGGCAGGACCAATCACGGTTCCGCCGGGCTTGCATCCAGGCGATCACTACCGTCTTGCATTCGTGACTAGCACCGGACGGGACGGCACATCAACCGACATTGCGGACTATAACGCTTTCGTGATTTCAGTGGTGACAGCCGCCCCCCAACTAGCAGCGTTAGGAACTACTTGGTCAGCGATTGCTAGTACGGACACCGTGGACGCCAGGGACAATACTTCCACAAACCCCCTCATCTCCACGGGATATCCTATCTACAATCTAGGAGGCTCGCTTGTCGCCTCGTCCAATGCCCTTTTATGGTCTGCCTCTGGCAATATATCCGCTCCAATCGACGTGAATGAAGCAGGAACGCTTCAACTGTCAAGTCAGTCATATGTGTGGACGGGCACCGGACAATACGGCGTCAAAGCGCAAGACCCTTGGAGATTAGGCAACCCCCGAGGCTATTCCCAAGGCGCAGCGATTGGCTTCGATGGCTATACCAACGGAGGTTGGTTGTTCGTCGCAACGGCTGATCTCCCGGTTGTCATTCCGTTCTACGGTTTGTCGGGCGTTCTCACTGTGGTGCCAGAACCTAGCTCGATGGTGCTTGCATTCCTCGCAGCAGCAAGTCTGACTATTGTGGCGATACGCAAGCATTGGACTGACTAGGCGACTAGGTTTCGTCTTTGACCTCTGACCCTTCAAGCCCACTCGTAAGACGAGTGGCTTTTTTGTTGGGTCTTCAGACTCCGTTTGACCGAGGGATAATTGAACAATAGACGTTGGTTGACTGTTGGAGAAGACTGCCATATCGCCCATCGGCACGTTTTGCCATCAAAATTCTTGACCGGCGTTCCTGCCCTGATTAGACTCTGCAATGCCAATCAAACTTGCTTTTTGAGAAAACGCCACTCACCCGACTAAAAAATGATCGCCCGCATTTCCGCTCGTTGTGAGCAGAGTGCAGGGCTTTTTTTATTCAAGGCCATCACGATTGCTTGGAGTTTGGTGAAAACTCGCCGGGGGAACACAAATGCGAAAATCAATCGCCGTTTTTATTTTAGCGGCATTCATCGTCTTCCCAGCAGCCGCTTTAGCCCAACCCATCACCTATGATCTTATCCCAGCAGCCGTGAACGCCAATTACATTCTCACCGGCAGCATCACAACAGACGGAACAATCGGGACTCTCGCCAGCGGCAACATAGTATCTTGGTCGCTCGACCTGCGGGAGACGGTAGCACCGTTCCTAAACATCACCGCAAACAACGGCCAACACAGAACCTTTCAGGGAACTATAACGGCGACACCTTCTGCGTTGTCCATTCCATTCGTTGCGACACCCATCGGGCCTTTCCCGCTGGATGGAGGCATGTTAACTCTCGGCAACATTAACCAAGACGTTATGAATGTATCGTTTCAGACCGCAGTAGGCAGTTCGACGAATGGCGTAGTTACTACCTGGGCTGCATTCACAACCGTGGAAGACCTCTCGTTGCAACTGGCGGGGGGGGTTCAAAATTTTTATGCGTCTTCGCCGCTCCCTCCTCCGTTTATTTTCGCTACAGCGCCTGAGCCTAGCTCCGTGGTCCTGGCATTTCTCGCCGCAGCCGGTTTGGCCATTGTGGCAATTCGCAAGCGTCGGACTCGTTGAGGCGACTAGACCAGCTTGGCTATTCAAACCCACTCTTAAAACGAGTGGGTTTTTTGTATTTTGCTTTTGGCTGTCCGCAACTGGACGGCTGAAGCCGTGAGGAAGATATTGAGCAAAAAATAGCCCCGCTAACCGTCCAGAATCGCCCCTGTGCGATTATCTAGCCGCTTTCGGCTTCGGAGCCGTTGGCGGCTTTTTCGTCGTTATAGAGCGACCAGGGAGACGGCTTTGGCTCTGTTAAGATGGGCAAGCGAGGCCCCCGGATTGTTTGCTACACTACGCTTTTCGGTGGCAGTCCTTTTCACGAGGCGTAGCAATGGCGAAAACTACGATTGAGCCTAGCAAGGTATGGGATGAAATACTTCCGGGCGTTCGACTTTTTCGGGAGGATATCGAGGAGCTACACCGCATCGCCGGAGACGGAGCCAAATATGGCGTTCAAAATTTCCTCTATGACACAATCGACGAATTGAGGATCGATCACGGGGATTCGTTGAAGTCGTTACTTATTGAATCGGCAGATGAAAATTTCAAACTCCGAATCGATTACGGTGCGTCTATTCGGGTCCGTAAGGATGCCTCACAATTTTTTAACGCAAAGGAATTGTTGACTCGGAGAATGCGATTCGGAGCAAGGCACTCTAGAACGATTCTGGCAGTTCTGTTTGTTCTAAATATTTTAGCCGGCGTGATTATCCAATTCGTAGTCAAAGATTTGGAGCTTTCTTTTCTCATCATTATTTTCATGTTAGCTCTATGGATGCCGATTAGTTATCCGCTCTTTTCCCAAACTCGTTGGAATCGAATTTCAACGCTACGGCGACACGAACATCGAACCACCTCGATTTGGGAAAAAAGTAAAGACAAAATTGTTTCGGGCATCGTTGTTGGAACCGTGATGTTGATTGTCGGTTTCGTTGCTGGACAGTTCGCAGACGAGATCAAACAACTCTTCAACAGGAAAGCCGCCATACCGACAGCGACAACACCGACAGCGACAACGGAGAAAAAAGCGGGAGACTAGGATTCCTCTTTCATCTTTTTCTTAAATCCGTCTAGAGCCAAGCCAACCGACATGGAGATTCCAAGTGGAATTCCTGAAGCCACCGACTGACAACCTTTACAAATTCATTGCGATTGGGGGCGTAGCAATCATTGGAGTCTGCCTCTACGTCAGCACGACGGTCCAAAGTGAATTGTTCAAAGCGGAGCAACAATTTCTCAAAGAAAGTATTGACCGAACCGAGCAATATGGCGAATTCCCGAACAGCACTTTACCGTTTTTTCGCCCCCTCTTTGATAATATCGAATCGCCCAAAGTGAACTTCATCAGTAGATCGCCTGAAGATCGAGACTTGTTTTTGAACTACCTCTACCAGTCGAGGGACAGTCTCCGACCGAAAACGGCTCCTCCTACGCCAGAAGAAATGGACGCTTATTTCCAACGGCAAGACGTGAAGGACTATTTTGTAATTGAGAAAGCTATGTCATCGAAAACTTATGAAGCGATGGCTCAACAAATGACGCTGCCCAGGTTCAATTCAATGGTAAAACCGCAAATTGACTTCTTCCTGAAGGCCGAGCGATTGATAAACAGACGGATCATGGCGATGTCGGAGTTTTGGGGAATCGTTGATACGCATTTGCATCACAACTCAAGTGCAGCAATGGGAGCGGTAGCCGGTGTGTGCATTGCGGCAGCCGGTTTTATTCTCTGGTGGATAATGGTCCAAAGGCACGAGGACCGGATATTACTGAATAAACGGAATCACAACGCCCAATAGTCCGGTAAGCTCTTTCTTCATCCTCCTCCGTTCTCCCCCTTTCATATTCCAGACCGGCGGTCCTCGTCGGAGAAAACCAACTGTCCAGATCGGGGCGACGTTGGCGCAGAATGAAGCCAAAAGAATGCCCCAAATCGTCACGATTAGGGGTCAAATCGTGGCTAGAATTCGGCGTGCGGAATCCAATCGCCGTTGACGATATAGCCGGCTATTTGCGCCTGTTGGCCATCGATAATGCTCGTTGACCAGACGAGTTGATAGGGTCCATAGGTGGGGCGATTCTTGCTCCCCTTTTGCCGCCCTTGATAGGCACCTCTTTTCCTCGCAAGCTCGATTCCTAGCTTTCGGTTGTCGGCGGTCATTTTGCCTAACTCCCCAAGTCACCAAAGTTGGTCTTGGCTTCCTGCGGTTTGCTATAGCAGGGAACTGCCCCGAACTACCGTAAACCACTTGGCGGCTGCCGTGTTCAGACTGAATCAGCGGAGTGCTGAGCAGCCACCCCACCTACCTCTTCAATCCTTCTTAGATCGTTGGAGAGGCGATGACTCGGAGACCGTACGCCCAAGTAACCCCGCTTTTCGAGCCTCACTCAGTTTCATTCCACGATGGGGATGATTGCCATCGGAATAAAGGTATTCCCAAAAACTGTGGTCGAGCAATCGGGCCAACCGTGGCCAACTCAAACCGTACAGGGCCATAAATTCTGCCTCGTCAGTGGAATTCGTGG
>PLYM01000045.1 GCA_003153375.1 Planctomycetaceae bacterium
ACCCACGAATTCCACTGACGAGGCTCAATTTGTGCGCATACTTCAAGACGTTATCCCCCTCCAGGGCTGAGTTAATTATTCTGCGTGGGCCAACATCCCCAGGGCGATACCCTGGGCTGGCTTGTCGGACGCCTGCGGCGTCTTTGACTTTCATAAGTTCGATTACCAAGTGGGGCTAAGCTGGCTGAGCCTAGGTGTAGAGAAGCGTATCGAGCATTAGTGACGCCGCAGGCGTCCAACATGTTAGCCCAGGGCAACGCCCTGTGGTTAAAATGGCTGCGCGATGGCCGGCAAGCCCTGTAAGGGCGCGACCTTCTTAGACGGTGGAGGCGCAATCATTCATGTCTCAATCGCTCGCTAAAAACACGCTCCATCTCGTGTTCAGCACGAAGGATCGCCGCACGTGGCTTAAGGACGCCATTCGAGCACGATTGTTTGCCTACATGGCGGGGATTTTCGAGCAACTCGAAAGTCCCGCGATCGTGATCGGCGGCCATGACGACCACTGCCACGCCCTATTCCTTCTCAACAAGAACCAGCCGATGGCCAAGGTTGTTGAGGAAGTCAAGAAAAGCTCCTCGAAGTGGATCAAGACGTTGAACGCCGGACTCGCCGATTTCTCTTGGCAAGGCGGCTATGGCGCATTCTCCGTCAGCGAGTCGAACGTGCCGCAGGTTAGAGAGTGCATTGAGCGACAAGTGGAACATCATCAACGCATGTCATTTCAAGATGAATTGCGTCAGTTGTTCGAGAGGCACGGGATGACGGTCGATGAGCGTTACTTGTGGACTTAGTTGTCCCGCCCTTTCAGGGCTTTTTTGATTGTCGAATCGCAACTTAACCAGGGCGTTGCCCTGGGCTGACATATGTGACACCTGCAGCGTCGAAAGAAACGGTAGAAAGTACAGCTTACTATCGGCTCAATGAAGATAGTTCAACTTCAGACACGATACGAAATGTGTCTGCCCGTCACCCTTCCGCGCGCACGCGCTCATCATTCCACGCGTTTTCGTCATCTTCCGCCGCGGCCACGTGCCTGCGCGTCAAATACCACAGGGCCACGAAGTCGTAGGCGGCGTGGGTCACGATGGGGACGAGTAGGTTGCCGGTGGCCAGCCACAGCCAGCCCAGGTAGAGGCCCATCGCACCAACCTGGACAGCGTAGGTCGTCGTGATCGGATGGGCCAGGCCGAACAGCACGCTGGCGATCGCCAGGGCCAGCATCATCGATCCGGAGAACTGCTGGATGCCCGCCTGGATCGCGCCGCGGAAGAGCATCTCTTCGCCGGCGCCGGCCAGGACCGAGACGAGCAGCAATTGCCCCCAGGTGGCCGAACGAAACAGCGGCACGAGCAACTGCTTGTACACGGTCTCGATCGACTTCAACGGACCGATTGGATAGCGCACGGTAATGAAAAAAAGGGCCACGAGTGGGGCGGCGGCCACGATTCCTTCCGCCAGGCCCACGACCGTCCACTCGATCTGCGCCATCGGCGGCTGCTCGAGAAAGAAGCCCAGCACCAGCGCCGCCAATAGCAATCCGCCTTCAAAGACGACGGTCAGGCGAACGACCGAACCGGTTTCGGGTGGTTGGGATTCGCTCACGCTGGTCCCACGCTTTTGCGCCGTAGCAGGCTATCGAGACTGAATGGGCCCGAGCCAAACGCCACCAACACGAGCAGACCGCCGGTGATCGAGACGTTCTTCATGAAGTTGATCATCTGCATCTGTGACACTGACGGGTCCGCGGCCCAAAAGTTGTGCATGAGCACGCTCGCCGGCACGATGAACATCAGCAGCGCGACCGCGCCCCAGCGGGCGAAGAACCCCAGTATGACCATCAGCCCACCGATGATTTCTAGCGCCACGGCAATCGACAGCAGCATCTCGGGCGAGGGCAAATCCTTGTCGACGAGCATCTTGAGCGTGCCGTTCCAGTCGGCCAACTTGCCCGCCGCGCTGGCCACGAAAATCAACGACAACAGGAACCGCCCAAGCGGCGCGACCAGATGGGTCTTGGGTTGCATCGTGTCACCTCGGGCCGGGGGAGAGCAGGGGCCGTTTGGCGAATTGTATCGCCACCCGGGATCGCCGCCCAAACCCAGTTCGTGATGCTGCGCGAGACGCCCCTTTCGGGCGGCTCGTAATCGATCTATTTCCTTAAAATCTCTAGACTTATGCTTGCTTGACGATGCTCCGACGGACTGTTAAATTGTCGCGCTTGTATTTCGGCGACACCTGATTTTCATGCTGGCCTATTCCAATCCCCTCAACGGCCGGGAGCGACCGGCGAGAGGTATCTCTATATGGATTTGCAGACCAAGGTAAAGGAAAGTCGACCCATGGCCAAGGAGAAGTTCGTCTATTCATTCGGACCAGGCGGCACCGACGGCGAGGCCTCGATGCGGGCGTTGCTGGGCGGAAAAGGAGCCAACCTGGCCGAAATGACGAAGCTCGGATTGCCCGTTCCCGCCGGTTTCACGATCGGCACCAACGTCTGCAACTACTATTACGAGCACGACAAGACCTATCCCCCCGAGCTGGTTGCCCTGGTCGAGAAGGCCATGGCCAAGATCGAGCAGGAGATGGGGGCCAAATTTGGCTCGACCAGCAATCCCTTGCTCGTTTCCTGCCGCTCGGGAGCCCGCGACTCGATGCCGGGCATGATGGATACGGTGCTCAACATCGGGCTCAACGATCAGACCGTGGAAGCCCTGGCCAAGCAGTCGGGCAACGAGCGTTTTGCCTGGGATAGCTACCGCCGCTTCGTACAGATGTATGGCGACGTGGTGCTCGACATGAAGCCCAAGTCGAAACACGATCACGACCCGTTCGAAGAATTGTTGGACGCCAAGAAGCAAAAGGCCGGCGTCAAGAACGACTACGATCTGACGGCCCCGCAGCTCAAGGAGTTAGTCGCCGAGTTCAAACGCGCCATCAAGACCGGCACCGGCAAGGATTTTCCGAACGAGCCGATGGAGCAAGTGTGGGGCGCCATTGGTGCCGTATTCAGCAGCTGGATGAACGATCGCGCGCTCGTCTATCGCCGCACCTATGGCATTCCTCACGAATGGGGGACAGCCGTCAACGTGCAGGCGATGGTCTTCGGCAATCTGGGCGACGACTGTGCGACCGGCGTGGCCATGACCCGCGACGTGGCCTTGGGCGAACCGGGCCTGAATGGCGACTATCTGGTCAACGCCCAGGGCGAGGACGTCGTCGCCGGCATTCGCACCCCGCAGCGCATTGAAGAGACGTTGGCAAAAGTCATGCCTGCGGGCCATCGCGAGCTGGTCGAAATCGGCAAGAAGCTCGAAGCCCACTATCGCGACGTGCAAGATGTCGAGTTCACGATTCAGCGCAACAAGGTCTGGATGCTGCAAACTCGCAATGCCAAGCGCACCGGGTTCGCCGCCGTGCGGATCGCGGTCGACATGGTCAACGAAGGTTTGATCAGCAAGACCGACGCGCTCAGCGCCAAGCGGATTCCGGCGGATGACCTGAATCAACTGTTGCAGCCCATCTACGACGCCGACGCCAAGCGAGCCGCCGTGGCCGCCGGCCGATTGCTGGCCAAGGGCATCAACGCCGGCCCCGGCGCCGCTTCAGGCCAGATCTGCTTCCACGCCTCGGATGCCGAGCAATTGTGGCTCAAGGACAACAAGGTTCAGATCATCCTGGTGCGCCGTGAAACCAGCCCCGAGGACTTGCGCGGCATGAAGATCGCGCAGGGCATTCTCACGGCCTTCGGCGGCGCCAGCTCGCATGCCGCCCTGGTCAGCCGCCAGATGGGCAAGGCCTGCATCGTTGGCTGCGGAGACTTGAATATCGACTACCACGCCGGCACGGTTACGGTGCAGGGTAAGGTGCTCAAGGCCGGCGACCCAATCTCGATCGACGGATTCACCGGCGAAGTCTTCGAAGGCCGGCTCGAGACCCGGCCCAGCGAGATCCTGCAGGTGCTGATCTCCAAGACCCTCAAGCCCGAGCAGGCCGGCACCTATCAGCGTTACTCCCAGTTGATGAAATGGGTCGACGAACATCGCACTTTGAAGGTGCGCACCAATGCCGACGAGCCGAAGCAGGCCCTCGAAGCCATCGCCTTCGGCGCCGAGGGAATTGGGCTGTGCCGTACCGAGCACATGTTCTTTGACCACATCGACGACTTCCGCGAAATGGTGCTGGCCGACGCCCTGCCCGAGCGCGAGAAAGCGCTGGCCAAGCTGCTGCCCCATCAGCGCAAGGATTTTGACGGCATCTTTCGGGCCATGCAGGGCAAGCCGGTCACGATCCGGCTGCTCGATCCGCCNNACGAGTTCAACCCCATGCTGGGCCATCGCGGCTGCCGTTTAGGCATCGTCTATCCCGAGATCACGCGGATGCAAGCCCGTGCGATTTTCGAGGCGGCCTGCGACGTGAAGAAGGCGGGCATCGAAGTGCTGCCCGAGGTGATGATTCCGCTGGCCGGTTTCGCCACCGAATTCCGCGATCAAGAAAAAATCGTTCGCGAGACAGCCGAGAAGGTGTTCGCCGAGAAGAAGATTCAGGTCAACTATCTGGTCGGCACGATGATCGAGTTGCCGCGAGCCGCCGTGTGTGCCGATCAGATCGCCAAGTACGCCGAGTTCTTCAGTTTCGGCACCAACGACCTGACCCAGACCACTTTGGGTATGAGCCGCGACGACTACGGGGCCTTCATCAATGAATATCGCGAGAAGGACATCGTTCCCAACGATCCCTTCCAGACGATCGACCGCGACGGCGTGGGAGCTTTGATGAAGCTGGCAGTTGCCGGTGGACGCAAAGCTCGCCCCGACATCAAGCTCGGCATCTGTGGCGAGCACGGCGGCGACCCGGCCAGCGTGATCTTCTGCCACGAGATTGGCCTGAACTACGTCAGCTGCTCGCCGTTCCGCGTGCCCATCGCCCGCCTGGCCGCCGCTCAAGCGGCCGTCGCCGGTCAAAAGGCGAAGTAGAAAAAGCCTGACGCGCGTGCAGGGCACTCCTCACCCCATCCCTCTCCCGTGCAGGGAGAGGGAGAACTCTTAGCCCGCTTTGCGGTGCTCTTCGTGGTGCTCGTCATCCGAGGCACGACGCAGCTTGAGCGTGGCGCCCGGCGGCATGCGGCGCTCTTGGACGAAGCCACGGGTGCCTTGCGACAGGAACGGATGAAAGTCGGCGGCCGGTCCGCTGGGGAACTCCGCCTGGAGTTGTTCCAGCACCTCGACCCAGCGCAATCCGCGGCGATAGATCAAGCGATAGGCCGTCTTCAATTGGGCGATCTCCTCGGCGCTATAGCCGTTGCGACGCAGCCCGACCAGGTTCAGGCCCACGATCAGGCCGCTGCGGCCATCGACCATGACATAGGGAGGAATATCCTGCACTACCCGAGCGCAGCCGCCGATCATCGCGAGTCGGCCGATACGGCAAAACTGGTGGACCGCCACCGCACCCGAGACAAATGCCCGATCCGCCACGGTCACGAAGCCGCCGAGCAGGGTGTTGTTGGCCAGAATCGTCTGATTGCCCACCACGCAGTCGTGCGCGACGTGGGCGTTCACCATCAACAGATTCTGTTCGCCGATCCGCGTGGTCGAGCCCTCGTGCAACGAGCGGTGTACGGTGCAGTTTTCGCGGAAGGTATTGCCGGGGCCGATCTCGACCCGTCCCAAGCGCTCGGGCATCCGCGTGTGTTGCGGGAATCCGCCGAGAACGGTTCCTTCGTAGATCGTATTGTTTTCGCCAAGCGTCGTTCCGCTGCGAAGGACTACGCGGCTGGCCAGCGAGCAATGATCGCCCACGACTACGTCAGGCTCGATGATGCAGAAGGGACCTACCGTAACGCCTTGGCCAAGTTGAGCTTCGGGGCTGACGATCGCTTGGGGATGGATGTTCACCGTGAGATTCTCCGAGGCGGCTGGTGCCCAACGGCCGAGGAGGCCTGGCATCCCCGGGCGGGGATACCTCGCGTGGGCAAGGCGAGGTGAGCAATTCGATCGAGGCCTGATGTGGAAGGTGCATGGATCTCGTTAAACTGGGTATCGGTTTTTCCTCCGCTGACAGTACACCTGAAAATGCCGCTTTTGCTGGCTGTATCGCTTGCGCCATGGCAGCGTCGGCTGATCGCGCGCAAACTCAGCCAGATCCCATGGTTGCGAAGTGGCCGTTAAGGCTTGGGCAGACGTCAAACTCACCCCAGAATCCGCCCTGCACCATCGCGCGGCAAACCTGATAGAATCCATGGCCGACTTTGACGCGGCGCACGTCGCGAAAAGGGGCTCACGAATTTGGCTCAAGTCAGTTGCGGTTAGGGGATTCTCACGATGTCGACGAATGAAGAGCTGTATGCCCAGGCCGAGCGGTTGAAAGACGGAGGAAAGCTGGAGGAGGCCGTCGCGGTGCTCGAACAGCTTGCCAAGCAAGATGTCAGCTATGCGCTGGCCCATTCGGCCTTGGCCGTGCTCTACGGCAAGCTCAAACGCCACGACGAAGCCATTCGCCACGGGATCAAGGTCTGTGAGTTGGAGCCTGAAGAGCCGTTCAGTTTCACCGCCATGAGCGTCACCTATCAGCGGGCCGGCCGCATTCCCGAGGCGGAAGACGCGATGGCCCGGGCTCGCATGTTGCAAGCCCGCCAGTAGTCGCGCGGGCGGTTCAGTCGAGCCGCAGGCCGCGGTCGTCGATCGTGTAACGCAGGATCTCGTCCGAGCAGGCGCTGCCGCGATGCTTGGCGATGAACAAGCCCCGCGACAGGCGACCGCCGTCGCGAATCTTTCCCATGTAGATCAGCGTGTTGGCTCCGGCCAGCATGTCACCATCGACCAACGGTCGCTCGACCAGCGCGTCGAGCATCGTCTCGTGCGACGTCGACAACAGCATCGCGCCGATCTGCCCATGATCGTACGCGTGCCGCTCGATGGCCTCGGCATGCGCCCGATACGACTGGCGAAACAGGTCGCGCGCCACCCACTGCGAATCCTTGCGCAGCACCTGGTGATAGATATATTCGAGCAATTCGAATTGAATCGACTCACTGGGCCGGTCGGCCGGCTCGATGCCATCGACGACCACGCGTCGCGTGCCGCGCACGAAATTGCCGTACAGAAACGCGATCGTCCGTTCGAGCTTGGCCGCCAGCACGGCTTGCCAGTCGTGCCAGCCGTCGAAGCCCATCTCTCGCTGCGTGACCCGTCGGCCCTGCTCGTTGAAGACGCGCAGATGGTCGCCGCACGAACGAGGGTCGTCGAAAAATGTGTCGGGCGTGAAGGGCATGTCCGGATATTCTTGCAGCGTCCACGAAAACATCCGCGCGGCATAGGGCACGTGGCATTGCGAGTCGATCCGCGCGCTCATGTCGAAGATGACGCCCGGGCGGCCTTCCTGCCGCCGGCCCTGGTCGCAGAATTGCAGCCCCAGTTGCGTTTTGCCGATGCCGCTGGCGCCGACCACGACAGTCATCGTGCCGGGAATCAGCCCTCCGCCCAACGCCGCATCGAGTCCCTCCACGCCAGTCGACAAGCGAGCGTTCATCGAAGCAGGCATCCGAACGCGGGAGGTAGGAAATGGGGTAGGCGAAAGGTTCTGGCTGGTTGCTGCCGCCGACGGGCGGAGCAGGGCGCGGGTGATTTTGGCAGCTCGGGTCGCTCTGGCACAGGGCTATTTGGCGCGTACGGGAACAACGAAGCCCATCGACTGAAAGGCCTTCATCTTGACCACGTCGACGATCTTCAGCGCGTCGATATTCCGGTAGGCGACAAGCACAAGGCGCGCGCCCACCGTATCCGGCGCTTGGCGCTCGATCAGCAACATGTCATCGCTGGTCGAGAAATTATTGAACAGAATCTGCTCGTTGAAGTTCGTCACCAGCACGCCGCGACGCTCCAGTTCGGCGGGCCACTGTCGAAAGCAATTGCGCCAAGTTTCCGCGGCGTCCGCTGCCATGCCAATCCACCAATCTTCTAAAAACGTTTAGTGCAACTCGTCGGCCAACTGCTTATAGAGTTTTTGCTCGCTCGGGCCAAGCTGTCCGCCCGTCACTCCCAACTCCTGGGCCTTGGCCAGCGACAGTCGAGCGGCGATCGGGTCGTTCGCCAGCTTCTGCGCCTGCGCCAGATGAAAGAACTTGCTGCTCGACGGCGAGTCGGACGTGGCCGCCAGCAGGTCGGCAATTGCCTGTTCGGCCTTGCCTTGCGCCAGCAGTGTCACCGCGCGGGTGTCGAGCAAATCGGCCGTTGGCCCCAACACGCGAATGGCTTCGCTGACCAATCGAGCCGCCTCGGCCGGACTGTCGGGACGCGCCTTGACCGTGGCCAGCAAGAAGGCCAGGTTGTTTTTCACCAGCGCCTTTTGCATGTCGGACACATTCGGATCGGCCAGCACATCGCGATAGGTCTGGATCGCGTCCTGACTGCGTCCTTCGAGGTCGTACAACTCGGCCAGGATCATGCGAATCTGTTGCGGGTTAGCCTCTTCCTCCGCGGCCTGCTTGGCCCAACCCTCCAGCAGTTGGAATCGCTCTTTCGTGGCTTGGTCCGGATTGCGCCGCAAGCATTCCATGGCGGTGGGCAAAATCGCGATGATCGGCTCGCTCTTGCGGCCCTGTTCCAACAGCTCGAAAGCCTTGTCCACGTTGCCCCGCCGGCCGACGAAGGCCGCCATTTGCGTGACGCCGCGCGGATCTTGTCCCACGAACTCGGTGAGCAATTTCTCGGCGCCATCCAGCAGATCGAGCTCTTCCATCAATCGCGAAACATCGCCCAACACGCGGAGTTGATTGGGCGGCAAGGGACGAGGCAACAAGCCATCGAGCGTCTTGAAGGCCTCTTCCTTCTGTCCGTTCTGCACCAACAGTCGGGCACGCAGCACGGCCACCGACTGCTTGAACGTGTTGGGAACCGGGGACTTGGTCGTGTTGATCAAATCATCCAACCGGTCGATCCAACGGCCCGCATCCTCATACTCGCCATGCAGCAGGAGCATCTGTGCGAACGGGTACAAGATGTCGACGTCGTCGCTCTTGCGGCCCACGGCCGTGACCATCAGATCGCGTCCCTTGTCCCACTTGCCAGCTCGGTCGTACAACTGCCCCAGAATGGCCTGTTCGCGTGGCTGCAACGGCCGCCGTACTTGAAGTTGCTCGAGCAATTTCAAGGCTTTCGCCCGCGATTCCGGCTCGGGACGCGTGGCCAGCATCAACACGATCGCCTGTGTGTCTTCGGCCGAGAGTCCGCCACCTTCGGTGTTCTGTTCGATCAGCTTCGTCGCTTCGAGGATGTGTTCATAGTCCCCGACGCTGGCCACGATGCGCGCCTTGGCCCGCCGCGCGGCCGCCAATTGCAGCAATTCCAACTTGTCGGTCGACTTGGCCGTCTTTTCAATGATCTGGTTCAAATAGGGCATGGCCTTCGGCATTTGATTGGTGTTGAAGTAAAAATCAACCAATTGCCGGACCCTGGGCAAGTCCTCGGGATGTTCGTCGAGCGCGGTCTTATAGAATTCCTCGGCGTGCGGAAAGTCGTTGATTCGTTCATAGAGCCGTGCCAGGCCGATCGGGTTCTTGCCCAACGGCTTGGCGGCCTCGCGCACCGTCTCGGCGGCCTCAGTCATTTTCTTGCTGGCGACCATCCGTCGCACGAGCAAGTCCCACGATTGCGGCATTTCGGGCGCCAGATCGACGGCCTTGCGATATTCGACCTCGGCGTCGTCAAAGCGGCCGGCTCGCTCCAGGAACTGCCCAAACCACACGCGAGCCGCGGGGTTTTCCGGATCTTTCTCCACGTCTTTCGAGGCCAGTTCCAGCGCCTCGTCGGTCTTGCCGTCCTTGAACATGATGTCTTCGACCGTCCGCCGCCACATGTCCGACTGATCGGTCGTCTGCCCGACATATTTCAACACGTCGTTCGCTTCGGAAATTCGATTCGTGGCGTAGAGCAACTGCACCAACCGCCGGGCAACGGTTCCCTGCCCCGCGTGACTGCAATCGATTGCCCGCTGATAAGCCGTGATGGCCCGGGCAATGCCGCCGGCGTCTCCCTCCAATTGCTCGATCTCGCCCTTCACACGCCACAACACGCTCCATTCGGTCCGGATGGCCAGGCCTTCGTCGACCAGTCGGCGGGCGTCGCCCAGCGACTTGCGTTCCTCGGGAGTCAACGGACCGGGGCTGGTTTTCTTGCGCGTGTTGATCGGCCACAAGATCGCCGCGGCCGCGCAGTATTTGTAGAGCGGACTTTGAGGACCGAAGTTGGGCGATTCGCGCAAGCCCTTGACGACCTGGTGCATGGTCTCTTCGTCTTTGTTGTCGAACGCCAACTCAAACAAGAATTGCCGCGTCGGTCCTTTCTTCGGATCGTTTTCGACCGCCAGTTCCCAGCATCGCTTGGCGTCCTGGTAGTCGCTCAGTTGCATGTAGGCGGCGCCCAACTGCAACAGCAACGTCTCCTGCTCGGGCTTGGTGAACTTGTCGATGCCCTGCTCCAGCTTCTTCAGTTTGGCCGGGGCATCGTCGCCCCCGTCACGCACGATCGTGCGGATGCGTTCGAGCCGCAAAGCCGTAATGTCGCCCAGCTTTTCCTCGGCCAGATCCAGCAACCGGCCGACTTTGCCAAGCGTGCTCGGGTCGCGCGTCATCAGCCGCGCCAAGCTCAACCAAGGCCGCGTTTCCTTGGGATACTGCTTGCAGGCTGCCTTGAGAATTTCCTGAGCCTGCGCCAGTTCGTTTTCCACGGTCAGCATGTCGACCTTCAGCAAGGTCTTGTCGAGCTCCGTCCGCCCCGGTTCTTCATAGATCAAAGCCGCGACCTCCTCGGCCGTGCTCCATTCGCGTTCTTCTTCCGGCTTCTGGACTTGCTCATTGATCAAGAGCTGCAACACCTGCGGCCGGATCGCGGGCAATTTTTGCGCGTTGGCGGTCAATACGCCGACCGAAGTCGCGGCCTCTTCATAGCGCCCCAGGTTTTGCAGGGCCGCCGCCTCGCCCAAGCGAGGACGCAGCAGGTCGGGAGACTTCTGCAGCAAGCCGCGATACAACTCCAAGGCCCGATCCCACTGGCCTAGGGCCTCGTACGAGTGCCCCAGCATGACGTCGATCTGCGGCAAATAGGTCGAATTGCCCAGCCGCAAGAAGGCCGGCCGGGCCGCCTCGAGCGCGCGGCTGGCCGCCATGTAGTCAGCGTCAGCGAACTTCAGTCGGGCTTCCTCGAATCGCAACAGCTCGATGTTGAACGTGCCCTTTTCATTCATCAGCTTGACCGTTTCGCGCACCGCGTCCAGGTCGTTCATGGAGAACTGAACCTCGGCCAGCTTCTCCAGGATCAGGCTGGTTTCCTGGGCGCGCTTCAAGCCAAGCCTCAAGTGCTCGGCTGCCCCGGCCAGATCATTCTTCATCAGCTTGAGCTGATAAAACCGAATATAGACGTCTTGCCGCTCCGGATGCTCCTTCAGCGCGGCATTCAAGAGCTCCTCGGCCTTGTCCAGCTTCTGTTCGGCCATCGCATAGCCGGCCGCTTGCAGCAACACTTCCGGCGTGTTGGGTTCAAGTTCGACGGCTCGGTCAAGTTCCTTCTTGGCCTCTTGATAGGCCGCGGCAAATTCTTCCGAGTCGGGCTTGTAGGCCGCCGCTGCCATGGCCTGCAAATAATTGGCCCGCATCAAGTGCGCCTTCGCCGTGTCGTTCCATTTCACCAACTGCGACATCACCTGGTCCGCCACCTTGGCGCCGTTCGTGTCTTGGTGCAGAAGTTCGGCCAGGAACATAAACGCCTCAGGCACTTGCGCATCCTTTTGGGCCGCCGGCGGCGCGTCGGGCGAAAACTGCTCGGTGCTTGGATCGTAGCCGACGAGGGCGCAGAGCCGCTCACGCGCCTTGGGCTTTTCTCCCATGACGAAGTTGCAGCGGGCCATCTTGAATTCCAGGTCCGGCGTTTTCGCGCCCTTCTTGATCAGATACTGAATGTGCTCGGCCGCTTCGGCGTAGCCGCCAATCTTGAGCGTGTAGTCGACCAGCTGACGGCGCACGTCGTCGAGTTCTGGATGCCGACGGATCGCCTCCTGCAAAATCGTGTAAGCGCGATACTTATCCTGCTTACTGGCATCCGTGTCATTCGCGATGTCCACGACCAATCCGGCCAGCACCGCGTAGGCCTGCGGATCATCCGGGCGGTGGCGCAGATATTGGTTGTATTGCTTGACCGCCTCGCGCTTGTCGCCATCGGCCACGGCCTGCTCGGCCAGCACCTTCAAAACATCCGAGTTCCGATCGACCTGATAGCCGTGCAAGAAATGCACGCTGACGACCGAAAAAACCGTGATTCCGATGAGCCACAATGTCAACTTGACGTTCAGGCGTCTCATGTGTCAGCGTTCCGATTGGGAGATAAAAGTCTGTACGAAGGGCGCTGTCCAAAGCGACCCGATTCCCCAGCAGCGCTATCGCAAATCAAATGCGTCGCAACCCTGAATGGGCGCGATCTGAAAAACCCTCGGGCAAGCGACTGGCCGTGCCCGCGCCCGCACGTTCGCCGCCGAGGTCGAGATGCATTTAGTCTTTATCCTACTTGGCCCCACAGTGCTGTCAACGAATTCCCCTGCGGCCAGCGGGCCCTCCTCGGTTACGCAACGATGTCCAGAAAGTTCGCGGAAAAACTGCGTGGAATGTGAAAATAGGAGGTCTGGAGAGAAGCCACAGGTCGCAAATGTCAAAATGGTTAATTCCGTGAGAATTTTCCGGCGGTGGGTCGATAAGGGGCAAAGTGTTTGGTGGAGTTTGCCGATTAGTAGGGC
>PLYM01000028.1 GCA_003153375.1 Planctomycetaceae bacterium
TTGAAGACGATTTTCATCAGGTCAGCGCCGATGTCGGCGATTTTCGTGAAGATACCGCCCGCGATCCGCAGCGCCGAAGCCCCCAACGATTCGCCGATGGCAAAGCCGAGGAAGCAGTAGCCGACGATTTCGCGCGGCACGAACAGCAGGATGATGACCATCATGACCAGTTCGAGCGAAATCAAGAACAGGCCTACCGACATGCCAGCCCGCAAGGGAATGTTCACCACGTCCCAGGGTTGGCCCCGTAGCGAGGCAAACGCCGTGCGCGAGTTGGCATAGGTGTTGACGCGGATGCCGTACCAGGCGACCCAATAGGAACCGCCCATACCGACGATCGAGAACAGCAAGACGAGTCCGGCGGTCTCGACCGATTCGCCCTGCAGCTCGATGAAGTAATAGGTCATCGCACTGCCGATGATGGCGAACAACATGATCAGGAACTTACCTTGCTGGATCAGGTAGGTTTTACAAGTCTGAAAGATGATTTCCGAAATCGCCAGCATCGACTCGTGGGCCGGCAGGTTCTTGATCTGATTGCGGAGGTACAAGCTGATGCCAAGCGTGCCGGTGATCACCAACGCCCCATAGAACAACAAGTTCCAGGCGCTGATTTCCTGGCCCGCGATGTTGAAGTGGCCCAGGTGCAAATCGGGAATGGCCAATTGGGCTTCGTTGGCCAAGGCCTTCGTGCCGGAGAGCAGCCACAGGGCGAAGGACCCGATGATCGCGCGGGTCGCGAGGCGCGGTAAGTTACGAGGGAATGTCACGACTTGTCTCCAGATACTTTGTTAACTTGGGTTTTTCTCAATGATGGTGTTCGGTGTGGCCGAAGGGTCGAGTCGCTCGACGTCGGGCGATTCATGACACGTTCGACGGGGGGTACTGGGATGCGGGGCGTTTCGTCCTGGGAACTCTCGCCAAGCCGGAGGAATCGGCCCGGACTGAGTCAATCGCGGGGCAGACACCGGGCGGCGAGCAGCGGTTGCCATCGCGCATCGGACCACCCGTCGGCCGCCGGGCCAACAGCCGATGGTTGCGATGACGCAAATGCCAACAATACTGCATCAACAGCCGCCTTTGCCGACGTCGGAATGCAAGTCGCGCTTCCCGCATGAGCCATCGAGGCGGCCAGCGGGCCGTTCAACAACAGTGCGAACCAGCTTCCAACGACCAGTAGTGTCCAGGTCAGAAAGAGGCGCTCGGAGCAACGCGCAAGCCTGTGCGCCCAAACGCCTTTTGCGAGCCCCCGCGGGGCAACCCGCCACGTAAGTCCAAAAATGTAATTCACCTGCCCAAATCTGTCAACCGAGCTTGGATCGCCGCGGGCGAATGACGTGCGAGGCCTCGATGATTCCACGATTCTTGGGGAAAACAGGCCGCTTTCGCCTCTGTGCGACGAATGCCGTCTGTCCTTGCTGAACTGGTGGACTGCTCTAGAATTCCACAGCATCAGGATTCCTTCAGGGCTGGAGCCGCAACATGAGTTTTGATTCGTTGGGTGACCGCCCCGGGGCTCCGTCGACATTGCCACCCGTGGCGCCCCTGGTGCTCGAACCGCACGAGGAGCCCACGTTCGCCAGTCGCCGCGTCAATCTGCCGATCATCCTGTTCCTTGCGACGTGCTTGACAACCTTTTTCGCCGCCGGCCCGATCTTTGCCGCAGCCCTAATGTTGACGTTGACATGCCATGAGATGGGACATTTCATCCAGGCCCGACGATATCGTGTGCCCGCGAGCTTGCCTTATTTCATCCCCATGCCAATCGGTCCCTTTGGCACCATGGGCGCCGTGATTGGCATGCGCGGTAACATGGGAAGCCGCAAGGCCGTGTTCGACATCGGCATCTCGGGGCCTTTGGCGGGCCTAGTGCCGGCGCTCTTCTTTACAGTCATTGGGCTACTTTGGTCGACCGTTGAACCCAAGAACAGTACGGCCATGGGATTGGGCGATCCGCTGCTCTTCAAGATTCTGGCGAGCTGGATTTTTGGCCCCCTGCCGCAGGGCGAGGACATCTATCTGCACCCGTTGGCCTATGCGGGCTGGGTCGGCATCTTCATCACCGCGCTCAACCTGTTTCCGATCGGGCAACTCGACGGCGGGCACATCCTCTACGCTCTCTTGCGCAACAAGGCGCAGCTTGTCGCGACGGTGGTTCTGTATGCCGCCGTGGGCGCGGTGATCATTACCCACCGCTACGAGTGGCTGATGATGCTGATGCTACTGATGCTCATGGGGCCGAAGCATCCGCCCACGGCCAATGACGACGAGCCGCTGGGCACCGGGCGCACGATCCTGGGCTGGCTGACGCTGTCATTTTTGATCATCGGCTTCACGCCCGTTCCGTTCGTTTGACGAACCAGGGCGGGAAAAGGTGCACGGCGTAGCCTGCGCGAACGATGTTCTCGCACATCGTTGAAGAATTCGCCCGTTAGGCCGCTTGCGTTTCGTCGCCGGCGGCCGTGGGATTTGGCTCGCTCTCGCGGACGTCGAGAATCTCGCCGTTGTCGCTGACGTCGTCAAATCGCACCGAAACGCGTTTCGAAACGCCCGACTCTTGCATTGTCACGCCGTACAACGTGTTGGCACAGGTCATGGTCTTCTTCGAGTGCGTGACCACGATGAATTGGGTCCAGGTCATGAACTCTTGCAGCACCGCGATGAACCGCTCGATGTTGGCTTCGTCCAGCGCCGCGTCGACTTCGTCGAGCACGCAGAAGGGGCTCGGACGGCTGCGGAAGATCGCCAGCAGCAAGGCCACGCAGGTCAGCGTCTTTTCACCGCCGCTCAGCAGCGAGATATTGCGCGGCTCCTTGCCCGGCGGCCGGGCGACGATTTCGATGCCGCTGTCGAGAATGTCGACGCCGTCGTCGAGCACGATGTCGGCCTGGCCGCCGCCGAACAGCTTGCGAAACAGCGACTCGAAATGGCCGCGCACCACTTCCAGCGTGTCGGCGAACAATCGCCGGCTGTCGGCGTTGATCTTGCCGATGATCTGCTCCAACGACGCCTTGGCCGATGAGAGATCGGCATGCTGCGTGGAGAGTGTGTTAAAACGCTCTTCGAGCTCCTCCAACTCGGCCAGGGCATCGAGATTCACGCCGCCAATGCTGTTGAGTTTGCCGCGCAAATCGGCGATCTCGCGTTCGATCTCGGCCCGTTTGCTTAACTCCTCGGGCGAGGGTTCCTGCTCCGACTCGGCCAGTTCGATGCCGTAATCCTCGCGCAAGCGGTCGGCAAGCGTGGTGCGCTCGTGACGCACTTCGCCGGCCGAGAGCTCCTTGGCGTGCAGCCGCGCTTCGAGCTTGCGAATTCGGGCCCGGGTGCGGGCGGCTTCGGCGATGAACTGAGCCTTTTCGGCCTGCCATTGATCGCGTTGGGCAACGCGACGAATCGAGTCGGCCGCGAAACTTTCCTTGCGCAGATAGAGCTCGGCGAGTTCGCTTTCGGCGGCCAGGATGTCGCGCTCGCCGCCTCGCAGCCGATCCAGGGCCACCTCGAGTTGCGTGCGGCTATCGGAGAGCGCGCGGCCACGCTCCTGTTGGTCGCGCTCGAGTTGCCCCTTTTGCGTTTGCAAATGGGCCACGGCCTGCTCGCTTTTGACGACCTCGATCTTCGTGGCATTCGTCTCACGGCTGAATCGTTGCCGGGCGGCTTCCAGTTCGTTGGCGCGACCGGTGCCTTCGGCAATGCGGTTTTCCAATTCGGCCAGGGTGCTCTCGATGCGTGCCAGCCGCTCGCGCGAGTCGGCGAGTTCCGTGGTGGCCCGCTCGTGTTCGGCCGTGGTCGCGACCAATTCGGCTTCGAGCGCCGCGTGCTGCTTGTGCAATTGCGAGTGCCGTTCGGCCGCGTTGCCGGCCCGCAGCCGCTCGTGGCCCAGTTCGGTCGACAATTGCTCGTACTCGACCGACAGCGTGGCGGCCAGCTGATCGTGCTGGGTGATGCGCGCGTCGAGTTCGGCGCAGGCCGTCTGCTGCTTATCCACTTGCGCGGCCATTTCGAGGAGTTGCTGCTTGAGCACGCGCAGTTCGCTGCGCCGCGAGATGAGACCGGTCGACGTATGGCGTGGTCCGACATAGAGAGTGCCGTCGGCGGCGACCAGTTCGCCGGCCCTGGTGACAAAGCTCATGCCCCGGCCAACCGATTCCGCCAGTTTCAACGCTTGCCCCAGCGTTTCGACGATCCAGGTCTTGCCCAAGAGGCGTTTGGCAAGCAAGGCGAACTCGGGCGCGGTTTCGACAAACTCATCGGCGCGGCCCAGCACGCCACTTTGGCCGCGCAGATCGAGCTGATCCAAGTGCGTTTTCGGAGGTGTCACGTCGAGGCGGATGAATCCCACGCGGCCGGCGAGCGATGCCGACGATTGCAAATGATCGACCAGCTCGCGACCGCCGGCCACGACCAGGCATTGGGCCAATTCGCCCAGCGCAGCTTCGATCAAGGGGGCCGTCTCGAAGTTGACGTTCAACAGATCGGCCACCAAACCCCGAATCTGGCTGTACGGGCCCGCTTGCGCGCCCTGACTTTGCACGAGGACCTGCTTCACGCCGGCACTCAAGCCTTCCAATCGCTTTTCGAGTTCTTCAAGGACGGCCGCCCGTTCCGTGGCACCGCTGTGGCGTTGCCGTAATTGCCCCAACTGCCTCGCCAGGGTGCTCGCCTCGCGACGATCGTCGGACAACTGAGCCTGTACGCGCTGTAGTTCGCCGTGTTGGCTCTGGCAGCGAGCGGCTAGCTCCTCGGTCGCTGCGCGCAAGCGCTCGACCTCGATGGTCAGCGTGTCGCGGGCCGTGGCTAATTCGGTCAACCGCTGCGCGCCACGGTCGCACGTCGCTCGCGTGGAAGCGACCTTGGAACCCAGCGCGCTAATTTGATTGCCGAGCGATGAGGCGGCCCGCAGTTGCTCCAGGTGGGCGGCCCGATGCTGTTCGTTGGCGGCCCGTTGTTCGTCAACCTGACTCGCGACGCGCGTGAGTCCACGCTCCTCCTCGGCCAGTCGGCGGGCCACCTCGCGATGTGTCTGCTCGGCCGCCGCGAATTGCTCAATTACCTCGCGCAGCTGTTGCTGTAGATCGACGGCGCGTACGCCCATCGAGCTCAATTGGCGACGGTAGCGGGCGATCTCTTCGTCCAAGTCGCGGCAGCGGCGGCGATCGTGCTCGACAGACGATTCGAGCGTCGCGATGCGTTCGCGGTTGTGGGTGATCCCCCCCTCGCTAGCTCGCATGGCCGCGTCGGCGGCGATGATTTGCGATTCCAAGCCCAAGGCCTGCGCATCGAGCGACTCGACCCGGGCCAGATAGCCGGTCGTTTCGTCGCGAACGGCGGTCAGCTCGCCTTCGAGTTCGTTGAGCCGGGCCGTCAGTTGGCGCCAATCGGCCCAGCCGATTTGCGTGCGAAGAGCCTGCAACCGTTCGGCATATTCCTGGTAGCGGCGGGCCTTGCCGGCTTGCAGACGCACGGCACGGAGCCGGCTTTCGACTTCGTCGACGATGTCGGAAAGCCGCAGCAGATTTTGTTCGACGCGTTCCAAACGGCGGAGGGCTTCGATCTTCTTGGCCTTGAAGCGGCTGATGCCGGCTGCCTCCTCGAAGATCAGGCGTCGCTCGCGCGGCGACGACTGCAACAGCACGTCGACCTTGCCTTGTTCGATGACGCTATAGGCCTCGGTCGAAAGGCCAGTGCCGGCCAGCAGATCGCGGATGTCTCGCAGCCGGCACGGTTGCCGATTGATCAGATACTCGCCTTCGCCGCTGCGATAGACGCGCCGCGTGATGTGTACTTCGGTGGCGTCGATGGCCAGCAGCCGCTGCGAATTGTCGAGCGTCAGCGTGGTTTCGGCCGCGTTGAGCGGACGACGAGTGGCGGAACCGTTGAAGATGACGTCGGCCATCTCGCGGCCGCGCAGGCTTTTGACGCTCTGCTCGCCCAGCACCCACTTGATGGCGTCGACGATGTTCGACTTGCCCGAGCCGTTGGGTCCGACAACGACCGTGATGCCGCTGGGAAACTCCAATCGAGTTTTGTCGGCAAAGCTTTTGAAGCCGACCAGTTCCAGCGCCTTGAGCATGGGCGAGATTCAGCCAGGGGAGTTATTTCGATTGGCCCCCGCGGAGTCGGCCACGGGAGACAAACAGACACTCCATTTTACCAAGGAACGCCTCACCCGGCTGGCGTTTTTTCGTGGAATTTCACCCTATACAGCCCTGAGATCCCTGGGTCGCTTGCAAGATACTGGCGAGCGAAAGCTGCGGCTCACTACCGCAGGGCTTTACGCTTTTTCGTGGAGAATAAATCGGGCATGGGGCTGCCCACGACAATTCGCTCGTCGTCGCGGCGCACCCCCTCGGCATCGGCCAGCGCGTCGTCCTTATGTCGATAAGCTCGGTCGCCGTCGGGCAAGGCATCGACCTCGAAGCGGCCCGACAAGGCGTGGCTGCTCTTGGCTTGTTGCAATGCTTGCACGACATCTGGATAGGTGCCGCCCAGTTCGACGACGGCGCGAATGATTTCGTCGATCTTCATCGATACTTGCCGTTTCTGATCGGACTGGCCGACGACAAACTTGCTGACCGTGGCTTTGTCGTCGCCGGCCGACTTGATCAGGATCGACTTGCCAGCTTCGAGCACGAAGGGCGCTTCCAGCGATTGTTCATGTCCGAACAGCACCACCTCGGGGCGATAGCTGCGGGTGACGTGTACCATCGGCGGACCTTCGCAGTTCAGCACGTGATAGCCAAAGTGTCCGCCGAGGTTCTCGCCGCGAATCATCGGGTCGTTGGCATTCATGGCCCACAAGGCCCGGAAGGCGCCATAGCGGGTTTCGGAGCTGGGAACTTCCAGCAGGCTGACCAGCTGATCGTGCGCGGCCATGTCGTCGATGGTGCTCAGTGCCGCCAGGGCAAACGCGCGGAATGCCGGCTCGTCGCGGGCAGCCTGGGCCAAGGGAGCGGCGGCCTGGCTGTCGTCGAGATAGGCCAGTGCTTCGGCCGAGTAGAAGCGCACTTCCGGATCGCTGCTGGCAATTCCCTTGACCAGCGGAGCGATGGCCTCGCGGCCAATCGCTTCGAGGCGCAGGGCCGCGGTGGCGGCCGTGATCGGGTCGAGCAACTGACGCTCCAGAAGCTGCACCCGCAAGGTCTGCTCGGTGGCCGATTCCATGAGCGGAATCGACCGCACGACGCGAATGTAACGGGCAATGTTGTCTTTGTAGCGCGGGTGTACCTTGAGGTCGATCCGCTCGTCGCTTTTCGGATTGGCGACGCCCTGCTTAATGCCGCGCGAGTAGGCGTGGAAGCGGCGGTTGATGGCCTGGCCAATCTGGCTGCTCAGCCGCACCGACTTGTCGTCGGGGCCGATGAACAGGCCAATGTCGCGCGACTTCAGCGCCGAGCCACCGCGAAGCACCCGGCCATGCACCAACAAAGCCTGATCCTTGTCGCCGCTGGCCGCGGGATCGACCAGCACGGCGCCTTCGCCCGTGGCCCAAACGTGGCCCTCGTGAACCTGTCCGCCCATGACGGCCAGTTCGGTGAGCCGCGTTTCCATGAGCCAACCGCCTCGCAGGCTGGTAGTTTCGCTACGTGAGGGAACCTGGACTTCAAGATCGAACTTGTCGCCCTTTTGCACGCCCGGCGGCAGGAAGCCGCGGACCAGCACGAGCGAGGTCGACGGTGAGGCCAGCAATTGATTGGGGTTTTGCACGCCGATCGTCTGCAACTCGTGCAACAGGGCCGAACGCTGCGGCGAGGGGGCCGGATCGGCACCGGTATTGTCGAGCCCGGTGACGAGGGCCACGGACTCGACTTTGACATAGGTATGACCAAACGGCCGGGCGACTTCGCCGATCAGCCGGGTCTTCGATTCCAAAGCCTGGGTGAATTCTTCGGGGCTCTGCGAGCGCAGCGCGGGCGCGGCGCATCCGCAGATCGCGAATAAACTGCACAGTAACCACCCGCAGGGCTTCATGCCTTGCTCCGAATGTTTTAACCACGCCAATTGCGTGTGCGACCGTGCACACCACGTTGCTAAAGGGTGGCCGCCCATGAGAAACCGCGAACGAGTTTCCCTGTAAGGCTTTGACGAGGGCGGGAAGATAGAACGGCATGCCCCCCCCCGTCAAGTCCGCTTTCCGCGATCGCTCTGGGCCAAACTGCTAGCCGTTGGCCGCCGTGGAGTTTCCTAGGCTTTTCGGCCCGTTTTCGCTTACGGCGGGTCGTAACCGCCTGCATGCAAAGGATGACAGCGTGCCAGGCGGCAGATGCCGCGCCAGCCGCCGCGCAGAAATCCGTACTTGTGCACGGCCTCGATCATGTAGTTGCTGCACGTGGGTTCGAACCGGCAAGCCTGCCCCAGCCAAGGACTCAAGGTGATTTGATAGAGACGCACCACCGCCACCAGCAGTCGGGCAGGAATCGTGGCGATCGTGGCGCGGGGGGGGCGCATCGTGACTACGAGCCTCGCAGTTTGTCGGCGGCCCGCCGGGCCAGACGGACCAGGGACGCCTTGAGCGGTTCCAAGGCCGGTTCGGCATCAGCTCGCGGAATGACCACGATGTCGATTCCCTCGGGCAGTTCGACCCTCGAGAGCCGAAAAGCCTCGCGCAACAAACGTTTCCAACGATTTCGCACAACCGCCGCCCCGACTTTGCGCGACACGCTCAAACCCAAGCGGGAATGCGGCAGGCCATTTTCGCCGACATAGATCAGGATCAGCCGGTCGGATGCCGAACAACGGCGATCATAGACGCGCTGAAAGTCGCCACCCGCACGCAATCGAAATGCCGGCAGGAATCGCTCGGAGATCATCGGCAACCTCACCGCCCTTCGCCTGGGCCAGGCGTCTCGGAGTCGCCGGGCACCAACGGCTTGCGAAACCAATCGTCCTGATTTTCGCCCGTTGGCCGCAAGGGGCTGCGAGCGATACGCAGATAATGCCGTCCGCCCAACCAGGCCAGCGCCACCAGCGCCACGCCGACCAATATCAGGCCGAGCAGGGTCATCAAGACCTTGGCACGATCCACCGGGTCGAGCTTCAACAACAGCGGCTCGGACTTTTGCTCGGCTTCGGCCAGCAAATGGGTCGCTGCCGTCAGCCGCAGAGTCAACGATGCCAGCAGGTTTACCATCGCAAATCATGCCGCGGTGTCTGCGGGTGAGTGCTTTGTACGTGGGCGTCCAACTGTTGGATGGCCTCGATGGCTTTTTCGTCGAGCGGCGTCGGCAGCACGATCTCGACTTCGGCCAACAGATCGCCCGCCTCGGCATTGCGCGGGCTGACGCCGTGTCCTTTGATGCGCAGCTTCTTGCCGCTTGAGCTGCCGGGCGGAATGCGCAGCGAGATCGTGCCCTTGGGCGTGGGCACGTCGATCTTCGATCCCAGGGCGGCCTCGGCGATGGTCACCGGCACGCGCACGTGCAGATTATTCCCCTCGCGGCGGAACCACGGATGCGGTGCCACGTGAATCGTGATGATAATATCGCCCGGGGTGCCGCCGGGCACGCTTTCGCCTTTGCCACGCAGACGAATCTTCTTGCCTTCGTCGATGCCGGGTGGAATTTTGACGGCCAGGGTTTCGACGTGTCCGTCATGCCGCTGCAACGAGACCTGAGCCTGGCCCCCCTGCACCGCGGTGCTAAAGGAGATCTCGAGGTCGGCGGCCAGGTCGGCCCCGCGCTGCGGCGAACTTTCGCGGCGCTGCCGGCCGCCGGCGCGGCGAAACTGGGTGAAGATGTCGCCAAACCCGCCGGTCGGATCGGCACCAAACCGCTCGCCAAAAAACTGGCTGAAATCCGGCTCTTCGCCACCGCCCTGCCCGGGGCCCCATTGCGGACGCCCCTGTCCAGGCCGCGGACCTCCGCCGCCGCCCATCGATTCAAACGAACTCCCGTAGCGGTCGTAGAGCTCGCGTTTGCTGGGGTCGTTCAAGACGTCGAAGGCCCGCTGCACTTCCTGGAATTTGCCTTTGGCCGTTTTGTCGTCCGGATTCATGTCCGGATGATATTTGCGCGCCAATTTTCGATAGGCTTTCTGGATGTCAGCCGGCGATGCGTCGCGGCTGATCCCCAGAACCTTGTAATAATCCTCGGCCATTGAGATTCGCGTGGGCGATGGAAGTGTTGCGGGTGAAATTCAGCCTGCCCCGTCTCAGACGGGGATTCGAGCCCTCGGGTCGTATTTTACGACCGTGGCCCCAAAAGCAGCAAGCGGCGCCCGAGCAGACCGTGAAAAATCGACCGCAACGTCGCTCGCACGTGGTACTTTTTAATCATACGTCCATCCCGCGCCCGCTTGACGGTCGCTGCGTGAGGATTCTGCATGTTGCGCCGGATTTTAGCCCTGGCCCCCTGGTGGGTCGCGTTGGCCCCCTGGCTGAGCGTTGCTCAACCGGCCACGGCGGGACCCGGTGGACAATTTCGGATCGAGGTCGTCGATCGCGAGACGGGCGAGCCGATCGCCTGCCGCATGTACCTGACCAACGCGGCCAAGAAGCCGCTCAAGGCCCCCAACGTGCCCTATTGGCACGATCACTTCGTGTTCTCCGGCGGCATCACGCTCAAGCTGCCCAAGGGAGAATACGACTTCGAAATCGAGCGCGGGCTCGAATATCTCAATCGCATCGGCCATTTCACGATGGACGATTTTTCAAAGGACAAGAAAGAGGTCGACCTCAAGCGCTTTGTCGACATGGCCGCCGAGGGCTGGTGGTCGGGTGATCTCGACGTGCGGCGGCCGGCGAAAGACTTGCAACTGCTGATGGAGGCCGACGACCTGCACGTCGTCGAGTTGATCACCTGGCCCAACGGCAAGAGCTTGTTGCCGAAGACCAGTCTTTCGGACGATCCGCTCGTGCGATTTGATGGAAATCGCTACTACCACCTGGCCGGGGGCATCGACGAACGGGCCGGCGGGACGCTGTTGTTTCTCAATCTGAAAAAGCCGCTCGATCTGGCCGGCTTCGAGCCTGAGTTTCCGCCGCAGCAGGACTCGATTCTGGCGGCCAAGCAACAGCAGGGCGCCTGGGTCGACGCTCCCAAGGCCTTTGCCTGGGACGTGCCGTTATGGGTCGCGCTCGGTCAGCTCGATTCCATTCAACTGGCCAACAGCAATCTGGCCCGCAAAAGCGCCGTGAAGAACGAAGGGGGTGGCAAGCCTCGCGACCTGCTGTACTTTCCGGGCGCCGAAGGAAACGGCCGCTGGAACGAACGGGTTTACTACCACCTGCTCAATTGCGGGCTGCGAATTCCGCCTACGGCTGGCAGCGGCTCGGGTGTGGCTCCCAATTCGCTGGGCTACAACCGGGTTTACGCCCACGTGGACGGCGAATTCAGCTACGACAGTTGGTGGGACGCCGTGCGAAAGGGCCGCGTGGTCGTGACCAATGGCCCCATCATTCGACCCACGGTCGAAGGCGAGGCCCCGGGCCACGTGTTTCAAGCCGCCGCGGGACAAGAAGTCGAGCTCGAAGTCGGTCTGACGCTCTCCACGCGCGACAAGGTGTCGTACCTCGAGATCATTCGAGACGGCGAACTGGCCCATCAGGTGCGCCTGGACGAGTGGGCCAAGCTGAACGGCAAGCTGCCGCCGATGGTCTTCAAGGAGAGCGGCTGGTTTCTGATCCGCGCCGTGACCGGCGTGCCCGACACCTATCGCTTCGCCACCACCGGCCCCTACTACGTGCAGATCGGCTACGAACCCCGCATTAGCAAGTCGTCAGCCCAGTTCTTCCTCGATTGGGTCACCGAGCGGGCCCGTAATCTCAAGCTCAAAGACCCCGCCCAGCGCGAAGCCGTCATCAAATATCAACGCCAAGCCCGCGACTTCTGGAAAAACCTCGTCGAAAAATCCAACGCAAAGTAAAGCTTCGTCCCGCCTCCCCCCTGCTCCTTCCTCGTTTTCATCCTTCATCCTTCATCCTTCAGCCTTTCCTTTCTCACGTCCCCCAATCTCTTGGGTAACGAAAGTCGCGGTCCATCGTGCGGTGGGTGAGCTTAGCGATCACCGGCATGCGGCGCTTGTATTGATTGCGGCGGATCATATTGAGCACGCGATCGACGAACGCGGGATCAAAACCCGCGGCCACGAGGTGATCGGGCTGCCAGCGACGGTCGACCAGCAGGACCAGCAGGCGATCGACGTCGGCGTAGGCAAATCCCAGTTCGTCCTCGTCGGTCTGGCCGACCCACAGGTCGCCGCTGGGCGCCTTGTCGAGAATCTCGCGCGGAACTTGCAGATGCGCGGCCAGTTGCCGCAATTGAGTCTTATAGAGATCACCGATTGGGTTGATGGCCGACGCCAGGTCGCCAAAGTGCGTGCCATAGCCCAGCAGCAGCTCGCTCTTGTTGCTCGTGCCCAGGACCAGGCCCTCGAACGCCACGCTTTGATCGTAAAGAATGGTCATTCGCTCGCGAGCGCACTTGTTGGCCAGCCGCATGCGCGAGGCATCGGGAAACGCCGCAAAGTAAGCCTCGACTTGCGCCGAGATTGGCGCCTCAAGCGTTTGCACGCCCAGGGCCTCGACGACACGCTGGCTGTCGCGGCGAGTCTCCTCGCTCGACGTCTTATAGGGCATCGTCACGGCCAGCACGTTTTCCGGCCCCATGGCCTTGGCGGCCAGGTAGGTGACGACACTCGAGTCGATTCCGCCCGAGAGCCCCAGCACGGCGCGGCGAAAACCGGTGCGCGTGATCTCGTTGCGAATGAAGCGCACCAGGATCTCTTCGACCAGCGCTGGATTGATCGCCAGCTCGACTTTATCAGGGTCAAGTTTCATAACGTCGCCGCTTGATCCGCTGAAGCTCCTCGATCGTCAACAACAATTGCTCGTCGCGTCCCAGCGGCGTGATCAGGCGCTCGCGGCGCAGTTCGGCCAGGTCGCAACTCACGGTGGTCAGGCAGGCGTCGAATTGCGGCGCCTGGGCGATGATGCGACCGTCGGCTCCCACGACCATGCTGTTGCCGAAGAAGCACAGGCCGTCTTCGAAGCCGACGCGATTGACCACGATCAATAGCGTGCCGAGCAATTGCGAGAACACCCGGGCCAGCAGTTCGTACGTCTCGGCCGTGGCGATTTTGGGCCCGGAGACGCCACGGGCCGGCGAGTTGATAATGCAGATCAGGACGTCGACCTCCTCGGCCTGCATGATCGTGGCCGCCGAAACGTGCCACAGATCCTCGCAAATCAGCATGCCGACACGGCCGAAGCGGGCCGAAGTGAATGCGCGAAACCGCCTGCCGGCGGAAAAATAGCGGTGCTCCTCGAACAAGCCGTAGGTCGGCAGATACACCTTGCGATGCACGTGCATCAGTCGCCCGCCCTCGGCATAGAAGCCCGCGTTGTAGAACTGGTGCCCTTCGGCCTCCTCGACAAACCCCGCCACCAGGGCCATCGGACTGGCGGCTTCGATGAGTTCGGCGATCTCGGCGCTGGCCCGGTTCATGGCCACTTCGGGCACCATGTCGCGCAGGAAGTAGCCGGTGAGCGAGAGTTCGGGAAAGACCACCAGGTCGGCTTGTTCGCGCTGGGCCGCCTTGATTTGTTCCAGGTGCAGGGCCAAATTTCGCTGCCGGTCGCCCAGCGCCGGGGCGATCTGGGCCAAGGCGACGCGCAATTCGGCCGGACGCGGAGTGGGCTCCGACAAGGGCGCGGCGGCGGGCTGCTGCGTGGGCTTGGCGCTGAGGGTCACAGGGCAAATCTCCCCAAAAAGCTCGCGGCACACGGTATGGGTCCGCACCTGCTAGCTTCGGACCTCACTGCTTGAGTGTCAAGGCTCGCGCCCTATAGATTGAAGCTCTCGGCGGATTCTGGTGTGGCCGGGACAAACAAGCAGCCGCGCTGGTCGAGAAGACCAACGCGGCTGCTATCGTATTACACAGTTTCAACGATCGAGCGGTTGCCTCGGTAGGCTTAGCTCTTCTCGGTGGCCGTTTCAGCGGCCGGCTTCGCGTCGGCCGGCGGTTCGCTCATGCGGGCCATGGTCAAACGCTCGAGCTCGCCGTCCTCGCCGTGCATGGCCAAGGGACCGCTCTCGCCTGTCAGGCTGGCCAGGGCCGTTTCATAGACGTTCTCTTTGTCGGTGCCGACGGTCCAAGCGACTTGCTGTGTTTGCTTGTCGATGGCGCCGTGGATCGGCTCTTCCTTGTCGTTTTCCAAGTCATAGTAGGTGCCCCGCAGCACGCCTTCCTTGTTCACGGCCAGTTGCAGCATGGCGTCCGCGTCCTTCTCGTTCTCAGCAGCCAGCGTGAAGACGCCCAGCGGCAGGAATTGGCTCTTGCTGTTCGGATCGGCAGCTCCAGTTTGCGCCAGCTGCGTGGCCCGCGTGGCCGGATTGGTTTGCTGCGGCTGACCCGAGCCGTTGTCGCTGGTCACGTAGGTGGGGGCCGATGGATAGGAGTAGGCGACGGGATTGTTCGCCGACATGCCCATCCAGCCTGCGGCCGCACCAAACGTGGCAGGGGCCCACCAATTGGCGCCGTTGCCGCCGTACCAGCCGCCGGTGTGGTTGCCGTACCAGCCCGCCGAGAACGGATGGTGATTGCCGTTCCAGCCAGCATAGTGATGGCCGTTGTGATGATGATGCGCGTGATGGTGATCGTGGTGGTGGTCATGATGACCGCTGTGGTGATGGCTGCCGTGATGACCACCATGGTGGCCGCCGCCATGATGACCACCGCCGTGGCCGCCGCCCTTGGCGTGCAGTTGATTTGCCGAATAGGCCAGGACGACCACGAAAGCCAGCGAAAGCCAAAAGCAGTTTTTCATCAACACACCTCTCGAATTAATGCTGTGGAATTTGAGCCGGTTAGGCCGGAGTTTGGCCGTATTTTGAGCTTCAGACTTTTGAAGCCTAGCTCATGGCACAAGGACAGGCCGGCAGCGGGTAGCCCGCAGCAGAAAATGCCGAGAATTGCGCGCAAGAGCCCAAGAAACAGGGCTTTTTTGCCTGTGTAGCGGCAAGGGGAAACCGGCCGAATATTCGCTTATTGGTGGGCGAGCAAGTAGCGAATGGCCTGCACCAGCTCCCGCCGGGTTGTGCGCGAATACTCAAGATCGAACCACAGCACCTTGCCCGCGGCATCAACCAGATAGGTGCGCGGCACCTTAGTCGTTGCCAACTGCTTGAATGCTTCACCCTGGGGGTCGCTGAGTTGCGGAAAACTGGCCCCAGCCTGTTTGACCAGGTCGCGCGCCAATTGAGGATCATCGCCCGTGTTGACGCCAATCACGGCCACGCCGTTGCCGCCGAATCGACCGAGCACGTCAGGCTGCAAGTCGCGCAGCTCCTCCAGGGCGGTGGGCTTGCTGCCGTTCCAGAACAGCACCACCGTGAGCTTCTTGCCGAATGATTTGGCCAGAGGCTGCTCGCTGCCATCAAGGGTCGCCAACTGTAAGTCGGGCAGCGTGTCGCCGACTTTCACGCGACAGGTGTCGGCATGGGCCTTGGTCAGGCCGACAGCGGGCAGCGTCAGATTGGCCGTTTGCACCTCATCCAGGGGCACCTTGGCAGCAACAAGCTCCACACCTTCAGATCGGGGTGAGTCGCTGGCCGGTAGGGCTTCGGTGGCCCGCGTCTTGGCGGTGGCCGGGGCGTCTGCTGCTGTTGCGTCCTCGGTCTTCTCCGGTTGGCCGCCTTCGGGCTGAGTGGCTGCGGGAGGGCTTGTGGGAGCACCAGCGGCTGGTTCACCGGGCGCTCTGGAATTCTGGGCCACGCGTGCCGGCTCGGTCTTGCTCGGCTGATCAGCCGGCGTGGAGGGCGCGGCACCGGCCTTGTTTTGCGCTGTGGCGCCGCCCGCGGGCGCACCCTGGTTGCAACCTGAGACGGCCAACAGCAGGCCGATCACCACGATGAGTTTGCTGAATTCCCCGCCAATAGCCATTGCTGGATTCCTTTCCGCGCCAGCGTGCTCGAATGCCCGCTGCGCAAGCGCCAGACTGCCCCGGATGGTTCGCCTCCAATTGTCCACCGCGCGCCCAGAATGGTCAACGCCCGTCGGCCCCGCGAATTTGGATGCCCAGCTCGCGCAACTGCTTGGCATCGACCGCGCCGGGCGCCTCGGTCATCAGATCCGTGGCTTTTTGCGTCTTGGGAAAAGCGATGCAATCGCGGATGTTGTCGAGCCGGCCGAACAGCATCACCCAGCGGTCGATCCCCAGCGCAATGCCGCCGTGCGGCGGCGCTCCATAGGCCAGCGCGTCGAGCAGGAAGCCGAACCGCTCGCGGGCCTGCTCGGGCGTGATCCCCAGCAGCCCAAAGACCTGCTGCTGCACTTGCGGATCGTGAATTCGGATCGTGCCGCCGCCCGCCTCGGTGCCATTGATCACCAGATCATAAGCTTGCGCGCGACACTTGCCCGGATCGCTGGAGAGCAGCGCGACGTCTTGCGGCCGTGGAGCGGTGAAGGGGTGGTGCATCGCGCCCCAGCAACCATTCTCCTCATCCCAGGCGAACATGGGAAACTCGACGATCCAGGAAAAGTTCATCGTGGCCGGATCGTAGAGCTTGAGCGCTTCGCCCAGCCGCTTGCGCAGCGCATAGAGCGCCTTGCAGGTGACCTCGAAGCGATCGGCCACGAAGAGCAGCAAGTCGCCGGGCGCGGCATCCATCCGCTCGGCGATTTTTTCCAACATGGCGGGCGTGAAGTTCTTGGCGATCGGCGACGCCAAGGTGCGGCCTTCCTCGACCTTGAACCAGGCCAGGCCCTTGGCGCCAAAATCCTGCGTCACGTAACTCGTGAGCTCGTCGATGCCCTTGCGCGAATAAGCCGCGGCGGCTCCCTTGGCGTTGATGCCGCGCACGCGGCCCCCCTCGTCGACGGTGGCGCGGAACACACGAAACTCGGCTTCGCGGGCCAGATCGCTGATGTCAACCAGCTCCATGCCGAAACGCAGATCGGGCGCGTCGTGGCCAAAGCGCTCCATGGCCTCGTCATACGTCATGCGCGGCAGCGGCAGTTTCACTTCCTGGCCCAGGACCTCGCGCGCCAGCCGGGCCACGAGTCCGTCGATCAACCCGATGATGTCGGAACTGTCGACAAAGGACATTTCCAAGTCGAGTTGCGTGAATTCGGGCTGTCGATCGGCCCGCAAGTCCTCGTCGCGGAAACAGCGGGCGACCTGCACGTAGCGATCGTAGCCAGCGATCATCAGGATTTGCTTATAGAGCTGTGGCGACTGTGGCAGAGCGAAGAATTTGCCGTTGTGAACGCGGCTCGGCACCAGGTAGTCGCGCGCGCCCTCGGGCGTGCTGCGGCCGAGCATCGGCGTTTCGACGTCAACGAAGTCGAGCTCGTTGCAATACTTTCGCATGCCTGAAATGATCTGGTGGCGCAAAAGAATCGTGTTCTGCATCTCGGGCCGGCGGAGATCGAGATAGCGATACTTGAGCCGCAGGTCCTCGTTCGGCAATTCCTTGCCGCCCGGCTGAAATGGCGGCGTGAGGCTCTTGTTCAGGATCTCAAGCCGCGTCGGGCGAACTTCGATTTCTCCGGTCGCCAGGCGGGGATTGACGGTGCCCTCGGGGCGCGGTGCCACAGTGCCCGTGACCGAAATCACAAACTCGCTGCGGAGCGTGCGGGCCAGCTCGTGGTTTTCGGCGCCGCTTTCGGGCCCGAAGACGATCTGGGTCTTCCCATAACGGTCGCGCAAGTCAATGAAAATACCGCCACCGTGGTCGCGGTAGCTGTCGACCCACCCGCACAGCGTCACTTCCTGGGCGATCTGATCGGAGCGTAATTGGCCGCACGTATGAGTTCGAATCAACGCTCGATCTCCTTGCCACACGAACTGTTCGTCACCGGTTCCGCCATGCAAAGGGGCTATCTTACCTTAGACAAGCAAACACGCGAAAGGTGACCGCCCACGGACGCGGCGGTTGCGAGTGGGCAGCCGATCCAGTCGTCAGGAGCCGCCAGAATGCCAAGAAGTGTCACTCGCGAGCGAGGGCGCCAGCGGGTGATGGCGGGGCGAAAAAAAACGGGCCGCCCAAAAAACTGGGCGGCCCGCGGTTTCAACTGGTTGAAGGGCGCTAATGCCGGCTGACTAGGCCGAGCGACGCCGGCGAGCAAAGGCCAGGACCGAAGCCATGCCGAGGCCGAGCAAGGCCACCGAACTGGGCTCCGGAACCGGAGTGTAGAAGTAGGTCACCGAGCCGGTCAGGCCGGCACTCGTTACCTGGCTGGCCGCGGTGTTCCCGCCCGTGTTGGACAACACGGTTTGGGTGAACGTCGAAGCTGGCAGGGCATAGGTGCCCAAACCAGTGAACTCCGCCAGGATGGGAGCCGCCGAATACGTACCGCTCGCCGATGTGGACGTGCTGATCAGCGGCGAAGTGACGTTACCGCCACCAGGCAAGCTATAAGCATACGTTCCCGAGAGCAGGTCGATCTGCGGGGTCGGCGCCAAATTCAAGCCGCCGTCCTGAGCCGTAAACTGCACTTCGGTGCGGGCGGTTCCACTCGAAGGATCGGGCGAGGTATTGGTCACCGTGATCGTCGTGTCGAAACTGCCGTGCAGGTCGACTTCGACGGCAGTGAGCGTGCCGAGCGCGGGATTGAATTGTTGAAAGGTCAGGCTCGATACCCAATCCGTCGAAGTCGACGGAATCGGAGTGCTCGTGGTGTAGGGCCCGTCGGTGGCCGCGAAAGCCGTCGGGAACAGCGCGCCGCAGAGGGCGAACGAGGCGAACAGCAGTGTCAATTTGCGCATTAGCAATTCCTTCAGTCAGTGAAACCAGTTGAGCCTATCGGTTGATTACCGCCAGTGTGCCTGCTCTCGGTCGCTTCGCGCGAGGATCCCTCCCAATGAGGGTCTGCTGCGTTAAGGTCCGAGTGTAACTTAAAAAAACTGAAACACAATCCATTTTTTGTGATCAGACAAGAAATTTATCTTGACTATGTTGTATTTACACACTCCCTGGCACCGATCGGACGATTTTCAGGGCGACATCCGGCGTCTGATCGCGGGGCGTCCGGGCCACAAAGCGAGATTCGCTCAAACTGCGATACCAGGTCCGCTGTCGTTTGGCGAATTGACGCGTGCGAATTTTCACTAACTCGATCGTATCAGGCAGGTTACGGACTCCATCCAAGTGTTCGATCACCTCGCGGTAACCGACCGCCTGGGTCGCGGTGTGACTCAGCGCCGAGCCCCCGGCCAAAAGTTCGCGAACCTCTTCGACGAGGCCTTGCCGGAACATGGCTTCGACCCGCTCGTCAATTCGGACGACCAGTTCGTCTCGCGGCCAATCGAGTACGAACACCCGGCTGTCGGCCGCCTGCCGTGCCTGGCCAAATTGCTGCTGGAGGGCCGTGATCGACTTCCCCGTCTTTTCCCAGACTTCCAAAGCCCGCACGACCCGCCGGGTGTCACTGGGATGCAGCCGGGCGGCCGACTGTGGATCGACTTTGGCCAACCGCGCGTGAAGCCCCTCAGGCCCGTTGCTCTCGGCGATCGCCAGAAACTCGCGTCGCAATGGCCAGTCGGCGGCGGGGCCCACGAAGATGCCGCGCAGCATCGACTTCAAATATAGCGGCGTTCCCCCCACGAACAGTGCCAAACGCCCCCGAGCCGCGATGTCGGCCGCAGCCTGTTCGGCGGCGGCCACATACTTGGCCAAGCTAAACTCCTCGCCGGGCGAAACCACGTCGATCAAATGGTGCGGAACCCCGCGACGTTCGTCCAGCGTCGGTTTGGCCATGCCGATGTCCATGCCGCGATAGACGGCCATCGAGTCAAGCGAAATGATCTCGGCGTTCAACAGCAGCGCTAACTCGACGCCCACGGCCGTTTTGCCGCTGGCGGTCGGACCACTCAGATACCAGCAATCAGGCAGGGGCATGGCGGAGGGGCTCAAGGTTTTTCGGCTGAAAGCTGAGACGAACGAGGGGCCGCGTCAGAAAAAATGGCAACGCCAAAATTGGGGACGGTGAAGGCAACACGTTAGACTGTCGAACGCGTCGTCACTCGCCTGCATCCGTTCTACAACGCGGGGGCGTGAGCCTCTAGCCTGATCCCGTGAACCCAGCCAGCTCGATTTTCGCCCAGTTAATGGCGGTCATTCAGGACCGCAGGGCGAATCCGTCGGCCAAGTCCTACACGAATCGGTTGTTGAGTGGAGGCGTGGATAAGATCGGCGCGAAAATCGTCGAGGAGGCCGCCGAAGTGGTGGCTGCCGCCGCCGAGGCGGGTGAAGAAGGCCGCCAACACACGATCCATGAAGCGGCCGACGTCCTCTACCATCTGTTCGTACTGCTCGGCCATCGCGACATTTCGCTGGCCGAGGTTGAAACGGAGTTGGAACGCCGGTTTGGCACTTCCGGACTCGAGGAAAAAGCGTCTCGCACCGCGCCGCCCGGCGCTCGGCCATCCGGGGACGGCTGAATCAGTCGGAGTGAGCCAGTTCGCCGCCGATCCAAACCTGCCGCACGCGGGCGGTCGAAGCCAGGATCGCGTCATGCGGGTCGGCCAACTGCTCAACCAATTGAACGACTGCAAAATTGGCCCGTTTGCCAGGCTCAAGCGTGCCGACACGGTCGGACAGCCCCAGGGCCTGGGCCCCCCCGAGGGTCGCCAGCCGCAGCAGCGTGGCCGGGTCGACGTCCGGGTGCTCGGCCGCCACGAACCGCAGTTCATCGAACAGGCTGAGATCGGGATTCGAAGCTCGGCTGTCCGTTCCCAGGGCTAACGCAACTCCCGCTTTCAGCAGACGGGCCAGCGGATAGCGCGGGTGCCGGAAAAAATGGTGGGTGCGCGGGCAATAGACAACGGTCATCGTGGCCACGTGTGCGCTGAGGAATTCGACGTCTTGGTCGTCCAGATAATTGCCGTGAATCACCAAAGACCGTGGGGCCCCAGCAAGCTGCCGCAGATAGTCGAGCACCTGCGGATAACGGGCCGTGGGGTTGGCGTCCCAAGCACCAAAGTCGCGCAACAACTCGGCAAACGGTCCGCCACCCGAGCGCAACAGCTCGAGCTCCTCGGGCGATTCGGCCAGGTGCATCGCCAAGGGAATCTGAAACCGCCCGGCGAGCTCGACCAGGCCGCTGAGCAGTTGGGGGTGAACCGTGTAGGGCGCGTGAGGGCTAAGCCCCGGCAAAATGTTCGGCGATCTTGTGTCTCGTGCGAACTGCTCGGCAGCCGCGAGCGCGGCGGGAACCCGTGCGACGACCGGCGCGATCAACTCGAAGAACATTCGCACGTCCGGCGTCAACCGAGCGGCCTGGGGCTCCATCGCGCGCCAATCGCGCGTGGCAATCTCGCCGACGGTCGTGGTTCCCGCCGCCAGGCTTTCGCGCAGGCCCTGGGCGACGGCCGCGTCGTGCTCGGTCGCGTCCGTGGCGCGGCGTGCGGACACCGTGTGGCGAATCCAAGCCGGCAGGGACATTCCCGGCGTGCCGAGCGGCGCGGCAAGACCGCTAAACTCCAAGTGCGTGTGGGCATTGACCAGGCCCGGCAGAATGGCCACATCGCCGAGGTCGCGTGCCGGCTCGCCAGCATGGACGCCGACGGAGACGATTTTCGAGCCGCGCACGACGACCAGGCCGTTGGCGATTGGCGGGGAGGCGACGGGCAGCACCCAGCGAGCCCGTAGTGCCAGTTCCGGCGTGCTGGTGACCATCGCGATATCCGGCGGTTTGAGACAGCCTCGTGCGGCCGTTCACAATATCCGCCGGCTAACTCGGCATCCAGCGGGCCGACTGGTGCTCGATCGCCTCTTGCAGCGACTCTTCGGCGGTGCGCGCATACGGCAGGCGGTGGAACCAGGACAGGATCGCCCCGGCCGCCAACAAACTGCCGATGACGACGGGCCAGTGGTAGAGCTGACCTTCTTCACTCGCGCCGCGCATCAGCCAGTGCAACCAGTGCTGATCGTCTTCCAGATAGGGCTTCAATTGGCCCACGAACAAGGCCAGTGAATTGTGTACGACATGAAATAGGACGCCCGGCAACAGGCTGCCGGTCTGAATGGCCAGGAAGGCAATCACCGCGCCCAGCAAGCAAGCGATCAGCGACTGCTGAAACAACGCGTGCGACGCGCCGAAGAAAATGCTGCTCAGCACGATAGCCGTCCATTTGTGGCCCATCCGGCGGAAGCCCGAGAGAATAAACCCGCGGAATGCCACTTCCTCACAAATTGCCGGCATCACGGCCAACACCAGGAACAACACCCACATGTTGTCCAAGCCGGCCGTCATGCCCTTGAGCTGTTCAGCCAGCCGTTCGTCGAGCGGATAGACGTGGTTCACAATGACCTGCAACACGTTGACCGTCGGATGAAGCGCCACGGCCAACAGCACGGCGGCCGCGACGGCGGCCAGCGGCGGTTTGCGCAACAGCAGCGTCTGCGCGGGACTGCGCGTCAGCATGATCGTCATCAGCAGCGCCGGCGTGGCAATGACGACTAACTGAGTAACGGCGGCGGCCACGGCCAGGTTACCGACGTCCAGCGAAAAGCTCATGAAGAACTTGATCAGCAGGATCAGCACGCCGCAAAACATCGCTTCGCCAAAGCTGGGCGTGGCTTCCCGATCGCGCAGCAAGTGCTTGACCCACAGGCCGACGTCCCACCGTTCGCTTTCGCGGAACAGCACGCTCTCGTTGTTGAACTGATTCGTGGCCCAGCGAATCGCCAGCCAGCAGCAGCACAGAGTCACGGCGACCACGATCGGGATGAACGGCAACGCTGCCAGATAATTGCCTTCGAGCATGGCTCGCAACAGCAGCACCACGCCGGTGACGGGAATCAAGCTGTTGCCCAGGCTCAGTTCGACGCCGGGCGACATCGGCAGGATCGTCAGCGGCATCGTCACCAACACGAGCGGCATCAAGTAGTATTGCCCCTCCTTGGTGCTGCGGGCGAAGGCCGCCAACGCCAGGCACAACGCGCTAAACAGGGCCGAAACAGGCACCAGCGCGATCAACAGCCAGAGAATCGCCAATCCCGGCGGCGGTCCGAACTCGGGCATGAGCGGCAATTGGCCGAGGATGAACGACCCGGTCACGGCCAGGCTCGCCAGGTTCAAGGTCGCGGTGGCCATGCTGAAGATCATGATCGTCAGCAGCTTGCCCCACACGATCTCGATGCGCTCAGCCGGACTGGAGAGCAACGTCTCCAGGGTGCCTCGCTCTTTTTCGCCGGCACACAGATCGATGGCCGGATAGAACGCGCCGGTCAGGGCCCAAATCAATAGCACGAACGGCAAGATTTTGGACCAGGCCGCCGCCTTGTGCTGTCCTTCCTCTGCCACGTCGAGCGTCGTGATCTCGAAGGGTTTGGCCGTTGCGGGCGGAAGTTGGGTATCTTTCAGGTTCTGTTGGCCAATCTCGTCGCGCCAGCGATCGAGCACGCCGGCCACGCGGCGGTGGGCCGCCTTCGAGGCCTCTTTCGACAAATTCGGAAAAATCTCGATCCGCGGAACTTGCAATTCGGCTTCCGACGCTTGGGAGTCGCCCTCCGGCGTGCCGTGGTGCAACAGCGCGCTGTGAAAGCGTTCGAACTGGCTGACGAAGTTCGGCGGAAAGTAAACCACGACCTCGAAGTTGCCTTCGCGCATCTCGCGACGGGCCTCGGCCAGCGGATCCTGGCGCGGCCCCTCGTCGGCGGGCAAGTCTCGCAGAGTCAGGTGCAGCAGTTGCGCGGCGAAAGGATCGGCAAACAAGTTGTTCGAAAAACGATCCTCCTGCACCAGCGGCGGCAGATCGGGGCTATGCGGGGCGCCGAGCACCAGCACGCGAATCGCATGCTCGCGCATGAACTGGGCCACCTGGAAGAAGCTCATGCCCAACAGGGGATAGAGCACCAGCGGCAACACCGCGATCATGAACAGCGTTCGCCGGTCGCGCAGCTGATCGCGGATTTCCCGCACCAGGATCAATTTGACGTTCGACCACTTCATGACGCTCGGCTCGCCATGGGGTTTGCGGAGCCGTCGGGCTCGTGGGTTCGGTCGTGCTCGTGAATCAGGCTGAAGAACAATTCTTCCAGGTCGCTTTCGTCATGTCGCTGGCACAGTTCGCCAAAGGTGCCTTCGGCCAGGATATGGCCGCGGTGCATGATCGCGATCCGATCGCAGAGTTTTTCAGCCTCGCGCATGATGTGGGTCGAAAACACGATGCACTTGCCATTGTCTCGCAGCTCCGAGACGGTCTTCAGCAACGCCCGGGCGACCAGCACGTCGAGCCCGCTCGTGGCTTCGTCAAAAATCAGCACCGGCGGATCGTGAACGATGGCCCGCGCGATGGAAACTTTTTGCTTCATGCCGGTCGACATCTTGGCCCCCAGCACGTCGCGAATCTCGTTCATCTGCAAGCGGGTGAACAAGTTTTCCATCCGCTCGCGCAGCGGTTCGTCGGCCAGGCCGTAGAGACGGCCAAAGTATTCGACCATTTCCCAGGCCGTCATCCGATCGTAGACCGCCGTGTTGGCCGACATGAAGCCGATCTGATGGCGGACCAGCGACGGCTGCGTCACGACGTCAAAGCCGTTGATCGTGGCCGTGCCCTGGCTGGGCCGCAACACCGTGCTCAGGATACGCAGGACCGTGGTCTTGCCGGCGCCATTGGGCCCCAGAAGCCCATAGATCTGGCCGGGCATCGCATCGAAGCTCACGCCGCCCAGCGCGAAGACTTTGCCCCGCTTCAAATCGGCGTAATGCTTCGTGAGTTGGCGAACGTGGATCATTCTGCCCGGTGCCCGGAGTGTCTCACGACGACCGATCGTAGCGAATCTGCGATCTATGCCGTCGCGGGCGGTCGCGCAGCGCCGAACCGCACGCCGGCTGCGCATACCTTAAGGTACCACACATTACGCGCGCGGATGGAAAGGTTAAGATCGGTAAATCGCGGGAAATGCCGACGTCAGGAGCGTGATTCCACGAGCGTCGACCGCTTCAGGCGGCGACGGGTTCGAGGGGCGCCTCGTCGATCAATTCGTAGAAGACGTTGCGCCGGCGAGGCGTGTAGCCGAGTTCCGTGATGGCGCCGCGCATTTCGTCGAGCGTCAGGTAGTGGACCGTGCCGGCAGCGGCCACGACGTTCTCCTCGATCATCAGGCTTCCCATGTCGTTGGCGCCGTAGAGCAACGCGATCTGGCCGATCTTGAGGCCCTGCGTGACCCAGCTCGATTGGATGTTGGCGAAGTTGTCGAGATACAGCCGGCTGACGGCTTGCGTCTTCAAATACTCGAACGAACCGGCCGCCGAGAGGTGGGCCATTTCGTAGCCCGGCTGGAACGTCCAGCAGATGTAGGCGGTGAACCCGCCAGTTTCGTCTTGCAACTGCCGCAAGCGCTCGAGATGTTCAATCCGTTCGGCCAGCGTTTCCACGTGGCCGAACATCATCGTGGCGGTGCTGCGTCCGCCCAGCTCGTGCCAGACGTGATTCACGTTCAGCCAATCGTCGGTCAGCACTTTGCCGCGCGTCAGTTCCTTGCGCACGCGATCGACCAGAATCTCGGCGCCGCCACCGGGCAGGCTGCCCAGTCCGGCAGCGCGCAGCCGCTCGAGCACGGTCTTCAACGGCAGCTTCGAGAGCTTGGTGAAGTGGTGAATCTCTGGCGGGCTGAAGCCGTGAACATTGACCTGCGGAAAGTGGCTCTTGATGTCGCGCAGCAGCTCTTCGTACCACTCGAGTGGAAACTCAGGGTGCAGCCCGCCTTGCATCAGGATCTGATCGCCGCCCAGGTCGACGGTCTCTTGAATCTTTTGCAACAGCTCCGACCGCTCGAGCACGTAGCCTCCGGCGTCTTTCGGCTTGCGAAAGAACGCGCAGAAATCGCAAACCGCGGTGCAGATGTTCGTGTAGTTGACGTTACGGTCGATGTTGTACGTGCGATAGGACTCGGGATGCAGCCGGCGCGTCACGGCGTCGGCGGCGCGGCCGAGCGCGGCCAGGTCGTGGCATTCGAGCAACCGCAAACCCTCGTCGGGCGAGAGCCGCCCGCCGTCGGCTGCCTTATCCAGAAGTTTGGCAATCGTTGAGTCCAAGTTCGACTCCGCTGGGGGCCAGGCCGAGCTGCGCGGCCTTATTGTAGAACAACTCCAACCCGCGCTGCTCGCGAGCGCCCAAATAGAAATAGAGATTGTCTCGCAAGTACGACACGCACTGCGGCCGCGTCAGCCCGAGCGGCGCCGCTTCGCGTTCGGCGATTTCTTCCAGATGAGCCAGCCCCGCGTCGCGAGCCTCGCAGAGGGCCGCCTCGAGGCCGCTCAGTTCCGCTCCGGCGCGCGCCACCCACATCGCAAAAACAAATGGCAACTCGGCCCAGCGGCACCACTGGTCGCCCAGGTCCCAGACCACTTCGAAACGGCCGCCGGGCGAGTGCATGGCTCGATCGCCGATCAGCAGCACCGCGTCGGCCTGCGTGTCGGCCAGCGAATCGCCCAGGGGCAGCGGCTTCAGTTCGGGTCGCACGCCGTGTCGTTCGGCCAGCAGAATGCGCGTTAGCGCCACACTGGTGCGCGAGCCGGCGTCGAGTGCCAGGGTGCGGATCGATTCGATCGGCACGCGGCTGAACAATTTGACACTGAGCACCGGTCCGCGGCAGGCGATGCAGGCGTTGGAGACGATGGCGTAGGCGGGATCGTGAAAAAACTCGATGGACGGGATCAGGGCCACGTCCAGGCGGCCAGCGGCCAACTCATCGGCTAATCGGCTGGGAAAATCCAACACAATCTCGGCTTGCGGAGCGAAGCGCTCCAGGCCGTAGATCAACGGCTTGGTATTCAAATAGTTAACCGCGCCGACACGTAACTTCGGACGGTTGCTCATGGTCGTCGATCGCCTCCTCGAAAAATCGCACCCAGCCTCGTCGCAAACCGTGAGCGAAAATCGCCGCAATCGGCTGCCTCGTCACGTTGACAGAGCAGGTGCTTGTGAATCTTTTCACTAACTGTCATTATATGGATCGCGCCCGGTAATGCACAGTCCATTGGCCCCGTGGGCCCACCAGTCTAACCGTGGCCCGCTCGGATCTTTAACTACCTTTGGCCCGGAACCTCCACGAACTTCTTGCCATGAAACCGATCGTTCAGATCTCGCTCGACATTACGACCAGCCGGGAAGCTTTGGAAACCGCCGAAATGGCCATGCGAGCCGGCGTCGATTGGCTCGAAGCGGGCACGCCGCTCATCATTGCCGAGGGCATGCACGGCGTCCGGGCGCTGCGCGAGCGTTTTCCCGACACGCCGATCGTTGCCGACCTGAAGACCATGGACGGCGGCTATCTGGAAGCCGAGATGATGGCCAAGGCCGGCGCCACGCACGTGGTGGTGATGGCCCGCGCCCACGAGGAAACGATCCGTTGCGTCGTCAAGGCGGGCCGCGACTTTGGCGTGCAGGTGATGGGCGACAATATGGTGTGCGAGGACATGGTCGCCGGGGCCAAATGGCTCGAAGATCTTGGCTGCGACTTCGTCATCCATCACATCGGCTACGACGAGCGCCGCGGCATCGCCGCGCGCGGCCAGCGAATGCCCAGCCCCTTGGATCAACTGCGCCAGGTCGTGGCCGCCGTGAGCGTGCCCGTGCAAGCGGTCGGTGGGCTGACACTGGAGCAAGCCGTCAAAACCCCCGAATACGGCGCCCCCCTGGTCGTGCTGGGCGCTCCGCTGACCATCGACGCTGAAGCTTTTAAAACGGCCAGCGGCGACTTGGAGAGCTCCTTGCGGCTGATTTGCGAAAAAGTCCACGCCTACGGCGACGTCAAGGTGGGGAAAAAGTAAGTGGTGGTTGGTGGCTAGTGGTTGGTGGTTAGATATGAAGAAACGACGAATCAGCGGGCCACTGGCCGGCACGAGAACGCCACCTTCCACGGACGATTCAGAAGTGCCACCCTGCGATTTTCCAGCTTACTAATCACTGACCACCAACCACTAGCCCCTACTCCATGCGTCTCCAAGATAAAGCGATTCTGATCACGGGCAGCACGACGGGCATTGGCGAGGCGATTGCGCGGCGGGCGATTGCCGAGGGCGCCAAAGTGCTCGTACACGGGCGTGACGCCAAGCGCGGGCGGGCGCTGGTGGCCGAGCTCGGTGATCGGGCGGTGCTGCACGTGGATGACATCGCCGATCCGGCCGCTCCGGCGCGGATGGTGGCGGCGGCCGTCGCGGCTTTTGGCAAGCTCGACACGCTGGTGAACAACGCGGCCTCGGTCGAGCGGAGCAACCTGGCCACGACGGACCTGGCGCTGTTCGACAAGATCATCGCGATCAACCTGCGGGCGCCACTGCTGTTGATCAAGGCGGCAGCTCCGCATCTGAAGGCCTCGCAGGGCGCGGTGCTGAACATCGGCTCGGTGAATGGCTTTTGCGGCGAGCCGAACTTGCTGGCCTACTCGATCTCGAAGGGTGGGTTGATGACCCTGTCGCGCAATCTGGCCGACGCGATGGGCCGCGACCGCGTGCGGGTCAACCACTTCAACGTGGGCTGGGTGCTGACGGCGAACGAATACGAAGTCAAAATCGCCGATGGCCTGCCACGCGACTGGCCCGACCGCTTGGATCCGGCCACGGCCCCGGCGGGCCGGTTGATCAAGCCCGAGGAAATCGCAGCCGCCGCCGTCTACTGGATGGGCGATGAAAGCCGTCCGATCAGCGGCACGGTCTTGGAGTTGAATCAATATCCCGTCATCGGTCGCAATCCGCCGAAGGAAACGAAGTGAAGAGAAGGATGAAGGCGGACGAATAAAGGATGAAAACGAAGACCAATCGCGGCACACAAGCCACTAAACCTTAGCCCCGAAACCTTACTCCCATGCCTCGCTTAGCTGCATTTCCGAAGGCTTACATGGATCCGCTGGTTGTTGATGGATCGATGACGATTCGTCAATGGGTGGACATGGCGTCGAAGTTGGATATCGATGGGCTGGAGTTTTATTGTGGATTCTTGGAGTTGCAGGAGCGGAAGAATTGGGTCGAGTCGCGAAAGATCGTCGAGGACCATGGCCTGTCGATCCCGATGCTGTGCTGCTCGCCCGACTTCACGCATCCCGATGCCAAGTTCCGGCAGCAGCAGGTCGATTTGGAAAAGGGTTGGATCGACATGACCGTCGCGTTGGGCGGGCAATACTGCCGCGTGCTGTCGGGTCAGCGGCGGCCCGAAGTGTCGCGCGCCGATGGCTTGCGTTACGCGGCCGAGGGCATCGAAGCGTGCATTCCGCATGCGGCGGCCAACGGCGTGACGTTGATTCTGGAGAATCACTACAAGGACAACTATTGGCAGTATCCGGAGTTCGCGCAGCACACCGACGTCTTTTGCGACCTTGTGGATCGCATCCACTCGCCCCATTTCGGCGTGAACTACGATCCGAGCAACACGTTCCTGGCCGGGGAAGATCCGCTGGAACTGCTGGCCCGGGTGAAAAATCGCGTGGTCACCATGCACGCCAGCGATCGCTATCTGGCCGAGGGAACGATCGAAGACTTGCGCCGCGAAGAAGACAGCGTGGGCTATGCCAAGCGATTGCGGCACGGCGAAATTGGCAAGGGAATGAATGACTACGATGCCATCTTCGGCACCCTGGCCAGCGTGGGTTTCGACGGCTGGATCAGCATCGAAGACGGCGTCGACGGCATGGATCAACTGGAGCGCAGCGCACAGTTCCTGCGGAAAAAGATGCAACAATACTGGCCGCGATAGAACGTCGCTCTCGTGCATCCTCATAAAAAAACCGTCATGAATAAAAAAAGGCCGCCCCAAGGGACGGCCTTTTTCGTTGAGCGATTGCTTTTGTCGCGATGGAGCTCTACCGCGAGCGACGACGACGACGCCAGGCGGCGATTCCCAAGCCGGCCAGGCCGAGGGCCAATAACGACATGCTGCCGGGCTCGGGCACGTTGGTCGTGTAAGGCGAGTAGAACTGGCAAACGGTCGTTCCATCGGGCATCAGTCCCCCGCCGATGCGGATGATCGAAGGCTCGGCGTTGGTCACCGAGTTGTCCCAGTTGGTCCCCACGCCATTTGTCGAACCATGGTAGCCAAAGTTATTGAACTGGCTGACATAGAACGCGCAGTCCGGGCCGACGGAAGCCAGGTCGCCATAAGCCCCGCTGCCGGTAGCGATGTCGGTGATCGTGGGCACGCCGCTGAAGCCGGGTCCCAACACATATTTCGAAATCGTGCCGTCGTTGTTGTTGCTGTACAGAATGCTCACGGTGCTGCTGTCGCTGAAGGCCAACCCGTCGGGAAAATGCGGTGTGTTAAATGAATTCACCACGGCACCGGTGCTCGTGAGAATCGTCATGGTGCTGTTGCTCTGGCCGGTCACGGCGATATTGCCCAACGGTCCGGCGACCATTCCGTCAATCAGGTAGTTGGCGGAATAGATCAACGTGTTGGTGAGGGCGACGGGATCGTAGATGTAGACGTTGCTGTTGCCCCCGCCATCGGAATAGGCGATGCGGCCATCGGGCATCGTGGTGACGCCATAGCCGGCGCCGCCGACGCTTCCCGGCAAGGACTGCGCCGGAGCCGACCAATTGGATGGGTTGAAGCGCTCGAGGCCACTGCCGGTCACCGTGTAGATGTAGCCATCCAAACCGTTCGTCATGCCATAGCCTGTCGAACTCAGGCCCGAGATGGTATGCGTCGCGACCACGCCGTGCAGCGACGTGCCCTGGTGCGTCGTGTTCTGTGTCGGGCTGTACTCCAGGATGTCCGAACCGTTGCGGGTCAACAGTTCATTGCCGCTGGTCCAGGCCATGCCGGGTCCGCCGACGAGCGGACCGGTGTAGATCTCCTGCGTGTAGGTGGGGTCGAGCGTCGGATACTGCACGGCCAGGGCGCTCGTGGCCAGCAACGAATTGAACGAGGCGGTCAACAGTGCGAGCGCAACAGCGAGTGAGCGTTTCATGAGCGATCTCCAGAGAAAAAGAGCGAATTGAGGGACAGCGACCAGATAGAGAGGCATCTCACGGAGTGCTGTGGCACGGCCACTAACCCCGAGGATCGCAAGATTATGCCTGCTAAAAATCGCGCCGTCGAGTTATGTAAATTATTTTTTGACGTGCGGTCGCCTGGGCGTGCGCTAAGGACGCGACGCGGGCAAAAGATGGGGCAACTGGATTTCGAGCCCAGAGCCGGTCGCGCGCGATAAGCGATAAGAAGCGGAGCACTACGGAACCCCGCCAAGCCGCCAGCAAGAGCAGGCCGGCGGCCCGGTCGTCGCAAGCGTGCCACTCTCCGATGGGCTTACGCTTGGGATCGCTTGGCTTCCTTGCCACAGCCGCGAGGCATGCCGGAAACGTGCATTCCGGCCAGGAAATCCTGCCACGAGCCGTGGCGGGCGGAGCCGATGCGAGCTTCGAGCACCTGCTTGATGTCGGCGGCTGACATGCCACGCTGGATCATTTCCATCTTCAACGTGGCTTCCATTTCATCGAGTTGCGTGCGGCGATAATAGCTGGCCACGACCTTGGTAATCGCCACCACAATTCCGCCGATCAAGGCCAACAGGCCGACGATGATGCCGCACAGACCGAGAATCTCGCCGCCGTTGAGCTTCGTAACTAGTTCGTTCCACATCGGAAATCTCCCGCAGTCGCAGTTTCGTCGAAACCAACCAGACCTCCGCCGTCGGGTATTCGCTTCAGTATGGTCAATCTTGGCCCAACCGCAAGAAAAGCAGTTTGCGGTACTGCTCGCTAAGGTCAAAAACAGCGCCCCGGAACAGGAATTCCGCAGCCGTGGCCCGTTCCGTCAAGCCGATTCACTTCACGCCAGACAGCAGCCCGCAGTGTACCAGCGTGGGCACGATCGGTTCGGGGCGCAGGCCGGCGGCGGCGAGCCAGGTGCGGTATTCGGCGGCGCTGTAGGCGCGGCCTTCGGTGAAGGTGAACAAGGCGGCCGAGTAGAGGGCCAGCGGCAGGGGGCCGTCGAGCGCGTCGTTCAGGAAGACGTCGTGGATCACGAGGCGGCCGCCTGATGGCAAGGCCGCGGCACAACGTCCGATCAGCGTCTGGCACTCCCTCACGTCCCAATCGTGCAGGATGTTCGATAGCAAGATCACGTCGGCGTCTTGGGGCACGGAGTCGACGAACATGTCGCCCGCGAGCAGTTCCAGCCGATCTTCGACGCCATAGGCGCGCGCCATCTCAGCGGCCACTTTGAGCACTTCGGGACGGTCCCAGACCGTGGCTCGCAAATGCGGGTGACGTTCGAGGCAGGCAATGCTATAGATGCCCGTGCCACCACCGACGTCAACGAGCATGCGGGCCGACTCGAGCGGCAACCGCTCGGCCAGATACGGCGCCACGTTCTTGGCCCGACCGGCCAGCGCCAAGGTGAAGTGGCGAGCCGTAGCTTCTTGCTCCATGGCCGAGGGCAGGTCGTCGCGGTAAATGAATCCGACCCCCTGCTCTTCCGGCTTGTGACCCAACGGGGTATTGGTCGCAAGCCTTTCGATCATGTCGCGCACGCCCTGCGTGTCGGCCGACAGCCCGATGTACTGGCTGATGTCGAACGCGTCGCCCGGCACCAGGTGTTCGCGCGCCATGGGAGTCAGCTCAAAACGCCCTGCCGCATCGACCGCGATCAATTGCATCGCCCGTAGCGCCGTGAGCAGCACGATGAAGGGCCGTTCCGCGAGTCCCAACTCGCCGCGCAGTCTCTCGCGATCCAACGGCCCGCCTGCCAGTCGCTCGAAAACCCGAAAGTGGGCCACCGCCGCCGTCAACAGCTCGGTGCCATAGTTGCCGCGATACAGCTCGAAGATCGGCGTCGGATCGAGATGCGAGCGCGCCAGCGCCGACAACTTTGCCATCACGGCACTCCTAATAGGCTGAAGACCGAAGGCTGAAGGCCGAAGGAAGAAAAACAAAAACCCTGCCGCGTTTCATCCTTCATCCTTCTCTTCTCACGCCTTGAGTTGTTCATCGTGGCGCATGCCGCTGGGCGGCTGATCGGCGCGGTGGAGATTCTCGAGGGCCGCTTTGGCGCCGGCGTGTTGTTCGACATCGTTGTCTTCCCATTCGATCGAGACGCCGCCGGTGAAGCCGGCGCGATTCAGCTCGACCAGCAGGGCTTCGGTGCTGGTGGCGTCGCGGGCGGTGCCGGCCGTGACGAAGTTCCAGCCATTGTGCTTGTCACCCATCGGACGATGACCACCCAGGCGGCCGTTGCGCGTATAGCCGCCGACGACTTGCACGCCCTTGATGTGAGCGCAGTGAATGCGGTCGCCGTAGGCGCGAATGAAGTCGACTCCCGACACGCCCTGCCACTCCATGTGCGAGCAATCGAAGTTGAAGCCCGCGGCCTTGGCAAACCCGGCGGCATCGACCGCGGCCAGGTAATCGCCAGCGCTGGTGATGTCGCCCATTGCACGCTCGCTGGGATGACATTCCAGATCGAACGTGGTGCCGTACTTCAAGCAGGCCTGAAAGACCGGCGCGAACCGTTCGACCAGCAGCTCCAGGCTCACCTTGAAGACGTCGGGGATCGGATGGCCGCCCAAAGAACTAGGCAGCGGCGGGAATAGGAACCAGTGGCTCCAGCAATGGGCCGGCGAGCCGACAAAGCCCGACACGGGAATCACCCGATCCTCGAGCTTGGCAATGAAATGCGCCAGCCGCACGACATTCACCAGCGCTTCGGTGGCCTGGCGGCGGGCGATCTCGGCCACGTTGTCGGGCACATAGAAGGGATTGGTGCGGGGCGGATTGTTGCCGGCGGCGCGCCACTTGGAATACGCCTCGACGCTCTCGCCGCCCAAAAACTGAATCGTCTTGGCGCTCGGCTCATCGCCCAAGGCCTGACCTTGGAGATGGGCGGCCAGCGAAAAAATTTCGAGGCCACGTTTCTTGGCCTTGCCGACGCGCTCCTCGGCATAGGCCTTTGCCCCCGCGTCGTCGCCGCAACGTTTCAGGTCGAGCTCCCAGGTGGCTTCTTCCCAGCCATCGAACCCGGTCTTGGCAATCCAGTCGAGCCAGGCGTCTTCGGGCACATTGCCGAACTGGCCGCGCACCAGCCCAATCTGATGATAGGAGTGCTTGCCCGCACGATGCTTCGCGGTTTGGTGGTGGCCCATGCTAGTTGGTCTCCCGTTCTCTTTCCTGGCGGCTGTTTTCGCCGAAGCGAATGGCTTTTTGACTCCGAATCGGGCATCTTATTGCATCAGGATCGAATTGCAAGTCGGCGAACGTGGAGGTAATGTCATAACGCGTTGTGCCCTGGTCGCGACGATCGCCTCGAAGGGCTCGTTAGAACTCCGGACGAGCGCGGCCCGCCCTGCCACCGTTGTTCTGCTACAAAACTACCCAGCCGGAATGAGCGACGAATCAACCGTCAGCACCGATCCACAAGAAAGTAAACTGCCAGCTAGTGCGCACTTGCTTTGCGGTTGGCCGCTGTTGCTGGTCGCGATCGGCGGCGCGATCGGCGGTGGACTTGGGGGACTGGCGTATGGCATCAATGTGAAAATCTATAAGTCGGAACTGCCGACGGCCGCCAAAATCGTCTTGAATCCCGTGGTCGGGCTGACGGCAATCGCACTCTGGTTGGTAATCGTGACGTTGATTCAGGCCGCACGCGAAAAGTAAACCTTTCTCGTCCGAGCATTAGCATGCAACTGGCAAAAATCCGCACGGGCGACTGGCAGGAAGCGATCGCGCTGGTCGAAGGCGACGACTGTGTGCCGCTGGAGGTGCTGGCGGCTTATCGGACGTTGAGCGATATTCTTGAGTCACCCGATCCGGCCGGGATCGTGCGACGGCTTGTGCCGCCCCGCGCGACGCGATTGCCGCTCGACACGGTCGAACTGCTGGCGCCGATCGATCGCCAGGAGGTGTGGGCCGCTGGCGTGACTTACCGCCGCAGCCAGGTGGCGCGGATGGAAGAATCGAAAGGGGCCGCGTCGTTCTACGACCAGGTGTATGTGGCCGACCGTCCAGAGCTATTCTTCAAGGCCACCCCGCATCGTGTGGCCGGACCGGGTCAGGCGGTACGCATTCGCCAGGACGCGCATTGGAACGTGCCCGAGCCGGAACTGGCGCTAGTGCTCAACTCGCGGCTGGAGCTGGTGGGCTTCACGATCGGCAACGACATGAGCTCACGCGACATCGAGGGAGAAAACCCGCTCTATCTTCCCCAAGCCAAGCTCTATGACCAATGCTGTGGCCTGGGGCCATGGATCACGCTATCGTCGGCGATGCCTCGGCCCGAGGAGATCGAGATCGGTTTAACGGTCGAGCGTGGCGGGAAGCTGGCGTTCGAAGGGTCGACATCCGCCGGGCAGATGGCCCGCACGTATGCCGATCTGATTGACTGGCTGGGCCGCGACAATTCGTTTCCCGAGGGTGTCATCTTATTGACCGGCACGGGCGTGGTACCGGGCGACGAGTTTACGCTGGCAGCTGGCGACACGGTTCGGATCACGATCAGCGGCATCGGCACGCTGATCAATACCGTGACACAAGGCGGGCGGTGAAACGGCCGCAGCCGTCATTGCTTCGCCAGGAACATCGCTCCCCGCTGGCGAGGCTTCTCCAGCGTTGCTAGCGCGCTACAATCCCTATGGCCGCCAGAAATGGGCGAATTCTCGCCATCGGAACAAGGGTTGGGGAACACTTCATCGATCTATTCCCCGGATCCGGCAACAACTTGCTGACCCGACTTAACCGGTGGCTTTAACAATAGGCCGCACAATGGTTTGGGTCCGCCGCGAATTGACCATCCGCACGGACCGGGAGGTTCGTCACCTGCGCTAGGACCCCACTGCGCGTTACGACTGGCGAAAGTTTCTAAAGTCTCCACCCTCGGCGTAACGAAACTAACTTCGGAAGGTTTGTTCCGCCAGCGACTTTTAGAGCGGGCGAGACAAATCGCAGGGGGGAACCTGCCCATAAGGCGCTCACGCCTTATTTCGAGCTGTCGGCCGAATTCGGTCGACTGCGCACGCGCGTTCTCTCCGATGCCAAGACTGAAGTCAGACCGGAACGGTTCGGTCAGCAGTTGAAAATCAGCCGGCCATCATGAGCTGGGCAAACTTTAGGGTTTGATGATTTTCAACGACTGAAGCGACCGGAAGTCTGCCGATGAGCTAATTGAGGGCTCGGATCAGAAGGACCTGAACCACGCCAAGCGATGAACGAAGTACAGCCCCGACCCAGATGTTCATGGACGGCCGGTTGACCCCACAGCCGGCCCGAAGGACCGGACCTAGGCCAAACCCATGAGCAAGGGGCGATAACGCTCCGCGGGCAGATAGCCAGCGGAGCAGAGTTCCCACACCAGCGCGAGTCAATTGGAGAGCCTGCGATGAAGGTCTTCACAACGGGTCAGGTCGCTAAGATCTGTAAAGTTGCCCCACGTACTGTCAGTAAATGGTTTGATTCCGGTCGGTTGAAGGGTTACCGCATTCCCGGTTCCCAAGACCGCCGTATTCCGCGTGAATATTTGATTCGGTTCCTGAAAGAGCATGGTATGCCCTTGGGAGACCTCGAGGACGAGGCCATGGCCAAGGTGCTGCTGGTCGGTCAAGACCAGGTGCTGATCGAAAACCTGAAGCAAAAGCTGCCCTTGGACCGCTCGTTCAAGATCGCGGTTGCCGCCAGCGGTTTCGAAGCCGGCATCCAGGCCGAGAGCTTCCACCCCGACTGCATTATCGTGGACTTCTCGATCGGTCGGGTCGAGGCCCTGCAGATTTGCCAGAACCTGCGTCGGAATCCGGAATATGCCGACACGATTCTGATCGCCCTGCTGCCCGATGACGGCAGTTCGACGAGCTTCGATCGTTCGAGCATCAATGAGACGTTCAAAAAGCCGTTCGACGCCGCCTTGTTGGCCGAACGCTTGCGAACCTTGATCGGCGCCCGCAAAGAGCTCGTCTAAATCCGGCTGCCTCCGGGCAGCAGGCTGACTCTCTAGCTGGTCGATCGTGCAATCAACCCGTCGCGGATGACCCCCGCGACGGTTTTTTTGCGCGCCGACATTCGCCGCGCCGGGGCGCCGCCGCAGGCCTTGTGACCGCGCGGGGGCCGGGTCGCACACCGGTCGACCGCGTCGGGCCCGGCAAATCTCTCGCCGCAAAAACCCTGGCGGATCGCCCGATTGGCCGCCTCTCGCCCCCTCGACGGCGTGGCACATTGCCTTAGAATAGGGAGACCAGCTCCGGACGATCCACGAGCCAGCCTAGAGGGCCGGAAGGGCGGACGGCAGTTGTGCCCGCGCCCCGTGGGCACGTTTCGCGGCTTTCAAGGCAGGCGCCGGCACGGGACCATGAACGAGTTGTCGCATTTTGACGAAGACGGCGGCAGCCGCATGGTCGACGTGGGCGCCAAGGACATCACGGTGCGTCTGGCTCGCGCCAGCGGCCGAGTGGCCATGAATCCCTCGACGCAGCTTTTGATCCGCGATCAGAAGTTGGCCAAGGGTGACGTGCTCGAGGTGGCCCGGCTGGCCGGCATCATGGCCGCCAAGCACACCTCAGATCTGATTCCCCTGTGCCATCAGCTCGCCCTGGATGGCGTACACGTCGAGTTCGATTTTCCCGATTTGCAGCACATTGGCATCCAAGCCACGGCCCGGGCGAGCGCGCGGACGGGGGTCGAAATGGAAGCTTTGACGGCCGTGCTCGTGGCCGCGCTAACGATCTATGACATGTGTAAGGCGGTCGATCGTGGGATGGTGATCGAGCAGGTGCAATTGGAAGAGAAGTTTGGCGGAGAAAGCGGCTATTACAAGCGCGAGCAATGAGCGCTCGACGGTTGGGTGCCACGACTTTCGGCGCTGCCTCTGCAAGGCCGCCGGACGGGCCGATTGACCGCGGGCGAGACAATGCGGCAGCTTGATAAGCCCAACCGCAGGCAGGCGGTCGGTTAATCGCGGCCCGGGGCTGCGGTTAACGTGTTGGATATCACCATTGGGAACTGAGGGATGCAGCGATGAATCAAGCGATCCAACAGCAGGATGCGCTGGCTCGCCATTGGAAGCGCCTGTACGCGCCGATTGCCACCGAACTGGCTGCCGCCGAAACGTTGCTGCGGGCCGAACTCTCGAGCGACGATCCGTTTGTCGACCAATTGGTGAAGCACGCCTATCGCCTGGGAGGCAAGCGGCTGCGGCCGGCCTTGCTGCTGTTGAGTGCCAAGGCCACGGGCGCGACCACGCGCGACCACATCGTGCTGGCCGCCGTGGTCGAGATGATCCACACGGCCACGCTCGTTCACGACGACGTGCTGGACGAGGCCAGCCTGCGACGACACCGCGAGACCATCAACGCCCGCAACGACAACGAAGCAAGCGTGCTGGTCGGTGATTTTCTCTTTACGCACGCTTTTTTCCTGGCCAGCTCCCTGGAGACCACGTTTGCCTGCCAAACCATCGGGCAAGCGACGAACACGGTTTGCGCGGGCGAATTGCGGCAGATCAACAGCCGCGGAAACTTCGCGCTCAGCGAGACGGAATATCTAGCGATCATTGACGCCAAGACCGCGGAACTGTGTGCCTGCTGCTGCCGCCTGGGCGCCCATTACGCGGGAGCCGCGCCGCAGGAAGAAGAAGCCCTGGTGCGTTTCGGACGCAACCTGGGCATCGCCTTCCAAATCGCCGACGACATGCTCGACCTGGTCGGCGACGAGTCCTTGATGGGGAAGAGCCTGGGCACGGATTTGGAAAAGCAGAAGCCAACCCTTCCCTTGATCCGCCTGTTGTCGGAAAGCAGTGCCGCCGAGCGTGGGGAGATTCTGGAGTTGCTAACCTCGAAGAATCGCGCCGATGCGCAGCAGGTGAGCGTGTGGCTCGAACGCAGCGATGCCCTGCGGTACGCGCGCGACAAGGCCCGTCATTATGCGGAGCTGGCAACCGAGGAAGCTGGGCGTCTGCCCGCTTCAGCAGCCCGCGACGTGCTGCTCTCCCTCAGCGAGCTCGTCGTCAGCCGCCAAGACTGAAGGCCCGGACGAAGGATGAAGTGGCGAAAAGCCCGAGGCGTTTCCGCCCTCCTTCACCCTTCATCCTTCATGCGTTTCTAGGATCCCACCGCGGCCATGCCAGCGAAGCGGCCACCGCTGATATACCATCCCTCGCCACACGGTTGGCACCACAGGATCTGGGTCCGCACGCGAATCGAATAACCCTGTTCGTGCGAGATACTGATCTCGACTTCGCACTGCGGCAGCGCGACATTGTGAATCAAGCCGATGCCGGATGCGGAAATCTCGCGGCTGAACGCCGAGTAGCTATGCCCATCGTCGGTCCGGATCGAGACCGGACGAAAGAATGCAAAACGGACTTCGTGGCGGCGGTCTTGCTTCTCATCGTTTTGCGCCTCGACGATCAGCTGATAAATCGCCTTGCCAGGCGAGCGTGTGTCTTCGGCTAAAGTCATGTGTTCGTCTCCCCGAAAAATGTGAAAGTTTGTTGGGGGCTGCCCAGGAAAGAATAGGCCATGACCTCTCGATGGACGGGCGACGGGCCTGGCTTGCGGCAAATTTGACGTAAAAACGGCCCCCCGAAGGATCTTCGGAAATGCGCGCTTGGCCACTGGCTTTTTGGGCCTCAACGGTCCACCAAACCGGATAACAGAAAATATCGGTGATTTATTGTTGACATGACAGTCGGTACGGTTAGATTGGTCAGCGAGTAGTCCATGCGCGCCCGGCAGAATTGCTTCGCCGGACATATCCGAACTGAGCCCTGCGGCGACGGCTGCAGACGTAGGGCCACAAAAAAGGAAGTCGCTAATGATCCGGACCAAAGCTCGATTTGCCGCTTTGGCGGCCGTGGTGGCCGTTGCCCTCTTGACAAATCGGGCCCAGGCAACGCCGGTCACGACACCTGCCCCTTTGCCAAACGGCGCGTTTGGAACAACCCTTTCGGCCACGGGCAATGCCGCACTCACCAGTGCTAGCGGAAACTACCGCACCTGGACCAACATTCCATTTATTGGTTTTGTTTCCACCAACACGGGCCTCTCGGCATCGAGTCAGTCGCCCAGCATCACGATGCCCAACGTGAACATCGCCAATGCTCCCGCCAGCGCGACGTCCAACATCACTTACGACAATCATGCCCCTCCTAGCAACCTGTCGCTCAACTCGCTGAACGCCGATTTGAACGGGGCCGGGGCCGCCAACCAAAACTACCCGTTCACCATCAGCGCCGGTGCGATCAACGTCAGCTCCAGTCTGGGTACCTTCCCGTTGACCTTGACCGTGAATGGTCAAATTACCGATGCCAGATTCGACTCGTCCGGCACGCCCGCGGACGCCAGCAGCGGCCTTTACAGTATTCCGGGTACGCTTTCTCTGACCATTCAAGGGACGGTGAACGGCTCGATCAGTATCTTGGGAATTCCAATTAGCCTGGGAACGATCTACACGCTCCCATCCACCACTCTGCCGATCGTTACCAGTCTGCCTGGAGCCATGGTGCTCACAGACCTCAGCGGCGGCGCGGGGCCCTATCCGGCCAATATGAAAGTCGACCTGCTTGCAGGGGGCATTCCCTCAGTTAATTTTTCGACGTCGCTGCCGTTCAGCGGAGTCCTCGCCACGGATCCCGGCGGTCACACTGCAGGACTCACCAGTTTGATCGTCGGTGCCGGTTCGGCGTTGAATGTCACCTTCACGCTGGGCAACCCGCAATACGATCTGAACGGTACCCTACCCTTGGCGGTCGTACCGGAACCTGGTTCGTTGGCCATTGCAGGCCTGGGGTTTCTCGCTATGGCAGGCCTTTGCTGGCGGAAAAAGCAGGCCGCATAAAGCTCGCGTCCACGCGCTGTTTTCAACAGGCGCCCTCCTGGTCCTTCGGACAAGGAGGGCGCTTTCGTTGGGCCGGTCTCGCGGGTACTCTGAGAGCAGCTGCCTAGTGTTGAACCGGAGTTGCCTCGTGCCCCCGCCTCCGCACGCAGCGCGGTATCCTCGGCCATGAATCAGCGAGAAAGAACGACCGCCTGGCGAGAGCATTCTCGGCCAATCGCAGTCGGGCAGCGGCTGTTGTACGGCGCCGGTCTCATGCTACTGGTCGCGCTCGTTTATTGGCCAACCCTCGACAACGGGTACGTTTCCGATGACCAGGATTATGTCATCAATAACCGCGCGATTCAGTCGCTCCAGGGTCTGCGCGACATCTGGTTCAAGCTGGGCACGGTCCAACAGTATTACCCCGTGGTGTTCACCACGTTCTGGGCCGAATTTCAATCGTGGGGTCTTGAACCGCGCGGTTATCACGTCGTGAACATGCTGCTGCACGGTCTTTCGGCGGTCTTGATGTGGCGACTGCTCGAGCGACTTGACGTTGCCGGAGCCTGGCTGGCCGGGGCCATCTTCGCCGTGCATCCGGTCGAGGTCGAAAGCGTCGCCTGGGTGAGCGAGCGGAAAAATGTGCTGTCGTGCGCGCTGGCTCTCGGTTCGTTGCTGTCGTATCTGCGCTATTCTCCCCTGGAAGCCCGCACGCTGGCCGACGACTCGCCAGCCCGGCGGTCTCCAGGGAGTTACTACGCCCTATCGCTGGTCTTGTATGTCGCGGCGCTGTTGGCCAAGTCGGTCACGGCTAGCGTACCGGCCGTGCTGCTGGTGATCGTCTGGTGGAAACGGGGTCGCCTGAGCCGGCGTGACGCGGCGCCTTTGGTTCCGTTTTTCGCCGTCGGGCTAGCGCTCTCATACTTGACGATCTGGATGGAGAAGAACTACGTCGGCGCGCAGGGCCAACATTGGGATCTTTCCGTCGTCGACCGCCTGCTGATCGCCGGCCGCGCCGCCTGGTTCTACGCCGCCAAGTTGGCCTGGCCGTATCCCCTGATGTTCTTCTATCCGCGTTGGACGATCGACGCGACCGCCGACTGGCAGTATCTCTATCCGCTGGCGGCCGTCGCCCTGCTGATCGGTCTGTGGCTCGCGCGGAAGCGCATCGGCCGCGGCCCCCTGGCCGCCGTGCTGATTTTCGGTGGCGTGCTCACGCCGGCCCTCGGTTTCTTCGACGTCTTTCCCTTCAAGTTTTCCTTCGTGGCCGATCATTATCAGTACCACGCCGGCACCGCGATGATCGCGCTGGCTGCCGCGGGCATGACCTTCGCCTGGAAATTCCGGCCGCGGCCCTGGTGGATCGCACCTTGTGCCGCTACCGCTTTGCTCCTGCCGTTGGCCCTCATCGCGCGGCAGAAGACATGGGTGTACGCGGATAACGTGACACTGCATCAGGACGTGCTCGCGCACGACCCGCAGTCGTGGGCAGCCTTGAACAATGTAGGATCGTGCCTCCTGAACCAAGGGGACTACGAGCAGGCCATGTCCTATTTCCGCCAGGCGATTCGTTTGATTCCTCGCGATGCCATGCCGCGGGTGAACCTGGGCTTGGCCCTGCTCAAGCAGCGCCAATTTGACGAAGCCGCCGCCGAACTTCGGCGCGCCCTGGAGTGCAGCGAAACGCCGCAAGAGCAAGCTGCGGCCTGGAGGCTGCTGGGGACCACTCAAAGCGAACAGTCGCATTACGATGATGCCCTGGAGAGCTATGGCAAGGCCATCGCGTTGCAGCCGACCTCTGCGGCCTATGTGAATCGAGGCCGGGTCCACGTGAATCGGGGGGACACGGCGGCGGCCATCGCCGACTTTGACAAAGCGCTGGCCTTGCAGCCGGAGACGACCGAGGCACTCTTGCTGCGTGCCACGCTGCTGGCTCAGGGCGGTAAATTCGACCGGGCGCTGGCGGACTTGCAAAGCGTGCGCGCCAGCGTGGGAGACAATCCGGAATTACTCGCCCAGCTTGCCGCCGTTTACCAAGGCGCGCACCGATGGGAAGAGGCAATTGCAATCTACAACCAGCTGCTCGCCAGCCATCCCGGTAGTGCGGCCGCCTTTCGAGGCCGCGGCGACTCGTACTTGGGTTGGGGAAAACAGCGTCAAGCCATTGCCGACTACGAAGCGGCAATTCGGCTGGAGCCTGAGAATCGCGAGGCGCTCAACAACCTGGCCTGGATTCTGGCGACCTCACCCGATGGCCAGCTGCGCGACGGCAAGCGAGCGGTGGATCTGGCCAAAACAGCCTGTGCCGTCACGCTGTACAATCGCGCCGACATCCTTAGCACCCTTGCTGCCGCGTACGCCGAAATCGGCGACTTCGAGCAGGCGATCGGATTCTCGCAGCGCGCTGTAGACATTGCCAACGAGCAGTTGCAAGGTGAATTGCTCAGGCAGCTCGAGGCCTATCGCGCGCGACGCCCTTGGCGCGAAGCGCTCCCGGAAGACGCCGCGAAAGCGCGAGCGGCTGGGAGGGGCTCCTTGCGCCGATCTCCCCTCCCAGCACGCGATTCCCGCACCTCGTCAGGGCTCAGCGCATTCGACGGCCTGGTTGAGATGACGTAGCGTGATGGCCAAAGCGAAACCCAGACCCCGAAATCCGGCCGCCGCGATCCCCGATCCCGACACGCGCCAGTTCACGCACCGCGCGCAACATCCGTTGCTTCAGTCGGCCACCATTTTCCTGGTGGCCCTGGCCGTTCGCGCACTGCACTTATTCGAAATGCGCACGTCGGTACTCTACGACGTGCTGATCTCCGATGCTCGGCAATACGACGATTGGGCCCAACGCATCGCGGCTGGGGATTGGCTGGGGGGACGCGAGGTGTTTTATCAAACTCCCTTATACCCTTATGCCCTGGCGATCCTGTACGCCACCCTGGGCCACTACGTCTGGCTGGTACGAGTCGCTCAGTCGATTGGCGGATCGTTGGCGTGCGTTTTTCTGTGCCGCGCAGGCTCGCGATATTTCTCTCCGGCCAGCGGCTGGATCTCCGGCCTCTTGCTGGCCCTGTATCCGCCAGCAATTTTTTTTGACGGGATTCTGCAGAAGTCGTCGCTCGATCTGCTGTTGATGACTTTGCTTTTGTGGACGCTGGCGACGGCACTGTCGCAGCCGCGCGCAGTAGTGTTCATGGCGGCCGGCTGCCTCTATGGCGCGCTGACCTTGAACCGCGAAAACGCGGCGATCTTGCTGCCGGTCCTGCTGGCCTGGATCGTCGGCCTTTCCTGGTCGCAGCCAGGCAAAACCATGGTCATTCGCCTGGTCGTCTTTGTTCTGGCGGCTGCCGCCGTGTTGGCACCGATCGGGCTGCGAAACTGGTACGTTGGCGGCTCTTTTACGCTCACCACCTCGCAAATGGGTTCGAATTTCTACATCGGCAATCACGCGGGAGCCAGCGGCACCTACGAGGCGGTGCGCAGCGGCCGGGGAGACCCAAGGTACGAGCGCGAGGATGCGAGGCTGGTCGCGGAACAATCCCTCCAGCGATCCCTGTCGGCGGGCGAGGTTTCGGAGTTCTGGCTGCAAAACTCCTGGACGTATATTCACGGCGACCCCGCCGGCTGGCTTCGCCTTTTGAGTTGGAAATGGCTCCTCACGTGGAACAGCGCGGAGTTGATCGACTCGGAAAGCCTGGGCGCGCACCAGCGCCATTCGTTGATTTTGTTCTTGCTCACCCCCCTGCTTCATTTTGGCATCCTATGCCCACTGGCTGCGGTTGGCCTGTGGTCGACGCGCCATGATTGGCGCAGGCTGTGGCCTCTTTACGCCACACTGCTGTCGTTTTCGGCGGCCGTGACATTCTTCTATGTCGTCGCCCGCTATCGCTTTCCTTTGGTCCCCCCAGTTGCGCTTTTTGCCGGCGTGGGATTGCTGAACATTGGCCAATGGATCACTGGCCGGGGCGGCCTCCGCACGCGCGAGATTTTGATTGGCGGCCTTTTGTTTGTCACCGCCGCGGCAGCCTGCAATTGGCGCATGCCAAAGACCTTTGACGATGAAGCTTTGACCTATTTCAATGCAGGCACGTCGCTACTCGAATTGGGCCGCGTGGAAGAGGCGGTCGTGCTCCTCGAACAATCCGTGGCACTTGAGCCGAGGCAGCCGGCCACTTATATCAATTTGGGCCGAGCCGCGTTGGCCTTGGGTGAATTGCCCCAGGCGCAGCATTTCCTGCAGCAGGCCATCGATCTTTCGCCAACCGACGGAATCGCCTGCCTGGAATTGGCCAGGTTATGGGAGAAGCAAGGAGACCGCGCGCAGGCGATCGATTGTTTGAAGCGCGCGATCCGCTGCGATCCCTTGCTCGCGCCTGCGCATCAGATCCTGGGAAATCTTGAATTCCAGCAGGGAGACCTCGCCGCCGCCGTGGCTGAACTTCGCCGTGCCGTCGAGATCGAACCCCGCGCGCCCGGCGCGCTCCTCGATTTGAGCGTCGCCCTAGCTGCGCAAAGGCAATTCAGCGCCGCAGTCGCGGAGCTTCGCGCGGCGCTGGAAATCGAACCCCGCGCGATCGCGGTTGCCAACAACCTAGCCTGGATTCTCGCGACGTCTCCCCAGGATTCGGTGCGCAACGGAAAAGAGGCCGTCACGCTGGCCGAGGGAATTTGTCGGGACACCGAGTTTCAACAACCCGAACTTCTGGACACGTTGGCCGCGGCCCTGGCCGAGAGCGGACGATTTGACGAGGCCGTCGAAGTGTGCCGCCGCGCCGAGGCGCTGGCCGAGCGGAGCAGGAATTCGCAGTTGGTCGAGACCTGCCAGCGGCATCTCGTAATGTTGATGCAGCACCGAGCACTTCGCGACCCCACTGACGAGCCTTGACGGGTATTGCCCACCACACCATCGTGCCTCTCGCTCCGCACCAAGGTTGACATAATGAACTGCCTGGTTGCAGAGGGCCTTGTCCCCAAAACAACGTGGAGTTCTGAGCGAATCGGAGCGAAAACCTTAGTTTCTTCCGCTCTAATCGTATGTATGCAGGTCACCTCTGCCATTTAAGTCCAAAGCGGCATACGTATTATGATGATGCGGACCGAAAAGCGAACGAACTTAGCGGCCCCTGTCGGTTCTATTCTGCCGCGTGGATCGATGCACGCCCTGGGATTGGTGATTCTTGTTGCGATCGTTTTCTGGCCAATACTCGATAACGGTTTCATTTGGGATGACGCCGAAAACCTGGAAGACAACCCCGCGCTCAAATCGCTGCCCGGGTTGCGCGACATCTGGTTCAAGCTGGGGGCAACGCCTCAATACTATCCGCTGACGCAAACCAGTTTCTGGATCGAATATCACCTCTGGAAACTCGACCCGCGTGGCTATCACCTGGTGAGCCTGCTCCTGCACGCGGTCGCGGCGGTGCTGGTGTGGCGCGTCTTGCTGCGGCTGGCAGTTCCAAGCGCCTGGTTCGCAGCCGCGCTGTTCGCGGTCCATCCGATTTGCGTGGAGAGCGTGGCTTGGGCGACAGAGCGAAAAAACCTGCTGTCTTGCATCCTGGGCCTGGGCGCGCTGCTGGCCTATTTTCAGTTTTCGCCCCCCGACCATTCGGTTGAGTTGAATAACAGCCCGAGCACGTCGGCCAGCAGGCGGCGATTTTACGCCTTGGCCCTGTTGTTGTACGCCGGGGCGCTGTTGAGTAAGACGGCCGTCGTGGCCCTGCCCGCCGTGCTGCTGGTTCTCTTTTGGTGGAAGCACGGCCGGTTGACGTGGCGCGACGCTCGGCCCCTGGTGCCGTTTTTCGCGATCGGGCTGGCACTGGGCTGCCTGACAATCTGGGTGGAGAAACACCACGTGGGTGCCGCGGGCCAGGAGTGGAACATGCCGCTCGTTGATCGCTTTCTGGTCGCCGGCCGCGCGTTGTGGTTCTATGTCGGCAAGCTGCTTTGGCCCGACCCGATCGTCTTTGTCTATCCCCGCTGGGCCATCGACTCGCGTGCCGCCTGGCAATATGTCTTTCCCGTGGCTGCGCTGCTGGCAATCGTTGGACTGTGGCTGGCGCGAGGGCGGCTGGGCCGGGGCCCCATCGCCGCGGTGGTGATCTTTGCTGGGCTGCTCTTGCCGGTGCTCGGATTCTTCAACGTCTACATGTATCGTTTCACGTTCGTTGCCGATCATCTGCAATACCAGGCCAGCATCGCCCTGTTCGCGCTGGCGGCAGCCGCCCTGGCGACGTTCGCGGCACGCGTGTTCCCAGCCAAAACGTGGGTCGTCGTGGCGGCCGGCGCCGCGGTGATCGTTCCCCTGGCCTTACGCTCGCGCGCGCAGACGTTTGCCTATCAGAATTCCAAGACGATCTATGAGGAGATCATCGCCCACAACCCGCTGTGTTGGATGGCGCACATCAACCTGGCCGAGTACTTGCAGCGGCGCGGCGATAGAGCCGCGGGCCTGGCCTGCCTGGAGACGGCCGTAGCGACGTTCAATCGACTCGAGGAGACCGATCCCGATAACTCGGCGATCTTTCGCGGTCGCGGCGATTTGAATCTGCGACTCGGCAAGCAGCGGCAAGCGATTGCCGATTATGATCGCGCGATCGAACTCGACCCAGAAAATCGCGAGGCGATGAACAATCTGGCCTGGTTGCTGGCCACCGCGCGTGACGACCGCTTGCGAAACGGCCAACGGGCCGTCGAGTTGGCCAGCCAGCTGGGCAAGGAAGGGAGCAGCGCGAATCCGCACACGCTGAGCACGCTGGCAGCGGCCCATGCCGAAGTGGGCGACTTCGAGGCCGCCGTGGCCGCGTTGCGACAAGCCGTCGAGCTGAGCGGCGAACAAGTCAGCCGAAACCTGCATCGCGAGCTCGAAAGCTACGAAGCCGGCAAGCCCTGGCGCGAAGGCCCAGCAATCGCTTCCGACGCCCCTTAGCCGCCACTGAGCAGGCGATGAATCCGCGCCAGGATTTCGCGGATGGTGCTCGTCGATCGGGGACCGTGCCGCCCTTCGGGCAGCCGAAGCGAGAAGAACCGCATTCGCGAAGCGGACGTCGAGGCGCGCTGGGCGCTCGACGACGTTGCGTCGGCCAAATAGTGCGAGAGACTGTCGTCGAACGAACGGGCCCCACTGCCGCGCGGCCCGAAATCGGGTCCGGCGTCAATCGCTTCGGAGCGGCGAGGATCGCCGAGCGCCGCCGCGACTCCGAATAGGACCGCGGAGATTATCATGGCGCCTACCACCACGAACGAGCCGGCAACGGCCCATTGAGAGAGCTGCGGCTGGTCTATCTGTCCTTCGGACCACTCCATCAGTGCCCACAAAACGCTAGCCACGAACGGCAGCCCAGTACACAAGGCGCCAAGGCCGGCCCCGCGCAACAGGCCCCGGCCGACGGCCCGCGGTCGCCACCATCGATCGCTATCCCCGGACGGCGGGTGCGCGATGCTGTTTCGATCGTCCATCGAAGCACCTGGTCGGCAGCGGTTAGTCGTCCCGTCCCGGACCGGCGGGCGGATTGGCCTTGGCCATCATGCCGTCGAGTTCGTCGACAAAATCCTGCACGTCCTGAAATTGTCGATAGACACTGGCGAAGCGGACGAACGCCACCTGGTCGAGCTTACGCAAATGTTGCATCACCAACTCTCCCAGAATCGTCGATTCGACCTCGGGCTCGGCCCGGGCGTGTACGTCGTTTTCGACTTCGACGACGATCGCCTCGATCTGCTCGTCGCTGATCGATCGCTTCCAGCAGGCCTTTTCGAGTCCCTGGCGTATTTTCTGCCGCTCGAAGGGGGCCCGGGTGCCATCCTTCTTGATGACCTTGATGGCGCGCTCCTCGCTGCGTTCGAAGGTCGCGTATTGCCGGCGGCAGGCCAGACACTCGCGCTGGCGACGGACGGCAAAGCCGCCTTCACCAATATCGGTTTCTAGCAGGCGGTTACTGTCCTCGTGACAAAACGGGCACTTGATCGGATCGTCGACGCGCTCATACGTGTTATAGCGCGTCTGACAGCCCAGGCACTCACGGCGACGGCGAATCGCGAAGCCATCGTGACTCGTGCGCGAGTCGATGACCCGGTCGTTGTCGACGCCGCAACTAGGACATTTCATGACAGACTCGATGCCGGCGAGCTAGCCCGGCGAACGCACAGGGCCCGCCAATGGGCCCAAACCTGGGCACCCCCATGATACCAAGAAGGGTTGGACCAACCAGCCGACAGGGCCAAATTGAGCGCGCTGGCCCCCGCACGACCGGCTCGCGAAGCTCTAGTGCCGTTTGCTCAGCCAACCTTATAATTGCGACGCGCCGTTCTTCGATTTCCGGGTCACGCGAGTCAGGAGGGTTCGCATGAAATGCCAGGTTTGCCATGCCGAAGCCGGCGCCGACGCGGCCTTTTGCCCCCACTGCGGCGCCAAACTGGCGGGCATTGACAGCAAAGCGGCAAATCCGGCTGCGGCACCTGCCGTGGTCGAAGAGGGGAGCGGCGCCACGGCCGGCGCGGCTCTGGGAGGGCGCCGCCGCGCGGTCGATGTGCCCGAGGAAACTTTGTGGGAAGGCCGCTATTCGCCCAAAGCCATGTTCGGGTCCATCTTGGGAGCCGCGATCGCCACGCTGGCGCTCTTGATCGTGGCGGGATTGCTCGGCGACTCCGACTTCTGGGGCGTGCCGTTGGCTGGCATCGCCGTGATCTGGCTGCTGGTTGCCGTTCGCTTCGCGCACAAGCGGCTCGGCATTCACTATAAGCTGACCAACCAGATGTTCTATCACCAGCACGGCGTGCTCACCCGCGTGAGCAATCGGGTGGAAGCGATCGACATCAACGACGTGACGTATGTTCAGGGTTTGCTCGATCGCCTGGTGAACGTCGGCAAGATTCGGATCGCTTCCAGCGATCAGACCAACGGCACGCTGTGGGTCGAAGGTGTCGAGAACGTGCAGGACGTGGCCAAGTTGATCGACAAGGCTCGCCGCGCCGAACGCATCCGCCGCGGCGTCAGCGTCGAATCGATTGGCGGCGGGGCGCCATCTCCCTAGCGCTGCTGCCCGCCCAAAGCGTCGAAAGCGACTGCGCAAACCGGCAGCGCTACTCTCCGGCCGACAAGTCCGAGACGCCGTTGGACTTGTGCGGCTCGGCCCCGTGCGAATCAGACCCGTGCGAATCGGCGGCACGGCCGAAGCTCTTGTGGCCGTCGCTCGCCGCGTGATGACTCGCACCATCCCCGTGTTGCGGCCGCTCTTCAACGAGTTGAGCGGGCACGTCGGCCAGCGGCGTCGGGGGAATAGCTGCAACTGGGGGAGCGGGGGCACTCCAGTCGCGGCGCTGGCGCGAGCTGGCGATGTCCATGGCCTTGCGATATTTGGTCACCGTGCGACGGGCCACGGTCAAACCGTGCTTGGCCAATTCTCCCACCAGGTCATCGTCGCTGAGCGGATGCTGCTTGTTTTCGTTGTCGATGATTTCCTGCAACTTCAGTCGCACGGCGTCCCAGGCAATTTCCTCGCCGGCCGCGCTCACGGTGCCGCCGCAGAAAAATCGCTTGAGCGGAAAAATGCCGCGGGGCGTTTGAATCCATTTATCGTCGACCGCGCGGCTGACCGTGGTGACGTGTACGCCCACCTTGTCGGCGATTTGCTGCATTTTCAGGGGCTCGATGGCCTCGGGCCCCTTGCTGAGAAACTCGGTCTGATGGTCGACGATGGCCTGCGCCACGCGCGTCAGCGTGTTGCGGCGCTGCTCGATCGATTCGATCAGCCACTGCGCCGAATTGATCTTCCGCTTGATGTATTCGCGGGTTTCGGCGTTGGCCTCACCGCTGGTGAGCAGCTTGCGGTAGTAGGCGCTGATATAGAGGGTCGGCGTGCGGCCGTCCTCGAGTCGCACCTTGTATTTATTGTCGTCGCCCAGTTCGACGAACACGTCGGGCGTGACATTGGGCACGAAAGCATCACCAAAATTCGCGCCCGGCTTGGGATTCAACTTGCGCAGCTCGTCGCGTGTCTGCTGAATCAGCGTGATCGAATAACCGGTCTTGCGCTCAATGACCGGCAGACGGTTGTGCTCCAGATCCTCGAGATGGGTCGAGATGATCGTCTTGAGCTGTTCGTAATGCGGCATGTTGGGCAGGAGCTGCAACAACAGGCACTCCCGCAGGTCGCGGGCTGCCACGCCCGGCGGGTCGAGTTTTTGCACGACGGCCAGCGCCTGCTGCGCCAAGGCCAGTTGATCGGGGCCGCCGGTGGGATCGATCGTGTCCTCCAGCCGCGACTGTAAATAGCCGTTGGCGTCGAGGTTGTAGATGATACGGTCGCACATCGCCCGCAACTCGGGGCTGAGATTGAACCAACCGAGCTGATCGTGCAGATAGTCGTGCAATGATTGCGGACGGGCCACCATGTTGGCCATCGCGTCGTGCTTGCGGGCCCCCTCTTCCTCGACCCGCGTGCTCGAGGGACGCGAGCGCTCCTCGAAGTGGTCGGGCCACTCCTCGTCCATGTTCAGCAGCCGCTCGAAATCCTCCTCATGGTTCTTCGTGTCGTCGACCACCAACTCGCGCTCTTCCTCGCTGGGCGCGTTGGGGTTTTCTTCCTCGACGGGCTCCTCGGGCAGATCGAGATCCTCGTCGGCCAGGTCGAGCACCGGGTTCTCTTGAATCTCCTGCTCGATGCGTTCCTGCAGCGCCATGATCGGCAACTGCAGAATTTCCATCGACTGGATCATGCGCGGCGCAAGCACCTGCTTTTGAACCATGCGCAGTTCTTGGCCGAAGGAAAGTCGCATATTTGTTGTTAACCAGGTTGTGTCGGATGGCAGACACCGCGCCAGGGGTCTCGCGCCGCGTCGCCGGGGGTCAAAACTTCAGGGATCAAAACTTTTGGCGGCCCGCCAGGGCGTCGGCCAAAATCTCCTTGTTAGCAAATTCTAGCACGCTTCCGCTCGTGATGCCGCGCGCCAAGCGGGTGACTTCCAGCGGCAAGTCGGCCAGCAGGTTCGAGATATAGAGCGCCGTTCCATCGCCTTCCAGCGTTGGATTCGTGGCCATGATGACCTCGCGAAAGCCTCCTTTTCGCACCCGCTGTTCAAGCGCCTCGATCGTCAACTGCTCGGGCCCGATGCCGTCCAGCGGAGCAATTCGGCCCAAAAGCACGTGGTAGAGCCCGCGATAGGTGCCGGGTTGTTCCAGAGCCATCAGGTCGCGCGGCTGCTCAACCACGCACAGTTGGCCGTGGTCACGCCGGGCATCGCGACAAATCTCGCACTCTTCCTGTTCCGTCAGATTATAGCAGTTGCGGCAGTAGCGGACGTTTTGTTTTACGCTGCGAATCGCCTCGGCCAGCGCCGTGGCCTCGGTTTCGTGAATTCGCAACACGTGATAGGCCAGCCGTTCGGCCGACTTTTTGCCAATGCCGGGCAGCTTGGCAAATTCATCGATTAGTTTCGTGACCGATTCACTGATCAAAGTCTGCCAGCCTCACCTTCCATGCGCCATTGAGTGGAGTCTGCCCCCCATTTTAGGCTGGTGGCTTGTCAGGGTCACCCCCCGAAAGCTGCGAAAGCAACGAGCTCATGTCGGGCATGTCGACCCCTTCGGTGAGCGATTTCATGGCCTCGAGGTGAAGTTCTTTCGCCTTGGCCAGAGCCTGATTGACGGCCGCGGGCAGCAAATCTTCGATGAGCTCGCGGTCACCTGAGGTGATCAGCGACGGGTCGATGCGGCAACTGAGCATCTCGCCCAGCCCATTCACTTCGACCTGAACCATGCCGCCACCGCTCGAACCCTCGGCCCGGCGCGTTTTGAGTTCTTCAGTAATCACCTGCATCTTGCCGCCCATGGCCTGGGCCTGCTTGATGAACGAGCCAATATTCGCCAGATTACCCAAACCTTTAAACATGCACTTCTCCTCTCGGCAGGCTAACCGTCTTGTTCCTCGACGCGAACCACGCGGGCGTCGAAAAGTTCAGCGGCCCGCCGGACCAAGGGATGCTCGGCCTTTTCGGCCAGCCGTTGGCGATTGGGCACGGCTCGGCGCGGCGCCGCCGTCGCGGTTTCCTCTTCCTTGAGCGTGTTGAACTCGATCTGAATGGTGCCGCCGGCCGCCTCGGCCAGCGCTGCTTGCAGCTTGGCAAGCTGATCGGGTCGCTCACAGAAAACTCTGCACGCAGTATACTTCGGGCGGAAGGCAATCACCAGACGATTCGGCGCGGCGAGCGTGACCGATTCGCAGAGCGCCGCGTTCTCAGCCGCCAGATCGGAAAGGCTCTCCAACGCCCGTCGCCAGATCGCATCGACGGATGCGGTCGACAGCGCAATCGGCTCTTGTGCCCGTCGCGGCTCGACCGAATCAGGACCGTTGACACCACTGAGCGCACCGTTCGGCTCGGGCGCCCGCGGCGGCAACTCAGCTTTTTTTTTTGCCGCCGCGTCGGAAATCGCCGCAGCAGACGAACCGATCGACGGCCGCGCCGGTCGCGTCTCGGGCAGATCCACCGCGACCCCGCTGCGCATCTGCGCGACCAAATCGGCCAGCGCGTCGAGGTTTTCAAGGTTCGCAATCCGCACCAGCGCCATCTCGGCCAGCGTGCGGCTCTGCGTGCTATAGCGCAAGCGCGCGAGGGTGTGGTCCAGAATCTGCATGATCGCCAGGACCGTCTCCAATCCCAGCTCCTTGCCGGCCTCGGTCAGCCGCTCGTGCTCGGCGGGCGCCGTGTGCAAGAAGGCGTCCGGCGGACAGCCGACGGCCGCCGTCATGCAATCGCGGAAGTAACCGAGCAATTGTTCGAGCAACTGGCCAACGTCAACACCTTCGGTCAAGGCCAGGTCCAGGTCGGCAATAGCCTGCCGAGCGTCGCGGGCAACCAGGTGGCCAACCAGTCCAGCCAGGCGCACGTCACCGGCCGTGCCGAGCATCGTGTGGACGTCGGCCGTGGTGATGTGCCGGCCGCCAAAACCCAACAGTTGTTCGAGCAACGACTGGCTGTCGCGCATCGAGCCGGCAGCCCGCCGCGCCAGCATGGCCAAGGCTTCGTCGTCGGCCGTGACGCCTTCGGCCTCGACGATCTGCCGCAGCCGCGCGATGATCGACGGCAGCTGGATGCCGGCGAAATCGAACCGCTGGCAGCGCGACAGGATCGTGATCGGAATCTTCGTGGCTTCGGTCGTGCAGAAGATGAACTTGACGTGCTCGGGCGGCTCTTCGAGTGTCTTGAGCAAGGCGTTGAAGGCCTCGCGCGTGAGCATGTGAACTTCGTCGATGATGTAAATCTTGTACCGCGCCCGACTGGGCCGGATGCTGACGTTTTGCCGCAATTGGCGAATTTCATCGATGCCACGATTGCTGGCACCATCGATTTCCAGCACGTCAACGTCGCTGCCGGCCGCGATGCTCTGGCAGATGTCGCACTCATTACAGGGCGTGGCCGTCGGGCCCTGCTGGCAGTTGAGGGCCTTGGCGAGAATGCGGGCCGCCGATGTCTTGCCCACCCCTCGCGCGCCTGTGAACAGGTAGGCATGGCCCACGCGATTGGCCGCGATGGCACCCGTCAGGGCGCGGGCGACGTGCTCCTGGCCGATCAGCTCTTCGAACGTCCGCGGCCGATAACGGCGAGCCACCACCACGTATTGCCCTGCCCGATCGGGGGCGGGGGCGGCTGGCGAATCTGAATTGGCGTCGTGCGCGGACATTGATGTCAGGTCCATCGACGTGTGCCCGGCCGGGCGAGCGGCCGTCGGCCTCGGATGAGAGGCCCGTCGCACAAAGAGATGACTGTTTATGGCTGCTGACTTTCGTCCCTGACCAGGTTCACAGGTCCCCATTGCGAGGGCCCCTCATCAGAGGCCGCAGGCGAGGCAGTTTGCGAAACCGTTATTTTTACGTTCCCGGGGGGCAGCCGTCAAAGGCCCGAATTGCAATCGCGTGGCAGGGACCCGCCCGATCCGCTCGCCAATCAGCCAGCCCGGTCGGCGAGAAACCGGCGTGTGCGTTCGGCTCGCCAGCGCCGCAACAGCTGGTCTCGACTGGAGCGGCAATGCCGACTCTGAGTGCGGGATTCGCGAGTTATCCGCGAGTCTTGCGGATTTGTAATCACTTCATGACCACCAAAACGCGTGGCCATTCGTAGAATTCAGTAGGCGACCCGAAAGCGGCGGCAACCCTCGGGCCTGCGATTTGCTTCGCATGTTCCACAGTGGATTGCAATTCAGCGTTTTGACAGGGGGGTACGAACAATGAGACTCTACGCTTCGAAATTCATGGTGGCGGTGCTCGCCGCACTGCTGGCCTTGCCGGCTTCGTCGGCCTGGGCTCACGGTGGGGGCGGCGGTGGCGGCGGCCACGGTGGTGGCGGCGGTGGACACGGCGGCGGTGGAGGCCATGGTGGTGGCGGCGGACGCGGCGGCTGGGGTGGAGGCGGCGGTCGCGGAATGAGCGGAATGAGCATGTCGCGTGGAATGGGAGGAAGTAATTTCGCTCGCGGCGGCAGCGGCAACCTGTCGCGTGGTGCCAGCGGCAACTTCACCTCCCGCAATTTCGGCAGCCAGTCACACGTCTCGGGCTTCCGGGGAACAACGGGCACGCGCGGCGTCAACGGCCTGTCGAGCGCGGGCCGCTCGAATTTCGTTGGCCGCAATTTCGCCAGCAACAACTTCAACCGCGGCAATTTCAATAATTTCAACAACGGCCGTTTCGGCTTCTTCCCAGGGTTTGGTCTGTGGGGACTCGGCTGGGGATTTCCCTGGTGGGGACTCGGTGGTTATGGTGGATGGGGCGGGTATGGCTATGGCGGATATGGCTACGGTGGGTACGGATACGGATACGGAAACAACTACGGCAACGTTTCCTATGCCAACAACTCGCTGCAGCCCAGCGACGATCAGTTGCAAGCGGCTTCCGATTATATTGCGCGCGGCGAACAACAGTTTCAGGCCGGCAAGTATCAGGAGGCGATTCGCGATTGGCGGCACGCCACGGTCGACAATCCGAACAACGGCGGGCTCGTCTTGCTCATGAGCCAGGCATTGTTCGCGCTCGGCCAGTACGACGAGGCGGCAGGAGCCGTGCAGATGTCGATGCAGATGCTGCCCGACACCGAGTGGGGCACGGTCGTGAAGGAATACAAGCAACTGTATCCCAATATCCAGAACTACACGGACCAACTCAAAGCGTTGGAACGTGCGCGGGACGCCAAGCCAGACGATCCAGCGGTTCGCTTCCTGTTGGGCTACCATTTCGGCTACTTGGGCTATCCCAAGGAAGCCGTGCGTGAACTCGACAAGGGACTGGAATTGCAGCCCAAGGATCTAGGAGCGCAAAAGCTGCGAGACATCTTCGCGGTGAAGGCGGGCCTGCCGGCTCGTCCGCACACGGCTGAAGAGGCTCCGGTTGGAAATCCGGGCCAGGGAACCCAAGTGCCGCAAGCGGCGCCTCCCGTCGGCACCCCTTCGTAGTTCCCGTGAACGATTGAACCGAAACACCATTGCCTCCTGAGCGAGGCAATGGTGTTTTTTTGTGCGCCCCAGCAAAAGGCGCCGGCTTCGGCGATTGGCGATGCGGCTCGACCCAAGCGCCCCGCCCGCAAAGCGGAATCAGTGCGCCGCGGGCGTCACGAGAATTTTTTCGGCGGCGGCTCGCCCCAGCGTGGTTTCGTGGCCCGCGACATTCACGGTCACGATGCCGGCTTCAGCACGATTGGCCACGATGCGTCCCATCGATCCCAGCGGCAGACCCGAACTGCTCAAAAAGCGCAGGAACTCGGGCGACTGATCGATCACGCGCGAGAAGCAGAACTCATCACCCACGGCGCATTCGGCCAGGGTGCGGCTATCGGGCGTTTCGAAGGTGCCGTCGGAACGTGGGATCGGATCGCCGTGCGGGTCGGCCTGGGGATGGCCGAGGAAGGCGTCGATCTTGTCGACGAGCCGATCGCTGACGGCATGTTCCATGTGCTCTGCTTCTTCGTGCACCTCATCCCAATTCAAGTTCAACGTCTTGACCAGGAACAATTCGATCAGGCGGTGCCGACGCACGACGCGCAAAGCCAGGGCGTTTCCGGCGGGAGTCAGACGCACGCCCTCATAAGGCATATAAGTAACGAGGTTGCTCTCGCTGAGCGTCTTGAGCATGCTGGTCACGGTGCCGGGCGAAACGCCCAAGGCGTTGGCCAATTGCCCGGTGGCCGCCTGCCCCTCGCCACTCATGCAAACCTGAAAGATGGTCTTGATATAATTTTCAACCGTTAAGCTTGGCAAATTTTTGCCTCCACTCGCGGACCGTGACGGCGCTCCGTTACGCCCCGAGCGCGACGGGGCAACTGCAGAGCCGGGGAAACTCTCTCGAGACGGGGGATTCATCTTTTTCAAGCCGTTTCTCATCGTGTTCGCATTGTAGTCGCGACTCCCAAGCGGCCAAGGAGATCGAGCGCCGTGAATTATTACAATTCCGACAGCTTATGCTTCTTCTCGGGCCATTGTCAGCAAAACCATCGGGGGCCATGATTGATCGATCGGATTTTCAGCCCAAAGGTTCCGCGACGAAAGCGGTTGTTAACTAAATATTAATGTTCCACCCGTCCGAGCTTGCATGAGCGCCAAATTAAATCTTAATCAACGCGCCGCGGCGCTGTGCCAGGCCTTGATCGCCGATGCGGACGAACTGGGGATCGGCGTGCTGGCGAATTCATACGGCACGAGGTTGATCGATTGCGGGATCGCGACCACCGGCGGTCTGCGCGCCGGCGCGCGGCTGGCCGAAATCTGTCTGGCTGGATTGGGAAGCGTCGAGTTTTTGCCCTCGGCGGTGGAATTCAACACGGGCCCGGCCGTGATGGTCATGACCGATCATCCCGTGGCCGCTTGCATGGCATCGCAATATGCAGGCTGGCAAATCGCGGTAGAAAAATTCTTCGCGATGGGGTCGGGCCCGATGCGGGCCGCCGCGGCGAAAGAGGCGCTTTTCGACAAGATCGGCTGCACGGAAAAGGCGGCTGTGGCGGTCGGAATTCTCGAAAGTCGCAAGCTACCGCCCGACAACGTCTGCCAACAACTGTCGGCGGCCTGCGGCGTGGCGCCCCAGAATCTGACGCTGCTGGTGGCGCCCACCGCCAGCCTGGCGGGTTCGGTGCAAGTCGTAGCGCGCAGCGTCGAGACCGCGCTGCACAAATTGTTCGGGCTTGGATTCGACCTGCAGCGCGTCGTGAGCGGCTGGGGCACGGCTCCGCTGCCGCCGGCCTCGCCCGATGATCTGACGGCAATCGGTCGCACCAACGATGCGATTCTCTATGGCGGCGAAGTGACCTTATGGGTGCGCGGCGATGACGCCAGTCTCGAAGCGATCGGCCCTCGCATCCCCAGCGGCGCTTCGCACGACTATGGGCAACCGTTCTCCGTGATCTTCGAAAAGTACCATCGCGACTTCTACAAGATCGATCCGCATCTGTTCAGCCCCGCCGTGATCACGCTCGCGAATCTCGACACGGGCCGCACGTTCCGCTTCGGCCACACGCTGCCGCGGGTGATCCACGAATCGTTCGACATCCGGCAAATCGCCTAGCACGCGTCATTCTGACAGAGCGGTTTTCCAATGCACCTGGCCGTGTTGTGCTCGCCCGAAAGCTGGTATCTGAAGGATCTGACCCGCGCGGCCGAGGGCCGGCATCAATTGACCTGTGTCGCGTTTCGTGAACTGGCAACCGAGCTGGGCCAGGGCGGTGAACGGTTCGTCGCCGGCGGCGTTGATCTGGCTCGCGTCGATGCCGTGCTGGTGCGCACCATGCCTCCCGGCACGCTGGAGCAGGTCGTGTTGCGCATGGACCTGCTGGGCCGACTGGAAGCCACGGGCAGGCCGGTGATCAATCCGCCGCGAGCGGTTGAAGCAGCGGTGGACAAGTATCTGGCCAGCACGCGGCTGGCCGCCGCAGGGCTGCTGGTGCCGCGGACCGTGGTTTGCCAGACGGTCGACGAGGCCGAGCAAGCCTTCGCACGGCTGGGGGGCGACGTTGTGATCAAGCCCCTCTTCGGTGCCGAGGGCCGCGGCATTGCGCGGCTGAACGATCCGGCGATTGCCCAACGGACTTTCAGCCTGCTCGTGCAACTGGGAGCCGTGCTTTACTTGCAGGAATTCATTCCCCATGATGGGTGCGACCTGCGGGTGCTCGTGGTCGGTCGACGGATGTGGGGCATGCGCCGTCGCAATGCACTCGACTGGCGCACGAATATCAGCCTCGGCGCGACAGCGGAACCCCTGGAAGTGACGAGCGAGATGGGCGATTTGGCGCGGCGGGCGGCCGATGCGATCGGAGCCCCCCTGGCGGGCGTCGACTTGTTGCCGGGGCGCGACGGCCGGCTCTACGCGATCGAGGTGAACGCCGTGCCCGGTTGGCAGGCCCTGTCACGCACGTTGCACGTCGACGTGGCTCGGCACGTGCTGGAATTTATGGAGGATCTTATGAACGCTTCGACTGGCACGTCGCCAGGCTAATAACCGCACATGACGCACGTCGCAGCTTCACCCAACGTGACTTCCGCCGAGCCCCTTGGCTGCAACGTCGCCCGGCGCCTATCAGTGACCGCCGCGCGGATGCCCGACGCGGTGGCCATCGCCATGCCGCGCGGCCGCGAATCAAACGGCAAGCGGCAGTATGAGGCCTGCACGTTTCGCGAACTGGAAGCAGACACCTCGCGCATCGCAAGCGGATTGCGGGCCATGGGCGTGGTGCCGCGCACGCGGATCGCGCTCTTGGTGCGCCCCAGTCGAGAGTTTATCTCCTTGGCGTTTGCCCTGTTCAAGGTGGGCGCGGTAACGATCCTGATCGACCCCGGCATGGGGCGAAAAAATCTGATCCAATGCCTGGCAGACGCCGAGCCCGAGGGTTTTGTCGCGATTCCGTTGGTTCACGTCGTTCGTACTCTGTTCAAGCGCCGCTTTCCGCGGGCCCGCTTCAACGTGACCGTCGGGCGACGGTGGTTTTGGGACGGGCTGACGCTCGACGAAGTGCGGCAGCGGGGCAGCGATACGCCATTTTGTCACCAGACCAGCGCTGACGATCCGGCGGCGATTATCTTCACAACCGGCAGCACGGGACCTCCGAAGGGGGTTCTGTATTGTCATGGCAACTTCGACCGCCAGGTCAGCGAGCTGGGGGATTTCTATAAGATCCGCCCGGGAGAGATTGATCTGCCTGGCTTTCCATTGTTCGGGCTATTCAACTGCGCGTTGGGCGTGACGACGGTCATTCCCGATATGGATCCGACGCGGCCGGCGCAGGTCGATCCGCGCAAGATTGTCGAGGCGATTCGCGACTGGCAGGTGACCCAGGCATTTGGCTCGCCAGCCATCTGGAACCGCGTCGGCCAATACTGCGAGCAGCAGCAAATTCAATTGCCAACGCTGCGCCGCGTGTTGTCGGCCGGCGCGCCAGTGCCACCCCACGTGCTGGCGCGGATGAAGCAGTGCATTGCCGCCGATGGGGACGTGCACACGCCCTATGGCGCTACCGAAGCGTTGCCGGTGGCCTCGATCGCGGCCAGCGAAGTCCTGAGCGAAACGCAGTTCCTCTGGGCCCAAGGAAACGGCACTTGCATCGGGCGACGCTTTCCGGGCATTGATTGGAAAATCATCACGATCACCGACGGTCCCGTTGCCGATCTGACGGCTGTCAAGGAATTGCCCCTTGGTCACATCGGCGAGTTGATCGTCTCGGGGCCGGTCGTGACGCGCGAGTATGTGACGCGCGTCGAGGCCAATGCCTGGGGCAAGATCATGGACGGCCCGCGCGTGTGGCATCGCATGGGCGACGTGGGGCACTTGGACGAGGCGGGCCGATTTTGGTTTTGTGGACGCATGGCCCACCGCGTGCAAACGGCCGAGGGCGTGATGTTCACGATTCCCTGCGAGGCGATCTTCAATCAACATCCCGACGTTTACCGATCGGCGCTTGTGGGCGTCGGTCCGCCAGGGCAGCAGCGGCCCGCGATCGTCGTCGAGCCGTGGCCAGGGCACATGCCGCGTGGCCGGGCGGCACGCGAGAAGTTGCTGGGCGAGTTGGCCGAACTCGCGCGCGGCAATTCGCTGACCAGCCGCATCCAGGACTTTCTGCTGCACCTCTCGCTGCCGGTCGATATTCGCCACAACGCCAAGATCTTTCGCGAGAAGTTGGCCGTTTGGGCAGCACCCCGGCTGAGGTAGCCCATGCGCGCACTGGTGACCGGGGCCGGCGGATTCCTCGGCCAGTATCTCGTCGAGCAGCTCGTCGCCCGGGGCGATCGCGTCCGCACGCTGGCTCGCGGCGATTATCCGGCGCTGGCCCGACTGGGTGTCGAGACCGTGCGTGCCGACCTGCGCGATCGGGCGACAACGATCGACGCCTGCGCCGATATCGACGTCGTCTTTCACGCGGCGGGCGTGGCCGGGATCTGGGGCCCCTGGGAACACTATTACGGAATTAACTATCTCGGCACCGAAAATGTAATACAGGGTTGCCGACAGTATCGCGTGCCGCGACTGGTCTACACCAGCAGCCCTAGCGTCACGTTTGACGGCACCGCGCAGGAGGGTGTCGACGAGTCAGCGCCCTACCCCGATCGTTGGCTGTGCCACTACCCGCACACCAAGGCGTTGGGCGAGCAGGCTGTGCTCACTGCAAACAGCGATGAGTTGCTCACCTGTGCCCTGCGGCCGCATTTGATCTGGGGTCCGCGCGATCAGCATTTGATTCCTCGGCTGATCGAGAGGGCTCGTTCTGGCAGTTTGCGCAGAGTGGGCGACGGCGCGAATCACGTCGACATGGTCTATGTCGAAAACGCCGCCTCGGCCCATTTGCAAGCCGCCGAGGCCCTCAAGCCTGGCTCACCGGTCGCCGGCCGGGCTTACTTCATCAGCCAAGGCGAGCCGGTGAACTGCTGGAATTGGATCGATGAGATTCTGGGGTTAGCCGGGCTGCCGCCCGTGCGACGGTCGATATCACTTGCGGCTGCCTGGCGTGTGGGGGCGGTTCTCGAAATGGGTTACCGTCTGTTGGGTCGCACCAGCGAGCCGCGCATGACCCGCTTTTTGGCTGCCCAGTTGGGCACTTCGCACTACTTCGACATCAGCCGCGCCCGGCGTGATTTCGGCTACGAAGCCAAGATATCGACCGCCGAGGGGATGCAACGACTGGCTGCGTCCCTCGCTGGCAGCGTGAGTCGCCCCACGGCGCATCGAACACGTTGAAGTCACGGAAACGCGACGCTGTGAAAACGCTGCTCTCGTCTCGACCTAGCGAAACCCAGCATCCAGCGGGGCTTGCCAACCTCGACACAACCCGGTAACTTCAAAGGTTTTACTGAACAGAAGCGACGAACCCTGCGGGGCTGGGCTCCGCGCGGCGTTGGGTCTTGGAACCGTGCAGCGAACGCGGTGTTGCCTCGAACGCGAGGCGGATCGCGCCCCACGGAAGGCAAACGATGATTGCAGGAGTCGACGAGCGGAGCCGGATTGTGATTACCGGCATCGGGCTGGCCTCGCCCAACGGCAACAATCTCGCCGAGTTTCGCGAGAGCTTGTTGGCCGGTCGTAGCGGCGTGCGACCTTATGAAATTCGCTATGTCGGCAAAACCGTGGCCGGCGTCTGCGGATTCGACGAGTTGCGCTATCAGAAACGCAAAGACCTGCGTCGCGGCACCCGGGCGGGCAGCGTCGGCATCTATTGCGCGAACGAAGCCCTGCTCGATTCCGGGATCGATTGGGCGAACGTCGACAAGTCGGCCGTGGGCATCTATATCGGCGTCACCGAGCACGGCAACGTCGAAACCGAGAACGAGATCTACGAGCTCAAGGGCTTCGACTACGACACGCAGTTCTGGTCGCACCACCACAACCCGCGCACGGTGGCCAACAACCCGGCCGGCGAGATTTCGCTGGGCTTGGGCATCACGGGCCCCCACTACACGATCGGGGCCGCCTGTGCCGCCGGCAACGCGGGCATCATTCAGGGCGCGCAGATGCTGCGGCTGGGCGAGTGCGACGTGGCCCTGGCCGGCGGCGTCTCGGAGAGCATCCACACCTTCGGCATTTTCGCCAGCTTCAAGAGCCAAGGGGCCCTGGCCAGTCACGCCGACGCCCAGCGGGCTTCGCGCCCCTTCGACGTCGATCGCAATGGCATCGTGGTCGCCGAGGGGGGCTGCATCTACGTGCTCGAACGCTACGCCGACGCCAAGCGGCGCGGCGCGAGGATTCACGGCGAGATCGCCGGCTATGCGATGAATAGCGACGCCAGCGATTTTGTGTTGCCCAATGCCGAGCGCCAGGCCCAATGCGTGGCCAAGGCGCTGGAGCGGGCCGGTCTGAACGCCGACCAGGTCGACATCGTGAGCACGCACGCCACGGGCACGGCCAGCGGCGACGAGCAGGAGTGCGCGGCCCTGCGGCGCGTGTTTGGCGATTCGCCGCGGACGTCGTTCAACAATGCCAAGAGTTTTATCGGCCACACGATGGGGGCCGCCGGCGCGTTGGAACTGGCCGGCAATCTGCCCGCGTTCAGCGACAAGGTTTGCCACGCCACGATCAACGTCGATCAGCTCGATCCCGAGTGCGCGCTGGCGGGTCTGGTGATCAATGAGCCGCGCGAGCAAAAGCAGGTCGACGTGATTCTGAACAATTCGTTCGGCATGCTGGGCATCAACTCGGTTGTCATCGTGAAACGTATTTGAGCAGAGAGAAAGAGCAAGAGGGGGAGACCGCACGGCATGACTCCGGTGGAAATTAAAGCAGTCATTCTCGACATTCTGGAAGGCATTGCGCCCGATGAGGACCTGAGCGATTTGAAGGATGACGTTCCGCTGCGCGAGCAGTTGGAATTGGACAGCATGGACTTTCTGGACATCGTGATGGAGCTGCGCAAGCGTTATCGGGTGCAGATACCCGAGGACGATTACGTGCAGTTGGCCACGATGAACAGCACGGTCAATTATCTCTCTCCGATGATGAAGGATCTGGAGAAAGCCTGACACGGTGGAGCGAATCGTCGGGACTGGCGCGGCGCCGCGGCTTGCAAAGCGTGGCGGCCGGTCCGGCGCCCAAACGCTCGATCGCGAACGCCCCCATGTCCCACTACGACACGATCATCATTGGCGCCGGAATGTCGGGCCTGGCGGCAGGAATTCGCCTGGCCTACTACGATCAACGCGTGTGCATTCTGGAGCGGCACACGACGATCGGCGGGTTGAATTCGTTCTACCGCCTCGACGGCCGCAACTATGACGTCGGGCTGCACGCCGTGACGAATTTCACCTCGAAGGGCGCCCGCAAGGGACCGCTAGCGCGGCTGCTGCGCCAACTGCGATTCAGTTGGGATGACTTCTGCCTGTCGCCGCAGATTGGCTCGACGATCGCCTTTCCGGGCATCTCGCTGCGATTCAACAACAACTTTGAGTTCCTGCGGTCCGAGGTACACCGCAACTTTCCTGGCGAGAAAGACAACTTTGCCCGGCTGGCCGAGACCGTCGTAGAATACGACGACCTGGACGAACGCGTTGCCCGCTGTTCGGCCCGCACGATCGTCAGCGACATCATTCAGGATCCCCTGCTGGTCGACATGTTGTTCTGCCCGCTGATGTTCTATGGCAGCGCGCGCGAGAACGACATGGACTTCGCCCAGTTCTCGATCATGTTCCGCAGCATCTTCATGGAAGGCCTGGCGCGGCCCTGGGCCGGAGTGCGCGTGATCCTGAAGAACCTGGTACGACGCTTCAAACAGCTGGGCGGAGAGTTACGGTTGCGAGCGGGCGTGCAGCGGATGGAAGTCGAGCGCGACCGCGTATCGCGGATCATTCTGGACGACGGCACGCTGATCGAAGGGGACCGCGTGCTGTCTTCGGCCGGCTGGTTCGAGACCATGCGAATGTGCGCCGACGATCGCCCCAGCCAGCCTCAAGCCCCTGAAGCCGGCCCCGGCCAGTTGTCGTTCGTGGAGAGCGTTTCAGTGCTCGATTCCGAGCCCCGCGAATTGGGCTGCGATCGCACGATCGTGTTCTACAACGACAGCTCGAACTTTCATTGGCGCAAGCCCGACGAATTGGTCGACGTGCGCAGCGGCGTGATCTGCTGCCCGAACAATTTTGCCTACGATCAGCCGCTGGGCGACGGCCTGGTGCGGATCACGGCGTTGGCGAATTTCGATCGCTGGAAGCATCTGCCCGCCACGGCCTATCAGGCGGCCAAGCGTGCCTGCAACCAGAAGATGGTCGAGTCGGCCGTGCGCTTCATTGCCGACTTCCGACCTCATATCGTGGCCACCGACACGTTCACGCCCACCACGATCCGCCGTTTCACGGGTCATGAGAATGGCGCCGTCTATGGCACGCCGGAAAAGCGCTGGAGCGGCACGACGCATCTGAAAAACCTGTTTATCTGCGGGACAGACCAGGGCTTTGTCGGTATCATTGGCGCCATGTTCAGCGGCATCGCAATGGCCAATCGCCACCTGCTCATGCAGCGTCAGGACGACCGCGACGCAAAACCTTAGTCTCGGCGGTCCATTAGTCTCCGACGGTCCATCCATGCCCAAAGATTTTCTCCAAGGTGCCCGCGAGCGGTACGACACGATCGTCATCGGCAGCGGCCTGGCCGGGCTGACGGCGGCCAACACCCTGGCGCGCAGCGGGCAATCGGTGTTGCTGTTGGAGCAGCATTACAAGCTGGGCGGCATGGCCACCTGGTTCAAGCGGCCGGGCGGACACATTTTCGATATCTCGCTGCACGGCTTTCCGGTGGGCATGGTGAAAAGCTGCCGCCGGTATTGGAGCGAGGAGATCGCCGCTTCGATCGTACAGCTCAAGAACATCCGCTTCGACAACCCGATGTTTTCGCTGACGACGACATTCAACCGCGAGGACTTCACGCGGCTGTTGATCGAGCAGTTTCAAGTGCCGGCCGACAACGTGCGGGCTTTCTTCGATGCGGCCCGCGGCATGAACTTTTTCGACGACCAGGCGACGACCGTCGGCCAGTTGTTCGAACGCTATTTCCCCGGTCGCGAAGACGTGATCCGGCTGCTGATGGAGCCGATCACTTATGCCAACGGCTCGACTCTGGAAGACCCGGCGATCAGCTATGGCATCGTGTTCTCGAATTTCATGTCCAAGGGCGTGTTCACGTTTCAGGGTGGCACCGATCGGCTGATCAAGCTGATGCACGAGGAGCTGATCAAAAGTGGCGTCGACGTGCGTATCAAGTGCGACGTGCAAAAGATCCTGGTGCGCGACGGCCGCGTGGCCGGCGTGGAAGTCAATGGCCGGCAGATCGAGGCGCGGGCCGTGGTCTCGAATGCGAACCTCAAGGCCACGATCTTTCACCTCGTGGGAGCGGATCATTTTGATCGCAAGTTTCGCGAGGACGCCGAGGCGGTGCGATTGAACAACTCGAGCTGCCAGGTCTACATGGCCCTCAAGCCGGGCGCGGAATTGGACGAAAGTCTGGGCGACTTGTTGTTCAGCTCGACGGCGCCGCTGTTTCGCACCGAGGCGCTGTTGAGTCGTGACGTCACCAGCCGGACCTATTCCTTCTACTACCCGCGCACGCGGCCCGGCAGCGATCGTTCGCTGGTCGTGTCAAGCACCAATGCCCGTTACTCGGACTGGGCGGGGCTATCGAGCGAAGACTACGAGGCCAGCAAGCGCGACCTGGTGGAAACCACGCTCGACGCGCTGGCCCGTTATGTGCCCGAGATCCGCGAGAAGCTCGATCACGCTGAGGCTTCCACGCCGCTGACGTTCCGCCACTATACGAAACACATGGAGGGGGCCAGCTTCGGCACGAAATTCGAAGGTCTGGCCGTCAGCCGGGCGATTCCCGAACAAGTCGGCGGCCTGTTTCATGCCGGCAGCGTGGGCATCATCATGTCGGGCTGGCTGGGGGCGATGAACTATGGCGTGATCGTGGCCAACGACGTCGATTCCTGGCTTCTGAAGAGCGCCCCGATGACTCCGCCGGTGGCGAGCGTATCATGAGCCTGGCCGAAATTCACGCCGCCATCCCGCATCGCGCGCCGTTTTTGTTTGTCGACGAGATCGTCGAGCGGACCGAGTCGCGGATCGTATGCCGCAAGACGTTTCGCCAGGACGAGTGGTTTTATCCCGGACATTACCCAAGTTTCCCGATCACGCCCGGCGTTATTCTTTGCGAAGCGGCCATGCAGGCTGGTGCGATTCTGCTGTCGCAATTCGGCCCGCCGCCCGACCAGGGGGTGCCGGTCGCGGCACGCATGAATGACGTGCGTTTCAAGAGGATCGTCAAGCCGGGCGAGACGATCGAAATGGAAGTCGAACTGACCGACCGGGTCTCGAAGGCTTTCTATCTGTCGGCGAAGGTCACTTGCGGCGGGCAAGTGGCCCTGCGATTCGACTTCACCTGTGCCGTGGCGCCGCTGGCCTGAACCGTTCGAGCCTGAACCGTCGGAACTCGCGATGAACGAACCGATCCCTGCCAACGGCGGCTTTCTGCAACTGGCCGGCAAAGCGATCCTGGTGTTTGGCGTGGCCAATCGCAAGAGCGTGGCGTTTCACATTGGCCAGTTGCTCGAGGAGCACGGCGCGCGGGTGACCTACGTGGTGCGCTCGCCCGAGCGAAAGAAGTCGGTGGAGCGGCTCATCGGACGCGAGACGGACCTATTCACATGCGACGTCGAGCACGAGCAAGAGATTGCTCGATTGCGCGAGGAATTGCGCGACCGCGGTCCCTTTCACGGCCTGGTACACTCGATCGCGCTGGCCGACTACACCGGTGGCGTGCAGCCGTTCCATGCCACGCCCAAGGCGGCTTTCCTGCGCAGCGTCGATATCTCCTGTTACTCGTTGATCGCGCTGGCCAACGCGTTTCGCGACCTGTTCGACAAGGACGCGTCGGTGGTGACGATCTCGATTTCGACGACGCGAATGGCCAGCGAGAACTACGGCTACATGGCTCCGATCAAGGCGGCGCTCGATTCGTCGCTGGCCTTTCTCGCCAAGTCCTTCAGCCAGTTTTCGCGGGTGCGATTTAACGCGGTGGCGCCGGGACTGCTCAAGACCTCGGCTTCGGCCGGCATTCCCGGCTATGTGGATTCGTACCTCTACGCCGAGAAAGTCACGCTGCGCAAGCGGGCCCTCGAGACGGCCGAAGTGGCCAACGTGGCGGCTTTTTTGCTCAGCCCACGCTCGAGCGGCATCAACGCCCAGAGCCTGGTGGTCGACGCCGGCATGTCGACCAACTACTTCGACGCCGAGCTGGTGCGGCGCGCAATGCGAGACGGTTGAAGCGGGGTGCGTCAGCGACTGGCTGGTTCCGACGCCGGCACCGAGAGGCCATAACGATAGTGAACGTAGTCGATCAGAAACTTCTGATACATGGGACCGCCCGGCCGGGCGCCGTACATGCGGCCGGTCGTGGTGCTCCAGCAGTGCATGTCGAAACCGCCTAGCTCGGCGCCCAAGTCCTGCTTTGCGTCATAGACCTCGCTCATGAACCAGCGCTGGCTGGGGCTGGTGCGAAAGCCGAGGCGGACGTGCGAACTGTCGAGGCATTGAATGAGCATGGCCAGCGGCTTGTGGGCCAGGAATTCCTCGGGCACCTCGCGGGCGAAGCGCAGCTTGAACGTCGCGCCGGGATAAGGCGCGTGCCGCTTGGCCTGGGGATCATTCTCAACGCCGGGAGTCCACATGCCCAAGTTCTTGCCCTGCTTATCGACGGCGATGAAGTTCATCCAGTAATTCCAGGGAGTGGTATCATCGGGCGCGATGAAGCTGGTTTCGATCTCCCACGGCGGCGGATAGTCGGCCAACCGCAACGACGACCCGCCGGCGGCGCCAAACCCGGTGCCCAGGCCAGGGCCGATCATCTTGAGCATCAAGTGGCCGGGGTGCGAGTGCGTGTCCATCAGCGTACACTGTTCCTGCACTTGCCAGCGGCCGAGATAGCCCACAATGTCGAAGTCGTCTGAAAACTTTTCGAAGGGTCGTGGGCTGGAGCCGAAGAACACGCAATAGTCGACGTAATACTCGTAGTTCGGATTCGGCGGCTCGGGTTTCGGCGCACGCACGCCGAGCATCTTCTGCGGGCCGTCGGCGGCGCCGCCCGTGCCGAGGTTGATCGGATGCGGCCCTTTGCGCTGCGGCAGGTTTCGACAGAGCACGTCGGGAATCCAGCGGTCGGCCGAAATGATGGGGCCGATTTCCCAGACGCCGGTGATCTTGCCAAACTCCGAACAGTCGAGCGAGCGCATGTTCCAGCCGTGCGAGGCGTCGAATTTGATGCCGACCGACAGTTCCGTGGGACTGAACAACACACAGCGAAAGAAGAGCTGCGGGCTGGCCGGTCCGGCATACTTGGCGCCATCACCGATCCACACATAGGGGATCCCCCAGTCGCCCATCACCGTGCGGCCCAGGTCGCCGCGGCCCCAGACCAGATAGGTTTCAGGATGCGGCTCCGTTGAGAACTGGGGCAACCCAACGCCGGCCTCGCCCGTGCTGCCCAAGTGTACGACGAGCAATTGAAACTCATGCGTATCGGGTGGCAGCTGGCTACGGTCCTTGGGCCAGCTGGCCGGATCGGAAAACGTGACGGCAACGTTCAGCCCGATGGCCGAGTTGACCTGCGTCTTGGCTCCCACTCCGGCGGTGAGGTTGAAGCTTTGCACCAGCGACGTCTGAAATTCCCAAGGCAGCTTGTAGTCGCCGATGCGGATCGGGTTTTTCAGAATTCCCTTCACGTCGCGCCCGGCGCCGGCTTCGTAAATCGTCGCCAGGCCCGGGTGCTCGGCCGTCGAAAATTCTTTGATGTTCTCGCGCGGCGTGAATATCCAAGGCGCGATGTCGCCGCCAGGCTGGTTGAAATGCTGGTCGAGCTGAGCAATATCCTCGGCCGCGTTCGACTGTTGTCCAACGACGAGAGTCGTGGCGAGCGTCACAAGGAAAGTTCTGAAAGGCGTGCGACTGCGTCGGTGTTTCATGGTTGGCTGGCTCCGCGGCGGAAAATGACTGCCGCCAGTTTTGCAGCGCCCGCGGCGAAAAAACAGCGTCATGCGGGTCAAAATCCGCGAAAAAATCGCCGTCGAATGCGATCGGTAACCGTGAGCTATGTTTCCTGATGTGGTTCGTAAACCAAACAAATTAAGGGGTAGAAACGATGAAGACGTTCGCAGCTTTCGTGGTCGCCGGTGGTCTGTTATTGTCGGCTCAAGCGACCTTTGCCCAGCGCGATGCCGGTTCGAAAATGGACGGCGAAGCCTACGAGATCGACGTTCCCGCGCCGCCGAGCACCGACAACTGGTCGTTCGAGGCTCAGGAAGCCCCAGCTGCTCCGACGGAAACGGTGAAAACCGGCGCCGTCGAGAACGAAGGCTCGGCCGATCGCCAGCAGAACCAGGATGCGAACAACAACGTCGAGCCCAAGAACTAAGCTGGCTCGCGGATCGGATTCGCAAGAATTCGCACGGCATTGCGCGGCAGGCGGCTGAGGCAACTCGGCGGCCTGCCGCTTATTTTTTGCCTCAAGCGCGCGAGAGTAACGCGCCGCGCCCCAAAGGCTTGGGCACCGCGGTCGGCTTGGCGGCGAGCGTTCGCTGCCAATCGACCGCGAGCATGATCGAATTGATGCCCGAGCCAATGCCCAACAGGGCGGCGTGATCGTTCTGCTTGAGATGCCCCTGTTCGATGCCCAGGGCGAGTGTCAGCGGAAGCGCGACCGAGCCGGTGTTGCCGAGCGTTTCGAACGTGGCGAAATCGATCGTGGGGTCGAGACCCAACGACTCGAGCATCAGCTTGCGATGCGCAGCCCCGACCTGGTGGCAGAATGTTTTGTCGACGTCGTCGCGGGACCATCCCAACTCGTCGAGGAACGTCGCGAAGGTGGCCACACCCGTCGAGACCCCTTCTTGCAGCAATCGCTGCGAGTCAGTCTCCATCAGCGGCCGCATATCGCAACCGGCCGATTCGTCGCGGCCACTTCGGCACAGTTCGTGACCCGAGGTGTTGGCTCGCGCCGTGGCCGCCAAGAGCCGATTGCCGGTGCGGCTGAGCTGGCGGTCGGTCAGCACCACGGCGGCGCTACCAGAGCCAATCGTCAACGACGAAACGGCCAGCTTGACCTGCTCGCGGGTCAGCGACTCGTCGGCATTCAGGGCGGCGATTGTTGTTTCGACCAGCGGACGGCCAATTTCGGTACCCACGACAATGCCGGCGCGAATCTGGCCAAGCTCGATCATGTTGGCCACTTGCACGATGCCGTTGAGGATGCCCAAACAGGCATTCGAGACGTCGTACACCAGGCACTCGCTGGGCAAGTCGAGCCGGTGATGCACGCCGCAGGCCGTGGCTGGCTCCAAGTAATCGCGACAGACCGAGCCGTGAATCAGGGCACCGACGTGTTGCACGTCGAGCTCCGCCAGGCGGATCGCCCGAGCCGCGCTCTCGACACTGATGTCGCCGGGCAGCGTGCCGGCAGGCCAGAAGCGCCGCTCGCGAATGCCGGTCATCAACTCCAACCGCCCCTCGGGCAGCCGCAGCCGACGATAGAGGGGTTCGAGCTGCCGTTCGATCTCGTCCGAAGTCACGATCTCGTCGGGCAACGTGTAGCCCACGGCTTCGATGCAGACTTTGTGGTATTTCATGGGGCGGGCAAAGGCTGAAGAGTGAACCGAGGGCTGCAGGAAAGATAGCAGAAACCCGCCGCGCGCTCTAGCCACGGCGACGAAGGGGGATCCCGCCGCGTCGCTTCGTGCGTCTTTCCACCTTCATCGTTCAATTCGCCCCCTCATGTTGTGCTAGCGAAATGCAACGAATCCAAAATAGGTGGGGACCATTGTAATTCGAGAAGCAAGTAATAGACTCCCTCCCGACTTGCATTCCCTGCGGGGTACGCGGCCAAAGCCGTAGAAGGAGTATCGAGGCTGATTCATGAAGGATAAATGCTCCGGCGTTGTGCCCAAGATGGGCGCGCGACCGGGCGGACCCATCAAGCCAGCGGCATCAAGGACGATGCTATCAGTGCCTCTCGTCCCACGCGCTTCTCGCTTGTGTCACTCGTCGTGGTGCCCCGCGCTCCCGTTCGAGTGGCCGCCCCTTCGCCAGTTCCAGCTGGACCTACGTTAGAGGAGCCTCGGTTCTCGGAAGTGCCTCTTCCTAGTTACGCGATAAAGGACTTATCGCGAAAGGAGTGCTAGCATGCGATCGAAACCTTTGATTGGATTGAACGCTGATTACCGTGCCGCGAAGAAGGACTCTCCCGCGTTCACGTTCGTCTGTGCCGGATACTACGATTCGATTGTCGAGGCGGGCGGCGTGCCCATCGTGTTGCCGCCGATCGACGACGACCACGACTTGAATCGCCTGCTCGATATGCTCGACGGCATGGTGCTGGTGGGCGGAGCCGACCTGGATCCGCGCCGCGACGGTTACATGCTGCACCCCAGCGTGCGATCCTTGGACGTGCGGCGAGAAGAGTTCGACCGCAGGTTGATGCGGACGATCGCCAAGCGGCGGATGCCCGTCTTCGGCATCGGCGTGGGCATGCAGCTGCTCAATGTCACCCAAGGCGGCACTCTGTTGCTGCACATTCCCGAGGATCTACCCAAGGCCCTGCCGCACAAGGATCCGATCGACCCGGCGCATCGGCACGGTCTGGAAGTCGTGCCCGGCTCGCTGATGGAACGGGTGTATGGCGACGGCGAAATCCGCGTCAACAGCGTACACCACATGGCGATCGACGACGTCGCGCCCGGCTTCAGCGTCACGGCACGCTGTCCCGACGGCGTGATCGAAGCCATCGAGAGCACGACCGACTGGCTGGCCCTCGGCACGCAGTTCCATCCCGAGAGCGATTCAGCATCGGCTCTCGACTTGAGGATCTTCGAGGAGTTTATTTCGGGCATCACCGGCGAGGTGATCGAAATGCGTCTGGTCGCCTAGCGGTTCGCCCGCCTCGAGTTCTGCCGGCTTCCTCAAGCAGCCGCGCGCCACGCAAACCGCGTGGCGCGCGGCCGCTCGGAAGACGGCCATCGATCGCCAGTCGTCAGGGCGACAGGCTCCTTGGTTCGGCAACCGCCTATGGTCGAAGTGCAACTTCTCGATCGGCTGCGGATCGTCGGCCAGCGTAAGCGCTGGACCATCGGCCTGGCGGTCAGTCGCCGCTGCCGAACTCTGACCGCCACGCTCGTCGGCAGCGAAGGGCACGGCCTAGCCAACCGGCCAGAGGCTTTTGCACATCGTCAGGTTGCCCTAGCGCCGGGAATCAGCCAGCTATTTGACAGGTTAAGCCGCGGTGCGGGCCGCGCCGGCGCTGACGTGGCACTGCTGGCCGCGCAACTGGCCGAAAGTCAGGCGGCCTTGCTCGATGATTTTTCCGCCGACGTGGCGCCGGTGTGCGATCGCGTGCTGGCCGTGGCGGTCGACGATCGTGGTCTGTGGCACGACGCGGGCGGATTGGCGCTGTGGACCGGCCTTTGCGACTCCGCACGGCTGGCCGATTTGAGCGGGCAGAATGTGATCGACGCCTTTGCCGCCCGCGACCTGGCTCAAGATGGTCGTGGCCGTCCCCTGCTCGCCCTGCCCTCTTGGCTGTTGCTGCGCGACTCCCAGAAGAACCGGATCGTGGTCGAAATCGGACGCCGGTGGCGGCTGATCTATCTGCCGGCAGCGCGCGACGCGGCCGGCGCTGCACGTCTCGGCTGTTGTGGGCTGCCAGCGCCCCAAAATTGGCCCGCCGATGTTTCTTGCGCCGCCCGAAGCGTCGCGCTCAGTATGACCGCTACGTTCCCACAATTGCCGCCGGCTGAAGAGCTCGTGCTGAGCGGCTCCGGGTCTTGCGTCGATCGGTTGGCAGAGTCGCTCTTCCCCCTGCTCCCAGCCATGAGGATTCGCAAAGCGAGCGAATGGGGTCTCACGCCCGGCGCGCTGCGAGCGGCCAGCGTGGCGGTGTTGGGAATGCTGCACCTCGACCACGCGCCGGCCAACATCACGGCCCTCACAGGCGCCCGAACTCCCCGGGTGCTGGGCCGAATCACCCCCGGGTCGCTGCCCAATTGGCATCGATTGCTGCGCGAAATGGCGAGCGCCCGGCCCAGCGTGATCTCGCTGCGTAGCGCCGTCTGACTCGGCAACCGCTGTGGCGCGATCCTCCGCGACGAAAATCCGCTACACGCCGCACGCGCCGGCGTGCGCGACGGTCGTCCGGTACTTTCCCGCTTGGAGAAGTTGGAGAGTTTGCGGAATCGCTGCCGATAAGTGAAAGCACTCAGGTGTCGGTTGCCTAGAACGACCATCACCTGCGCGGTCATCCGTTGGCACTTGATTGGCACATCCTGAATCTCCCCTATGAAAGTAGCCGCACCCCACTACCTGTTGTTCTCCGAGTCGTGCGGATCGAGCGATGATGGTCAGTGGCGATTCGTGTTGCAGTCACTCGATGGCAGCGAACAGTTGGAAGCCGCGGACGCCGAGCCCGGAGCTCTTGGCGAACGGCTGGAACTGCTGGCGGTCGTGCGCGGCCTCGAGGCCCTCGAGCAGCCCTCGCGTGTGACGCTCGTCACCCCCAGCCGATACGTCAATCGCGGACTGGCGTATGGCCTGCAGGAGTGGCGAGCCAGCGGGTGGCAATGGGAGCACTACGGCGAGATGGTGCCGGTGAAGAATCGCGACCTGTGGCAGCGGGTCGATCGGGCCTTGAGCTTTCACCAGTTGGAGTGCCGCACCTGGCGGTTTGACCTGCCCCATGGCTCGGCCGAACCGGTCAGCCAAGGTGCGACCGGCAGGCAAGGTGCCGGCGCGGGCCAACGACGGCGCGGGCTCGGCGGCCGAATCCGACGCCAACTGGCAGCGTGTCAAAGGTGGTGTGATGACCGCCTGCGGTGGCTGGGACCGTGGGGAGCGCCGAGCGGCGCCAATCATCTGCAATCCCTGCCAGGGCTGCAATAAATTGGGGAGTTTTCGGCGTTTTTTGGCAATTCCGATTAGGGTAAAAGCTCGGCGAGACGCTTCGGCAGCGTCAAAACCGCCGAGCCTGCCCCTGGACGCGACCACGCGTGGATTCGACAATCACTGAGGTAAGCAAGCATGACGACCCGGACCACGGTGGAATTGGACCAGGTAGGCCCCCTGTTGGCCGGCCACTACGAGAACCCCTTTGAACTCCTGGGCCCCCACGAAATCGTCTCCGCCGGCCGCCGAGCGTTGGCGGTGCGGGCGTTTCTACCCGGTTCGGCCCAGGCCTGGGTGATCGACGCGGGCAAGCATGAACCTCGCCCCATGCGGCGCATCCACCCGGCCGGCCTGTACGAAGCGATTTGCCCTGTGATGAACGACACCCCGAACCACCGCTATCAGCTGCGCGTCGCCGATGGGCGTGGCACCGAAACCATGATGCACGACCCCTATGCCTTTCCGCCCTTGCTCTCGGACTATGACCTGCACCTGTTGGCCGAGGGCAAGCACTGGAGCAGCTATAGCAAGCTGGGGGCACAACTGCGCACGGTCGACGGCATTGGCGGCGTGAACTTCGCCCTGTGGGCCCCCAACGCCGGGGGCGTGAGCATCATCGGCGACTTCAACGAGTGGAACGGCCGCCGTCACCCCATGCGCAAGCACATTCCCAGCGGCATCTGGGAACTGTTCGTGCCGGGGCTGACCGCCGGCGCGATTTACAAATATCAGATCCGGCACGGCGGGCAGGTCCTCGAAAAATCAGATCCGTACGGCTTCGCCGCCGAGCTGCCGCCACGCACGGCCTCGAAAGTGGCCGATTTGGATCTCCATCGTTGGTCCGATACCGAGTGGATGGCCAATCGCACCGTCACGAACGGTCTCGACGCGCCCATGTCGGTGTACGAAGTTCACCTGGGCAGTTGGAAGCGCTCATCCAACGATCCCAACGGCTGGTTCAACTATCGCGACCTGGCTCACCAGTTGGTCGAGTATTGCCAGCAGATGGGCTATTCGCATCTGGAACTGATGCCCATCAGCGAGCACCCGTTCACCGGCAGTTGGGGCTATCAGACGGTCGGCTATTACGCCGTGACCAGCCGCTATGGCACGCCCGAAGACTTCATGTACTTCGTCGACTATTGCCATCAACACGGCATCGGCGTGCTGATCGATTGGGTGCCAGCGCATTTTCCGCGTGACGCGCACGGCCTGCGGATGTTCGACGGCACGCATCTCTATGAGCACGCCGATCCGCGGCAGGGCGAGCACCCCGACTGGGGCACGCTCATTTTCAACTACGGCCGCAACGAAGTTCGCAACTTTTTGGTTTCGAACGCGCTGTTCTGGATGGATCGCTACCACATCGACGGCCTGCGGGTCGACGCCGTGGCCTCGATGATCTATCTGGACTATAGCCGCGAGCCGGGCCAGTGGATTCCCAACGAATTCGGCGGCCGNNCATGGGCTGGATGAACGACACGCTGCGGTACATGCGTCACGAACCGATCCATCGCAAATACCACCACGACGAATTGACGTTCAGCCTGATTTACGCCTTCACCGAAAACTTCGTGCTGCCCTTCTCGCACGATGAAGTCGTACACGGCAAAGGCTCGCTGCTCGATCAGATGCCGGGCGATCTGTGGCAAAAGTTTGCCAACCTGCGATTGCTCTACGGCTACATGTTCGCGCATCCCGGCAAGAAGCTGCAATTCATGGGCTGCGAATTCGGCCAATGGAACGAATGGAATTGCGACAGCAGCCTGCAATGGGATCTGCTGCAATGGTCAAGCCATCAGGGACTGCAAAAGTATGTCGCCGACCTGAATCGGATCTATCGCAGCGAACCGGCATTGCACCAGATTGATTTCGACCACCACGGCTTCGAGTGGGTCGATTGTCACAACTTCGAGCAGAGCACGCTGGCCTTCGTGCGGCGGGCCAAAGACCCGCGCGATTTCCTAGTCGCGGCCTGCAATTTCACGCCCGTGCCGCGCACGCAGCACCGGCTGGGCGTGCCCGAGATGTGCTGGTATGAAGAGATCAACAACAGCGACTCGGTGTTCTATGGGGGCAGCAACCTGGGCAACGGACCGGGCAGAATGGCCGAGCCATTGCCGTGGGACGGCCGGCCGTTCTCGATTCCGATCACGCTGCCGCCCTTGGGCATCGTGATACTCAAGCCGCGAAGATAAAAACGGTCCGTACGCGGCACCGCCGGTTGCTAGAAATCGACGTCGTCCGGGGGGGCTTCGTCGCCAGTCTGGCGCCGCGCGGCCGTGTCGGCCGTTCGCAGCCAGTGGACGCCGGCCTCTTTGTTGACGTCCTGCAACCAGGCGACGAAGATCTTCCGCTGGTCAGGCAGGGCCACGGAAAGATAACGCATCGGGGGCTCGATCGCATAATCCTTGCGCAACTCGTCGAGCGGTCGCTCGTAACTCTCAACCTGCACGACGTAGGCCGTGTCCTGGGGATGGTTCAGCGCCGCGCCGACTTCGCCCGGCGCCAATTTGAACACGGTCTCCATGAAGGCGTCCCCGGGATTCGAGACCCCTTCGACCTGGCTGATCCGCGGCTGCATGGCCGACGGGTCGAACGGCACGTTGCCAATCGACAGCCAACTGAACGGTCCGGTTTCGGTCACTTTCAGACTCGGCTGGGCGGCAAAGACCTCCTTCAGCGGCTTTCCCGCTGAACGGGCCTGCAAGGCATACTCGTTGGCCCGCTTCATGGCCGGCTCGCGCGCTTGGATCATCTTCCAGGCGGCCACGACCTTGTCACGAATCTTGTCGAGCGCCGGCACGTAAGCGGCTTCTTCCTGGGTCTTCCAAAACAAGTAACCGTTGCCCTCGTTGTCCTCGCCGCGCGTGGCCTTATACGTCGGCAGGCTGTCAGCGAAGGCAAACTCATCGAGCCCTTCGCTACGGAAGCCGAACCGCGAGCGAGAGTCGGCAACAATGCGGCGCACCTTGCCGATGTCTTCGTTGGCCACTTCGGCGGCCGTCATTAAGGGCAGCTCCTTGGCTTCGACCCCGTATTTCTTGGCTAGTTCGGCAAACGCAAACGGCTGGGGCGGCTTGATCGCCGGATTGGTGGCCTTGCCGGCGGTGTAACGATCCATGTCGTCGGCATAGCGCCGCATCGCGGCGTTCAGATCGTCGAAGATCTCGTTCATCTTGGTGCTGGCCTTTTGGCCAGCAATGCTGTCGCGGATCGAATCGTGGACCTTTTCGAGCGGCTCGTATTTGATCTCGGGCTTCGCCTCCGCGGCGTCCGCGCTGGCGTCCTTCTCGGCAGCAGGTTCCCCTTCGGCAGCGGGCTTCTCGTCGGATGCGGGCTTTTCAGCAGCGGCATCTTTCTCGGCAGTTTCTTTTTCGGCGGACTCTTTATCGACAGCAGCCGGAGCGTCGGCGGCTGGCTCGTCGACGAGTGCCGCCGTGCTGACAAAACGCAGCGTTACGCTTGGCTTGTTCAACCGCGACTGGGGCGACCCGGCAGCGGGCTTGTCGCCTTCCTTGGGGGAATCGGCCGGCTTTTCGCTCGCGTCGGTTTTCTCGGGCGGAACATCCGCGGGCTTCGCGTCGTCAGCCGGCTTCTCGCCGTCGGCTGGCTTTTCGCCATCAGCCGGTTTGTCACCCGGCGCGTCATCGTCCTTGGCGGCTTCGTCTTTGTCTTTGTCGGCTGGGAGCTCGACGGCCCGGAATTGGGCCTTGTTCTTGTCGTAATAGTCCTGAATCTCGGCTTCGGTTACTTCGGTTTTGTATTTCTCCTGAAGCTGGGCGAAGTCGGCCTTGAAGTACTGAAACGCCGCGCGCTTGGCCTGCTTGAAACCCGGCTCGGGCGAGGTGCCGTCGGGATAGCGATCCTTGTTGGCTTCATAGAAAGCTTGCAACTCTTCGCTCGTCGGATCCTTCACCTGGCTGGTGAAATCGGCGACGGCCAGCGGCAGCACCTCGGCCTTGGCGCGGCGGTTGAGCCGGGCGAAATACTCGAAGCGCTGGGCCGGCGGAATGTCGCTCAGACTCTGGGCAAATAGCTCCGTAAACTCCGAGGCCAGCATCTCGGTGCGCAGCGCATTAAAGAGCCCCGCCACTCGCATTTGCCGTCCGGAGTGCAGCGAGCGGATGGCATCGGCGACCGCCTGGCTGCTGAGGCTGTTTTCCGTGATCTGTTTGATCAGGGCGTTGATTGCCTCGTCGCTCACGACCAGGCCGGCTTCCTCGGCCCGTTTCGATAGCACCAGCGTATCCACGGCCGATTCTTCGCGTCCGGCCGCCTGCGTGCGTTGCATCAGCTTCGTGCGCCAAAAGCTGTAGATTTGTTCGAAAACCTGCATCTGGTTGCGCGGATCGACCACGCCCCGTTGAACCTGCGCTTCGACCGTGGCCCGCACGATCTGTTGCAGGAAGGCGTTGACGATTTCACGCTGCTGGACGAGGCCGGTCAGTTCGGCCTGCGTCAGCTTGCCGAACCGTGTTTCGACGATGACCGGGTTTTCCGGTCCTTTGGCGCGACCAATCATGCGCGAGATTGGGTCGCCCAAAACAAAGGCCAACATAATGAGCACGCCGAAAACGGCTAGCAAAACCTTCTGGTTCTTGCGGAACGAAACAAATGGACTTGCCACGGAGAATTCCACCTTTGCTGTCGGCGTTCGGACGATAGCGATCGGCCGAAGACCAGTGTCGGAGAATAAGGACTTGAAGGCCGATTTCCTGCGCGGCCGTGGGTGATTGTAGGACTCTAGCGCCTTATTGCAATCCCAATCAGGGATGGACTTTGGTGCGTGTCGTCGCCCATGCTTAGCGGCGCGAATCGCAGCCTCAGCAACGCGCCGCTGCGCGACGAGCCCGCACGCGAGACGAAGGCCCTGTTGACGTGGACGAGCAGACAGAGATCCGCGTGCCTGTTTCGACGCGTTGCGAGGGCGCTAGCGCGTCGGATTCGAGTCACGAAATCCGCGTCGGAAATGAAGCGCCCAAGGGGAGCTGGCTGGAAACACGGCTTGACAGTCGCATAGCCAGGGTATTAATGAATTGCGATCCGAACGTGCCGATTTTGCCATCTGAGAGGGGCCTTGCGCGTCGGTGTAACTTCAATCCTTGATGTTATTTTGGCGTTCTTTCAGCGAGTTTCCGCCCGCGGACGCCGCGAGAGCGTAGCAAAGTTGGTTCGAACCGCATGTGAGGCCGTGCCAGGCCGTGCGACCGCGATGGGCCGGGACAGACCGGCCAAAGCGGCGTGACGCGAATAATTTATTCCGCGGGGCACTGCCGAGCAGATACTGTCCTGAACAGACTACCGAGGCAACCCAGTTTAACGTCCCTCCGCATGGCAAAGACCAAAGCAGTCAAAAACGGCAAGTCCCTGGTGATCGTCGAGTCGCCGGCCAAGGCGCGCACGATCAGCAAGTTTCTGGGCCGCGACTTCACGGTCGAAGCCAGTATTGGCCATGTGCGCGATTTGCCGCAGGGCGCCAAGCAGATCCCGGCCGAGTTCAAGGGCGAGGAGTGGGCCCATCTGGGGGTGAACGTCAATCACGACTTCGACCCCGTTTATGTCGTGCCGCCGGGCAAGACGGCCCAGGTGCGCAAGCTCAAGGCCTTGCTCAAGGACGCCAAAGACCTGTACCTGGCGACGGACGAAGACCGCGAGGGCGAAGCCATCAGTTGGCACCTGAATGAGATCCTGAAGCCGAAGGTGCCGGTCCATCGGCTGGTTTTTCACGAAATCACGAAAGACGCGATCCAAGAGGCCCTGGCCCATCCGCGGTCGATTGACGACGATCTGGTGCGCGCTCAAGAAGCCCGCCGCATCATCGACCGGCTCTACGGCTACGAAGTCTCGCCCCTGTTGTGGCGCAAGGTGCGGCCCAAGCTCTCGGCGGGGCGCGTGCAAAGCGTGGCGGTGCGGCTGATTGTCGAGCGCGAGCGAGCCCGCATGGCGTTCGTCTCGGCCACGTATTGGGACCTGCTCGGATTGTTCGACAAGAGCGGGCAGCGTTTTGGCGCGGGCCTGGTCTCGGTCGACGGTCGCAAGATTCCCGCCGGCAAGGATTTTGACTCGGCCACGGGCCAGATCAAGGATACTTCGCTGCTGCTGTTAAAAGAGGACGACGCGCAGCGCCTGGCCGAGCGGCTGGGGAAGGCCGACTTCCGCGTGGCGTCGCTGGACGAAAAGCCGTTCACGTCCAAACCGTCGGCGCCGTTCACGACCAGCACGCTGCAACAGGAAGCCAATCGCAAGCTCGGCTTCACCGCCAAGCGCACGATGGGGGCCGCGCAGAGTCTCTACGAAAACGGCCACATTACTTACATGCGTACCGACTCGACGAACCTGTCGCAGGAAGCAATCCTGGCGGCTCGCGCGTTGGTCGAGTCGCAGTACGGCGGCGACTTTCTGCCAAAAGAAGCACGGGTTTATCAAACCAAGGTCAAGAACGCTCAGGAAGCACACGAGGCGATTCGCCCCGCCGGCAATCAATTCGCGCTGCCCGAGCAACTGCGCAATCAATTGAATCAGGACGAGTTTCGCCTGTTCGACATGATTTGGAAGCGCACCGTCGCCAGCCAGATGGCCGACGCCCAGGGCCGGCGCACCACGATCACGATCGAAGGCGACGGCGCGGTGTTTCAGGTCGGCGGCAAGACGATCGATTTTGCCGGTTATCTGCGAGCCTATGTCGAGGGCAGCGACGATCCGCTGGCCGACCTGGCCGAGCAAGACACCGTGCTGCCGGCCGTCAAGATCGGCGACTCGCTCGTGTGCCACGGACTGGAAGCCAAGAGCCATACCACGCAGCCGCCGGCCCGGTTCAGCGAAGCCTCGTTGACCCGATCGCTGGAAGAAATGGGCATCGGCCGGCCCAGCACCTATGCTTCGATCATCGATACGATTTTGGCGCGCGAGTACGTATTCAAGCGCGGCAACGCGCTGGTGCCCACCTGGGTGGCGTTCTCCGTGGCCCAGTTGCTCTCGGAGCACCTGCCGAATTTGGTCGACTACCAGTTCACGGCCCAGATGGAAGATGACCTGGACGCGATCAGCCGCGGCGAATCGGGGCACATCGATTACCTGAACAAGTTTTATTTTGGCAACGGCACGCCAGGATTGAAGCGGCAACTGCAAAACAAGGTCGAAGAGATCGATGCCCGCGACATCGGTCGGATTTTCATCGGCAAGCCGCCCGACGGGGACACGATTTTCGTCAGGGTCGGTCGCTATGGACCGTTCCTGGAGCAAGGCGAGCGCCGCGCCAGCCTGCGCGACGAAACGGCACCCGACGAGATGACGGTCGAGAAAGCCGTCGAAATGCTGGCGCAGGCCGAGCTCAGCGAGCAGCCGCTGGGGCACTGTTCGGAAACCGGCAAGCCCGTGTATCTGAAAGTCGGCCGGTTTGGACCCTATGTGCAGCGCGGAAATCAGGAAGACGAGGAGAAGCCGAAGAACGCCTCGCTGCTTAAGGGCATGCGACCTGAAGATGTCACGATGGAAGTCGCGTTGCGACTCCTCTCGTTGCCGCGAGAACTGGGCGTGCACCCAGAAACGAATTTGCCGGTCGTGGCCTATAACGGGCGCTTTGGCCCCTATGTCAAATCTGGCGAAGAGACGCGCAGCCTGCCGGCGGGCGTGTCGCCGATCGACGTGACGATGGAGCAAGCCCTGGAGTTGCTGGCCCAGCCCAAGGCGGCCCGCCGCGGGTTCGGAGCTCCGAAGGAGCCGCTCAAGGTCTTCGACGAGTCGCCCGTGACGAAACAGAAGATTCAACTGCTCGAGGGCCGTTATGGGCTGTACTTGAACGACGGCGAAACCAATGCTTCGCTTCCCAAGGGGTTGGGCGCCGACGCGCTGACTCGGGAAGAGGCCCTGGAGTTGTTGGCCACGCGCGCCGCGATGGGCCCCTCGAAGAAGTCTTCGCGCCGCAAGAAGACCACGCCGAAAGCAGCCGCCAAGAAGGCCGCCGCCAAGACTGCCGCGGCCGAGCCGGTCGAGGAGGTCGCCGAGAAGCCGGTGAAAAAGAAGAAGAAGGCTCCGGCGAAAAAGAAAACCGCCTTGAAGTAGTCGTGAACGAGCAGGCGCCGTTTCGCTCTCGACGCACACCTGGCAGGTTGCCGCCTCACTTCGCCAATTGCGTGAACATGATCCGCCGATTCTCTTTCGTCAGGGCGCGGATGAACGCATCGCGATCGCCGAAGCAGTTGCGTTCGATCGGCTTCACCGTGCCGTCGCGCAACACCAAGCGGTAGGAGATCACGTGCGACGAGTCGGAGGGTCCCAGGGCGCCCAACTCCTGGAACTCGGCCAAATCCGCAACACGGCAGGAATCGTTGCGGCCATAAAAGCGGCTGGGGCACTCCCAATGCACGCGGCCGTCGGAGAACCAGCTACGATAGCAGCCGCCCGAAACCGCCGCCGGCAGCCCCACGAGCACGAACGAGCCAAAGATGACCGATAGGGCCACCAGCGGCGTCCAGGGGGGCGCCGAGAGCCAGGTTGCCCACAGCCCGGTCATTCCCACCGCCGCGGCGATGAGCCCCCAGGGCCGAGCTTTGTGGACATGGAAATACGTCCTGCTCGTGCTACCGCCACTCACGGCATGTACCCGCACTGGATTTGCTCGGTTGTCGCCACCTCGATTGTAGTGCAACGCCCAAGACGAAAACAGCCGAGTGAGCCGGCCCCCTGTTGTCGAGTCGGGCCGCGAGCCACAATGAAGAACGAGCGACATCTCGGTTGAGGTTGTTCAATCCCTTGCCTGGCCTTGCCGGCGCGCCCGCAGGCGCGCGACGAATTGATGACCACGTCGGACGATCCTTTGCGCGTGGCGGTGATCACGCCCTACTACCAGGAACCCGTCGACGTGCTGCGCCGTTGTCACGAAAGCGTGCTCGAGCAGACGCATCCCTGCACGCACTTCCTGGTCTCGGACGGCTCGCCCCATGCCGAGGTGGCCGGTTGGCAGGGCGAGCACATCCAGCTGGGGCGGCCCCACGGCGACAACGGCAACACGCCACGCGCGGTTGGCTCACTTTCGGCCATGAACCGCGATTTCGACGCGATTGCCTATCTCGACGCCGACAACTGGTACTGGCCCCAGCACATCGCGGCCATGGTGGCTTTGTACCGGCAAACGGGCGTGGCGATTTGCACGGCGTCACGCACGATTCACCGTGCTGACGGATCGCTGATGTATGTCGATTACGAATGCAACGGCGAGTCGCACGTCGACACCAGTTGCCTGTTTTTCCTGCGGCCGGCCTTTCGCATCATGCCCTACTGGGCCACGATGCCCCGGCAATTCGGCCCGATTTGCGATCGCGCGATGTGGCAGATCATCTTGGCTCACAAACTATCGTCGGCCCACTACGCGCAGCCGACCGTGGCCTTTCGCACGCAGTATGAGTTTCACTTTCAGCGAATCGGCGAGACGCCGCCGCCGGGAGCAAAGAGCAACGCCGAATCCACGGGCAGCGCCTGGGATTGGTGGGACTCGCTGGCGCCCGAGGTGCGGGCCCAATGGAAGGACTATTTCTCGGGCGAAGGACCTTGCTAGCGCCAGCGCGCTATTCCTCCTCGGCGGGCTTTTCGATGCCTTGGGCCAGGGCATACGCTGTGGCATGGCTGCGGCAATGGGAGATGCTGATCAGCATTTCGGCGATGCCCAACTGCTCGACCACGTCGCGAGCCCCACCCCGCAGAGCCACGACCGGCCGCCCGCCGGGCTCGTTGCGAACTTCGACGTCGCGCCAACTGATGCCTTTGCGCCAGCCGGTGCCGAGGGCCTTGAGGATCGCCTCCTTGGCGGCCCAACGACCGGCGAAGTGCTGAATGGCTTGCTTGCGGCTTTGGCAATATTGGATTTCGTGGTCGGTGTAGACACGGTTGATGAACAACTCGCCGTGCCGTTCGATCATTTGACCGATCCGGAGACACTCGATGATGTCGGTGCCGATGCCAATAATGTGTGCCATGCGCTGTTATGCTTCGGAGGTGAAGGACGGTTTTCGGCTCGTGCCCAAGGCCACGGCCGCCGCGCTGGCGCCGCTGGTCAGCGCCAGGTCGAGGCCCCACCACCAGGGCGCGGCTCGCACCTTGCCGGCAAGGAAATCGGAAAATCCGGGCCGCAAACTCTCGTCGCCAGCCGCCATCACCACCAGCGGCGATTCGTGGCGGCTGAGGGCTTCGTCGCACAGCCGTACATGATGCCTATGGCCAATGTAGTCTTGGCCGATCACGACCAGCAAGCCCCACGCCACGGCCGTGCCGATCGCCCACCGACGGCTCGGCACGCCGGTTTTACGGCAAATTGCCGCTTCGCCAGCGCCCAGAATCGCTCCGACCAGGAGGGGAAACAGCACGGCTGGAGCGATGCCTTCTTGCTGAAGCTGAAACGCAACCCACGCCACCGTCACCATCCAAAGCACGGTGCCAACTAGCGAGGCGGCAAAGCGATCGATTCGGTGCTGGGTCGCAAGGTCTGGCATCCAACGCTTCCCAAGCTCGGGGTGACGCGTGACAAATGCGCTGCGGTTAGATCAGCCCGCAGGCCTTCTTGGCCCGCGCCAGGACCTGGCCGGCTTGTTGTCGAGCACGTGCCGCGCCGTCGGCCAGGATGTGATGAATGCGATCGGGTTGTGCGGCCAATTCCGCGCGGCGCGTGCGAGCCTCGGAAAAGTACCGTTCGGCCGCGTCGGCCAGAGCCTTCTTCACTTCGCCATATCCGAACCCGCCACGGCGATACAGGGCCGCCATCGCCTCGCGCTCGTCGGTCGTGGCCACCAGCGAATAAAGCTGAAAGAGGTGGTCGCCCAGCGGATCTTTCGGCTCCTCCATCGGCCGCGAGTCGGTCGTGATGCGCATGATCTTCTTGCGCTGGGCCTTGGGGTCTTCGAAGATCTCGAGCGTGTTGTTGTAGCTCTTCGACATTTTTTCGCCGTCGGTGCCGGGCACTTTGGCCGAGGCGTCGAGGATTTTGGCCTTGGGCATGACAAACACCTGGCCGAAGTGATGGTTGAAACTGCTGGCCAGGTCGCGGCAGACTTCGATGTGCTGAATCTGGTCGTCGCCGACCGGCACCGTGTCGGAGTCGTACGCCAGAATGTCGGCGGCCATCAACACGGGATAGGTGAACAAACCCGCGTCGGCCGGCAAGCCCTTGGCCTTCTTGTCCTTGTAGGCATGACAGCGCTCGAGCAAGCCCATCGGCGCGCCGGTGAGCAACAACCAGCACAGCTCCGAAACCTCGGGCACGGCGGACTGGACGAACAGCGTGGCCTGCGTTGGATCAAGCCCGAGCGCCAGGAGATCGATCGCGGCATCGAGCGTGTATCGCGCCAGCAGCTTCGAGTCGCGCACCGTGGTCAGGGCGTGCAAGTTGGCGATGAAGTAGTACGAGGCCTGCTCGCCTTGCAGGTCGATATATTGGCGAATGGCGCCAAAGTAGTTACCCCAGTGGGGCCGGCCCGTCGGCTGAATGCCGGAAAGTACGCGCATGGCGGGTGATCAAAAGGGTTTGTGGGTTAGTTCTTGGCGAGCGTACCGACGATTTCGGCGACGCTCGCGGCGCCCAATTGCGCCAGCGCGCCAGGCAGCGCATCGAGAATATCGATCGTGGCGGTTGGACGGTAAAAATTTACGGTGCCGACTTGCACGGCACTGGCCCCGGCAATCAGAAACTCCATCACGTCGTCGATGTTCGCCACGCCGCCAATGCCGACCACGGGAATGCTGACGGCCTGGGCGATTTGATAAACGGCGCGCAGAGCGATCGGCTTGATGGCCGGGCCGCTCAGCCCACCGAGGCGATTTCCCAATACGCAACGCCGGCGCCGCCAGTCGATGGCCATGCCCAGGCAGGTGTTGATGGCCGAGATCGCGTCGGCGCCTCCCGCCTCGGCGGCCTGGGCAATGGCGGCGATGTTGGTCACATTGGGCGTCAGCTTGGCCAGGATCGGCAGCCGGCAAGCCTCGCGCACCGAGGCCACGACCCGGCGGCACAGGTTCGGGTCGGTGCCAAAATCGACCCCGCCGCTCACGTTCGGACACGAGATATTCAACTCCAGCGCGGCAACGCCCGTTTGTCCGTCAATCCGCCTCGCGAGGGCCACGAATTCGTCGTGGTCGTGACCGGCGATGCTGACCACGATCGGCACGCCCAGCGCGCCCAAGTAGGGCAAGTGGTGCAGAACAAAAGCCTCGACCCCGTCATTGTCCAAGCCAATCGAATTGAGCATGCCGCCGGCAGTCTCGACCGTGCGCCACGGCGCATTGCCGGCGCGGGGCTGGGCGGTGATCGTCTTGGGCAGAATCGCGCCGAGGCGGCCCAACTCGACCAGGCCTTCCATTTCGCGCGCGTATCCAAAGGTGCCGGATGCCACCATGATTGGATTCGGCAACTGCAAGCGGCCCAGGCGAACCGAAAGGTCGATAGTCGAAGGGCTCACGCGATCAACCAGAAGGCGGCTAGCAGGGACCGAAAACAGGGTGCCAAACGGGCAGCGTGTAATGTATCGGTCGATACGAGCCGCGGCAACGTGCGCCCGTGGCGTGAGGTTGCGAAGCGAATTGAAAGTGCCGCCGCCGAGACGGACAGCCGTGAGTTCAAGCGAGACGACAGGTGCCGATTGGCGGCAGATGACGGACCCTAGATGAGGCCACCGTGCGTGCGATAGGGAGACAAATGGCTGGGCTGGTCGAGGAACCAGATGCGCTGCCACTCTTCACCGATCAAGCGCAGGTTTTCTGACGTGAAGATCAATTCCTGGGTTCGGACCGTCGGGTCACTGTTATAGATCGGCAGGATGCAACCGTTACCGGCACCCACCGCAAGACCCAAGATCGCAGCTAACAACAGCCTGCGCATCACGCAACTCCTCCGTGAACCTCGTCGCACGACCCCAGGTCGAGGGCGAACAACGGGCACTTCCTTGTCGGACTGTTACAGCGCGGGCCCGAACCGTGGACCCGACCCATGACATTGATTCGATTGCACGCTCGCGTAGAACACGCTTCGAAGCGGATGTGAAATGGCTTCGAAAATGACCCTAACTTCGCCGCTACGTTACTGTTTCTCGCCCTCTGCGCCGAGGTCAAACCTCGGGGGGCCCGCTGGCACTCGCAAATTGGCCGCCTGCAAGCCTTCCAGCCTGCTAGCCCGAGTTGTTTTGTATGTTAAACCCTGCGCTGCCCAGTGTTTCGGTCGGCCGGGGTTCACCGGTTGGCGGTTTCTCGTCACCCGTACGCGCCCGCTCGGCCGCGGCCGCAGCCTGACGTTCCAACTCCCGCACGCGCTCTTCCATTTCCTTGCCCGGCTTGAAGGTTACGACGAACTTCTCGGGCACGTAAACCTTGTCGCCGGTCCGAGGGTTGCGCGCTTTGCGAGCCGCCCGCTTTTTGACCTCAAAAACCCCAAAGTTTCGCAGCTCGATGCGACGTTCGTCGACAAGCGTTTCAACAATTGCATCAAAAGTCTTTTGGACGATTTCTTTGGTCTTGAGCTGGGTCAGCCCGATCTCGTCCGAAATGGTTTTGACAATCTCTTTCTTGGTCACGACACAGTTCTCCTGTGAGAAAGGGGCGCTCGGGGCGAAGTAGGGCGCCCTCGACCGGCACTGTCATGCTCCAAGTGTAAATGGCGTAAGAAGTACAGTCAAGATCAAACCATTCTTCCAGCCGTGCTTGCGTCCACGAAAACTACTGCGGCCGGCTGTTGCTGGTGCTGATCGGTTTGCCTCCAAGTGTTTGAATCGCAATGCCTTACGATAGAAAAACCGAGGACAAGTGTGACATATATTGCGTAAGTGATCTGAATTATTGAACTTATGACCCAGCGATCCGCGGTGGAGCCACATTTTCCGCCGCCGTTCACCGTGACTGTCGCCGACCGTCTGAGGCCTATTAATCGGCGTTACAACCGGCAAAGTTGAGCGCAATTTGAAATACCGGAAAAGATCGCCTAGATGCCCCCTCACGGCGACCCGGGCACGCGGTCTGTGCATGCCACCGTGGCGAGCCCAGGAACTCGCGATCGCTTAGAGCCTGACGATCGCGATCTGATGCAGGATCTTCTCTGCCGAGTGCAACTTACCCTTCCCACTGCCAGGGCAAACTTCGCAGGTCGATTTCCAGGCTTCCGGCGTCCTGGTGTTCGATTCCCAGAAGGGCCAGGTGCGGCACTGGCGCGGGCGGGCATCGTAAACCGTGCATTTGCGGGCGTTGGGATCGAAGAAGACGCAATCGCCGTTGGCGTATTCGACCAGGCTTTTGCGGATGCCGACCTGACGAACATAGGCCTGCTCGAAGTCGGCTAGGGTCATTTTCAACTCCCGAGCCAGGTCTTCCAATTCCTCGCGATTGACCCACACGTAGCCCGGAGCGCCGGTGCAGCAGTCGCCGCATTGCGAGCACTCGAATCGCAATCCCTTGTGGAACCAAGGTTTTTCGTCCATTTGCGGCATTCCGTTGGCAACTGCTCGCCAGCGAGCAACTCGGGCGAGACCTTTTATTCAAATCCACATCTGTGACGACGCAAGTTCGCGAACTGCTCCGACCGCGGCGTCGATGTCGGAAGCCGTAGTAAAGGGTCCCAGGCTGAATCGGATCGTGCCGCCACTCGCGTGCGTTCCCAGCGATCGATGCATGGCCGGAGCACAGTGCAGGCCCGAACGAACTTGAATCCGGTAGCCGGCGTCCAGGCCAAGGGCCACCTCCTGCGGATCATAGCCCTCGATTGTAACGCTGACCAGGGGCACGCGTTGGTCGGACGTCGAGGGGCCCATCACGCGTAAGCCCTTGATGCCGGCGAAACCGGCGAGCAACTGGGTGGTGAGGTCCTGAGACTCGCGGTGCAGTTCCATGACGCCGCGCTCGGCGAGGAATTCGACGCCGGCCCGCAGGCCCAGAATACCTGGCACATTCAAATTGCCGGCTTCGAACTTCCAAGGCAATTGCTCTGGCTGCCGTGTCTCGTCACTCTGTGTTCCGGTGCCACCCTGTCGGACACTTTTCAGCCTGGCGGCCGCCGCGGGCCGAATCGCCAGCACGCCCGTGCCCAACGGTCCGAGCAAACCCTTATGGCCAGAAGCCGCCAGAAAATCGACGTGCAGCCGCTCCATGTCGAGCGGCAGATGACCGATGGTCTGGGCCGCATCGCAGAGCAATAGCACGCCGGCCTCGCGCGCGATGCGTCCGATGGCTTCGATGGGCTGCACCGCCCCCGTCACATTCGAGGCGTGTGAGAGTGCGATCAGTCGCGTCGCCGGCCGGATTGCGGCACGGATATCGGCGGGATCGACGACGCCCCCGGCGCCACAGCCAACTCGGGTCACGGTGATACGACCGGCCGTTTCCAGATGTGTCAACGGACGGAGCACCGAGTTGTGCTCGACATCGGACGTGATCACGTGGTCGCCGTCGCCGAGTAGCCCGTGAATCACCAGGTTCAGCGAGTCGGTGCCGTTTAAGGTGAAAATCAAATGGCTCGGATCCGCCAGGCCGACGAGCCTGGCCACTTTCCGACGGGCGTCATTGACCGCCTGGGCGACCGTGATGGCCTCGGCATATCCGCCGCGGCCGGCTGGTGCGCCGAGTTGACGCTGATAGTGGTCGACCGCGATATAGACGGCTTCGGGCTTAGGCCAACTCGTGGCGGCGTTATCGAGATAGATGCGAGCAGGTTCGCCGGTATCGGGGCACATGCGCGTTCTCGTTCCAGCCTTCAGCCGCCGATCTGATACATGGCCCGGTCGGGCTTCACAAACTGGTCGCTGTTGATGCCGTGCCCGGCCTTTTTCGCTCCGATACTGGCGCGAATCAAGGCGGTCAAATCCTCGTCCGAGGCTCCGCCGCGCAACAGACGGCGGGCGTCCCATTCCTCGATCGAAAACAGACAGTTCCGCACCTGCCCCTCGGCCGTCAGCCGCAGCCGGTTGCAATGATGGCAAAACGGCTGGGACACCGGATTGATAAAGCCAATACGGCCCAGCCCGTCGGCGAATTCATAATCCGTGGCCGGCTGGCTCGGATCTTCAACCGGCAGCGGATTTAAAGGCCCAATGCCTTCGGTAAGCGTGGCGCGGATTTGCTCGCCCGTGATCACTTGCTGGTCGTCCCAATTCGCCTCGGCGTCCAACGGCATGAATTCGATGAACCGCATTTCCAGACCATGGCGACGCGCGAATTGCCCCAGCGGCACGATCTCGGGCTCGGTGATGCCGCGAATCGCCACGGCATTGAGCCGGATCTTGCGAAAGCCGACCCGTTGAGCCGCGAAGATGCCTTCGAGCACTTGCGCCAAGCCTTCGCGGCGCGAGATGCGGAAGAACGTGTCGGGCTCGAGTGTGTCGAGGCTGATGTTCAAGCGGCCCAAGCCGGCGTCTTTCAAGGCCTGGGCCTGCTCGGCCAGCAAGATGCCGTTCGTCGTCATTGCGATGTCGCGAATGCCGGGCACTTGAGCCAGCTTTCTGACCAGGTCGGGCAAGCCGTGGCGCACCAGGGGCTCGCCGCCCGTCAGGCGGATTTTGTCGACGCCCAATTGCGCCGCCACACGGACGAATCGCTCGATCTCCTCGAAGCTGAGTAGTTCGTGGCGCGGCTTGAAGTGCACGTTCTCAGCCGGCATGCAATAAAAGCAGCGAATGTTGCAGCGATCGGTCACGCTCACTCGTAAATTCGAGTGCACGCGGCCAAAGGTATCGACTAGCGGCTGCAAGCAGCTGATGTGCTCGATCGTAGCCATTTAGTTGCCGCTCCCAGTAGCCGGCAAGGTCGGCGAGACGTCGAGCCCGGGATGAACCCATTGGCTCTCGCCGTCGGCCCAGTTCTCTTTCTTCCAGATCGGCACGATCTGCTTGAGCGTGTCGATCAGCCATTGCCCGGCTTCGAAAGCCGCCTGGCGATGGGGGGTGCTCACGGCCACGGCCACGCTGGCTTCCCCGATCTCCAAGTGCCCAATGCGATGCACGATTGCACAGCCGGTCAAGAGCCAGCGGGCTTGTGCCTGCTGTTCCAATTCCTCCAGCTTCTTTTGCGCCATCTCGGGATAACACTCATAATCGAGCGAGCCGGTTTGCCGGCCGCGCGTGAATTCGCGCGTCGTGCCCAAGAACAGCACCACGGCCCCCGCCTGCGGCGAGCCGACTTGGCGCAGCAAGACCTCGGTGTCGATCGGTGCGGTGGTTATTTCGACCATGGAATGAATCTTCGCGGCGTGGGCCGCCGGCGTCTACGCCCAACTGGCTGGGCCGGGTGACACTTAGCCATCAAGGCCCGGCGATATGTATTCTATCCTCCACTCACCGGAGGGATGCAAGCCACTTCCGATCCGGCGGGGATAATCGCGTCGTCCCGCACATAATCCGAACCGACGGCAATGAGAATATGCGGCAGCACGCCGGCCAGCGCGGGTATCTCGGCCGACAGTCGGGCGCGCAATTGGGCCACCGTGCTGCCGGCGGGCAGTTCGAGCGAAATAAAATCGCTGCCGGCCAAATCTCTGGCGACGGCGAACAGTCGAACATCAACTTTCACGTGACCACCAATTCCTCGACTTGTGCCGACAACAGTTCCGCGACTTCGGGCATCAGGTCATAAGCCAACGCCAACAACTTCACGGGGTGGATCGTCGGTTTGCCGGCCCCCTGCTCCATCTGAATCTTGCAGGCGCTGCACTCCGTGGCGCCGGCTTGCAACCGCGGACTGCGCAAACTGTTGATCAACCCACGACCGGCGCGGAGACTGGCTCGATAGTTTTCGCGCTTCAGGCCAAAAGTGCCGGCCATGCCCGAGCAGCTGTTTTCGGTGCGATTGACGACCAGACCCGGAACCAGCCGCAACAGATTCTCGCCGGGCGAGCCGACGCCGAGCGCCTTCACGTGGCAGGGCTGATGGTATCCGAGCACTGCGTTGACCGGCTTCAAATCGAGCTGCAACTTGCCCGCCTGGTGCAGCTTCCACAAATAGGTGCAGGCCTCGCTGGTGTTGGCCGCCACCAGCCGGGCGTCGTCGTCATCCACCAGGGACGGATACTCGTGTGTCAGGGCCAGCACGGCCGAGGGCTCGGTGGCCACGACGTGATAGCCCTGGCGAATCGCCTCGGCCAACAGCGTCACATTGCGTTCGGCGATTTTGCGGGCCGCAACCAGCGCGCCCAGCGAGATCATCGGCATCGCCGAGGAGAGTTGCCCCGGGTGGACATAGACCGCGATGGCGTTGTGTTCCATGACCGACACGAAAGCGTCGGCCAACTGAGGATCGTGATAATTGGCGTACGTATCGACAAAGTACAGCACCTTCGAGATGTCGCGTCGCGTGGGCCGCGTCAGGCGGCGGCGCGCGGCAAGTCGCATGAAGCTGCGGGGGGCAAACCGCGGCAACTTGCGCCGCTGGGCGACTCCTAGCACTTTTTCGATCAACCAGCGCGAAGCGCCATTGGTGATCGCCCAATTGGCCAGCGGCGCCAGGCGGCTGCCGAGCCAGCTCAAACGATCGACGCGCGACATGAACCAATCGCTCGTCGCCAGGCCGTTGGTCAGCACGTAGTCGCCTTTGCCCTCCATCATCAATTTCGGAATGTCGACCGTGGCCGGGCACTCGAGTCGGCACATGTGACAATTCACGCACAGGTCGGTCACGCTCTTGAATTCGTCGCTGGTGAGCGTGGACTCGGGCAATCCGCCGGCCAGGATGCTGCGCATCAGGTTGGCCTTGGCCCGGGGCGAGCTCTCCTCGGCCGGAGCGAAGCGAAAAATGGGACACATTCGCACTTCCGACAACTGCGAGCGACAACCGCCGCAGCCATTGCAGTCGCGGGCCGCTTGCGAAATCTCCTCGCCGGTCCAGTTCAATTGCCAGGTCTGCGGCGCGGCGGGCTGCACGGCCGGCGGCTCGGCGACGGAGTCGCCCTGACCGTTGGTGGCGGGCTCCGGAGCGAGCCGCCGCAAATTGCGGACGAGCAAATCGGGGTCGTCGCTGACGATCTTGCCGGGATTGAGAATGTTATGCGGGTCAAAGATGTGTTTCACTTCCCGAAACACGTCGGCCAGCGGTCCGTACTGCCGCCGGATGAAAGGCGTGCGGCTGAGCCCGGCGCCATGCTCGCCGCTGATCGTGCCGCCCAGGGCTAAGACCTCGTCGTAGAGATCGCTGGCGAGCTGCGCCATCCGCGTCACGTCGGCCGGATTCGACAGATCGAGAAACGGCCGCAGGTGCACCTGCCCATGGCCGGCATGCGCGAAGAGCGAGGCAATGACCTGGTGCTGCTTCAACACATTCTGCATGCGCACCAAAAAATCGCCGAGCGCCTTCGGCGGCACCGCCAGGTCCTCGATGAACGGCAAGGGACGCGTCGAGCCCTTCATGCGGAACAACGTGGGCACCACCTTGCGCGCCAGCCGCCAGTAGAGCTCGATCTCCTCGCGGTCCTGAGCTTGGACGGCATGAAAGGCCAGCCGCTTTTTTCGTCGCACGCGATCGATGATTTGCGCCAGCTTGTCGCGCACCGCGGCCAGCGTGTCCCCCTCCTGCTCGACCAGCAGCGCCGCCTCGGTTTCCGGCGGGATCATCAGGTCGTACTGCACGATACTCTCGCGGGCCAGACTCAAATGCCGGCGATCCATCAAGTCGCACGCGCTCGGTGCCAGGGGCTGAATCTCGAGCACGGCTTTGGCGGCGTTGTCCAGGCGATCGAACAACAGGAGCGCGACGCTGCGATGCCGCGGCAGGGGCTGGGTGGCCACCGTGGCTTCGGTGATCAGCGCCAAAGTGCCTTCAGAGCCGACTACGAGGCCTGCCAGGTCCAGGTGCGTTGGCGAGAGGATATCGTGTAGGCGGTAGCCGCAGCGATTGACCAGGCTTTGCGGTTGCCGCTCGCGAATCAGCGGCCCGCGACGAGTGAGCAGTTCGGCCAGCGAGGCGACCAACTGACCCCGGCGCGTCGGCGCCTCGGCCGGCTCGGCTTCCAAGGGCTCGTTGCCGATCTCGAGGACCTGGCCATCAGCCAGCACGACTTGCAGGCTGATGACGTGCGAGCGTGCCGAGCCATGCTTTAGCCAATGACTGCCGCCGGCATCGATGGCAATCACGCTGCCCATCGTGGTCACGCTGCTCATGGCCGGATCGGGGCCAAATTGGCGGCCCGACGGGCGCAGGAACTCGTTCAGCTGCGCGTGAACGATGCCAGGCTGGATGCGAACCCGATCGGGTTCGGTCGACAGCACGCGCCGCATGTAACGGGAGAAATCGAGCACCAGGCCGCTGCCCAGCGACTCACCGGCCAGGCCGGTGCCTGCCCCGCGCGGAAAAATCGGCAAATGGTTTTCGCTGGCATATTCGACCGCGGCCACGACGTCGGCCAACGTGCGGGGGCGGATGACGGCCAGGGGCCGGATTTCGTAGATGCTCGCGTCGGTCGCGTACATCTGCAAAAAAACGTCATCGCACCGGACGTCGCCCTTGAGCAATCCTCGCAGGTCGTCCTGAATTCGCTGCCGCTCCGGATCCATGGTTTCGTACCGCCTGGGGCGCGATCAGGTTAGCGGTGTTGACCAGCCATGCGGGCGGCCTGCTGCCGGTATCGCTCGTGCGTCTCGAGGTTGAACGCGCCATGACGTTCCATCCCCGCGACGGAACGGTATTGGGCCCCGCAGCGGTAACACATCAAGGCGTCGGGCACGAGCAGATAGAGGACAACGTCAACGAGTGCCGTGGCAAATAGGATGGCGAACGTCAGAATGGGCAAGCTGTAGCCCCAGGCGATCGAACTGCCGACGATTCCCAGAACCACGACGCCCACGCCGAGTCGCTGTGGAAAGTCTTTGCGCACAAAAAGATCAGTGCTGGGACAGGCCAGACAGTGGCGAACCTGCCCATCCTCGAGGGCCCCCGGGGGCATGCTCAGGGCCTTCTGACAGTGGGGGCACGTCAGCGTCGCGTCGGTGGGGCCCACTTCATTGCGGGCACCCTGATGGCAGTGAGGACAACTATAAGTGACGTTCATGGGCGGTTTTCGAGTGGCCCTGGCGCGATGCCGGACACCGAGGAACGGGAGCGATGGCCGCGAGCGCAACGCCGCGGACATTCCCATGATAGGAGATGGCCTGCCCGGGGTGAATCACCCCCACACGGCGCGAGCCCCTTTGGACGCTCGGGAAGCAGCGGTTGGAGTCAGCAAAACCCACTGGCGAAGATCAATTTTCCCGGTCCCGAAGCATCTTTTGCCCCCAGTTACGGCTTGTGCTGGTTGAACTGAGTTTGGAGAATTCTTCTAGTTAGGGTAAGGTTCTGGTCAATTGGCACCTCGCGTCGCGCGTGGGCTCGGTCGCAGGAAACAGAGAACCCGCCAATCGCCCGCCCGGCCGACGCTGCAACCCGTACAATGGATATCTTCAGAGGCACGACACACGTGCAAAAGTTCCGGCCCGCTACGGCCGAAACCACCGAAGCGCGAACCTGCGCCGACTCTGTCGATTACCGAAAGCTTGCCGATCACTACAGAATCTCGACACGATCCCGTCATTTGGTGAATTGACGATGCTCAACGTTTCCAAGTCCGAGGTTTCCAAAAACGATCACTTCGCCGAGCCCGGGCCGAACAGCCTCAGCCTGGGCTTCATCGAGGATCTGTACGCCAGTTACTTGCGTGATGCCACGAGCGTCTCGGCCGATTGGCGGCGCTATTTCAAACAGCTTGGCAATGGCAACGGCCACGGGGCGGCCTCGAACGGCGCGCGAACCGGCCCTTCGTTCCGGCCCAGTAGCGTGTTCAATCCGAGCAGTCGCGGCGACGCGGGCACGGCCGCCAGCGTGCGCGAGTTGGAGATGGCCCTGCTGCAGGACCGCGTTGACCAGTTGGTGCGCGCCTATCGAGTGCGCGGCCACATGGTGGCCCGAATCGACCCACTGGGCTTGCCCCGACCGCACCTGAAGGAGTTGGACCCCGAGACGTATGGCTTCACCGCGGCCGACATGGACCGCCCCTTCTCGACCGATACGATTCACGGCCCCGCGGTGCTGCCGTTGGGGCGCATTCTGGAACGGTTGCGTAATACTTACTGCCGCGCGATTGCCGTGCAGTTCATGCACATGGACGAACTGAACGTTCGCCAGTGGCTGCAAGACCGGATGGAGGGCAGCGAAAACCGACTGACCCTGACCAAGCAAGAACAGTTGCGCATCCTGACGCGGCTGACCGATGCCACGATCTTCGAAGAATTCATCCAAAAGCGATTCACCGGCGCCAAGAGCTTTTCGCTCGAGGGGGCCGAGAGCTTGATTCCGCTGTTGGACATGACCATCGAAAAGGCCGGCGACCAGGGCACTCGCGAAATCGTGCTGGCCATGGCCCACCGTGGCCGGCTCAACGTGCTGGCCAACATCATGGGCAAAAGCGCGCAAGACATCTTCCGCGAGTTCGCCGATATCGACCCCAAGCTGCACCTGGGCCGCGGCGACGTGAAGTATCACCTGGGCTACAGCAGCGATTGGGTGACCGCCGCCCGCGGCAAGGTACACCTGTCGCTGTGCTTCAATCCCAGCCATTTGGAATTCGTCAATCCCGTGGCCATCGGCCGCACCCGCGCCAAGCAGGACCGCTCGGGCGATGCGAAGCGCGAGCACACGCTGACCTTATTGATCCATGGCGACGCGGCTTTTGCCGGCGAAGGGGTCGTGCAGGAGACGTTCAATCTCAGCCAGCTCGACGGCTATAAGACCGGCGGCACGGTGCACGTGATCGTCAACAACCAGATTGGCTTCATCACCTCGCCGGGCGAGGGCCGCTCGAGCACCTATGCCACGGACGTGGCCAAGATGCTGCAAATTCCGATTTTCCACGTCAATGGCGAGGATCCCGAGGCCGTGGCCCAGGTGGTCCGGCTGGCGATGGATTTTCGCCATCGCTTCCAGCGCGACGTGGTCATCGACATGTACTGCTACCGCCGCCGCGGGCACAACGAAGGGGACGAGCCCTCGTTCACGCACCCGGTGCTGTACCGCGCGATTGAGAACCGCAAGAGCGTGCGCGATGGCTATCTGGACCGGCTGCTCGAGTTGGGCGAGATCACGCGGGAAGAGGGGGACCGCATCGCGCGCGACCAAACGCGGCAGCTCGATCAGGAATTGTCGGTCGCCAAGAGCAGCGAGTATGTGGCGAGAACCCAGGCGTTTCCGGGAGTATGGAAGGGATTTTTCGGCGGCCGCACGGCCGACGTGCCCGAAGTGCCGACCAGCATCGACCAAGAGTTGCTCGCCGACCTGCTGGAATCACAAACGCGGATGCCGCCCGACTTTCACCCGCACCCCAAAATCGAACGGCTGCTCGAAGCCCGCCGCGAGATGGCCCACGGCAAGAAGCCGCTGGACTGGGCGGCGGGTGAGGCCGTGGCCCTGGCCAGCCTGGCCGAGGCGGGCTATCCCATCCGCCTGAGCGGGCAAGACAGCACGCGCGGCACCTTCAGCCAGCGGCATGCTGTGCTGCACGACTACAACGACGGTCACCGCTACATGCCCTTGGCCCACATCAGCAAGGACCAAGCGGTGGTGGAGATCATCAACAGCCCGCTGTCGGAAGCTGCCGTGCTGGGATTCGAATATGGCTATAGCCTCGACCGGCCCAACGGCCTGGTGATGTGGGAGGCCCAATTCGGTGACTTCGTCAATGCAGCCCAGGTGATCGTCGACCAGTTTATCGCCAGCGCCGAGACCAAGTGGAACCGGCTGAGCGGCCTGGTGCTGCTGCTGCCGCACGGATTCGAGGGCATGGGGCCGGAGCACTCTTCGGCCCGGCTGGAGCGTTTCCTGTCGCTGGCTGCCGAGTGCAACATCCAGATCATCAGCCCCAGCACGCCAGCGCAGTATTTTCACGCTCTGCGGCGGCAGGTTTTGCGGCCCTGGCGCAAGCCGTTGGTGATCATGACTCCCAAGAGCCTGCTCCGGCTTCCGCAGGCGGTTTCCAACCTCGATGAATTGGCCGACGGAGCCTTTGCGCCCGTGATTGGCGACAGCCCTGCCGGGCGGACGAATGTCGACGGCGTGCTGATCTGCGCCGGCAAGGTGTACTACGAGTTGGAAAAAGAGCGGCAGGATTTGGGCCGGCACGACGTGGCGATCTTGCGACTCGAACAGCTGTATCCCGTGCCCTTCCTGCAACTCAAAGCCGCATTGGCGCCTTATGCCGACGGCACGCCGGTCTACTGGGTTCAAGAAGAACCGGAAAACATGGGCGCCTGGCGTTTCCTGTTGGCCCGGTTTGGCGCCGACCTGTTCGATCGACTGCCGTTTTCCGGCATCTATCGCCGTGCTTCACCAAGCCCGGCAACCGGTTCGGCCAGCAGCCACCGCATGGAGCAGAAAGAGCTCCTGATGCAGGCTTTTGGCTCCATTTAGCGCGCGAATCGTAAATTGGGGCTGGGCAACAACCCGCGAATTCGCGAGGATGGATGCCCGTCGAGCAACGATTTCTTGCCTTGCGTACCAGCGCGATCGGGCACGTGGACGGCGCCGAGCGATTTCGCGGAGCGTGCTCGATAGGGCAGCGTAGCGGGGCATCGTTGTCGGGCACGCCGCGGCGAATTCGCGCGAGACCTTGGGCACTCATTGACGACTTGTCGAGAGGATTGGATCTCCGGTATGGCTGTTGAATTGAAAGTGCCCGCCGTGGGCGAATCGATCACGGAAGTGCAAATTGGCCAGTGGCTCAAGCAAGAGGGCCAATCCACCGAGCAGGATGAGAACCTGGTTGAGATCGAGACCGACAAGGCCACCGTGGAAATCGCGGCGCCGGTCGCCGGCAAGATCTCGAAGGTGCTCAAGCAGACCGGCGAAACGGCGCTGGTTGGCGAAGTGATCGGTTATATCGAGCCAGGCGGCGATGCCCAGGCCAGCAACACGGCGCAACACGAGCTTCATGCGGCCGCACAAGCGCAAGCCGCGCAGACGATTCATACCTCGAAATCCAAGCCGGCCGAATCCGCGGCGCCAGCGCAGCCTGCCGCGGCGCCCGAGCGTAAGGCGGCGCCGCAACCCGCTCCTGCCGCCCAGCGCGCGCCAGCGCCGGCCGCGCCGGCATCGCCCAAGTCGGCAGCACCTAAGTCCGATGACGGCGAAGGCGGTTTGGTGATTAGTCCCGAAGTACCGCGCGCGATTCCGCCCAGTCGCGAGTTGCAAAAGCCGAAGGCGGCTCCGGCAATGGCCGCGAATGTCCGCGGCGGACGCGAGGAAGAAGCGGTGCCGATGAGCCCGATTCGCCGCCGCATCGCGCAGCGGCTCGTCGAAGCACAGCACAATGCCGCCTTGTTGACCACGTTCAATGAAGTCGACATGACGGCCGTGATCGCGCTGCGCAACGAGCACAAGCAAATGTTCCTGGAAAAATACGGCATCAAGCTGGGCTTCATGTCGTTTTTCGTCAAAGCCGCGATCGACGCATTGAAGGTGGTTCCGCAGGTGAACGCCGAGATCCGGGGCACCGACATCGTCTATCACAACTATTACGACATCGGCATCGCGGTGGGTGGCGGCAAGGGCCTGGTCGTGCCCGTGCTACGCGACGCCGATCGCATGAGCTTTGCCGAGATCGAACTGACGATTGCCGACTTGGCCCATCGGGCACGCGACAACAGCCTGCAACTCGAAGAGCTGCAAGGCGGCACGTTCACCATTTCCAATGGCGGCGTTTACGGCTCGATGCTCTCGACGCCGATCATCAACCCGCCCCAAAGCGGCATCCTGGGACTGCACAGCGTGCAGGACCGCCCGGTCGCCCGCGAAGGCGAAGTCGTGATTCGCCCGATGATGTATCTCGCCCTCACGTACGACCACCGCATCGTCGACGGCCAAGGCGCCGTGACCTGCCTGAAGCGCATCAAGGAAGTCATCGAAGAGCCGATGCGGATGCTGGTCGAAGTGTGAAGTAGAGGATGAAGGCGGAAGGATGAAGGATGAAAACGAAGACAGCGGGGAACTGCGTCTTGCGTGACACCACATCTGTCACTTCCAAATTCACTTCAGCTCAATCTCGAAATCCTTGAAGTGGACTTCGGTGGCGTCGCCGCTGTGAAGTTGCAGGGCAAAGATGCCGCGGCGTGCTCCGCCGGTGTCTTCGAGATCGACGCAGAGTTGGCCGTTGAGCCAGGTGCGAATCTTGCTGCCGATGGCCTGGATCTCGTAGGTGTTCCAGCCCGGCTTCAGGTGCTGCTCGCCTGATTTGTTCCACAACAGGCCGCGGCCGTGCTCTTCGTACAGCTTGCCCCACCAACCCGGTCCGATGTCTGCCTGATAGCCGCGCACCAGCCCGTCGGGCAAAGCCTCGCTGCGGAATTGAACGCCGCTGTTGCCCGCGTTGTTGACCAGGTTCACTTGAACCCGCAGGCGAAAGTCGCCGAAGGCCAGGTCGCTTTTCAGGAACTCGTTCTCCTTGAGGCCTGCCGTACGGCCGACGATCTCTCCGTTCTCGACGCTCCACAGCGCTCGATCACCCTGCCAGCCCGTCAGGTCGCGGCCGTTGAAAAAGTCCTTCAAGTTGTCGGCGGTCGCCAGTTGGGCCACCTGGGCCGGGCTCGCCAGATAGGCCACCAGCCCGCGAAACTCGGCCGTGGAGATGTTCTTGAGCAAATCATCGGGCATCATCGACTGCTGGCTGAGTTGCATCTGATCGACTTCCCCGCGCGGCAGGACCACGACCTCGGTGGTGGTTTGTATCGTCAACGCATCGGCGTCCTGCTGCTTGACGATGCCCGTGATCACCCGACCGTCGGAAGTGACGATCACGCTGGGCTGATACTCCTTGGCCATCACGGCGCTGGGATCCAGGATGTTCGAGAGCAGGTATTCGAGGTTCGCCCGGTTCGAGCCGGTGAGCTCGGGCCCAATCTTGACGCCGGTGCCAAACAGCGTGTGGCACTGCTGGCAGGTCTTCACGAACATCGCGCGGCCCAAAAGCGGATCGGCGGGCCCTTTTTCCTGAGCCAGCAGCGTGTACTTGACGATCAGGTCGGCCTTCTCGGCGCTCGACTCGCGGGCCGTGCCCCATAGCTCGGCGATCCGGTCGTTGATCGCCTGGTTCTTGTGATTGCGCAATTGCCGCACCAGATCGGCCGGCAGGTCGGTGGGCGGAATTCGCTTATCCGCGACCGCCGTCAACAATGCCGTCGCATAGTTCACTCGGGCGGCCAGCGTCGCCAAAGCGTCACGTTTCTCTTCGAGACTCAATTGCGGATAAGCCTCGAGCACGATTTTTGGCGTGTTGGCGTCATCGTATAAGGCGAGCCCGCGCAACGCCGCGGCACGCAGTTCGGGCGCGCCGACCAGCTTTTGCAACGTCGGCGCCAACTGCGGGTCCTTGGCCCCCAGCAGGGCATCGAGCGCCTGCCGACGCTGAGCCAGCGGCGAATTATCGCTCGCCAAAACCGTTCGCAGCTTGGCGAGCGCCAGCGGATCGCCAAACGTCAGCGCCAGTGCGGTTGCCTCCGCGTTCACTTCGGCATCGGCGCTTTTCAACAGTGGACCCGACATCGCCGGCCAGGACTTGGGCATCGGAACCTGCCGGCGACCCTTGAGACCTTCGTTGATCGCCTTGAGAATCGAAAGCTGCACTGGCGGGCTTGGTGTGCGGCCGAGCTCGACGGCCAGCACGTCGAGCGCCGCGGGCGTGCCGATCTTGGCAATGCGCCTCGCCATGAACGCAAACACCAGCGGAATCTTGCCCTTGGCGGTCAACTTGAGGACCCGGGCCGCATCCTGTTCGGCCAGGGGCTCGGCTGCGTACCAGTACATCAGCGGCAGATTGTGGTCGTCCGCGTCACCCGCGTGCGATAGCAGGCCCGGCAGAATCGACCAGCTTCGCTCGAGCGGCAGCCGCTGCAACGCCGAGGCCAGATACAGTCGCACAATCGGCGACTCATCGCTCGAGGCCATGGCGGCTAACTGCTGGAACACGGGGTCGGACCATTTCCGCGACGGATCATCGGTCAGCAATTGGATCGTCCACGCCCGGACATGGGGTTGATCGTTTTGCAAGGCGCGCAGGGCCAACGCTTCATCGAGCCCGCCAGTCACGTGCAGGGCCCACAGCGCCCGCAGACGACGCGGCTCGTCGGCGTGCGTCAGGGCAATGGCCGTCAGCTTTTCGCGGCCGGCCTGGTCGGTTCCACGCTCCTGCAGAATGCGCCGCGCGTGGCGCACGTACCAGTCGTTGGCATTGAGCTGCATCTCGATCAGGTGCTCGTTCGTCGCTTTGCCGAGATCGACCTTTGCTGGTTTGGCGTGTTGATAAGCGATGCGGAAAATGCGGCCGTTCGAGCGATCGTGGCCGGCCGAATTGAAATGATGGCAGGCGTTGGCGTCGTACCAATCGATCATGTAGGCCTGGCCGTCAGGTCCAAGTTGAATATTGAGAATTTGCGACCAGCGATCGCGCGTCAGGCAAAAGTCCGGCGCGCGGTTGCCCTCATACCCCGATCCCTTGGGCGACAGCAGGTCTTCGTTGAGCCGCTGGCCGTGGATGTTGTTCATGAAGATCTGGTTGCGATAGCCGGCCGGCCAGCTTCCGCCCAGATAGATCATGGCGCCGGCGTGCGCGTGGCCGCCGCCGACCGCGTCGGAACGATTGTTGCCCGAGTGGGGCGTGTCGCCGACCCAGTGGCGATGCACGGCGATCGTCTTGATGTCGTCGTAGGTGTTGCGATTGAAGTGCTCGCCGCCTTGGCGGTGATAACGGCCGCCCTGAATCATGTGGAACAAGTGCGGAATCACGCAGGCCGTGCAAAATGCCTGACCCATGTCGTTGAAATCCAATCCCCACGGATTGCTGGTACCATTGGCGAAGACCTCGAACACGTGGCGCGTGGGATGATAGCGCCACACGCCGGCGTTGATGGGCGTGCGCTGCGCCTTCGGAGTGCCCGGCTTTCCGACCGCGGAGTGCGTGAACACGCCATGGCAACCATACAGCCAGCCATCGGGGCCCCAAGTGAACGTGTTCAGGGTCTCGTGCGTGTCTTGATATCCCCAGCCATCCAGCAGGATTTCCGGCGGGCCGTCGGGCTGGTCGTCACCGTCGCGGTCAGCCACGAACATGAAATTCGGCGCCGCGCCAATCCACACCCCGCCAAAGCCCACTTCCAGCCCGCTCACCAGGTTGAGGTTGTCCAAGAAGACTTTGCGAGTTTCGAATCGTCCATCGCCATCGGCATCTTCGAAGATCAAAATCCGGTCCTTACCCTTGCCCTCGGGAGCGCGCAGCGGATAGGTATAGGCCTCGGCGATCCACAGCCGGCCGCGGTCATCGAAGGCCATCGCGATCGGCTGCTTCACGTCGGGCTCGCCGGCCACCAGGTTCACGCCAAAACCATCGGGCACGATCATCGCCGCGGCGGCTTCCTCGGGCGACAGTCCGGCGAAGGGATATTCGTCGGGCAGCGTGTTGTTACCAGTTTCCGGAAAGACGGGCTTGGTGGCGTGAAACTTGAAGTCGTCGAAGTTCACATGCCCCCAGCCGCCGCTGCTGGCGTCCACCAGGCGAATGAAAATCTCCTGTCCGGCAAAGGGCCGCAGATCGATCGTGACGGGGCGCAGCGTTTCGCTATTGTCGCCCGAAAGTTCGGCAATCACTTTGTTCGAGTCGCGGCGCACGAGTTCGACGCGCGTGTCGTGGTGCGATCCTCCGCCGATGCGCAGACTGGCATACGGCGCCGTGACTTTGAACGGCGCCGAGGTCAACGTGCCTTGGGGCTCATCGCTGTGCGATCGCTCAAAGCCGCCGATCCAGTATTGGCCGGCGTGCTCGCTTTTCATGCCGCGGCCGCGGGCCGTCACGGTGTCGCCCTTGACCGGCTGCCCGGCAAACGCCTCGCCCGTGGCGGCCCAATGCTTGAGCGTGCCCTGCTCGAAGTCTAGATTCAGCGGCTCGCCGTCAAAGCCGCGCGGCAACTCGCCGCCGGGCTCGGACTGAACTTTGGCTTTGTTGGCCGTGTCCGGGTTGTCGGCGGCGTGAACGAAGGGCGCCAGTCGCGCCAAAGCGAGGGCCAGCAGCGCAGCGGAAATCGCAAAACGCATGGTGTGTTTTCCGGTTGGGAGCGGTCGGATGGGGTCTATCTGCCGATGCGGCAAACTACTACTTTAACAGACGCAGCTTAGCAGACGCGACCGGGGGTTTGGAGCACTTTGGGCATGACAAACTCGCCAGCGATTGAACCGCGGATGACGACGGGACAAGCGATGCAAAACTCGATCTTTTGCTGGCGATGCATGTCTATTTTGATCGTCCTTTGGCCGGCATCGCATTCGGCAGCGGAAGAGGCCGACCTCAGCCGCACGTTCTCGATCGTGGCCGCCGACCCCGAGACCGGGGTCTGCGGAGCGGCCGTGGCCAGCAAGTATCCGGCCGTGGGTGCCGTCGTACCGTTTGTTCGCGCGGGCGTCGGCGCCTTTTGCACCCAGCACATGCACCATCCGCAATGGGGCAAGCGTGCCTTGGATCTGCTGGAAGACGGCAAGCAGCCGGCGGACGTGCTCGCCGAACTGACTCGCGATGACCAAGGCGCGGGCTTACGGCAATTGGCCCTCATCGACCGCCGAGGCCACACCGCTAACCAGAATCCTTGGCAAGCCACGGGCGCGAGCTTGTGGTGGGGCTCGATGAGCGGTCGGTACTATGCCTGCCAAGGCAACACGCTCGCCGGCAGGCAAGTCATCACCGACATGGCCGCCGCCTACGAATCGACGATGGGAAGCCTTGCCGACCGGCTGATGGCCGCGCTCGTCGCGGGCGACGCTGCCGGAGGTGACCATCGCGGGCGACTTGCCGCCGCAATCCTCGTCGCCCGTCCGGCAACCGAAGGCGTCTGGCTCGACGTCCGGATCGACAAAAGCGACGACGCCGTACTCGATCTCGCTCGCCAATACCTCACCATCGACCACGAAGCCAAAGGCGCTTGGTCCCAAGGCGAATTCCCTTGGCGTCACAAGCCCAATAAGCCGACGCCACAGTAGCCCCACTCCTGCTCGTTTTCATCCTTCATCCTTCCGCCTTCATCCTTCTCTTCCATGTCCTCTCCCGCTCGCCAAGGCATCATCTACGGCGTCCTGGCCTATGGCAGCTGGGGGCTGATCCCGCTGTATTTCAAACTCGTGGCCGAAGTGCCGCCGCCCGAGGTTCTGGCCGAGCGGGTCGTGTGGTCGTTCGTGTTTCTGGCCGCCGTGGTTACGCTCCTGGGTCGCTGGCCGGATGTGCGCACGGCGCTGGCGGTGCGGCGCATTCAGCTCACGCTGTGCATCAGCACCCTCCTGTTGAGCCTCAACTGGTTCACGTTCATCTATGCGGTCTCGACCAACCAGGTTGTCGAGGCCAGTCTGGGTTACTTTCTCAATCCGCTGGTGAATGTGCTGTTGGGCGTGGTGATCCTGAAAGAATCCCTGCGCCCCTGGCAAATCGTGAGTATTGTGTTGGCCGCCGTGGGCGTGGCCGTGCTGGGCGCGCCACTGATCGCGGTCGCGCTGGCCGTGTCGTTTGCTTTCTACGGACTGCTGCGCAAGAACGCGGCCGTCGACGGCCTGGTGGGACTGTTGATCGAAACCGTTTTGCTGGTGCCTCTGGCGCTCGCGTACATCGCTTATCTGGAATCGAGCGAGGGCTCGCTGTTCGCGGCCGGCGATTGGCAGTTGCGCGGCAAGTTAATGGCCAGCGGCATAGTAACCGCGGTGCCACTACTGCTGTTTACGGCCGCGGCGCGGCGGCTGCGCTACTCGACGCTCGGCTTCCTGCAATACCTGGCGCCGACACTGCAATTTCTGCTGGCCGTGTTCCTGTTTCACGAAGAACTGTCGACGGCCAAAGTGGTCGCGCTGGCATTCATCTGGACGGCCGTGGTTGTCTATGCCGTCGACTCGTTGCGGTCCTATCGCCAGCAGCGCCGCGAGCAACTCACGGCCACGCCGGCCGACTTGTGAGCGCGCAGAAGAAGGGTTGAAAACGTCGCGGCTGAAAGATCATTAAGTGCGCGACTGCGCCTTGAGCAAATCGCGAATTTCGGTGAGCAGTTTTTCTTGCGCCGGAGGCTCGGCGGGTTTTGCCGCTTCCTTGCGGTAGACGGAGTTGATCAGCTTGACGATCAGGAACACGCAGAAGGCAATGATCAGGAAATCGAAAACCGTTTGCAGGAAATTGCCGTAGTTGACGGTCACCGGCTGATCGCCGCCGCCGATCGTGGCGTGCAGGTCGCTGAACTTCACACCCCCAACGACGTATCCGATGGGCGGCATGATCACGTCAGCCACGAGCGAGGAGACGATCTTGCCGAAGGCGGCGCCAATGATCACGCCAACGGCCAGGTCAACGACGTTACCGCGTTTGACAAACGACCCGAATTCGCTGAAGAAACCCATACGACGTGTCTCCGAAAAGAGGATGGGAGCGGTCGACCACGCACAGGTCAGATTTGCGGCTGCATTCTAGTCGTATCGGCACGAGGCTGCCAGCCGGCGCGGCGGCGGTCAGTTCTCGCTGGCCACCCCATAACGCAGTTGTCAGGCGGACTGGTGAACGAGTAGATTACGGGAGCATGTCGGGGTTCGCGGCCTTTTGATCGCACGTCCCACGCGACCGCGTCCGGCATGACCTAAGCGGCTGCCTGGCCGCGTGTCGTTCATGACAACCCGAGGCTGCCGCACATGGCTCAGTCGATTCTGGTCGGAAAAGGAAAGCACGACATTCAACTGCTGTTGCCGATGGCCAATCGCCACGGCCTGATCGCGGGGGCGACCGGAACCGGAAAGACCGTGACCTTGCGCGTGCTGGCCGAAGGTTTGAGCGCCGCGGGCGTGCCGGTCTTCATGGCGGACGTCAAAGGCGACCTGGCCGGAATGGCTTTCGCTGGTAGCGAAGACCCGAAAATGACGCAACGTGCGCAGGAGCTGGGCATCACCGATTTCGCCTGGCGCGCCGCGCCGGTTGTGTTTTGGGACGTGCTGGGCGACCAGGGGCACCCGGTGCGCGCCACGATCTCGCACATGGGACCGCTGCTTCTGAGCCGGCTGCTCAGCCTGAACGAAACCCAGACGGGCGTGTTGAACGTCGTATTCAAGGCAGCCGACGAGCAAGGTTTGTTGTTGCTCGACCTGAAAGACTTACAGGCGATGTTGCAACACGTCGGCGAGAATAGCAAGGAATACTCGACGACCTACGGCAACGTCTCGGCCGCCAGCATCGGGGCCATCCAGCGCGGGCTGTTGGCGCTCGAATCGCAGGGGGGCGCCAAGTTCTTTGGCGAACCGTCGCTCGACATCCAGGATCTGCTGCGCACCGACGCCGCTGGCCACGGCATGGTCAACATCCTGGCCGCGGACAAGCTGATGCAAACGCCCAAGGTCTATGCGACCTTCCTGCTGTGGCTGTTGGCCGAACTGTTCGAAAAGCTGCCCGAGGTGGGCGATCTCGACAAGCCGAAGCTGGTGTTCTTCTTTGACGAGGCCCACTTGCTGTTCGACAGCGCCTCGAAGGTGCTGATGGAGAAGATCGAGCAGATGGTGCGGCTGATTCGATCGAAAGGGGTTGGCGTCTATTTCGTGTCGCAGAATCCACTTGATATTCCAGACGATGTGCTGGGCCAGTTGGGCAATCGCGCGCAACATGCCCTGCGGGCCTTCACTCCCAAGGACCAAAAGGCCGTTCGCGCCGCTGCCCAGACGTTTTGCACCGACGGCACGGTCGACGTGGAGCAAGCGATCACGCAACTTGCGGTCGGCGAGGCGCTGGCTTCGATGCTCATCGATGGCGGAGCCCCTTCGCCGGTCGAACGGGCCAAAATCGTTCCACCGCGCAGTCGATTGGGAGCGATTAGCGCGGATGAACGTCAACGCATCGTGCGGGCGTCGGATCGCTTTGGCCATTACGAGAAGTCCATCGATCGCGAATCGGCATACGAATTGCTAAAAGCCCGGGCCAAGGACGACGGCGACGGCGAGCCGCCCGCGAAGGGAAAGCCTCCGGCGGGCCGGAAGTCGACCCGCCAAACGCCTGGCGAGGCCGTGGTGATGAGCACGCTCAGGTCGATTGGTTCGAGCATCGGCCATCAGCTGGTGCGCGGAATTCTGGGTTCGCTGTTGGGCGGCTCATCACGCCGGCGGTAGTTGGCGCGGGTGGAATGGGCCTGTTGGTATCAATCAAGGAGCGGCGGCGATGCGATGGCAAGGTGATCGGGAGAGTGAAAACATCGAGGACCGTCGCGGCACGCCCGGCGGCCCGATGGTCATCACGGGCGGACTGGGCACGCTGGTGATCGTGCTCGTATCGCTGTACCTGGGCATCGATCCGACGGCCCTGCTGCAACAGGTCGGCGGTCCGCAGGGACCGATGCCCGGCGCGCCGGCGCCGGATATTGAAGGCCAGCGTGAGACGCGCGACTTCGTGGCCGTGGTGCTGGCCGACACCGAGGACGTCTGGAGCGATCTGTTTCGCCAAATGGACCGGCAGTATGAGCAACCCAGGCTTGTGCTCTTCAACGGCGAGGTTCAGTCGGCCTGTGGCAATGCCAGCGCCGCGATGGGGCCTTTCTACTGCCCGCGCGACCACAAGGTGTATCTGGATCTCACCTTCTTTGACGAGCTAAGGACTCGATTTCGCGCGCCGGGCAATTTTGCCCAGGCGTATGTGGTGGCCCACGAAATCGGTCATCACGTGCAGAACCAACTGGGCACGATGGAAAAGATGGAGGCCCTGAAGGCGCGACTGGGTCCACGCTCCGCCAATGAACTTTCGGTACGTCTCGAGTTGCAGGCCGATTTTCTGGCCGGAGTTTGGGCGCACCATGCGCAGCGGATGAAGAATATCATCGAGCCGGGCGACATCGACGCAGCCTTGCAGGCCGCCACGGCCATTGGTGACGACCGCCTGCAGCGACAGTCGCAAGGCTACATCGTGCCCGATTCGTTCACCCATGGCACTTCGGAGCAGCGAGCCCGTTGGTTCCGCAAGGGCTTTGAGACCGGCGACATTTCGGCCGGTGACACGTTCAATACCGACCAGCTTTAGCGGCCCCCTTCAGGAGCGTGCATCGCCCATGACTGAAAATCGCATTGCCACGGTGCGGCCGGTCGAAGAGAGCGAGGCCACGGGCAGGGTCGCCGAGATTTTCGCCGACATCAAGCGCACCAAGAACATCGATTTCGTGCCGAACATGTGGCGCGTGCTGGCCACGCATCCCGTGCAACTCGAGCAGGTGTGGACCACGCTCAAGACCCTGATGCACCCCGAGGCCCTGGGCCGCAAGTCGTCGCTGGACCCTGCCACGCGCGAAATCATCGCCCTGGCCGTGTCAGCCACCAATGGCTGCTCCTATTGCGTCAATTCGCACACGGCTGCCTTGCGCAAACAAGGCGTCTCCACGGAAATGCTCGGCGAGGTCCTGGCCATCGCCAGTCTCTTCAACATGACGAACGCCCTGGCGGAGGGTTATCAGATTGAGCCCGACGTGCTGCCGCCGTGGGGGTGAGGGAGTTACCCGGAAAAGGCTTGGCTTCATCCTTCTTCGAGCCACGATGCGTTCAGCTTTTCAAACTCCGCGGTCACGTCTGCGTTTTCGAATGCGTACGTTATCGTCGATGGTCTCACGATAATTAGCATCGGATCCTGGAGACGGAGGAGGACAAAAATTCCCGGCAGAATTCCGAGCAAGGCGCCGAACTTCAAGATCGACTTATATCCTCGCGGATAGACCGACATCAGATACATGAAAAGCGCGCATACGACCACCAAATTGACGACCGGGACAACGCGTCGAAGCAGACGTTTGCGGAGAATGTCTTCGCGGCAAATCGAGCAGACAGGCATTTCGACGGAAAGCACTTTTTCGGAAGTAATACCAATCCCAACATTTAAC
>PLYM01000176.1:0-4824 GCA_003153375.1 Planctomycetaceae bacterium
TAGCCCGAATTATTCATAAGAGACGTGGAGGCTGCCGGAAGGAGCGGGGCACGTGATCGAGTGGCTGGAATGGGGTCGTGAGGCGGAATTTGGGGTAAACCACCCCCTTGCCCCCATCGTCTCGGAGCGGACGATGAAGCCAGCACGCATAGATTCCACGGTGCTGTTATCCGGATTCCGGAGCGGGCGGTGAGAGATCGAGAATTTGTTGGCTGACGCGGCGGTAGTGATCCAGGTGGGGCCAACTGCCGCTGAGCCGCACCACGACGCGCCGCGTTGTCTCGATCACGCGTGCGGCCACTTTGATCAACCGCATTCGCCACGTGCAGGCATGGCCCTCGCCCAACGGATCGCGATCGCGTCGCTGGTTGAAGAACCGCCTGCGGGCATAGCCGGCCAACGCCTCGTGTGGGAGTTCGGCGGCCGGATTCTGCGGCGGCGGGTCGGCCACGTGGTTGCGTAGCCGTACCAAAAGATTCAGCGCCGCGGCGTGAAGGTACAATCGAAAGAGATTGGCCAGGTAACGATGATCGCTCAAACGATCGGCCTCCATTCCACACTTGATCTCTTTATTGCGGTTCTCGCTTTCACCGCGATTGGCGTACTCGTCATAGGCCGCTTGCGGCAACACGCATGCGCCAGGACGATTGGTGACTACGGCGCGGCGATTGGTGCCCGCGGCGTGCGCTTCGGCCTTGACGACAACCCACCGTCGCTCGGCCCACGACCCGGCCTGATACCAAAACGCCGTAAACCGCCGCTGCGGCTGGTCCGTCCGTTCGTATTGCTCGACGGCTAAGGCCAGCAAGGCGTCGCTCTGACGCTTGAGCACGGGATTGAGCCGCAGCCCGAAGGTATACTCCACCTCCAGTCGCTCGCAGACGTCGTACATCATGGGCACCGCCATCCCTGAATCGCCACGCAGTTCGATCACCACGTCGGGCCACTTCTCCCGCAGACGTCCCACCAGATACTCCAAATCGTCGTCGGCCCCCAGCGCCGCATGGGCCGTGCCGTGCAACAGGCAGGCCATCACCACCAGGTCGTTCTGGGCACAGGTGATGAGCCGTGGCTGATACTGATACTGCTCGTAGTAGCCGTGAAAGAAAGTCAGCTGTTGCTGGCCGTGCGTCGGATCGTCGAACGTGTCGATGTCGAAGGTGAGGCGGCGCGGTGCCACTGCGAACGAGGACAAGAACTGGTCCAAGAGCACATCGCGCAGCCGCCACAAGGAAGCGATGTTGATCGCGTTCTCGAACCGCGACAGGGTCGGCTGGCTGGCCAGTTCGTCGCCCGACGGCTGACGACCGGCCAACAGCTTGAACACCGGATCGTAACGCAACTGGTCATGATCGTTCTGATCGGCGTAGCCGGCCAAGATGCCGTAAATCCGCACCCGCGCCATCTCGGCAAAGGTGTGGTCGACGAAGGGCCCAAACCGCACATCGTGCAAAGCCGCGGAAAACTGAGCGGTGAGACCAATCTGCTCATCGAACTGGCGGATCGGCAGCAGGCCGGCATCGCTCGTGAGATGCTCCTCAATCGGCTCGACGACAATCGGTTTCGAGCCCAAAAAATCGAAGGACTCTTGCCAAGCAGACTGTAAAATCATGTCCGGCCTCCGTGCTGGGTTCCAAGTTGCCTTTGAACAACAACTTAAACCCCGCCGGAGGCCACTTTGGTTCAGCCCTTATGAATAATTCGGGCTAAGCACTCACTGCTGCCGCCAGATCGGACCAGCATTTGTTGAGCCATACTGGCGCCAGCAGTATCCACGTCTCACCCTTGGTTTCGGCCCGATCAATGCTAGCATTACTGACAGCTCGCAGCTTGCCGCTAGCGACGCCAATGGCGTCAGGCTGGATTGGGACGATCCGCCCCCGTGCGAAGCTCAGGTGGATCCCGTGGAAGCCCACAGCCGGCCAGGATGCCGCCGGTGGAGAGTGCGATCGTTGCTGTCACCTGCTTGAGTTGCTGTCCCGGCTCGACAGGGGGAACTAGGGGCTTTGGATAACTAAGGGTTGCTTGCAGCGTACCTCACCTCCAGCCGCCAAGTCGTTCTTGAAAACAGGCGAGCAAACCGTCGGCGCTACTCATGCAAGCAGCTCCACGACCGGAGCCCGAGCCCGAGCAGGAGCACGCACGCTCGGGCAATCCGCTCGCCATGCCAAACTTATCCCCCGGGAAAGTCGGCCACCTTGAGCTACATGGCAGGCAGTGCTGCCCCGGAGGCATACAACCTGGCGCGCAGGAGTTGGATGAATCGAACACCGATCCCGACCGGGCCCGCTCGTAGTTCTTCAGCCCCTATCAACGGACCGCACTGCATCGGTCTGAACCAGTGGATGGGCCAGATCGGATCAGCGAAAGCTCCCGCTGACGCCAGGCGGTAGCCCGACGATGCCCATACCAACCGAGTCCATCGGCCCTGACAGGGTCCATCGGGGGGCGAACCAGGATAGTGAACTAAATATCTACTTGGCGGCAAGTCGAGCCTCTTTGAGCCCGCTTTGGTGCTAAGATCAGGGAATTCAGCTGTTTTCGTACTGGGTGCGGGCAGTTGACACGCGAAATATCCATAGTACGCTAAACACTCGGCGACGGCCGAGTCCTGGAGGTTTGATTGCGACTTACTTGCAATCCCGTCGTGCCATTTCCTTTTCTGGTTGCAACTGGTCGTCCGTTATTCACTCGGAGGCTCTGCCATGCAGGTCAGCTATTGAAATGCTTGCGGACCCATATTTTCCAATTCGATTGCCAAAATTCTGGCGTTGATCAGCGTAAATGCACTCCGCGCCGGGTTTGAACTCTGTGCAAAACGCTTCCAGCGATCTGCGATGAACTTGCTTTTCGACCACTTGAGATTCGTCGGGCCCGAATAGCTGTCATTTTGGCCAGATGCGCTAGACCCGATTGTCGGCCAATTTCAGACGCGACTTGTCCGGTCCCTGGCACGGATCGCGATGGTCCCTGCGCCGCTTGCACTTTTGCGAATGGAGAATTCCGCTATGTCCAAGCCTTTTCTTCTCCTTGCCATGCTGATGACGCTGATCCTGATGGCAGCCAGACCATGTGCCACGGTTGCGGCGGCCGAAGTCAATGGATCACACATCGATTTGTATCTGACGAGCGATGGCGCGCACTATTTCGCGTTGAGTCTTACATCCATCGCCGCGTTCGACGCCAAAACGAGCACGGCCACATTTCTGACCACGGACGACTTTCGCAAGTTGATCGGGATGCTGGTCGATGCACACGTACCGATTTCCGACCTAGCAATCGGTCCGTGCGTGGACAGTAGCAAACCCGGCGATGAACTGGAAGTCATGCGATTCAGCAGCAAGCAGGCTGGGCCGCCGAAGAAGGTCGTCGCCGAAAAGCAGGCTGCGGGCGTGGCCTTCCATAAACCCGCCAAAGTCACGCCGCTCGACTTGCCGCCGCCGGTCGACGAAGTCAACGACGGTCAAGGTCGGTTGCTGGCGAACATCGAACAGCAGAACTTGTTGATCTCGAATCAAATCCGCGCCGAAGTCGACAACGCCCTGCGGGAGTCACGGGCTCGCATGTCGGGCAATCCCGCGGCCGTCGAGCAAGATCTCAAGTTGGTGCTGGAGCGCGTCTCGCAGGCGCCGGAGCTCAAGGCCGAGGTGCGTGCCCAACTGCGCGGCCAATTGGAAACGATGCTCCGCGAGGCCAATCGCCGCGCGTTCACCAAGGACACGATCGATCGCCAGATCGAGGAAGCCCGCGCCGGCGCGCTCGATCGGCTGCGGATTGCCGATGCCTTGGCGCGCAACCAGGAAAAAGTCAAACAATTGGTCGACCGCTTCGACTCGCTGATGGACGAGGGGCGATACACGGCGGCCGACGAGATCGGTTCGATGGAATTGCCTGCCATCGCCCCCGATTTGCCGATCGCTGCCTCGACGGCCCTAGTGGCCCACGCCACCGGCGCCCGCGTGTCGAACCTGGCGCTGCGCAATGCCCGCAGCAAAGCGGTGGTCGACACCTTGAACACGGTGGAAGTGGCCATGATTCCCTTCCCCGACGATCAGCCGGTGGTCTATCCGGACGCCACGCAGTGGGAAGAAATGACCTTGCGTCGTCTCAAGTACCGCTCGGTCGACCTGAAGAAGTTCACCCCGACGGAAAAAAAGATTCGCGACTCGCTAAATGAACCGACCTCGATCGAATTCGTCGAAGAGCCGTTGGCCGACGTGGTTAACGACCTGAAGGATCTGCACGACATCGAAATTCAGTTGGACGACAAGGCACTCGACGACGCGGGCGTCCCGCGCGATACGCCGATCACACTTCCGCAGATCAAGGGCATCTCGTTCCGCTCGGTGCTGAATCTGCTGCGCAAGAAGTACGGCCTCTATTACCTGATTCAGGACGACATGCTGCTGGTCACGAGCAAAGATGTCGCCGAGTCCGATGACAACTTGGTTCGTAAGGTTTATCCCGTCGGCGATCTGGTCGTGCCCGTCCGGAGTGCCATGATGATGGGTGGCATGGGCGGGGGAATGATGGGTGGCATGGGCGGTGGCATGGNNCGGTGGCATGGGCGGCATGGGCGGGGGGATGTTTAGCGTCCCCGACACAAGAGAGGAGCAATAGGATATCTGCTGTGGCGAATGCTAACTTTTGCCGACGGACATAACGGCACAAGGACCGATCGAACTAGCACATGCTTGCGATCGTTGGGGTATCCCCGACTCGTGGGAAAGTATCGCATGCTCGTCATGTTTCTCTCCTTCAATGTGTTCAAAGCTTGAGGCGGTTAGCAGTCGCTTTCCTGAGGGAGATCGTGAGCTACGGACT
>PLYM01000176.1:4870-5033 GCA_003153375.1 Planctomycetaceae bacterium
CCATCACAAATCCGAGCGCGGACCGCTGGCGCATTTTCTCCGGTGCCGCCAGTGAACACTAAGGTATCCAATCGCACGTGTACACGTGCCCCTGCACCTCAGCGCATTGATCCTTTCGACAAAGATTCATAGCCGGATAGCCGCCTCGCATGCCTGACGATGG
>PLYM01000072.1 GCA_003153375.1 Planctomycetaceae bacterium
CAGTGAAAGATAGTCTTCGCGGCAAACGCTACCGGGCGTGCCTCTCAACCGACAGCCTGGAAGCAATTCTCCGCAGCTTCGTCGAGAAATAAGATGCGATTGCCGTGGCATGTTGGTTGGATAGACTGCGCCCGGAAGGACTGTTGACACGGCATTGACGCTATCGGGGGCCATGATGAGGCAATACACCCGATAGTCAACATCCTGGCTCATGAACCGTGTGCTGGCGTCGCACATCGAGATCAGGAACCCGCCAGGATGGCTACTCGAAGGACGACCATTCTGTGCATCAGTCGCGGGGGTGGCGCCGACGTTCTTGTTTAGGGTATTCGCACCGAAATTTACCGGGAAGTTAAAGGAGCAAGTCCAGGACAAGCCGTTCCACCAGGAGCCCGCGGTGTATGCGTACATCCCGCTTGCCCAGATATCAACCATTTGCGGACCGTAACCGGATGTATTTTGTGACATCGGAGCAACAGGGATCGCGGTCTTGTTAGCAAATGTAGTAAACCAATCCAACGTATCGAGGTTCTCCGAAAGCAGCACCGTCATTGACGTCCCGTCGTGTTTGCTGATGTAGGCCAAATCGGTCGTCGTGGCCGGCACGTTCGTGCTCGGGTGAAGCACTGGGTAAACTGCTGGCGTGTACATGTCGAAAAAGACGCCATTCGCTTGGAAGTCAAGCTGTGGCTTGGCCGGGTTTGTGTTCGGCGGAATATCGGTCATTCCGCAATTGACGACATAGCTCAAGGGAAATGCAGTGTTGGTCGGATTCCGACTCGGACAGACCAGCGTCGAAATCTCTCCGCTCGGCGCACTTGCCAGCTGGTAGTTCTGAAAGAGTTGGTAGAGCGGGTTTTGTTCGATATACGGCAGGATCGTCGGAACCCAGCCCACGGATTCGACGGGATTGTGTGTCGAATTCGGCTGCACGCTGAAAGCCGGAGGAAACTTATCCTTGTTAGTCACATAAACCATAATCGCCTTGCCGAGCTGCTGCTGGTTGTTCATGCACTGCGTGCGTCGAGCCGCGGAGCGGGCCATTTGCACGGCGGGAACCAGCAGGCCGACGAGCATGGCGATGATCGTGATCACGACCAGCAGTTCGACGAGCGTGAAGGCTTGACGCGGCCCTGTGAGAGTCGGCAGACGGCGCGGAGAATGCGCGGAAATGGGCTGGTTCATGGCGGAAAATCCTTCGGACGAGACGGGATGCCCCAGGCTTGCCTGTTCGTCCTTCATTGTCTCAGAAATCGACGTAAATGCCAGACTATTTTAGTTCGGGCGGTGGTCGACCCCGGCCCAACCGACGATGGCGCCCGCTGCGGATAGCGGAGCGTGGAAAAAGCCTGGGCTCGTGTGGCGGCAGCCCAGGGGAAAGGCTTATAATGACCGCGTCCTTGTTGCTAAAGGTACTGGGCCGCTAACGGCACTGGGTCGCTACCTGAACTGGGTCGCGACCGGCACTGGAGGATCGTGAGATGGAGGCGCTCCAAAAGGTCGTTCGTCGGGTCCATCGCCGGCTCGTTCTGCAAGCGCTGGCCGTGAAGCTGGCTTGGTGCTGGTTCGCCACGCTCGTGGCCGCCGCGGTCGCCATTGCCGCGGGCAAGTGGTGGCCTCTTGTGGACGATCAGACATGGGCCCTCGGCTGCCTGGGCACGGCGTTGGGTGTGGGCACGCTGGCGGCTTGCGTCTGGACCTGGCTTGGCCGCCAGAACGCTCACGAGGCCGCCGTCGAAATCGACCGCCGCTTTGGCTTGAAAGAGCGCGTGTCGAGCACGCTGGCGCTCGAAGCCGGACAGCTGGAAACACCCATCGGCCAGGCACTGGTCCACGATGCCCAGCGACGCGTCGACCAACTGGACGTGCTCGACAAATTTCGCCTGCCGCTCGATCGCCGCGCGTTGCTCCCGGTATTGCCGGCGGCCGTGGCCTGTGCGCTGGCGATTTTCGTGACGGCCCGGGCGCCGGAGAACCCCGCTCAGGCCGCCACCGCCGAAAGCGCGCAAATCAAACAATCGGCCCGCACGCTCGTGAAGAAGCTGGACGCGACCCGCAAGGAGGCCGCCGAAAAGGGCCTGAAAGAGGTCGACGGCCTGCTCAAGCAGCTCGAAGACGGCATGAAGAATGTCGCCGAGAAGAGCCAGACCGACCGCAAGCAGGCGCTGGTGGCGCTCAACGATCTGGCCAAGGACGCGGAAAAGAAGCGTCAGCAATTGGCCGGCGCGGCCGACATGAAGCAGCAACTCAACCAGTTGAAGAACTTGCAGCAGGGCCCGGCCACGAAGTTGGGTCAGGCCTTGAAGAACGCTGACCTGGCCAAGGCGATTCAGGAGCTCGACAAGCTCAAGCAGCAATTGACCGACGACAAGCTCGACCCGCAAGCCAAGGAAGCCCTGGCCAAGCAGCTGGAGCAGTTGCAGCAATCGCTCGAAAAGAAAATTCAGGCCCAGCAGCAAGCCCAGGACGAGCTGAAGGAACAGATCGCGACCCAACGCCGGGCCGGCAACACGGCCGCCGCCGACAAGCTGCAGCAACAGTTGGACAAGCTGGCCCAAAAGGCGCCCCAGATGGAAAAGCTGGGCCAGATGGCTCAGCAGCTCAAGCAGGCCGCCGAGGCCACGAAGCAAGGGAATGCCAAGCAAGCCAGCGAAGCCCTTTCCAAGCTCAGCGACCAGCTATCGGGCATGCAGCAGGAGCTGGCCGAGATGGAGACGCTCGACAGCGCCCTGGCCGAAATGTCGGACTGCAAGAACGCGATGAGCTGCAAGGAGTGCGACGGCGAAGGCTGCAAAGCCTGCCAAGGCAATGGCGACAAATTCTCCGACAAATGGATGCGGAGCGACTTTGGCCGGGGGGGCGGCACCGGAGCCGGGGATCGGCCCGAGACGAAAAACGACACCGAGATGTACGACTCGCAAGTCAAGCCGAAGGTGGGCAAGGGGGCCTCGGTCGTCGCCGGACAGGCCGATGGGCCGAACCGCAAGGGACAGGTCCAGGAAGAAATCAAGGGCCAGTTCACGACTAGTTCGCAGGAGACAGCCGAAGCCCTCAGCGGTCAGCGCCTGCCCCATGACTATCGCGACCACGCCAAGAAGTACTTCGACGCCCTGCGCGAAGGCCAGCGCTAGGTCTGGGTGTGACACGGACAGCCCCAACCGCGTTGATCGCAGGTCTGGCCCGTCTCGACTGGGTTCCCGGTCAGCAAGGGGGTTCCCGCTCATCGACTGGGTTCCCGGTCATCAGTCGTCATTGCGTCCCGCAGGTGGGGCGATCCGAGGGCCGGTTATAGCGGCCGTGACATCTCGTCCTTGGAGGCGGTGATGTACAATAGTGAATAGCCCGTTCATGTCGCGAATATCGGATTGGCCATGCTCTTTACGCCTCTCGTGTGCCTCACGTTGTGCTTGACCACGGCGGCTCCCCGCGCCGACGTCGTCGAAAAAAAGTTCACCAACGGCGCGCTCAAAACGCGCACCGAGGTGCTGATCGATGACAAGGGCAAGGAGATCCAGCACGGCAAGCGAGTTCGCTACTATCCGAACGGCCGCATGGCGCTGGAAGAGAACTATGTCAACGACGAGAAGGAAGGCCCCTGGACGTCCTGGTTCGATTCGGGCGTCAAATCGGCCGAAGGCACCTATCACAAGAATGCGAAAGAGGGCCCCGAGTATCACTATTTGATGGACGGCACGAAGTTTCTGGCCACGAACTTCAAGAACGGGCTGCAGAACGGCAAACGCGTCGAGTGGGCCGACGAAAACCGCAAGTCACGCGAGTCCGACTACGAAAACGGACAACTCCACGGCACCGTTACCGAGTGGTATGCCGACGGCGAGAAGAAGCTCGAGGAAAACTACGAGCACGGCCTCAAGCACGGGCTTTCGCAAATCTGGAACGTCGGCGGCACCATGGACCGCGAAGCCCATTTCAACCATGGCCGCAAGGAAGGCGAGCTCAAGGAGTGGTATCCCTCCGGCGAGCTGAAGCTCCAACTGACGTTCAAAGAGGGCAAACGCGATGGCGTGGTGACCGATTGGTATCGCAACGGCACCAAGCATTTGGAAGCCGAATATAAGATGGGCGAACCGAATGGCGTCTCGCGAACCTGGTTCGAAGACGAGGCCAAGGCCTCGGAGTTGACGTTTGTCAACAACAAGCTCGACGGCGTCCAATACTTCTGGCACGCCAACGGCGAAAAGAAGACCGAGATGGGCTATCGCGCGGGGAAGCGCGACGGCACGTTTACGCATTGGTTCGAGAACGGAGCCCGCAGCAGCACCGGACAGTACGTCAACGATCGCCCGGACGGAGAGTTCAAGACCTGGTCCAGCGACGGCAAGTTGCAGGCGGTCAAGTTCTACAGCAAAGGCGAGAAGACCGGCGTCTGGATCCAGTGGGACCGCCAGGGGCGCAAGACCTCGGAAGTCACCTACAAGAACGGCGTCCGCGTCGAGTAATGGCCCGGATCGAGAACATCACGGGCCGCCAGCCATGTTTCACGCGACCGGAGCGGCTCTAGGACCGCAATTTGGCCGGAATCGTGAACGAGTAGAGCATCACGACGGCCCCCACCGACAGCAGGCTCCAGGGGGCCCACTCCGGCGGCGAAATCTCGCGGTAGGGCTTTTCCACCTGCTGGGCAAACGCCGAGGCCGTGCCCTCGCGGCTGGGCTGCAGCACCGCCTTCTCGATCACCAGGCATTGCAGGCCCAGGATGAAGGCGAAGATGCCAATCGCCAGAAAAAAGGCACGCAACATCGCTCGTCGTCTCCGCGCTACCGGCCTTTTTAACGAATTCACCCGTCGCTGCTGATTTTCCCCAGCCGCTGCTGATTTTCATCGTCCCGGTCGTTAGTTCGACTAAAGCGGGAACTGCTCCGCCCGCCCGAGCCGACCGGTCCGCTGGTCGAGCGTGCCGCTGGCAACGAAAAGGCCGTGCAAAAAGGATCCCCCTACCGTTGGGCCAACCCAGTCCGGTCGAACTTGCTCCGGTTCGGGGGCCGCCGCGAGACGTGGTCGTGGGGGGATGCCTAGCGCGATCCAACCTTTCCGTCCGTGCGTACCGAAAAAGCACGCGACGACCGCCTGCGTACTTTGAGATAATCAGGAAAAGATGCTCTTCTCGCGCGACTGGTCAATAATTGCGGGCGAAATCTCCGATCAAACCTTACACAGACGCAGATTGGCCTTACACGGACGCAGATTGGCTAGCAGCCCGCGACAGCGGTTGTTCGGATTTTGGGCTAAACCTATAATAGGTTCGGAACCCTGAGTTCATAACGCAGCGCTCCGCCCGGAGTTTCCGATATTGGCGGCAAAACCGAAACTTTTATTCGTCGGCGATTCGCAGCCTGAGCAGCGACAGGTTCTCGAGCAGTTACGAGAATCGTTCGAGGTCGTCCAGGTTCCCAGTCCCCTGCGGGCCCTCAGCCGCCTCACCCGCGAGCCGTTTGCCGGGCTCTATGTGGCCTCGGAACACCTCGGCGGCGCCTTTCAGATTGGCCGCCTGCTGCAGAGCGAGCGCATTCTCGAAGGCATGCCCGATGGGATCGTCGTCCTCGACTCGGAGAACACGATTGTCTGGGGCAACGGCCGGCTGCGGGAATGGACCAAGAAGGAGTCGGTCGTCGGGGCGAACTTTTATACGGCCCTGGGCAGTCCCGAGATCCTCGGTCCCGATTTCTGTCCCTTCCACACGGCGCTGGCGACCGGCCGCCCGAGCAACTCGACCCTGCGGTCGGCCGATAATCGCTACTTCCACGTACACGCCGCGCCGGTCTTCGAGGGTGGGACCACGGCTCACCATCTGATCGTCACCGTGCGCGACGTCACGACCGAGATGCTGCAGCAGCAGAAGCTGGCTGCCATTCACCAGGCCGGCGTCGAGCTGGCTGACCTGATGCCCGACGAGTTGTCGGTGATGTCGGTCGAAGAGCGCATCGAACTGCTAAAGAAGAACATCCTGCACTTCACCAAGGATCTACTGCACTTCGACGTCGTCGAGATCCGCTTGCTCGACAATCGCACCGGCAAGCTCGAGCCGCTGCTGGCCGTGGGCATCATTCCCGAGGCCGCCGGGCGCGATTTGTTCGCCCGGGCGCAAAACAACGGCGTCACCGGATTCGTGGCCGCCACCGGGGGCAGCTATCTGTGCGAGGACACCGCGTCCGATCCGCTTTATCTCGAAGGCTGTAAGGGCGCCAAGAGTTCGTTGACCGTGCCACTGGTCTTGCACGACGAGGTCATCGGCACGTTCAACGTCGAAAGCCCCGAGCCGCGCGCGTTCAGCGAAAGCGACATGCAGTTTCTCGAGATCTTCACGCGCGACGTGGCCGCCGCGCTGAACACCTTGGAGCTGCTGCGTGCCGAGAAGGCCACGACGGCTCAGGAGAGCGTTGAAGCGATCCACAGCGCCGTGGCGTTGCCCGTCGATGACATTCTGAACGACGCGGTCAACATCATGGAACGCTACATCGGCCACGAGCCCGAGGTGGTCGAGCGGCTGCAAGCCATTTTGCGCAATGCCCGCGATATCAAGCAATTGATTCAACGGGTCGGCCAGAAGATGGCCCCGGCGCAGGCCCACCTGGATCTCGATCAGTCGCAGTCGCGCGCGATGTTGCGCGACCGCCGCATTCTGGTGGTCGACGCCGACGAGAGCGTGCGCAGCGCGGCCCACAACTTGCTCGAGCGCTATGGCTGCGTGGTCGAGACGGCTCACGACGGCGGCGAGGCCATCTATATGGTCCGCAACATGGCGCTGGAGGGCAATTACGACGTGATTATCGTCGACATCCGCCTGCCCGACATGACTGGCTATGAGCTTTTGCTCAAGTTGCAAGAGGTCATGGATCCGGTGCCGCTGGTGCTCATGACGGGTTTCGGCTACGATCCGGGGCATTCGATCGTCAAAGCCCGCCAGGCTCGCCTGCCGCTGTATGGAGAACTCTGCAAACCGTTCCGGCTCGACCAGTTGCTCGACACGGTCGAACGCATGGTCCGCCGTCCCGCCGAACCCGCGGCTGTCGCGGGTGGACAACCGAGCGGCGACGCCCAGCAGTAGTTTCTGCCCTGCCAATCGGCATTCTGACTTTGCAACCGGGTCCGCGGCCCAGCCGTCTCGCGCTGGCCTGCACGCACCTGGCGCCAAGACAGTTCAGGCCGTTGTCACCCTCGCGAACTTGGGCTGGTGTTTTCCGTTTTCCCTCTCCTGACTTCCGTTGGCCATGCTAGCGTTGACGATCATCCTGGTTTCCTTGGCCTTGCTCGGCCATGCCGCGTTCTGGCTGGGGTTGATGAACCGCTGGCACGCGGTGGGCTTGGCGCGGCCGATCGTCAAAGGCGTGCTGCTCGTTCTTTATGTCACGTCCGTGGCCATTCCGTTGGCTGTGCTCTATTACCTTGCCGAATCGGTTCCCGTGAACGGACAGCCGAACGCGGGTCTGGCGGCGGCCACGACCTACGTGGGCTTTTGCGCGGTCTTCGGCCTGCTGCACCTTACGGTCTGGGCTCGGCGACGATGGCGGGCCCGCCGCCCGCCGCGCGGCGTGCAATTGATTCGAACGCGCGTGGTCGACCTGCAAAGCCAATCGGGCGTGCCGCTGGCGCGTGGCCCGCGCGCGCACGCCTTCTCGTTCTTTCCGGGCAATCAGTTGTGGAGGCTGCACGTCAACGAATTTGCCGTCGAACTGCCTCGATTGCCCGCCGCGCTCGCTGGGCTTTCAATTTGCCATTGGTCAGATCTGCACTTCAGCGGGCGGATCGACAAGGCCTACTACCACGAAGTCGTGCGGCTGACCAATCAGACCGCCCCCGATTTGATCGCGCTGTCGGGCGACATTTGCGACTCGCTGGCCACGATCGATTGGATCGTGGAGATTCTGGCGCCGGCCCAGGCGCGGCTCGGCAAGTTCTTCATTCTCGGGAATCACGATCTGCGCACCCGAGCGGTCGATCGGGTGCGGTCGGCCATGCGCGAGGCCGGCTTCATTGACGTGGCCGGCGAGCGCCTGCGCATTCACGACGGTCTGATCGAAATCTCCGGCGACGAGCGTCCCTGGTTTGATACCACGTTCGAGCCGTCGCCGGCCCAATCGTCATCCGCGCAGCGGCTGAGGATGCTACTGGCTCACACCCCGGATCGGATGCCTTGGGCTCGCTCGCAGGGTTTCGACCTGATGCTGGCCGGCCACACGCACGGCGGTCAGATCCGGCTGCCGCTGGTGGGCCCCTTGGTGTGCCCAAGCTGGCACGGCGTCAAGTACGCGGACGGCTTCTTCAGCGAACCGCCGACGCTGCTGCACGTCAGCCGTGGCACCGGCAGCCTATTGCCGCTACGGTTTCATTGCCCGCCGGAATTCACCAAGCTGGTCCTGCGTAAGTCGAAAACGCGACCTTAGCACGCCTGGCGGACAATTCTCGAAGGACCCGAGCGGCCGCTAGCGTTTTTCGATCTCGACGCAGATGCCGCCGGCACGCAGCAGCTTGTGCATTCGCGTGAACCAGAGTTCCTTGCGCCACACGAGCCCGAGTTTGTGGCTCGTCTCGTAGAGCTCGCGGCGATTGTAGGTGCGGCAGCACCAGAAGCGGCTGGTCCAGGCGCCCGAGAAGGTGTCCTCGGTCGTCAACAGCAGCATCCGCCCCCCCGGTTGCAAGACGCGCGACAACTCGGCCAGTCCCGGGCGGGCATCGGGCAGGTGCTCGAGCACATAGCCGCACGTGATGCAGTCGAAACTGCCGTCGGCAAAGGGCAGGTGGCACAGGTCGGCCGCCACATGGCTGGGCAGCGGATTCTTCAGCCGCGTGCGAGCCCGGCGCAACATCTCGGGTGACAGATCGCAGCAGGTGATCTCCGCATCGGCATCGGCGTATTTGAGCAGGTGCTTGGCGATTTGGCCGGCCCCGCTGCCAACGTCCAGAATCGATTTTGCCCCGCGGACGTCGAACTTTCGCGAGCGCAGCAGGCGGTCGCCCAAGTGGACGTGCAGCGACAGCAGACTGGCGGTCGAGAGCAGGGCGCCCTGCGGCCCCGCGTAGACATCGCGGACTTTTTCGCGATATTCCTCGTAACTGACCCGCTGGCTGAGGTCGTTTTCCAGCAGTTTGAGGATCGTTTTCTTGCGATTCCCGGTGCGGGGTTTCTTCCGTTTCGGGGGAGGTAACAATGCCTTGCGAATCATTTGGCTCTCCTGCCGCAACCTATCCGCCCGAAATACCCCGCTTGTCGGGGCTCTACAGGTACGCCCGGCGATTGTAGATATACCATTCCCCTAAAAGAAGAACCAGTGCCCCGAGGAGCAGGAGCTTCCAAAGTTCTTGGCGGGCGCCCTGCCAGGTCGTTTCACCGGTCACCTTGTTGTAACCGATTTGCACATCCTGGCGGGGCTCAATGTTACTTTCAGCGCTGTCAAACAGATTGACCGCGAAGTGCCGCAGGGGATGATTCGCCTCCTCAACTGCGTAAACGCCCAACTCATCCGTATCGCTAAAGTTAAAGGCCTCGCCTCTTTCCCGCTTGAGCACCACCGCTTTGCCGCTGGGCGAGACGACCCGCAGCGAGTCGGCGGCGCCGGCGCTGCGCAGCATTATCGCATGCCCCGGTTCGACATTCGTGGCGCCGGGCGACGTGGCCTCGCCGAAATACGAGAGCGCGTTGAGGATGAACACCGGAAAGCTGAGCCGCAGCGGCCAGTCCGTGTTGGCGTAGCGTTCGCCTTTCTCGTTGGTGCCCACGATTTCGCCCCCCAACACGGCGTCCTCGAAGCCATCGCGGGGGCCGATGGCAAACAGGGGCCCCGCATCGGCCGAGATCAAGATCGTGTTGCCCGGCGGAGGTTTGAGCGGCAAGGCTTCGGCAAATCGTACATTGCCCAGGTCGATCAATTGCATCAAGGGATGGGCCGTCTCGACGTCGATAATCTGCGGCGCTGCGGCCTTGGCCAACGCCGACCAGGCCCCACCGGGCGGCAGCCCGCCAATGAACAGGGTGTCGGCCTGCGGAAGTTGCTTAGGCTGGCACTGGTCGTAAATCACCAGCGTGTAATGGCCCTCCGCTGCTTTCCGCTGATATTCCTTCGTGTCGAGCGCCTCGGGCTTGGCGGTCTCGACGTCGGCCAGCTCCCGGGCACTCTCGGTGGCCAGCGCCAGCTCGAGCGCTTCGTCGCCAGGGGTCACCAACAGGACCTTGCTGCGCGTCGGTGGATCGACCGTGGTCCAGGCCTCGTCGTCGGCCCGTAATGCGCCACCCGAAAGAGTGCGGAGCCGCAACACGGCCGAATGGACGTCGCCCAGTTCGAACACCACGCCGCCCGAACCGTGGGCCTTGAGCTCGACCTGGCTGGCGTCGGCCAACGAGTCGTCCCGGTATAGTTCGACCTGGGCCGTCAGGTCGTCGGGACCAAAATTCTCCAGCCGCGCGAACGCCTGGAGCTGATCTTTCTTGTCCTCGCGCGGTCGCGTGCTGAAGGCGATGATGCCTACGTTGGGCGCCGCGGGCTCGCCGATCGGTACGAAGACCGGCTTCAGCTTGCCGAGCGAAAAGCCTTCCACGTCGGGAAACCGGCCGTCGCTCAGGATGTACACCGTGGCCGGCAGGCCTTCGACGACTTGCGTCTCGCTCACTTCCAGCGCCCGCCCCGGGTTCGCCAGGCCAGCGGCCACGCGCAGGGCCTCGCCCAAGCGCGTGGCGCGGTTCGTGGGCCGAATCGTGACCAATTGACGCTCCAGCTCGCGCCGATTGTCGGTGAACAGCTGCTCGATGCGGGCCGAGTCGGAAAAACTCACGATCATGGCCACGTCGCCCGCCTTCATCTGCTGCACCAACTCGGCCACGCGCCGCTTGGCCTCATCCAAACGTGTCGGCTTGATATCCGTCGAGCTCATACTGGCCGAATTGTCGATCAGAAACACAAAGCGGTCGCCCGATAACTGGCTGCCGCGCCAACCCGGCCGCAAGAGGGCCAGAATCGCGACCACGATCAGCAGGATTTGCAGCAGCAGCAGAATGCTTGTGTGCAGCCGCTGCCAGATACTGTTGACGTGCAGATCTTCGATCGACTTGTGCCACAGGAACGTGCTCGGCACTTCCAGCGGTTGGCGCTTGAGCTTGAGGAAATAGAGCAGCACGATGGCCGGCGGCACCGCGGCCAGCAGGCTCCATTGCCACCAGTTGAGCATGTTGACGATCGACATCAGCGCACCAGTCCCCGTTTGCGCAGATAGCTGGCAATCAACTGGTCAACCGGCAGTTCGTTGTGGGCCAGCAGATAGTTCATGCCGCGCCGGCTGCAAAACTCGCGAGCGCCTTCCACGAACGCGGCCAGCGTCTTTTGATAGCGCTGCAACAGCGGGACGCTAGCGCTGATCTCGGCAATGTCCTGGTCCTCGCAATCGACCAGCTTCAAGTCGCCCTTGATTTCCGGGTGCATTTCCTCGGCCGACAGCGTCTGGATCACATAGACGTCCATCTGCTGCGACAAAAGATATTTGAGCGCGGTGTCGTAGCCCTGCTTGTCCATCAGGTCCGAAATCAGCACCACGATGCCCTTGCCTGGATTGCGGATGCAAAAGTTCTTGACGCCACTAGCCAGCGAGCCCGACTCGTTGGGTTCGATCGTGTCGAGATACTGCGCCATCCGCCACGCGCTCTGCCGCCCGCGAAACACCGGAGCATGGCGGGCGGCCGGCTGCCCCAGGGTCTCGATCCGCACGCGATCGGCCCGCACCAGCCCGACGAACCCCAACGCGGCCGCCAATTGCTTGGCATAGTGCAGCTTGGTCGGCGTGCCAAAATCCATCGAAGGGCTAGCGTCGATCAGGGCGTAAAAGTGCAGGTCTTCTTCCTCGAAGAACAGTTTGAGGAACAGGCGGTCGAGCCGGGCGTAGGTATTCCAATCGATGAATCGCAGGTCGTCGCCCGGCACGTAATTGCGAAAGTCGGCGAACTCCACGCTCTGCCCCTTGCGCGAACTGCGCCGCTCGCCTTTCAAGCGACCGCGAAAGATCTTGCGGCTAACCAGCTCGAGCCGTTCGAGCTGGGCCATTAGTTCCGGAGTGAGCAATGCGGAGGACGTGGTCGACATGTCGTCAAGGACTCCGCGGATCGATGAGTTGATTGATATCAGGCATTGGACTTCTCGGGCAGTTGTTCCAAAATCTCCAGCAATACCCGGTCGGTGGTGACTTCCTCCGCCTGCGCTTCGAAGTTGAGGATCACGCGATGCCGCAGGGCTGGCAAATAGACGCGGCGCACGTCCTCGAAGCTGACGTTGTAGCGGCCTTCGAGCAGCGCCCGAACCTTGGCGGCCAGGGCCAGCGTTTGCGCGCCGCGGGGGCTCGCCCCCCAGCGCAGATACTGGTTCGTGATCGGCAACGCCAGCGAACCTTCGGGATGCGTGGCCAACACGAGTCGTACGATGTAGTCTTGCACGTGCGGGGCCAGGATCACCTCGCGAACCAACTGCTGCCACTCCAGGATCTCGGGCCCGTCCATGATCTTGCGGGTTTCGATCTTCTCGCTGCGCGTAGTCCGCTCGACGATCGTGCTCAACTCCTCGCGGTTCGAGTAGCCCACCACGAGCTTGAAGAAAAAGCGATCCAACTGAGCCTCGGGCAGCGGATAGGTTCCTTCCTGTTCGATCGGGTTTTGCGTGGCCATCACGAAGAACGGCTGCTCGAGCTGGTGTACCTTGCCGCCGATGCTGATCGAACCCTCCTGCATCGTCTCGAGCATGGCCGACTGCGTCTTGGGCGTGGCCCGGTTGATTTCATCGGCCAGGCAGATCTGCGTGAAGATCGGACCGCGCTGGAATTCGAAGAAACGCCGGCCATCGGGCGACTCCATCACCATGTTCGTGCCCAGGATGTCGGCCGGCATCAGGTCGGGCGTGAACTGAATGCGCGAGAAATTGAGCGACAGCGCTTTGGCCAGCGTCCGCACCAGCAGCGTCTTGCCGAGTCCTGGCACGCCCTCCAGCAGGCAATGCCCGCCCACGAACAAGCAGGTCAGGATGCCGTGGATGATGTCATGGTGTCCGACGATCACCCGGCTCAATTCCTCGCGCACCGCGCCGTAGCGCGATACGAAAAGCTCGGCCCGCTTCTGCATGCTGTCGCCCATACTCATAAACTGGGTTCCTGATTCAACGGTGGAATGGTTCGTGGGTCGATATAAAAACAGTGCTGCGCGACTCGATCGTTCCTACTATCCCGTCGATTCCGGCCTGTCCGGCTGATCCTTCTTCTGGTCGCCGCGAGCTTTCTGTTTGGCTTTGAGCAGCCGCGCGGTGTAACTGTCTTGCTCTTGTTCGGGCGTCAGCGAGGCTGGTTTCGCGGCTTGTCTCGCCGCCGCTTCATTGGTTTTGGCGATCGTCTCTTCGAGCGTGGTGGCATCGCCCGGTGTCTCCGCGGCCGGCTCGAATCGCAGCGCTGCCAGCTTCTGTTCCAACTGGCCGGCCACTTCGGCCTTGCTCGAGCGCAACCGCTCGATCGTGGCCTCGACGTCCTTTGCGTTATCGCGGCCCAGCAAACGGTCGCGCACCCCGACGGCCAGCGGGCCCACCCAAGCGAAACTGACCGTCACCCGCCGCACGAAAATGTCGAAAAAGAACAGGCAGCTCGCCGTCAGCACCAGCAGGTGCCACACGCCCTGACTGCTGGTCGCGGGCGCCAGGTCACGACGAAACTCGTTGGTCTCGAGCATGTGGGCCAATCGTTCATCACCGGTCAGGTTCGCCGGGGCATCGATCACCTGTCCGGCGGCGCCGTCCTTGGGCGCGACGTGTGCCAGCGATGTCAGCAGCGCGTCGTTCGTCTCCCGCTCGCGAAATTCGTCGGAATAGGGGATGCTCAGGCCGGCGCGGATCGGCGCCTTGCCGGCTCCGGGGCTGACCATCAGCAGGTAGCTGCCGGTTTTCTTCGCGTCGAATTCGCCGATGTAGCGGCCCGGTGCGGTCTGCTTGATCCCCAGGTCGATCGGCTTCATGTCGGGACCGACGACGATCGAACTGAAATTCAAGAAGTTCAAGAACTCGTCGTCTTTGTCGAGGGCCGTCACCACGACACGCACTTTGCCGTCGCGAACGTCGGTTGACACGGTGAACTTGCCGGTGTCGCCGCTGGGCCGCATCGACCAGCGCACGATCTGGCTGAACAGCCGGTCGTACTCGCTCCACGACACCCAGTCGCTCGCCCAGCGATGCCCCGCGTCGGTCGTAAAGGCCACGGCCTTGCCCAGCCCATACGTCCAACTGGCCAGAATGGTATTGTTGGTCTGCCCCGGCGGCTCGGGTGAGACGAGCGAAATCTCCACCAGTGGATTGTCCTTGGCTGTGGTGAGCACGTAACCGGTAATCGGTGGTAAGGGGTTTTCGATGCCCTGCACCATTTCGTGCGGATATTTGATCTGCGGCCGAAAGCCCGTGGCCCGCTCGAAGACCAGCGACCGCGAAATGCGACGCGCCTCTTTCTGATAAATGCGCGGCAAGGTCCGCGCGTTGGTCACGACGTAATATTTGCCGCCGGTCTTCAGGGCCATGGCTCGCAATCGGGCGTGGCCCGCGGCGCCGTGGGCCCCGATGGCCACGGTGCTGATCTTGACGCCTTGCTTGATCAGTCCGGCGATGCCCCCGCTGGGTCCATAGTTCGCGTCTGCCGGGTCGCCGTCGCTGATGATGATCATGTGCTTCGAGGCCGCGTCGGGCAGGTTGGCGAACTCGTTGCGAGCCAGGATTAGCGACGACTCGAACTCGGGCATGTCGCCGGGCGTCATGCGGTCGAGACGCCCCAGCATCTGGCCGCGATTCGGGCCCACCTTGAGCATTCCCTGCCGGCCGCCCCACAGCCACTCCTCCCGCAGTCCCCAGTGGATCACTCCGCAATAGTCCTGGTCGCCCAGGGTCTTGAGCGCCTCGCGGGCGATCACCTTCTGCCAGTAGTTGCCGTCGGCCATTTCCGAGGCGTGCATCAACATCGCCAGCGCGCCGACCGGAATCACCTTGGCATTCTTGATCTGAAACTCGACGGGCATGACTTCTTCGACCGGCGTGTTGGTCCAACCGCCGGCGCCAAAGCTGTTGGGCCCGCCCATCATGATCAGGCCGCCGCCCATGTTTTGCGTGTTGCGAGCCAGCATCTCGACTTGCTCGTCGCTGAACTGCTCGCGCGGCACGTTGGCCAGCACGATACTGTCGTAGGGCTGCAACTCGGCCAGGTCGTTGAACAATTCCTCGGGCCGGGTGCTGCGCAGCGCGACCTCGATGTTCATCGCGCGCAGCCGCTCGACGAAAAATTTGAACTCTCCCTTGTTCTCGAAATCTTCCAGCACCAGCACCTGCCCGCTGCCGCGCACGTGCGTGAAGGTGGTCGCCTGGTTGTTCTGGGGCAGCGTGTCATCGGCCGGGTTCTTGGGCACGAACCGGGCCTCATAGGTATAGAAATCCGGCGACTCGATTTCCTCGCGCGCGCGGAAGGCGTGAACGCCGGGTTCGACCGTTACGTCCTGGTCGGTGAGCATCTGTTCGCGGCCGCCGGCCTTGCGAACGATTTGCAGGCGGCCTTCGACCGACTTACTCTCTCGGCCCTCGGCCGTCTTGTTGTTGAGCACGACGCTCACGTCAAACGGCTGGCCGCGCCGCACGTCCGCGGGGATCGACACTTTTTCGACCGACACCTCGCCGAACGATTGCGAGCGAATGGGCACGACGTCGATGCCGATGTTCGCATCGGCCAGCGCCCGGGCTTGCGCCAACGCGTCGCCGACGTTTTGGTTGCCATCGGTCAGGATCACGATCCGCTTCTCGGTATCGTGCGGGAAGCAGGCCACGGCCATTTTCATGGCGCCGGCCAGATTGGTGTGCTCGCGGTCGATCATCGTTTCGACCCGTGGCATCTGCTGCGTTTCGTCCAGCGGAGGCAGCTCAACGGCCGCTTCGGTGCCGAATACGATCACACCGGCCCGGTCCTCGCGCGCGGCGTCGCGCTGCTTGCGGATCGACTCGTTGATGTACTTGATCATCGCGTCGGTCTGGGACTGCGAAATGCTCAACGACTGATCGAGCAAATAAATCACGGTCAGGCGATCCGTCGAACGCACCCATTGCATTTCGGACAAGGCCAGCACGAGCAGCACATAGACTGCCGTGCGCAGCGCGATGGCCAACGCGCGACGCACCGGCCCCAAGCCGCCGAGGCTGCGAAAGCTGATCCACCACAGCCAGGGCAGGGCAACCAGCAGCAGCAGAAACCAGGGGCTGTCAAAGGCGATGTGCAGCATGCGACCTATACAAAGCAAATTGCTGGGTTCATGGCAATACGCGGCGCCAGCGATGGTTCGCTTACAAATCGAAACATTGAACGCGATGGTTTCCGGTGTCGAGTACGTAAAAGTGGCCCTGACTGTCGCGCGTCAAAGCCCAGGGATAGAGCAACTCGCCCGGCCCACGGCCATCGTGACCCCAGCAGCCGAGCGACTGACCATCGAGCGTGAATTTTTGCACGCGGTGGTTGCCATATTCGGTCACATAGACGTGCCCCTGGCCATCCAACACCAGGCCATAGGGATAAGCCAACTGGCCTGGCGCACTGCCGTGCGTTCCCCAACACGTGAGCAGCTGCCCCTGGCCGTCGAAAACCTGAATCCGATGATTGCAGGCATCGCTGACCCACAGATGCTGTTCGGCGTCGAGTGCCAGGCATTGGGGTCGAGAGAACTGCCCGGTGTCCGTTCCGTGTCCGCCCCATTCCAAAAGAAACTTACCGTCGCGCGAAAACTTTTGAATGCGGTCGTACTCGCCGTACTCCGAAACGTACAGATTGCCCTCGGCGTCCTCGACGGCGTCGGTCACGAAGCCAAACTCGCCCGGCGCGTGCCCAAACGTGCCGCCCAGCGTCTCGAGCAATTCCCCCTGCGGCGAGTACGTCAGCACGCGGTAGTAGTGCGTGTCGGCTACCAGCAGATTGCCACGACGGTCGATTCCCAAGCCAGTTGGGCGGCCATTGGCGTGGACCGGTGTTTGCCAGCCGCGCAGGAACTCGCCTTCCGTCGTAAACACCTGGATGCGGGCCGTGATGTCGACGATGTAAATCTGATCGTTGCCATCGATCGCCATGGCACGCGGCTTGTTAAACCGGCCATCGGTGACGCCAGACCGGCCCCACGTGCCACGCAGGCGTCCAACTTTGCCGCGATCGTCGTCGCAGCCGCCCAACACCGCCAAGGCGGGCATGCCGAGCGCGAGCGCCAAGAAGGAACGCCGTTCGATGCGCATTAAAATGCACTCGCTCTCTGTCCGCCGAAGCCCCTGCGCCACCGGGGTAGCAGGGATCTTTTCGCGAATGACCGTCGATCAGCGTGCTGCGTGTCCACCTTTATGGCCGTGCCAACAAAGTTTAGCAAGCAGCCGCGCGGCCGGGCCTCTCCACCGGCGTCATGCTTCATGGTAACAGTTTCAGATCGCGCCTTGCGACAACTCGCGCCGCAAAAAGTTGCTCCGGCCGAGTCTCCTTGGCCGGCGGACCTTGCCGGTCGTCGGGGTCGCTCCCGGCGGCACGACGGGCGGTTCATGGAATGTCCCAGCCCGCACTCCGTGCCGATCCTTGTCAGCCCTCGTAACGGGCTCTATAGTAATGCATTACGTTTAGCCGTTCGACATTTCGGCGAGAGCAGAATACAATCTTTCGAGGCCGCCAGAGCCACTCTCGGGCCTGTTCCTTTCTTTCCATGGAAGTGGCCGTTTGCCACGGCTGACGGACGAACTGCCTCATGCCGCCCGTTGTGATCGATATCCGCAGCGCCGAAGATTCGCGCGATGTGGTGCATCGGGCGGTGCAAGCCCTGGCCGAGGGCAAGTTGGTCGCATTGCCGACAGAAACCGTCTACGGTCTGGCCGTCAGTGCCCTGCACGAGAAGGCCGTGGCCCGCCTGCTGGAAACCAAGCAGCGTTCGCCGGGCAAGGCCCTGACGCTGGCCATCAAAAGCTCGGACGACGTCTTGGACTTCGTGCCGGGATTGAGCCCGCTGGGCCGCCGCCTGGCGCGTCGCTGCTGGCCGGGCCCGGTCACGATCGTCACCGAGGAGAACCACCGCGAGAGCCTGGTGCGGCAATTGCCCGCCACGGTGCAAAAGGCGGTCTCGCCCACCGGGTCGATTGGTCTGCGGGTGCCGGCCCACGCGATGGTGCTCGACATCTTGCGCATGCTGGTGGGGCCCGTGGTGCTGACCAGCGCCAATCCGGCCGGCGGCCCTGAGCCGGTGACGGCCGAGGATGTGCTGCAAGCCCTGGGAGATCAGGTACAATTGGTGCTCAACGATGGGCGCAGCCGATTGGGCCAGCCGTCGACGGTCGTCAAGGTTGGTGCGAAAGGTTTTGAGATCCTGCGACCAGGCGTGGTGTCGGAACAAACGTTGCGCCGGCTGTCGAGTTTGATGATCTTGTTCGTTTGCACCGGAAACACCTGCCGCAGTCCCATGGCCGAAGTGCTCTGCCGTAAGATGATTGCCGATCGCCTGGGTTGCCCGCTCAACGAGTTGGGCGATCACGGGGTGATCGTGATGTCGGCCGGCATTTCCGCGATGATGGGCGCCAGGCCGAGTCCCGAAGCCGTGAACGTCGTGGCCAAAGATGGCTTGCAATTGGCCGATCACGAATCGCAACCGCTGACGACCCAACTGGTGCGCCACGCGGATTTGATCTGGACGATGACCCGCGCGCACCGCCATGCCATTGTGGGCCAATGGCCCGAGGCGTCATCGCGCACGATGGTGCTGGGTGGAGACGTGGATGTCGCCGATCCGATCGGCGGCCCGGTCGAGTACTACGAGCGATGCGCCGAGCAAATCAAGGTCGAGTTGACCAGGCGAGTTGGACAGCTTGAATTCAACTGATTGCCACGGGTCGTGGGGAGAACTGAACTATGCGAATCGCCGTCGGCAGTGATCATCGCGGCTTCGCCGCGAAAACGAAGCTGGTCGAACTTCTCAAGCGCCAGAAGCAGGAGGTAGTCGACGCCGGCCCCAGCACGACCGAAAGCGTGGATTATCCGGACATTGCCGCGATCGTGGCCCGCCAGGTCAGCGAAGGCACGGTCGATCGCGGGATCTTGATTTGCGGAACCGGTATCGGCATGTGCGTGGCCGCCAACAAGTTTCCCGGCGTGCGGGCCGCTCCCTGCCACGATGACCTGACGGCCGAAATGAGCCGCCGTCACAATGATCTGAACGTGCTCTGCCTGTCGGCCGACATGCTCGGCGAAAAGCTGATCGACCGCATGGTCGAAATCTGGCTCAAAACCGAGTTCGAAGGAGGTCGTCACGCCCGCCGCGTCGGCAAGATCGTTGAGATCGAGCACAAGCAGGCGGGGGGCTGACGCGGGATTGCCCCGATGAGTCCGCTGCCAACGCCGGCCGCGGCCCACGCTTTCCCTGCCGGGGGGATTGTTCTAAAATCCGTGCGTTCTCTTTCGACCGTGGTCCCTGCGAGCAGCCGATCGTGGCCAACAGCAAGATCTATATCATCGGGATGGGCGACGACGCACTGGAAGGCGTCATCGCGCCGGCACGGCAGCTCGTCGAACAAGCACAATTGCTGGTCGGCGCCGAAAACACGTTGGCCAAGATTCCCAAAAGCGCTGCCGAGCGGCTGGCCGTCGGCGGCAATCTGGACGAAGCCGTCGAGCGCATCGCGCGAGCAGGCGATAAGCGGATCGTGGTGCTGGCCTCGGGCGATCCGCTGTTTTATGGCGTGGCTCGCTATCTTTGCGACAAACTGGGCAAAGACCGTTTCGAAGTCGTGCCTCACGTCAGCAGCATGCAATTGGCCTTTGCTCGCGTGAAGGAAAGTTGGGAAGAGGCCTACCTGACGAATCTGGCGAATCGCCCGTTGGACCAGGTGTTGGAAAAGATTCGCGTCGCCAGCAAGGTGGGGCTGTTCACGACCGACCAGTACCCTCCCAGGGCCGTGGCCAAGGCGCTGTTGGACCGGCGGGTCGACTATTTTTCGGCCTATGTCTGCGAGAACCTCGGCTCGCCCGACGAGCGCGTGACGCAGGGTGAATTGGCCGAGATCGCCGCTCAAGATTTTTCGCCGCTCAACGTGATGATCCTGGTGCGGCGACCGAACGTGCCCGACCGGCCCAGCGAAGCGATCGGGCGGCGATTGTTTGGCAATCCGGACGAGGCCTTCCTGCAATCGAAGCCCAAGCAAGGCTTGCTGACGCCCGCGGAAGTTCGCTCGATGGCCTTGGCCGAATTGGACTTGGGGCCCACGAGCATCGTCTGGGATATCGGCGCTGGCAGCGGCTCGGTGGCGATCGAGGCGGCGCAGATCGCCCCCGGCGGCACGGTGTACGCCGTTGAAATGGACCCCGAGGATCATCAATTGATCACGGCCAATGCCGAGCGGTTTGGCGTCACGAACCTGGTCGGTGTGCTGGGTCGCGCCCCCGACGCCTGGGCCGAGTTGCCCGATCCCGATGCGATTTTCGTCGGCGGCAGCGGACGCGAAATCAGCCGCGTCGTCGAGTTGGCCTATCAGCGACTTCGCCCCGGCGGCCGACTGGTCGCCAGCGTCGGCAGCATAGTCAGCCTGTCGGCGGTACACGACACGCTGCAGCAGTTGGCCAAGGACGTGAACGTGTGGATGATCAACGTCGCCCGCGGCACGTATCAGCTGGAGCGCGTGCGCTTCGCCGCATTGAACCCGACGTTCCTCTTGGGCGTGGTCAAGCCGGATGACGCGCCGAGAAAGCCAGGATCGTGAACACGAGCGAATATCCCCAACTCGACGTGATTGCCGTCGGTGCGCATCCGGATGACGTCGAGATTGCTTGCGGTGGAACGTTGGCCAAGCTGGTCCAGCAAGGCTATCAGGTGGGCATCATCGACTTGACCGACGGCGAGCCCACGCCCGGCTCGCCGGGCCCCGAGGTCCGCTTCGCGGAAGCGAAGAAAGCAGCCGAGACTCTGGGCGTGCAAGTGCGGGTGCAACTCGATCTGCCGAATCGCCGGCTCTTCGACTCATTCGAGGCCCGGGTGGCATTGGGCAAGGAGTTTCGCAAATATCGGCCGCGGCTCGTGCTGGGCTTCGGCGAAAAAACCCCGCTGGCCTCGCCCGACCATTGGCAAGCCATGCAGATCACCGACGCGGCGATCTTCTATGCTCGGCTGACCAAGTGGGACCAGTATTTCGACGGTCTGCCGGTCCATACCATCTCGGCCCATTTGTACTACACGCTCGGATTCGGCACGCTGCAATTGCCGCTGGCCGCCGGGCACCTGGTCGTCGACATCGCCGATACGCTGGAGACCAAGCTGCAAGCCGTGCGCTGCTATGCCACGCAATTTCCCAAGTCCAAGGAATTCATCTACGAGCGGATTCGCGCGGCCGCGATGCACGACGGATTTGCCGCGGGCTATGACGCCGGCGAGTTGTTCGGCAGCACCCGCACCCTGGGCACGCGCGACCTGGTGCACTTCCTGTTCGGCCAGACGCCCTCGGACGAGCCCCGCAAGCCGGAAGTCCGCTAGTCGCTCGCTCAGTTCTTGCCGCGATAGTGTCGCAGCGCCGTGAGCACGGTTTCGATATCAGCCGGCAACGGTGCGACCCACTCCATCAACTCGCCGGTCGTGGGGTGCTCCAGCTTTAAGCGGCGCGCGTGCAGCGCCTGTCGGTCGAGCAGCACTTCGTTGTCGGCCGCGTCGCGGCTCAATTCGCCGCGCGTGATCAGCGCCCGTCCGCCATAGAGCCTGTCGCAGAGCACGGGGCAATGGATGCTGGCCATGTGCAGTCGAATCTGGTGCGTGCGGCCCGTCTTGGGCAATACCTTAACGGCCGCAAAACCGTCGAACCGCTCCACGACTTCGTAAAAGGACTGCGCCGAGCGGCTCGTCACGTGGTCGCGGCGGATCGCCATTTTCTCGCGCTGATGGGGGTGAGCCCCGATCGGCAGATCGACCAGGTCGCGATCGCGCTCGGGCACGCCGGCGCACAGGGCGAAGTACTCCTTCTCAACCGTGCGCCCTTCGAACTGCGCGGCCAACTGCATGTGTACCTGGTCGGTCTTGGCCACGATCAGCACGCCGCTGGTGTCGCGGTCCAAGCGGTGCACGATGCCCGGCCGCGTCGGCCCGCCCGCCGTGCTCAGGTGGTCGAAGTGAAACTGCAAGGCCGCAGTGAGCGTGCCGGACCAGTGCCCCTTGGCCGGATGGACGACCATGCCCGGCGGCTTATTGATCACCGCGATCTGGGCATCCTCATAGAGCACGTCCAGCGGAATATCCTCGGGCTGCGGTCCTTCGCGCTCGAGTGGCGGCAGCGCCACGCTGATCCGATCGCCCCCCCGAAGGCGATGCGCGGCTTTGACGCGGACGTCGTTCACTTTGACGCCTGTCGCGTTGATGATTTTGCGCAGCAACACGCGACTATAGGTGGCAAATTGTTGGGCGAGATACCAGTCGAGCCGGACGCCCGCATGTTCCTCGGGCACGACGAGTTCGATCGGTTGCCCAGAGAGTTCGTCGCCGCTCATCGCGTGGCCTTGATCTCGCGCGCGAAAGACACGATGCCCGAGAATCTCTGGCGGGCGGCAGCCGGCGCGGGACCGCACGGGAATTCGCGACGCACCCTACTTCGATTCCGGTGCCGGCTCGGGAGTCTTTTCGTTCGCCGCTTCGGCCGGCTTGTCCGCTGCGGGTTCGGCCGGTTTCTCGGGCGATTCGTCCGGCTTACCGTCGGGCGCGGCGTCGGTCTTTTCGCCCGGCTCGGCGGGTTTTTCGGCGTCGGTTTTGTCCGTTTTGCCGTCGGCCGCGTGGCTGAAAATTCGCAGTCGCGGGTTCTTTTCGCCTTCCAGGCCTGGCGGAGTGACTTCGGTGCCCGTGGGCAGATCGAGGAAATCGGGCCGTGCGCCGGGAGTGCCGGGCTCACGGGCCAGCGAGCGCGGCGGCTCATAGCGTGCGAGCCAGTCGTAGAAGCTCTTGGTGTCTTGTTGGTCCAAGTCCTTGGCCCGCGCGTTGGCGGCCGCGACAAAGGCCGAATTCGGCCAGCGCGCGGCGATCGACAGATACTCCTCGCGAGCTCGGGTCAGTTTGTCGTTCGATTTTTCGAAGGCGGCCTCGGCCTCGTGGGCCCGAGCCAGACCAAACATGGCCCGTTGGCAGATCATCGGGCTGCTGTCGGCCAGCAGCACCGCCTGAAAACCCTCGGCCGCTTGCCGCAATTCGTCGCGCGCTTCCTGCTTCTGCGCCATCAACCGGTTGGTGCCGTTGGTGAGCTGCAAATCCGCCAGAGTCAACCGGGCCCAGTCGCTGACTTGCGTGCCGGCATATTGCTGGGAGATGTCGGCCAACCGCTCCACTCGGTTGGGCTGCATCGAGGCGTCGTAAAACTCCGTCCAGCCCTCGGCCACGCGGCGGCTGTTCTGGCTCGACAAAAAGCCCCAGGCAAACAGCGCGACGACAATGGCCACCAGCGCGGCCATGGCCGCGCGGGAATAGGGCTTGGCCACTTCGATCCAACGTGCCAACGTCGCCGCCAGCGTATTGGTTTGCAGTTCGTGGCGTCGCTCCGTCTTCATGCTCTGCCTTTGCGCTTGACTGGCCGGGGGTGGTCCGAAACCGTGATCGGATCGGACTTTAGAAACAATTCGGAGGTGAAGTATAGAGCCGAAAGCCAAATCAGGTCAAGGCCGTAGCGCGGGGACCGGGGCGGCGAAAAACCCGGGATCAGAGGCCGAAACCGCGCCGAATAGTCGCCGTGCAGGCGTGATAGCCGGGGCGCGCGGCGTGAGCGCTCGAGAATCGCGCGATGGGGGGGCGCTAGCGCTAACCTACTACAGCGGTCGGCGCGGCAAGTGCCGTGGATAGGGCGGTAGTTCGGCCGCCGGCATTTCGTCGGCAAAATCGGCCGACCAAGCTTGACGCTCCTCTTCCGTGGCATAATAGCGCAGCCACGTGGTCGGATCGCCCCCCATGTCGGCGCAATCCCAGTGCAGGAAGTTCGTGGGAGAGTCGATCTTCTTTTCGGAACTGGGCAGAATGTCGCGATAGACCAGGCAATACAGATCGCGGTCTGAAAGGTGGTCGGTAAAGTCGAGCACGATGCGGCGATCGAACAATTTGTGGATCGTATCCCACAGTAAATCGTGCAACTGCTCGTTGGTGATCGCATCGGGGTGCGGCAGCTTGAGCTCCGGCTCGAACCACTGGCTGATCGGCAGGATCGGCGCCCGCTCCCAAGCCAGCATCGAGGCCAGGAACTCATTCTCCACCGGAGTGGGTAACTCCTCTACGTTGACGCTGCGCAGCGATTCATCGTAGTAGGGCTCGAGCTCGTTTCGCAATTCGGCATTGCGCAACAGGTGCTCGACTTCGTCAGGCAATGGCTTGTGATTCGTCGACATCAAAACAATCTTGGGGCGATTCGAGATGGGGAGCGATGAGTCGAGCACCAGCTTTGACTTTAACAACAAACCATGTGCGATCAAGTATAATCACGCCTATCCCAGGTACAGATTCCCGGAGATTTCAAACGGCGAAGTTCACCACCGTTACGACTATGAATGTCACGCCCGCACAATCGTCACAATTGACAAACTCGCTGCAAAGGCGGCTCGGCGGCCAGTTTTTCTGCGACGAATACCAACGCTCACTCTTCAGCACCGATGCTAGCGTATACCAGATCATGCCCCTGGGCGTGGTGTTTCCTCGCAACCGCGACGACGTGGTGTGTGCCGTGCAAGCGGCCGCCGAGCACGGGGTCAGCCTGATTCCACGCGGCGGCGGCACGAGCCTGTCGGGCCAATCGATCGGCGCCGGACTGATTCTCGATTTCAGCAAGTACATGCGCGCCCTCGACATCGATCCCACCTCGCGGACCGCGCGCGTCGAACCCGGCGTGGTGCTCGATCAGTTCAACGCGGCGGCCGCGCCCCTGGGCTTGCAGTTCGGGCCCGACGTCGCCACGAGCAGTCGCGCCAACGTCGGTGGCATGATCGGCAACAACTCGGCCGGCGCGCGTTCGATCTGGCACGGCAAGACCGTGGATAACGTGATTTCGCTCGACGTCGTGTTGTCCGATGCCACGCTCACGACGTTCGGACCGCTGACGCCGCACGAGCTGACCGCGCAGCAATCGCGGGGCGACCTGGTTGGACTGATTCATCGTGAAGTATCACGCGTGGTCGCCGAAAACCGTGACGAAATCCTATCCCGCTTTCCGCCGATCCTGCGCCGCGTGAGCGGCTACAACCTCGACGAATTCGTGCCGGCCTGCCGCGATCGCTATCCGACGCCAAGGCTGATGATCGACGCGCGCCAGCGCCAGGCGCGGATGTTTCCCGGCGCGCATTTCAACGTCGCCAAGTTGCTGGTCGGCGGCGAGGGTACTCTGGGAACGATCACGCAGGCTGTGGTCCACATGTTGCCGCTGCCCAAGGCGCGCGGCGTCGTGGTGCTGCACTTCGACTCGATGGCCCATGCCGTGGCTTCGGTGGGCGCGATTCTCGAGTGCGACCCTTCGGCCGCCGAACTGCTCGATGGGCTGATCTTGCGACTGGCCGAAAAAAGCCTCGAGTATCGCAACTATCTGGATTTCGTCGTCGGCCATCCCGAATCGCTGGTGCTGGTCGAATTCAACGGCGAGACGCCGGCCGAAGTGAAGGCCAAGGCCGACGAACTGGTCAAACGGGTCAAGGACCAGCCGGGGTTGTTTCACGCCTTGACGGCCCTAGACAAAAAACTCTGCGATCATGTCTGGGCCTGTCGCAAAGCGTCATTGCCGTTGCTGCTAGGCGTGCCCGGCACACGCAAGCCCGTGGCGTTTGTCGAAGATGGCGCGGTCTCGCCCGAGCACTTGCCAAAATTCGTCGAGCGGTTTAGCGAGATCATGGCGCGGCACGATACCGAAGGCGCCTTCTATGGCCATGCGTCGGTCGGTTGCCTGCACGTGCGCCCCATGCTCGATCTGCGTCGCCAGGTCGACATCGATCACTTTCAACAGATCTCGCAGGAAGTGTGCGATCTGATCATCGAGTTTTCCGGCGCCATGAGCGGCGAGCACGGTGACGGGCTGGCACGCAGCTATTTGAACGAAAAGCTGTTCGGCTCGCGGCTCTATCACGCCTTCAAGCAGATCAAGGCCGCCTTCGATCCGCACAATCGCATGAACCCCGGCAAAGTCGTCGATGGCCCCAGTCCCGTGGAAAACCTGCGGTACGGCACGGCCTATCAGACGCTGCCGATTGCGACCACGTTCGACTTCAGCCGCGAAGGCGGATTCGCCGCCGCCGTCGAGCAGTGCAACGGAGCCGGCGTTTGCCGCAAATTGCAAACCGGAACCATGTGCCCCTCGTTCATGGTCACGCGCGACGAGGAGCACAGCACTCGCGGCCGCGCCAACGCGCTGCGGATGGTGCTTTCCGGCGCCTTGCCGCCCGAGGAGCTCACCGGCCAGCGGCTGTTCGCCACCTACGATTTGTGCCTGCAGTGCAAGGGTTGCAAAGCCGAGTGTCCGTCGAACGTCGACGTCGCAAAGTTGAAGATGGAGTTTTTGCAGGGCTATTATCGCCAGCACGGCGCGCCGCTGGGAGTGCGGCTGCTGGCCCACGCGGCGACGCTCAACAAGTTGGGATCGGCCCTGGCACCGCTTTCGAACTGGGCCGCCGGCTGGCCCGGTGCGGGCTGGATTGCCGAGCGCGTGTTGGGAATCGATCGTCGCCGACCGTTGCCGCGTTTCGAGCGGAATCATTTTCGCAAGTGGTTTGGCCGGCGTCCGGCGGTCGACACGAACGGCCGGCGATCCGCCGGAGAATCTCGCGGGCCGATTGTGCTGTTGGATGATTGCTTGACCAGCTACTGCGAACCGGGCGTGAATCGCGCAGCCGTGCGTGTGCTGGAAGCAGCTGGATATGAGGTCCACCTGGCCGGCCTGCCATGCTGCGGGCGCACGCTGGCCTCGAAAGGCTTCCTCACTGAAGCGCAGGATCTGGCGAGAGCCAACATCCAGCAGCTCCTTCCCTGGGCCGAGCGCGGCGTGCCGATCGTCGGCTGTGAGCCGAGTTGCCTGCTGATGCTGGTCGATGAATATCCCGATCTGGTGCCCAGCGAGGCGGCCCGTCAGGTCGCGGCGCAGGCCCGGCTGATCGACTCGCAACTGGTACACGACAACGTGACGCTAGCGCTGAGACCGCACGCCGGCAACCTGCTGCTGCATGGTCACTGCCACCAGAAGGCCCTGGTCGGCATCCGGGAAACACAGGCGGCCCTGGCAATGATGCCCGGTGCCCAGGTTCAACCGGTCGACTCGGGCTGCTGCGGCATGGCCGGCTCGTTTGGATACGAGCATTACGACACCAGCATGGCCATCGGCGAACGCGTGCTATTCAAAGCCGTGCGCAATGCGCCCGACGCCACGATCATCGCACCGGGTTTCTCTTGCCGGCATCAGATCGAGCATGGCACTGGCCGGCACGCGCAGCATCCGATTGAAGTGCTGGCCGAGCACTTACAGTCCTGAAATTGCGTTGGGCTAAATGCGAATGAAGATTCGCTGGCGATAGAGCCAGTAGCAGACGAGCCACATGGTGAGCAGCACCCAGAAGTGGATCAGAAACGGCTCGTAGGGCTTATCGAAAATCGTGAACATCGTGTGGTCGTGGAACTTGATGCGACCGAAATGCGTCTTGAGCGAGCGCAGGAACCAGTCGGCGCTCAGCTCGGCCATGCAGTACATCGTCAGCGAGTTCATGCCGACGACCACCAACGGAAAAGTCCAGGCCCGAAACTTGAGCATGTCGACCACGCCGAAGAACGCCGCCAGAATCAGGCAGGTCCAGCCGGTGCTGAACAGCGTCCAACTGGGGGTCCAGATGCGTTTGACGATCGGGCACACGCCCGTGACTTGCAACAGCTCTCCCGCGGCCAATCCGGCCACGCCGGCCGCGACCAGCAGCCAGAACTTGGCCCGGTCGCTGCGCGGAGATCGCAGCAGCTCGCCCGACAGCAGGCCAAAGATCATTGTGGCCAACGACGGGATGAAGCTGAGCGTCAGGTAGCCGCCGCCATTGAAGAGAAACGGTTTGGCCCGCGGGAACAGATTCAAGAACCACTGGTCGAAGGCGGCCGCGGCGTTGGTGTTCTTTTCCCAATGGGCGGCAATGCCCTCGAGCCGTGGCAGGCCGCCGGCGGCGACCGTGTTGAAGTCGAAGTCGGCCGGGGGCAGGGGGTAGATGTAAAAATAGTGCCAGTAGCCGGCCAAGATGGCAATCGCCGCGCCAAGCTGCACCCAGACGCCGCGATCCCACAACAAGAACAGGAACACATAGCCCAGGCCGATTTGCGACAACACGTCTTCGAATGTGAAGTTGGTCTGCGTGCGGCCGATGCCGTCGGAGCGCAGGAAAACTCCCAGCAGGACCAGCACCACCGAGCGCACGCAGGCGTGCCAGAACATGCGGCCCCACGATTGTCCGTGGGTTGCGCGGCTGGCACACGAGTAGGCCATTGCCACGCCCACCATGAACATGAACGACGGTTGAATCAGGTCCCACAAGGCACAACCGACCCACGGCACGTGCTCGAACTGGTAGCCGACAAACTCCCAGAAACCGCTCGGCGCCAAGCCCTCGGCACTGCGTGCCGCGGCCACGCGCTCGGCAACCTGGTGCAAGCCGAGCCCGCCCGAGGCCATTGCCAGCATGGTCAATCCACGATAAGCATCGAGCGACACCAGGCGTGACGGCAGGGGTGGCGCGACTTCGGTGCTCATGGTTCAAAACCGTCAGGGCAGGGCGGGAAGGTGGCAGAGCGTCCGTGATTATTGGCCGGGCTCGCGCGCGTGTAAACAGACGTCCGGGCAGTTGTGCGACACGCTGTCGGCAGGCTACGATTTCGTCAGCCCCGGTGCACCGGCCCGGGAGTTTCTTTGCCAGGGGGCCTGGGAAACGATTGATGGCGTCGGTTTTGATCACCGCCTTTGAGCCCTACGATCGCTGGAGCAAGAATTCCAGCTGGTTGACGTTGGTGCGATTGACGCAGAATCTGCCCACGAACCCCCAGATCACGACGCGGCTCTATCCGGTCGACTTCGCCGCCGTCAAGGAAATGTTGGCCAACGATCTGAAGGCCAACTACGACTATGCGTTTCACCTCGGCCAGGCGCCGGGCTCGACGCGGATTCAGCTCGAGACGATCGCCATCAACGTCGGCGGCTCGAGCACCCAATCGCCCGATGAGTTCCGCCCGCTGGTTGAGGGCGGGCCGATCGCCTTTCGCAGCCCGCTGCCGTTGGGCGACTGGGCCCTGCGATTGCGCAGCTCGGGCATTCCGGCCGAAATGTCGTTTCATGCCGGCACCTACCTGTGCAACGCGACGCTCTATTTCTCTTGCTACCTGGCCGAACGCATGGGCTTGAAGACCCAGGCCGCTTTCCTGCATTTGCCGCTCGACGTATCGCAAACGGCTGAACAAGCCCGGGGCATGGCTGCGTTACCGGTGGCCGTCGGTGCCGAGGCATTGCACCTGATTTTGGCCGAGTTGGCCGATACCGCGTGAGCACGCTCGCCAGCGCCGGCCGAGAAGAGGCGGTTCTTACTGGCTCTCTCGCGCACCCAAATAGGCCCGACGGGCGTTCAAGCAGGTATGGCGAAACGTTTCCGGCCGCGAGACGCCTGGCAACCGGAAGGTTTCCACGGCACCGCGACGAAAGATCAGGTCGCCGGCCGGAAACCAGGCCTGGCCCGGCAGCACTTCGATGTCGATGGCGTCGAAGCGATCGAAGTCGACCCACCGCGCGTCGGTCGGCTGCAACCCGGTCTGCACGATCACGCGACGATTCGTGAGCTTGTAGCGCGTGATCAAAAACGGCAGCAGGCTGACGATGAACAGCGGGATGGCGACGGGAATCAGCAGCAGCGCGAACACTTTGCCGAGCGAGAAAAATCCAAATCCGGTTTTCACCGAACACAACCGGCCCATCATCCGGCCCGCCCCCGTCGCGGCCAGCGTCGGAAAAACAGTCATGATGGTCACTTCCCCCGATTCGGCGGGCGCAACCCCCGCGATGGGCTGTTTCATGGTGAGCATGGTCGGCATGGGAAAAAGGGTCGATCGAGGCTGGAACTGTCGAGAAAGAAACAACTTAACAGACGTGAGGCGACGTTTCCAGGGGCCGGATGGCCGCCCGCGGTGCGCTCCGTCAGGGCCTGTTGACCGTCGTGGGTGGGTTCAAGACATGAGCCGGTCCAAACCCGGTACGCCGCTCCGACGGCTTCGCGCAAAGACTTCCGAATAATTTACTTGCTAACGATCGGCTGGTTAGTATACTTATGTACACTATCGGCTAACCAGTTGGTCTGCATTGCAAGGAGTTTCCCCATGACCCCGGTCAATCCGTACGCACCACCTCAATTTGAGGCCTCTGGCAAGAACGACAAAAAATACGACAGCATCGGCGGTTGGTTGATACTGGTGTCGATCGGTTTGACCGTCACGACATTTGCCAACCTAGTAGAAGTCGTACGGTGCTTCGCACTGCTGCGTGCCGACGACGGGAGCCTTTCGATGTCGTTCTTGATCTGTGCGATGCTGGAAAGTGGCGCCTTGGCAATCGGGGCGCTGGTGGGGCTCGTGTTGATGTTCCGCCGATCGAGTATGTTTCCGAAGTTTGCGATTGGCCTGATAGTCGTTTCCCTGCTGCTGTCGTTGGGAGACTTGGTCTTCATGGGGCCGGATCCGGACACGAATAGCGATCTCGTCGGCTCCCTCGCCAGATGCGCGATTTGGATTCCCTATTTCATCCGATCCAAGCGGGTTGAGAAAACCTTCGTTAACTGAGGGCAGAAGGCTTGGAACCCATCAATCCATTCGCGGCGCCGCAAAGCGATTCGGTCGCTCCAGGTGACGCCGTCGAGCAGCAGGATCCGAGGTATCAGAGAATTCGCGGGTGGCTGATCCTGTTGGCGATGCTGCTTTGTCTGAACATTGTGATTGGCGTGATGGGGCTTGGGGGATTTGGACTCTTGCTGGGATGGACTACCGCCTGGCTGAGCGTCAGGACCTTGTTCAACGGCGGATTGTGTCTCGCGTCCCCGGTGGGGCTATCGCTCATGTTCCGGCGGTCGCACGCTTTTCCAACCTTCATGTGCGGCTACTTGCTCAGTTGTTTGCTGTTTGCGCTCTACTTTGCCATGATCAACGGTTTCGGCCCGGATCGGTGGATGTACCTGGGCCGGCCGCTGGTGGAGTGCTCGATCTGGATTCCGTATTTGATGCGCTCGCGGCGTGTCCGGCAGACCTTTGTGCGCTAGCTAGCCTTCGCGCGCTAGTGGTCGCGCAATGTCGCGATGCCTATGGTTGCGCTTCGCGATTTCGCTGAGCGCGCAAAAAAAGACCCCACACGGGTTTGGCTATTCCCGTGGGGGTCTTCTCAATTCAATTCAGCAGCTTGCCCTCGAGCGAACTCGAGAGCGGACCTCTGGCTAGACACAAGGACTGTCTCCACAATTCTAACTGGTTGGTGTCACCACCAACCGAGTTGGAATCCTTTAGAAAGGAGGTGATCCAGCCGCAGGTTCCCCTACGGCTACCTTGTTACGACTTAGTCCCAATCGCGGAGTTTATCTTCGGCGCTTGGCCCCTTGCGGTTACCTCAGCGACTTCGGATACCCCCCACTTTCGT
>PLYM01000208.1 GCA_003153375.1 Planctomycetaceae bacterium
CGCAGCTGTCACTGACGAACATTGGTCAGTTTACCGATCCTGGGTTCGATAACCTGCTGAACATTCCCAGCCCCACGGTCGAGACCTTCACCTATACGATCAATTGGGGCGACGGTCGGCCCGTCAGCTCGGGCGCGGCAACGGTCGACGTTCACGGTTCTGACGGCGTGCTGACGGCCGGGTCGTTCGACGGCCAGCACACGTATGCCGACAATGGTCTGTACACGGTGACGGTCACGGTGACCGACGACGACGGCGGCGCGACCATCAAGACCTTTACCGTCACGGTCGACAACGTGGCTCCGTCGCTGGTCGTCGTGGGAGACCAGAAGGTGGCCGAAAGTGCGACGTTGTCGATCAGCCAACTCGGCCAGTTCACCGACCCCGGCTTCGACAATCCGCTGAACGTTGGCGGTCAAACGACCGAACGATTCTCCTTTACGATCGATTGGGGCGACAATACGGCGATCAGCAGCGGACCGGGCACGATCACCACGCCCGGATCGCCCGGCGTCAAAACCGCCGGCTCGTTCGATAGCCAGCACGTCTATCCGCAGGGGGGCGTTTATACCGTCAAAGTCACCCTCAGCGATGACGATGGCGGCGTGTCCAACGGCACGTTCCAGGTCTTCGTCGGCCCCACCCTGACCGTCGGATCCAATCAAGTGGTCAACGAGGGCTCGCTGCTGACGATCAGCGGGCTGGGACAATTCACCGATCCCACCCCGGCCCGCTTGAGTCCGGGCGGGCCCAACAATCAACCTTACAGCTTCACGATCAACTGGGGAGACGGTCGGGCCATCGATGGCGGACTGCCGGCGATCGACGCCAATCCCGTGGCCGGCGCCGTTACGAGCGGCTCATTCGGCGGTTCGCATACCTATGCCGACAATGGCGTGTACACGGTCACCGTGCGCGTCACGGCCGGCGACGGTCGGGCCGACGTGAGCACGTTGCAGGTGACGGTGAACAACGTGGCGCCCACTCTCACCGTGGTCGGCGATCAAACGATCGGCCAAACCCGGCCGCTGGCGATCCCACAGATCGGCAAGTTCACCGATCCCGGCTTTGACAATCCCTTGAACGTCGGCGGCCAGACAACCGAGCGATTTACCAACTCGATCAACTGGGGCGACGGAACGGCTCCGAGCACCGGGCCAGGAACCATTACCAGGCCGGGCGGCGTGGGCGTGCTGACGGCCGGTTCGTTTGACGGGCTTCACGTTTTCTCTGGCGCCGGCAACTTTACGGTGACCGTCACCCTGCGCGACGACGACGGTGGCGTCGCGGTGCAAACGTTTGGCGTGGTCGTGGCGGCGGTCGTGCCCAAGAACATCATCTTTGTCACGAACCGATCCGACGCAAACTCCGAGTCGGCGCGGGTGGTCGTCATCGAGGCAGCCGTACGACCAACGACGCCGCCTCCAATGGTACGCGACGAGTTCGTCAACTTTCGCGTCGGGTCGGTGGCTGGGGCCGAGTCACGGCTCGTGTTGCGCATCGTCCTGCCCTCGGGAAACGAGGACAAGACGCACGACGAGCCGCTGGCGAACGAGGTGCTGGAGAATCTGCGGAAGGTTTTCAAACGCCTGCCCGACGGCCACTATCGTATCTATCAGATTCAGCCCGACGGAGTCGAGCGGCTGGTGGTCGACGTCATCGTCCGCGAGGGTCGCAGCATCGACGCCAGTGACGAGGCTTCAGAGATCGGCCAGTCGGCGCCGCCAGGGAGCCAACCTGAAGAGCCCGAGCCGAGCCCGCCGAGCGATGAAGCGGCCGCCGTCCGGCCCAACGAAGCGGATCCCGCCTGGCACGAAGCCGCGGTGGCCTGGGGCGGCTACTCGGTGCTGGCCACGCGTGTCCGCGGTCGCCGCCGTGCCGAGGAGCGGAGGCCGGGCGACGATCGTTCCCTGACCAAAATACATCGCATTCTGAGACGCCCGAGGTAAATCACTTGTTGACTTGTCCTGCTTGCGAGAAAACGTTCACCGAGCCGGGATCGGGCGAATGTCCACAGTGTGGACGGCCGCTGTTGCCCGCACCCGGCCAGGATACGGCGGCCACGCTCGAATTTTCGCCGCCCGTCGCGCCGCCTCCGGCACCGTCGACGGAGCACGAAACGGCCGCCACGCTGGAATTCGTGCCACCCGTTGCGCCGTCTCCCCCACCGTCCTCGGAGTACGAGACGGCGGCGACGCTCGAATTCGTGCCGCCAACCGCCGATCCGAAGGCCAAGACACACGGCCGCGACCACGGGCCAGGCGCGGTGACGCAGGAAATGGGGCCAGCGGGCATGCCGCCGTCGGTGCGGGTCGCCACGCGCAAGTTGTCGATGAATGAGGTGACGATGGTGACGAGCGCTTGGGAGAGCGCTTTTGAATCCAACTCCGACATGCGCGCGACGCACAAATTCGATTCCAAGGCGTCGGGTGGGCGAGGATCCTCACTCGTGGTCAATTCGCGCGGCGTTCGCAGCGTTCACGATACGCCGCCAGAGCGGGCCGATGCGGCCGCGGGCGCCGACTATGAATTGCTGGAAGTGATCGGCACCGGCGGCATGGGCGTCGTCTACTCCGCGCGCCAGGCGTCGGTCGACCGAATGGTGGCCGTCAAGATGATCCGACAGAACGTGGCCGGCGACACGTACCAGCGCGAGAAGTTCCTCTCGGAAGCCGTCGTGACCGGCGATCTCGATCACCCGAATATCGTTCCCATTTATGAGCTGGGAACGAACGAGGACAACGCGCTCTTTTATTCAATGAAGCGCGTGCAGGGAACGCCCTGGTCCAAGGTCATCGGCCAGAAGTCGGCGACGGAGAACCTGGAAATCCTGATGAAAGTTGCCGACGCCGTCGGCTTTGCCCATTCGAACGGCGTCATCCACCGCGACTTGAAGCCCGAGAATATCATGTTGGGCGACTTTGGCGAGGTGTTGGTGATGGACTGGGGGCTGGCGCTGGCCACGCCCGCCTTCCGGCACGGCGAATTCGTGACCGGACCCGACAGTATGGGGGGGACGCCGGCCTACCTGGCTCCGGAAATGGCCACCGGCCCGTTCGATTTGATCGGCCAGCACAGCGACATCTATTTGTTGGGCGCCATTCTCTTCGAGATCGTCACCGGAAAGGCGCCGCACCACGGCACCACGGCCAAGGAGTGCATCCTGGCCGCGGCACGAAACGAGATTCAACCGACCGAGGAATCGGGGGAACTGATCGACCTGGCCTACCATGCGATGGCCACGGATCCGGTCGATCGCTTTGCTAGCGTCCGCGAGTTTCAAGCGGCGATCCGCGATTACCACGCGCATTGCGAAAGCATCGTGCTGTCGACGCGGGGCGAGGAGGAGTTCGAACAAGCCAGCGCGACCGGCGACTACCAGGGCTTTGCCCAAGCGCTGTTCGGTTTTAAGTCGGCCGTGGCGCTGTGGGACGGCAATCGCCGGGCACACGAGGCCATCTCCGAGGTGCGCCTGGCCTATGCCCAGGCGGCGAAACAGAAGGGCGATTACGAGCTCGGGCTATCGCTGTTGGACGTTAACGATCCGCAGCACAGCGAACTGTGCGGCGCCTTGACCGCCGCGCTGGGAGAGCGCCAAGCGCGGCAGAAGTGGCTCTCGCGATTCAAACGCATCGCGGCGGCCCTGGTTATGATCGTCTTCGGCGTGGTCACCGTGGCGCTGGTCATCATTGCCGATGCCAAGAACAAGGAAACGGCAGCCAAGGATCAGGCCATTCTCGACAAGGTCGCGGCCGAAGAAGCCGAGCGCGCGGCCGAGGCCGCCAAAGCCAAAGCCGTGACGGCCGAGGGCAAAGCCAAACAGGAAGAAGCCTTGGCTCGCGCCGCCGAAGTCAAAGCCAAGAGCGCCGAGGAGGAAGAGCGAAAACAGAAGGTGATCGCCATCGCCGCCGAAGATAAGGCCAAGGCCGAGGAGAAAAAGGCGCTGTTGGCCAAGCAGGGCGAAGAGTATGCGGCCTACGTTGCCCGAATCGGCATGACGGCGGCAAAGATCGATGAGAACGCCTTCGATACGGCGCAAAGCCTGTTGAACGCCTGCGTGCCGGAAGATGGCGAAGCCGAACTGCGCCATTGGGAGTGGGGCTATCTGAAGCGGCTCTGCGACCATGGCCGAAACTTTCCGGCTCGCGGCACGGTCAACGCCGTGGCCTTCGCGCCCGACCAATCGTGGTTTGTCACGGCCGGCGAGGATGGCCTGGCCCATCTCTGGGATCGGGCCACGCAAAAACATCGGCTGGCGATTCGCTGCGACAGCGTCATCAATGCCGTGGCAATCTCGCCCGACAGTCGGCTGTTGGCCATGGCCGGCAGCGACGGGGCGGTGCGCATCGTCAACACCCAGGATGGTTCGCCCGTGCGGAAGCTCGCGGGACATCAGGATCGGGTGCTGGGCGTCGCCTTTTCGCCCCGCGATGGCCGCTGGTTGGTCTCCTGTTCGCGCGATAAGACGGCTCGGGTGTGGGAGACCGCGACGGGGCGCGAAATCGGCGGATCGCCGCTTCGCGGCCATTCGTGGTGGGTGTGGTCGGCCGCGTTCTCGGCGGACGAAAGGCGGATTGCGACGGCCGGCCAGGACGGCAAGGTCATCGTCTGGTCGGTCGATGCCCGCGGGCCCGAATTGAGCGTCAAGCAGCACAAGGTGTTCCTGGGACACGACGGTCCGGTGTTCGCCGCGGCGTTCTCTCCCGACGGCAAACAGGTCGCATCGGCCGGCTACGACAAACGGGTGTTGTTGTGGCAGCCGGAAAAGATCAGAGACGTGGACCTCAAGCAGCTGGTGTCCGAAGGTCCTCTGTCGGCGCAAGAGAGTCGTTCGTTGGAAGGCCATGCGGGACCGGTTCGCGCCGTCAGTTTTTCGACCAATGGCGAGTATTTGTTGAGCGGCGGCGACGACAACACGGCGCGGATTTGGGACGTGACCGCTGGCAAACCGCGCAGCGTGTTGCAGGGCCACAGCCGGCCGCTGAAGTCGTGCGCTTTTTCGGCCGATGGTCGACAGGCGCTTTCAGGCGGGCAGGAGGGGCAAATCAAGCTGTGGAGCCTGCTCGACTACAAGGAATTCAGCGCGCCGCAAGCGCGCGTGCTCGAGGGACACGAGGACGCGATCCTGTCCGCAGCTTTTGATCGCGACGGCCGACGAATCGTCACGGCCAGCCGAGACCATTCCGCCCGCGTGTTCGATACGGATACGGGTAAGTGCCTGCGCGTGTTGAAGGAAGGTCACGAGTTTCTCGTTTCGCGGGCCGTTTACTTTCACGACGGCCAATGGCTGTTGACCGCCGCCGGCGACAACAGCGTACGCATCTGGGACGTCGCGACCGGCGCGCAGTTGAGTGCGATCGAAGGCACCGGGCGCAACGCGGCGGCCGCCGTGTCGCGCGACTCGAAGTGGATTCTCACCGGAACCTCGGAAAAGACCGGGGCTGCTTCCTCATCGCAGATCGCCTTGTGGGAGCTGAACGCCGAAGGCAAGTCGCCGCGGATGCATGCGTTTGCCAATCGCAACTTCGGCGGCGGGCATCTCGCCTCCGTGACGGCCGTAGCCATTTCACCTGACGGCCACTGGCTGTATTCCGGCGACGACTCGGGCGCGGGCCGATTATGGAATGCCGCCACGGGCGAGTTGTCGTTCGCGCTCAAGGGACATACCAAGACGATCACGCAGGCCGTCTTTCCGCTCGACCGCCGGCGGTTGTTGACTTCCAGCACCGACGGAACCGTGGCGCAGTGGGACCTGAGCACCGGGAAAGAGTTGCCCATGACCTTTGTGCATGGTGATTCGGCCAACCGAGACGCGGGGCAGGCACCGGTCACGATCATGGACTTGTCGCCTGACGGCCGCAGATTGCTGACCGTGGCCGAAGACAGCCGCGGCGCGGTGCGACAGAACGTGATGCGGCTGTGGGACACAGCACGCGGCACGCTCGACTTCGAACTCTACCGAGGACCCGAGAACGTTACGTCGCTGACCTTTGCCGGCAAAAACGAGGCTCTTTCCGTCGGCTTCGAGACGCCAACCGATGGTGGCGCGGCCGCTGGCAGCGTCGTGCGGCGGTGGAATCTGCAGACTCGGACCGAAGTCAGCCCTCGGGCCGGAAAACCCTATCTCGAGTTCACGGGCAGCCAAAGGGCGGTCTGGTCGGCGATTGAAGCGCCGGGAGGAAATGGCGTGCTGACGGTCGGCGGCAACGGAGCCCTGCTCTGGGATCCACGCAGCCCCGAACAGCCGGAGCAGGTGTTCAAGCCCCACAGTGGCGTGACTTCAGCGGGTTTTTCCGCCAACGGAAAGTTGATCGTCACCGGCAGCTCGGATCAGCGAGCCAAGCTTTGGAACGCGGCGACCGGCCAGGTCGAAATACAGTTGCCTTCGGTACACACCGCGCAAATCAATAGCGCGCTCTTCTCGCCCGCCGAGAGTCGACTGTTAGTGACGGCGAGCAACGACGGCACGGCCCGCATTTGGGATCTGCCATCGCGGCGCGTGCTGCACGTGTTGGCGCATCGCGATGCCGACGGAGCCGGCGGACCGGTTCATTTGGCGGTTTTCTCGCCCGACGGGCGGCAGATTGCGACGGCCTGTGAGGACGGAGGGATTCGTTTTTGGGAAACCGCCTCGGGAAAGGCCGAGGGCGCCATTCAACTCGACGGCCCGGCTCTGGCCGTGGCTTACTCGGCCGACGGCCGGCGAATTATCGCGGGAAGCGCCAACGGCAAGGCCATGATCTTTGACGCGGCAAGCCGCCGGCCGCTGGTGCGCTACTTGGGACACACGGCCGCGATTCATAGCGTGGCCCTGTCGCCCGACGGGCGCCGGGCGCTGACGGGGTCGAGCGATCGACTGGCCAAGCTATGGGACACCGACATTCAGGATGCCCCGGCGTCCGCTGACTCGACTCAGCCCACGACCGTGCGCACGGCCGATCTCGGCGAGGCGGTGGACGGCAAGGAGATTCTCTCGCTCAAGCACCACGATCAGGCCGTCACCGCGGTGGCCTTTTCGCCCGACAGCCGCGCGATTCTAACCGCGGGGCTCGACGGAACGGCCGTGCTGTGGATCGCCGACGATTGGCACGTGTCGCCCGGCAAAGACCGCTAGCCCGTGGCATCCGGCCCCGTGGCGTCGCCCCCGGGTCACAATTTCGTTGGCATGCCAGGCCTCGGTGATTAGCCCGACGGCTGTGGGCCGAGGGCTTCTGTGAGTGGTCGGCAGTGTGTTCGGCCATTCATCAGTCTCCAGAGCGTTTGCGTTTGTGGATGCGCGGCATGAGGGCGTCCGGAGACCGGGTGCCTGCTGTCGCGCGGCAGCTATTTTAGCGGAGGCTATTTTATTCTTTGGCGCGAGGTTCTTTGCAAGCGGCCCAAGTCCAATTTCGAAGATGCCCTGGAATAGTTGGCAGGCCTCCTTCCATCAAGAGCGATTGCGTCATGTCGCGCATCGGCAATGATGGGCGTGGTCGACGGTGTGATATAGTGAGCGGGCTACAACGGCAGTGGTTACCGATTCATTTCGGCAATCAACGCTTGATCAGAATTCAGTTGGGGGTCAGCCTGTGCAGCGAAGAAATCGGAAGCAGCCGGCATTGTCGTGCCGACTGCAAGCCAGGTTACCGTCTAATAAAAAGCCTCGTCAGTGGAATTCGT
>PLYM01000222.1 GCA_003153375.1 Planctomycetaceae bacterium
TACCCAGTTTTTTGGCAGCCTCTAAATCCGAAACGGGGCAAACCAACCCAGGTTCTCGTCGGTGGTATCGGGGGGTGACATAACGATTGGCCCGAGGGCCCGGCAAGTCAGTTTCGCTGAGGGCTGGGTGAAGGCCCCAACGAAACTGACTTGCCTTGCTCGCAGGCGATTTACCGCCGGACAAAATACAAAACAGAAGTTGACCCACACACAGCTTCATAGTCGGCTTCATAGTGACCGATTTGCGATTCCTGAGACGAGCCAGAAATCGAAGGCTTTCCAGGACCGTTAGTGGCTTCCACGACGCACTGCGCCCGATGGCGGATGCGGTGTTGGCGGTAACGCTCACTGCTTTCGCAATCGCGCCACGAGCTGCTCTCCTAGCAGCAACACCACCACCGAGAGGCCCAGCGCGGGTAGCAAAATACTGGTCGCTGTGACCGTTGCGACTAGCCAGCGGGGGCGGCGGACGTCCACGCGGCGGGGCAGGCCGAGCCGGCCCGTCGGGCGACGCTGCCACCACATCCAGATGCCCGTCACGGGCAGCGTCATGAGGACGATGCAGGTCACCAGCCACAGGATCTTGGTCGGCAGGCCCCAGATCGTGCCGACGTGCAGCGGATAGTTCCACGTCCCCAGCCAGTACATGGTCTTGGTCTGACTGTTGTAGTGGTCCTCCAGAATCTCGCCCGAGGCGCGGTCGATGAACAAGATCTCGTTGACCGAGGGACCGCGCTCATTGTTGGCAGTGACCAGGTACACCGCGTTGGGAACCCGCGGGAACCAGATGGTCAAGTTGTTGCCGGGCATTTTCTGCTGCGCAATCTCGACGATCCGGTCGATGGAAATGTCTTTGGCCTCGGGCGCGCACTTGGACAGCATGGGTTTCGAAAACATGTCGTAGGCGTCGGTCTTCTGTGCCGCGTACTGAAAACCACGGCCCCAAACGTAGGTGTAGATCAGGCCGGTCAGCGAGATCACGATGGCGACGACGGCCACGTAGAAGCCAACGACGGAGTGCAGGTCGCGCAACACCACATAAGGCTTCGCCCGCAATCGCGGCAGCCACACGCCCCACACCTGGTTCGCTTTTTGCGGCCACCACAGATAGATTCCCGTCGCCGCGAGCACGATCGACCAGCAGGTGGTGAGCTCGACGACGATGCGGCCCGTGGTGCCCAGGAACAGTTGCCGGTGCAGCTGGAGCACGATGTCGAAAAAGCCCCCCTTCTCGATGGAGCCCAGGTAGTGGCCCCGATAGGGATCGACGTAACCGAATTGAAATTTTTCTCCCGCCATGGCCAGGCCGGTGGCCCGCTTGGGGTTGGTGAACACTTGCATCAGCCCGATTTTGTACGTCGGGGGCACGGCGGCACGGGCCGCGGCCAGTTGCTGCTCGTACGTGGCACGCTCGGCAGCCGGCTCGACGTAGATGACCCCGGGATGGAGCACCCCTTCGATCTCATCTTTGAAGATGTAGAGCGCGCCCGTGGCGGCCACCACGATCAGCGCCGGCGCGATGATCATTCCGGCATAGAAGTGCCACCGCCAGACGACCCGATACAAGCGGTCGCCGGTGCCAGACTGCCTGGTGTCGGCCGGGGGTGAGTCGCCCGATCCGAGTCCGCCCTGCGCGGCCGTCGTCGTTGGATTGAGTGACGCGGTGCTCATGCGTCCGGCTCGGGGGTTTACTCGGCATGACCTCGGTGACGACTCGTCCTTGGCCGGAGCGTGCGGGGCAGGACGAGAAACCAGCGGCGACGCCTGGCTTCATAGACAAGCTCAATGTATTGCAGGTCGACGACTTACGCGAGACCGTGCAAGACCCTGCGACGCCGGGTTGAAATGAGGCTGTTGGGACTCGAACCCAAGACCTACGGATTAAAAGTCCGTTGCTCTACCGACTGAGCTACAGCCTCGAAGGAGGTGCTACTTTAACAGCTTGGGCGCGAAGGGGAAAGCGGCGGATGGTGGTGGCGCGAGAGCCGGCGGCAAGGCTCGATGCGACCTACGCGATAGGAGTCGCGAGAACTCAACAAGGCACTTTCGGCGATTCACACAGGCTGGCGGCGATTCACGCGGCCCGCCGGCAATTCACCTGGCTTTGCGGCGGCGGCGAAAGGTTACCAGGGCGATGCAGCCGATGGCGGCCAGGGCGAGTGTCGAGGGTTCGGGAACGGCGACGACATTGGCGGCAAAGGTGCCGGTGCCGGCGGCCGTGGCGGCTAGGAACGATTGAAACGCGTTCGAGAAGGCCAACTGCAAACCGCCGCCGAGGCCGGTGGTGGTCCACGAACTGAACGTCAGCGAGTAGTTCTTCTGGCCATTTTCGAAGGTGAGAAAGTCGGAAGAAAAGTTGACCGTGGCGCCGATCGTGGTGTCGCCGCTGAGCGAGGGATTGCCGCCATTAATGAAGCCGACCAACTGACCCGTGAAGGTCATCGTCAACAGGTTGGTCCGCGATCCGTTGCCTTCGGCGGCCGCCGAGTTGCGCGTGATGGACAAGGTGTCGGTCAGCGCGCCTGAGGCGTCGAACGTTTCGTTGCCCAGAGTGTTGCTAAAGGCAAGTTGCACGCCCTGCTTGCTGCTCGAGGTCATGGTCAGCGTGGCGGGCTGATTGCCTTGCAAGTCCGCGGGCAGGCTGCCGCCGACTTGCAGGAAGTTGAATGTCACGGGAATCGCACCACCCACGGTGCTGCCCGGCATCGTGACCAGCTCGACGTCGCCGGTGGAGTTGCTGGTATTGTTGATGTAGGCGAACAAGTTGGCGTTGCCGGTGCCGTTGGCCTCGTGAAATTGGGCGAACGTCAGCGGACCGGCCGAGGCCGTGGCCACGCAACTGGCGGCCAGCAACACACCCAGGGCGACAGGGCCCAGCAAGCGGTTCCCTGCGCGCGACAAACCCAAACAAAGCGGATGATGATTTTCCATAATGCAATTCAATCGCCGGGCCAAATAGGATCAGTTCGTAACGCTGATCGAAGCCGGTTGAATTGCACCTAACGCGTAGGGACACGAGATCCGAGCGGCCGGTTGCGACGCGCATCGTGGCGGCTGAATGGGCCGCAGGGTGCGCGAGCAGGGAAGTCGCTCAAGCTGGAGTCGCGGGTCTTGCGGTGCCGCAAGGGTTCGATGGACCCAAGAAGGAAATGCACGAGCCACGGGAGCGGCCGGCGTCCATCGATTATTGGCCTGCGGTGGGCAATCAGCCCGACCTCGACCTCATGAGCGACTCAAAGAAAACAAGAAGGTAAATCGGCAGTAGGAAAAATCTCCTAATTCTGCTGATCTTTCTTATACCGGGGCCTGTGACGGCTGTCAAGCAATAATCCTTCGGTATTCAAGATTGCTTTAGCCGACGGTGCCAGCCGGCGCTTGCGCGTGCCGCAGCCAGGGGCGCCACAGGCGATACGAAGCTGCCACGAGCAGGAGGAGCACGGCCAGCCAGGGGGAAAGCGATACGACGAGCAGGACCAGCGATTCGGCGGCAGAATGCAACGAAGCCAGCGAGTCGACGAACGACCGCTGGATGCGGGTGCCGAGCGACGCCGCTTGCACCGGCTGATAGCTGCGCACTTCGCCGATCACCAGATGCACGCTGGTGAGCGACGTGCGGTCGGCCAACACCCGCATCCGGCCCTGCACGCGTTCCAACTCTTCGCGCACCCGCGAGAGCTCGCGTTCGATCGCGATCACGTCTTCCAGCTTGCCGGGGCGGTCCTCGAGCAGCTTGAGCAGCCGCTCTTCCTCCTTGGTTTTGTTGCGGATGCGGGCGTCGACGTCAACGTATTCCTCGCTCACATCCTGCGACTTGGTGTTGGCGCTCATCAGTTCGCCCAGATCCTTGGCGTCGTGCACGAACTCGTCAAAACGGGCGATCGGCATCCGGATTTGCCAGCTTGCGCGGCGGTTGGTGCCGCTGGTGCCGTCGACCGTCGAGTCGGCCACATAGCCATCGAACTTCTTCACCAGGTCCAGCACGCGGTCACTCACGCCCTCGAAATCTTCGACCGCCAATTCGATCGCCGCGGTGTAGATGATCTTGCGATCCGACGGCGTCGTGGCCGTGTTCTCGCCGGGAAGCTTCTTGACCTCGCCCGCCGCAAAGCGTGCGGCCGCCGGTTTGGCCGAGTCTTGAAACTCGTCGATCGCCAGGCTGTATTGGGGCAGACGTTCGCCCTCCTCGCCGCGGGCGGTGGGACGGCGGCCCGCCTCGCGGGCGGATTGAATGGACGGCAGCAGCAGGGAAACCAGCACGCCGACGATCATCACCACGACCACGACGCCAACGACCGAACTCGCCTCGAATTTCGTCTTCATGGCACTGCCCCTTGTCCTAGTTCCGTGCGCTGCACGTGTGGAAGTGATTGAGACTGCATGCCCAGCGCATTGGCGGCATGCGCTCATGGATCGAATTCGCCGAGTGATCGAACTGTTCCGAGGCGGTCGAACGACCGTCGAGACGGGAAAAAACGTCGCTGGGCCTAACTCCTCAGACGCGATGGAGTCCCAGAAAGTTCCACGTTGAAGTGCCAGATTGATTGTACAGGATCTCGCGCGAGCCGCCTGATGGAGACGAACGTCAACGCCCATAATGGGTTGTAGGTTTCGATCCGCAACCAGCCAGAGTCGACGCTCTGACAACGATGGTCGTCAACTCCTGACGGGCATGGGCACACCGTCTCGGCATTTCCAGACTGCCGGAACGCACCGTCATTGTGACGCGGCCGAGCACCTCCTTACCCATCCTTGCGGCTGAACCCAACGCTCCCCTCCTCTGCTAGTCATTCCCTGCTAACCGTTTAGCAACTCCAAGCTGCAAACCGCACATCCCTGCCGAGGACCCTCCGGTCAGGTAAGACCTGCGCTTCGGAACGATTCGAGCGCGTGTTTGTGTTGGAGTGCGCGCTTTGGAAAAGATTGACCGATCGCGGGCGACGATCCGATACGGTAACAGAAGTGATCTAGGCAAATCATTCCGGCGCGCCGCGGTGCGCACGGCTTATGGAGAATATACCCTTGCAGGACTTCAAAACGCACACGACGTGGGTGGGAGAGGACCAAAACCGGCGCTATCTGGGCCTGCGGCTTTCCGGCTGGGGGATGCTGATCGTGGGGGCATCGGTGGCGCTGGCGATCGTCGACTTTACGATCGTCGAGCCGACCGTGCGGCAGCTCAACCTGCTGCAAGCGCAGATCGCCTCGCTCAAGTCGAGCGTTCGGGACCTGGCCGACAAGTCGGACGACGTGGTCGCGACCAACACCCTGCTGGGTCGCCTGTCGGAGCAAGGCCAACGCAGCGTCGACGCCAGCCGCTCGTTGGACAACATCACCTTCTTGCACGAACGGCTCAATCAGCAGACCGAGCAAGCCGAACGGGCCCTGCAAGTGATGGAAAAGCTGGCTTCGCTGCAACAGGGATTGCTCGACAATGCCGATCGCATCGAGCTGGCGACCGACGCCCTGGCATCGATCGAGATGCTGCAAATGCGGCTGGCGGGCCAGGAATTGGCCACCGAAAACAGTCACCGCCAGCTCGACCAGCTCGATTCGCTGCGGGGACGGCTGATCGATGGCGAATCGAAGACCGCCGCCGCCGGTTCGAGTCTGGACCAGGTTGACGCTCTGCACGACCGGCTGACGCTCGAGGCCGAAACCAATCGGGCCGCCGTCGCATCGTTGGGCGAACTGGTCGAATTGAAGCGGAGCGTGCAGGCTGAGTCGGCCGAGACGACGGAAGCCGCCGAGGCGCTCGACCAATTGACCGGTCTCAAGCGCGGCCTGATCTCCGCCCAACGCGGCGTGTCTCGTGCCGGCGAAGTCATCAATCAGTGGGGTCAACTTCAAGAGCAGTTGATTCAAGCCGGCCCGCAAGCGACCGCGGCCCGCGAGTATGCCGAGCAACTGCTGGGCCTGGCCAATGAGCTGGTCTATCGCGGTGGCGGCGCCGGCGGGGCGCAGGACGCGCTGGAAGGTTTGATCGCGATGCGTCAACGGCTTGACAACCAGGGCGAAGGCCTGGAAGCGGCCGATGGCCGGCTCGAGCAATTGCTCAACTTGAAAGACCGCACGCTCTCGCAGACCGCCAACGTGGCCAACGCCACCGAGGGCCTGGAGCTGCTGATCGACGTGCAGGATCAGTTGACCAAGGTCTCGCAGTCATACGGCCGGATGCGGACCTGGATCGGCGAGCTGCTGCTCTTCGAGCCCGTCTTCAACCGCGCGATGCGCAGCCTGCAACCGCTGACCGAGCTGGGCAACCTCCGCCACATGAACCCGACCGATCTTCGCCAGGTAATTCAAGCCATGAACCCGGGCCGCGACCAGCAATGGTCCGTCACCCCCAGCGTCGAGCCGTCGACGAACGTCGACACCAGCACCCCCGCGGCGCCGGTGATCGAGTCGGCGCGAGCGAACTGAAAGAGGCTGAAGGCTGTAGACCGTAGGCTGAAGGTCGGACAGAAGGCCGTGGGAGGAAAAACTGGAAGGATTGACTCATCCTTCATCCTTCATCCTTCCAAATGTGCGTGTTGCTTCTTGGAGAGGTCGATCAGGTAGTGGGCGACGGCGCCCAGGGTGGGAGTCTCGTAAACCCACCAGTCCAGGTCCTTGATGTGGACGTTGAACTGCTTTTCGACCTCGCAGAGGAACTCGATCCCCTCGAGCGAGGTTAGGCCGACGCCAACGGCGAATAGCGGATCGTCGGCGGGCAGATCGCTGGCGGCGTCGACGTCAAAGCGGTCGGCCAACAGCTTTCGCAGGGCCTCCATCGTGCGGTCGTAACCAAGCTCGGCGGCGTCCAGTGGCATTCCGTGCGTCTCTCTGCTTGTTCGGCCGCGAATGCTCCCCGGGGCCGTTTCGGTCCCACGGGTCACCCGCGCTGCTCCTACTTCGAATCCATCTCCAGCGGTCCATGACCCAAGCCGAGCCGGCCCCACCCCGGGTCGGCCCCTAAGCTTGGCCGACACAGTGCGCCGACGAAGTTTAGGCTCTGCGTCCAGACCGCGTCAACCGCCCAGGCTTCGCAAGGCCCTCCCGCCCCCTCTTGCGGGCCGTTCGTGGTTTGAGCTTGCCAGATGCCTTGATCTTTCATGGCATCTGCCGGGCGACGACACCGGAATTTTAACATGGTGGCTTGGTCTTTCCAATCAAAAACTGGCGGCCCTCGCGACTCCAGCTCGCGCCGCCGAGCGCCATCGTCGGCACAACCAGCCGAGTCAGCCGAACTTGACGCTGCTGGCAGGCCGCCGATAGAGTGGCCACACGATAAATGGCCTGCGGAGACCATCCGCGCACAGATCCTCAGGTGAATATGTCCACGTTGAGCGCTACGTCCGCGGGAACTTCACGTTTGCAGATCGTGCCGGTTACCACCCGCAGGGACCAGAAGGAGTTCATCAAGCTCCCCTGGACACTCTATGAGGGCGACCCTAACTGGGTTCCGCCGCTGCTGATGGACTACAAGCCGTTGTTGGGCTTCAAACATCATCCGTTTTATGACGACGGCGCGATCCAGACATTTTTGGCGGTCCGCGGCGGACAGATTTGCGGCCGCATCGGCGCCATTGTGAACAACGCCCACAACCGCCGCGCCAACGAGCAGCGCGGCTTTTTTGGCTTCTTCGAGTCGATCGACGACCAGGAAGTCGCCAGCGCCTTATTCGACACCGCCAAGGCCTGGCTCATCGATCGCGGCATGACTGCCATGCGCGGGCCGACGAATCCTTCGCTCAATTATGAGATCGGGCTGTTGATCGAGGGCTTTCACTCGCCCCCGACGTTCATGATGACCTACAACAAGCCCTACTACGGCAAGTTGTTCGAAGCCTGGGGTTTGCGGAAGGTCGAAGACATGTACGCCTTCTGGGGCCATATCGACATGGTCTCCAAGCTCGATCGCAAGCTGTTCTTCATCGGCAACGAAGCCCGCCAGCGGTTCAATGTCACGGTGCGGCCGATGAACACCAAGCGCTTTCGCGAGGAAGTCGAAATGTTCCTGCGGGTGTACAATGCCTCGCTGGCCGGCACCTGGGGCTTCGTGCCGCTGTCGCCCGGCGAGATCAAAGTGCTGGGCGCGGGCCTGAAGCACCTGATCGCCCCCGAACTGGCCCTGGTGGCCGAAGTCAACGGCGAACCGATCGGAGCCTGCCTGGGCCTGTTGGATTACAATCCCCGCATCAAGGAAATCAACGGCCGGTTGTTTCCCTTTGGCTTCATCCACCTGCTGCGCGACAAGCGCGCCATCAAGAAGATGCGCGTGATCAGCATCAACGTCGTGCCCGAGTATCAACGCTGGGGCCTGGGCGTCGTGCTCTTGGGCGGCATCATCGAGCCCATGCAGAAGTGGGGCATCCAAGAAGTCGAATTCTCCTGGGTCCTCGAGAGCAACACCCTCAGCCGCGGCAGCCTGGAAAAAGGCGGCGCCAAACGCGACAAGACGTACCGGCTGTACGACTACGAGTTTAAGGGCGAAGGTTGACCTGCGAAGGCCGAACGCCTTAGGTAGTCGTCCCTGATAAATGGTCTTGCAGCGTGAGTCGGCGAGATTTTCAGGTGCTCGCTGGGGTGAATTGGACAGCGACAGTCCGTCTCGGTACGCGGCGGGGACCGATTA
>PLYM01000008.1 GCA_003153375.1 Planctomycetaceae bacterium
GAGAAACGCTGTAAAACGTGATCGCTCGGCCTACGCCTCACCTGAACTTCCCCAGCATTTGTTCAGCCACAAAGTCGTGCCCAGTCTGGTTGAAGTGGTTGCCGTCGTAAGTGAGGATGCCGCTTGGCTTGTTGTCGAGATTATTTTTCTTCCAATAGGCGACAAAGGCTTTGCGAAGGTCGTTGAGAGGAACGTTCTTGGCCTTGGCGACTTCCCGCTCTACCTGAGCGAACTCGTCCAACTTCGGATCGTCCTTGTTCGTCCCGTCATGTTTTTCACCGACGCTCGTGAGCGTGCACTGGACCACTTGGACACCGGCCTTCTGCAGCTTATCGATGAGTTCCTGAAGACTGCTTCGGAACGTTTCCTTGGGGATGCGGCGGGCGTCGTTGCAGCCGATCTGGATGACGACGATCGTCGGCTTTTTGGCGATCACGTCACTGTCGACCCGTTTGAGCAGGTCCGGAACCGTGTGCCCGCCGGTGGCGACCCAGTCGACTTCAATTTTCTTGTCGTTGTGCCTCTCGTGCAGCGTTTCCCGAACGATCCGGACATATCCCCTCGTTACGTGCTCCCTCGGCTTTTCTTCTCCGGCCAGGTTTGTGAGCGAGTCCCCGAAGAAGATGATCCGGTCTCCCTTCTTGAGCACGACCTGCTTCGTCGCCAAATCATCCTCCGCCGCCGCGGCAAGCGATACGGACATTAGCAGGACCAGAAAGAGTGGCAGCGGGAGAGTAAGCTGGCTCAGAGCGCTCATAGTGCAGGTCCTCCAGGAAATAGGGTGCCAACGCACTAGCGTATTCCTCCCACGGCCCTGCCGCAAACTATTGGGCCGCCCAACCGACTACCGGTAGAGCACTCGGCTGGGCACAAGCGAGGCTCGGAACCCCTCTGGAATCGGACCAACAAAGGCAGGTTAGAACCAAGCCTTCTCTGGCCCATCATTTCTTCGGGGCCAAGGGCCTTTCGGCCTCCCCTAGGGTGAACCCCGAAGGATGACAGGCCGACGAAGGCAGGCAGATCGCCAAAGCGTTATGGAACGCGGGTCCAAGATCGCCGCATAACGCTTTTCAAAAGAGGGGCTTCCCGGAGCCTCTTGCCGTAACCGTTCACGGGGGATTCCTGAATTGTGCTCTTCGCTAGCAGAGGTATGCATCGGGTAGGCTGGGGGCATGTCGTCGTCCCAGCCACCGATTACGCCGGAACAACTGGCCGCTTTGCCGCCTGACTTTCAGGCTTTATTGCGAGCCGTGATTGAATATTACGAGCGCCGCATTGCCGAACTCGAAGCCAAGCTGAACAAGACGCCGCAGAACTCGTCGCTGCCGCCGAGCAGCCAGCATCCACACGCCAAGCTGCCGACGAACAAGCCGAAGTCGAACAAGAAACGTGGTGGACAGCCCGGGCACGCCAAACACGCGCGGCCGCTGTTGCCCACTGACAAGTGCGACGAAGTGCACACCCTCAAGCCGATCGAGTGTCGCCGCTGCGGAACGAAGCTGGCTGGCTGTGATGCCGGACCGCTGCGGCATCAGGTGTGGGAATTGCCCGAGATCAAACCACACGTGACCGAATATCAACGACACCGCCTGACGTGCCGTGGCTGTGGCGCGTCGACCTGTGCCGAGCTTCCAGCGGGCGTGCCGCAAGGCCAGTCCGGCCCCCGGCTGATCGCTTTCAGTGGGTTGTTGATGGCCTACTTCCGCCAGAGCAAGCGCCGCACGGCGCTGTTCCTGGAGGCGCTGTTGAACCAACCGTGCTGCGCTGCTTTGACAGTTAAGATGCAGCAACAAGTCACCCAGGCACTACGGCCGCCGTATGATGAACTGGTCGAGCAATTGCCGACCCAGGACCAATTGGGTATGGACGAATCGCCGACCAAAGAGGGGCCGAACAAGGCCTGGTTGTGGACGGCGGTGGCTGGCGCGTTCACGGTCTTCGGAGTGCGCCTGTCGCGTGCTGCCACGCTTGTCGAGGAGTGGCTGGGTGAAGCGTTCGACGGCGTGATCACCTGCGATCGGGCCAAGATGTATTGGGCGCACGGTCGCTTGCAGTGGTGTTGGGCCCATTTGAAACGAGACTTTCAGGCGCTGGTCGATTCGGACGATGGAACGATCAAACGACTGGGACACGATCTCATGCGGCCCACATGCGAGCTGTTTGGCTTGTGGGCCCGCTATCGCGACGGCACGCTCACGCGCCGCGGTTGGCTCAGGCTGATGCAGCCGATCCGTCAGGACATCGACGTCTTGCTGCTGCGTGGCGCCTTTAGCGGCAACGCGCGGCTGAAGGGCATGTGTGGCCCCTTGTATGATCATCGCGACCGCCTGTGGACGTTTCTCGAAGTCGAAGGGATCGAGCCAACTAACAACGCCAGCGAGCGCGCCTTACGTCACGCGGTGATTTGGCGGAAACTTTCCTTCGGCACGCAGAGCGCGGCTGGCAGCCGATTCGTGGAGACAATGCTTACGACCATCGAGACCTGCCGCCAGCAAAACCGCAGCGTCTTCGACTTCGTCACCCAAGCCGTCGCAGACCACTTCGCAGGCCAACCCGCCCCGTCACTGCTTCCCAGGGTGTGACCGGTTAC
>PLYM01000082.1 GCA_003153375.1 Planctomycetaceae bacterium
GAAGGGTTGTCGCCTGAACACTGGTTTTGGGATCGCACCAAGAGCGGCGGGATTTTCATCGAACACGGCGTCCACTTCTTCGACCTGTTCGCGGGTTGGCTAGGCGCTGGGGAGGTCGTAGCGGCGCAAGCGACGACGCGGCCAGGGTCGGGCGTGGAGGATCAGGTCCACGCGACGGTGCGATACCCGGGCGGCGCGCTGGTGAACTTCTACCATGGCTTTCATCAGCCGGGCCGGCTCGATCGGCAGGAGCTGCGGCTGGTGTTTGAGCGCGGCGACGTGACGCTCCACGAGTGGATTCCCACGCGATTTCGGATTCACGCCGTGGCGAACGAGGAGCAGACCCGCCGCTTGTGCGAACTGTTTCCCGGCGGCCGTCTCGATGCAACCGAAGTCTACGGTGGGCGCCAGCGAGCGTGCCGCGGACGGTTCAAGGATTTCGACGCTTACCAATTACTGGAGCTGTCCGGCGGCGACGAGCAGGCGAAGCAGCACCGTTATGGTGACCTGCTGCGAGCCCTTATGGCCGACCAGGCGGCTTGGATACGCGATCCTCACCATCAGCGACGGTTGACGGAGCAAAACGGCCGGGAGAGCGTGGCGCTCGCGGAGCGGGCAGACCGGATGGCTCACGGGTGAATGAAGAGGCCGGAACGGCTCACTATAAAACTCCTCTGCTGGCTTGCGTGCGTCGCTTTAAACCTGGCTAATGCGAGCCTGGATCGGCGGTCAAACACTCGGCCGCATGTGAGACAGTAGTTTGCGCCTCCGCGCGTCCGGCAGCCTGCGACGTATAGTTGTCATGCGAGGCAGACAACTAGGCCCAGGGGATTCCGATTATGTGGCAAGACTTTGTGCAATACTTGGTGCAGTTCGTGGCCCAACCTGATGCAATGCTTTCGCTCGCGATCTGCGTGGCGGGTATTTTCTGCGAAATGAGCCATGGCTCACGGGCTAAGTAGCGAGGGGCGCCGGCCGTTTGCGACCTATATTCGTAAGCCACTGGGCGCTCCCTGCCTGTTGGCCCCGTTCGGCTCTAAACGCAGCCGAGCGGATTTTACTTCTCAACTTGCATCGCTCCCTATGGCCACAGCACCCCAGGATGAATGCGGCGTTAGGCACTAAAGCGACCGAGTGTTTATCGAAGGACCGCGACGTGCTCTTGACGTTCGACGACTTCCCGGCCGAACATTGGATTCACCAACGCACGACGAATCCCATCGAGAGCACGTTCGCCACGGTTCGCTTGCCACACCGTCGCACGAAGGGCAGAGGCAGCCGCCTCGCATGCCTGACGATGGTCATTAGCTGATGCAATCCGCCTCGAAGCGTTGACGCCTACTGAACGGCTCGAACTTGCTGACCGACGTGATTCAAGGAGTTTCTTTTATCGACGGAATCAAACCTCAAGAAGTCGCCGCCTGATAACTTCCCGTCCACAACATTTGACGATAGCTCGCATCCTTTGCGCTGGTGACCCTTACGCTTGGCCAGACCATGGTCCGAATGGTTGACGAAACCCAGTGTCAGAAAGACATCGGGCTATTTTGTTGGCCTGAAGCGGAGATGATGACGAGCAGACAAACAACGAATCGTGATAGATATTACACTCTATCCAAATGTGATCAGTCTTGTTGGTAGACTGTAATTAGGTTAAAATTTACTCAATTGAGCCTATCGGTCCACATCTGAGGTAATCTATGGCCAAGAAACCAAAGCCGGATCGTGCTGACCCCAGGAAGAACAAGAGTCTGGCGATTCGCAATGTGTTGAAGAAGTTGCCCACCGCCACGGCGGCCGAAGTGGTAGTGGCGGTCAAGAAAGAATACGGCCAGACTGTCAACCCGAATCGGGTCTATATGGTGAAGACCAAGACCAACATGGCGTCGGATGGCAGGGTGAGAATTTCCAAGGCGAGGAAAAGCAGCACTCCCATGACATCGCCCGACATGTGGGTGGAGGCGATCAAGACCGCGCGTCAATTGCTGAAGGCCACTGGCAGTGTGCCTAATGCAGTGGCGCTCTTGAAGGCCATTGACGGCTAAGGCTTTAATCCAGAAACAAAAGAGGCCCGCCCGGTCAGAATCGGGAAGGGCCTCTTTGCATGGCCATCGTCTAGCAGGGAAATCTTATACGCCATTTTCGGCGTTACTTGAACCAGACCCGATCGTTTCTTTCGCTTGGGCCTACCCGTGCCGACCGCGCTCGGCAGGTCTGCACAACGTCGTCAATGTCTCGGACTCTGTAGCCTCTGTCCTTCATCCACGTTTATTTGAAAACACGAGGGCGATCGAGGCTCGGACGCTGCCACCAGGAATTTGGCCAAGTGCGTCTTGAAAAGCCACCGCAATGGACGCCCATACGCAAGGCGATGCCCGGCAGGCATGCGCGCGCGGACGCTGGCAAAATGGTCGGCGGCTCTGGCGCGTCTTCGTCTCCTCTAAAACCAGCAAGACTTTTGTTCGCTGACGAGCAAGCAATCACTCGGCCAACAACTCTTCATCATCCTCATCGTCGTTCCCATCCTCGTCGTCGTCATCGTCTTCGTCTTCGCCGACTTCTTCCCAGTCATCGTCTTCGTCATCCTCGTCGTCTTCGTCATCCTCGTCCTCCTCGTCGTCCTCCTCCTCGTCGTCCTCAAGTTCATCTTCGTCGTCATCTTCTTCTTCGTCATCGTCCTCGAGTTCACCTTCGTCGTCAAGGTCGTCATCTTCGTCGTCTTCAAGTTCTTCGTCGAGGTTAAGGTCTGTACCCCCTCTGAATTGATCCTCATTGGAATCGGCAATAGACAAACAAACCGGCCTCTCAAGGTCGAGCGCGCCCTCGGTGGTAACCCTCACGTAGTAGTCTCCTCTTCGATTCATTGGTAATGAGATAGGTATCCTACCAGATAGGGCAATCGACGTCGCTTGATTCACCAAGTGCTGCAAAAATAGCTGGCCGAGCCAAGCGTTGGCCGCGTCAACGGCATCTCCACTTTTCTCTTGCGAACGGTTCTCCCTTGGAACGTCGATCCGCACCTGACATCCAACCCCTACCCGCAAGCGACGGCAGCACGAAAGGCGGATCGACCAGCGCCGACGCCCCGGTGCTCTCAGGCAGTGGCGCTCCTTTTCCAGTCGAATCCGTTGCAGTCACGACTGTTGTCCTGGTGGGCGTTAGTGTGCAGTCCACCAACAATAGTCCGCCAACGCGCGCTGCGATGCTGCTCAACACGAGCCCGACGTCGCCCTTACAGCCGTCTCTGCAGCCGCAGTCGCAAGAGTCCTCGGACAATTTGTTGCCTTTGGCGGCTTCGACTAAGCCCGTGATGATCTTGCCATTCAATGTAGTCGTCTGACAAGCGCGCATAGTCCGTGCAATCGAGAGAAGTAAATGAGCTGCAGCGGCGTTCGAACATCGAAGGCCATTGCGGGACCGAATGCAGGATCCGCGCAATTTCGCAAGTCCCTCACTGGTGCGTCGGGCTATTCATTCGGGCTCTTGAATAATTCAGAACTTGCCGTCGTCAGGATCCGTTGCTTTCGACGTTCTTTTGCCGTCAAACAGAGATTCGATGTTGGTAATTTGATTCTTCTCGACCGTGGCATTACTGATGTAATCGGACACAAAAAGGTTCTTCGGATCCTGCCGGAAGCGAATCAGTGCTCGCATGGCCTGCTTCGCCTGCTTGAGTTTGTCGGGATCTTTCGGGGCCGAGCCGATCTCTGACGAGGGGCTTTCGAAGTCAAGGAACTCCTGGAGATTGGTGGATAATAGTGAGTGCTTCAGGCCCGCCTGCAAGAATTCGACTCGTTGGGCAAACTCGGGCAGTGGATCCTTTTTCGCCGCTTCCAGAGCCTTCGCCAGAATCGCTTCCGCAGGTGGATAAACCTGCGGCGGATAAGCCAGGTAATGTCCTCGAATCCTTTTGAGCCGCGTCAAAGCACCTCGCGGGTCGTTACTGATGTCTCGTATGGTAGGTCGGGTGGCGGCATAGTTTTCCCAATAGTCGAAATACTGCGCGACGTCGGCGGCAGCAGGTCCGAACGCCGAAAAATACTCCTGTCGAATCGGTTCGATTTCCAGCTCGGGCTTCCAGTTCAGGCGATAGTGCATGTAGGCCATCGGACCATGCGCGGCCCAACTGAACGTGTAGCTGCGGAAATTGGTGCCGACCAGACCATGCTGGTAGGCGAGTCGAAAGAATTCTCCTGTCTGGCGAGTCGTCACGTTGGGCGTAGCGTACATGTTGAGCAAATAGTTCGGCCCGTAAACGAGCGACATTCCTGTTTTTTCCCAGCCCAGCCACTGGTCACGATACCACTGATCTTCCTGTTGGCTCATGGGATACCAGCCGTCCCGAGACCCATAGATGACGAACTCGCCAGTGATATTTTTATTCAGCTCAATGTCCATCAGCGGAGCAGGCAGCGTGTTGTGGTACAGATAGGCACTGATCTTCACATGCGGATTCCGTTGGACCGCCAGGTCATAGACGGCTTTCCAGTAACGCGCGTAGCGATCGCCCATCGCCCGTGGAGTGTATTTCAGGCGTAGATCCTCCGGGAAGTCTTGTTGCTGAGGACCGTCCCAAGCCAAACACTGCGGACAGTGACACATGCCTTCATCGCCGGCGTCTGCTTCACCCAATCTCAATTCGTCGCCACCGTCCCAGGCCTCGTCGACAAGGCAGCGATGCAATTGAGGATTGGAGACACACAACGCAGTCCAGGCGCCGGCTCGAAGAGTTTTCAGTCCGCGTTCCCCGTCGGCTCGCATGGCAAACCACTCTGGATGCTCTTGGCCGTACTTCGCCCACATGTCCGAGACGCCCGCGACCAAATGCGTAGCGGGGAGAACACGAGCGTCCTCGATCTGAGTGACTCGGCGATGACGGCGATGGTAGACTTGCATCGCTCTGCCATAGGTAAATGCCGCCTCAGCCGTGGGAAAGACAAGCTTGCTGACAATTTCCTCAGACATTCCTCCCACGCGATAATTTCTTGGCACTTTTCGTCCGATGTAAGACCCCGTCAGCCAGATTTGCGGCAAGTTCCAACCACCAATATCTCGATAGAGCAGCCGCGGCTTGACGGTGGTATCGATTTGAGGAACTGCCAGAGTGCTGCGTTGGGGCACATACGTCCCGAGGTCACCCGGCCACAGCCAGCGCACGCCGACAAAGTTCTCAAGAACCTCGTAGACGCCCAGCAGCGTGCCGGTATGCACGTTTTCCGTGGCCAGCGGATTCCACGGCTCCGAATAAAGGGGACGCGATCCGTGATATTGATCGGGATTTAATTCTTTTCCTACGATATACAAATCGTTGCCGACCGTGCGAAGCACGTAATGCTCGATCTCCAGTTTGTCGGCGTCGATGCCCTGCTTTCGCGCCGCATCGGTCACGCCCACGAAAACCCGGGTGTCGTATCCAGTAGGGATATTGGTTTCCATCGCCACCGGCAGTTGCTGCCCCGTCGCTTTCTTGACGTGGCTGACCAGTTCCTCGACCGCATAAGTAGCCACATCAGATGGCTTGACCGCGGTGACCACCACCGCGCGTGCCTTGCCGTCGCGCACGAGGGTGACCTGCGAAAAGACCGTTTCGGTCCCAATGATAAGTAGTAAGGTACTGAGCATGATCTGAAGCGCAACGTGACGTAATCGATTCATCATGAGGGGTGCTCGTTTTACGCAGGGGGCCAACCGGCACGGCTACGTGACCATCATACCGCACTTCCGCTTTCACGTGTGGCGAGAGACACGGGGGCGGGCCTCGATCGCCCGATTCGCGTTGCCAGCGCTAACGTCGGCGATTCGACAAGCCGGTAGAACACTTCTGCCGCCGCGAGACTCGCGACATACGCGGCGACCGACGCGACCACGGCGCTCGTGACCGTGGCGCATCCCAGCCGGGACCAAATCGTCGACACGAGGACCAGCACCGGAAAGTGCACCAGGAACAAGCTATATGAAGTCAACCCCAGTCGCGCAATCAGGCGGCTCCGTGGCCACCGCTGCGTTAGCGCCAGCTTGCCGGCCGAAAACAACACCACCGCGATTGCCAGCGCCGTCGCCAATTGCCAGCGCCAGGCAAACGCCAGGGCCGCGGCCGTCAGCGCCACGTACAGTCCAAACCCTATCGCCGATGCGGTGGACTTCAGCCCCTCGTACACCATGACACCCAGGAAGAACTGCCCAAAGAAATAGATGGCCCAAACGTCCCATCGCGGGTCCAAGTTGAAAACGAACATGGCCGGCGCGGCCAGCACGCAGCCGGCGGCCAACAGCAGCCCATTCGCTCGTTCGCCGGCGCCCCCGCCCGATAGCCAGGCCGCGAAGTCGCGGAGGCACAACAGGGCGACGTAGATCAGCCCCAGTTGAAAATCGATCGCCACAAACCAGAAACCGGCCGACAACGACTGATAGCCCAGGATGTCTTGCAGCAACACGATGTGGGCCAGCACCTGGTCCCACGTGGCGGGATGATCGACGACTCGCTCGGGCAGCCAACCGCGGCCCGCCGCACGCGCCCCAATGGCCAGCACCATCGCCGCCAGAAATGGCAGAACCAGTCGACAGTATCGCCGCGCCACGAATCGGCCAGCGTCGCGGCAGCTCCAGGTGCGCGACGACATCGTGCGGGCCATGATGTAGCCGCCGATCACAAAAAAACCTGCACTGACCAAGACAGGTTCCAAGCCACGTCGCCAATCCAGCTCGGCGTCGCGACGTGCGACAGCGGACCGTACAAGTCGATGTGGTGTCACGTGATCAGACTGGCCGCTACCGCGCGCAAGGCGTCGATCAATGGCAACCGAGACGGGGAGGCAGAGAGGTTGTCCGACGAGGTCATCCGTCCGGTCAATCGTGCCATTCTGGCCAATCGGGATCTGGAGCCAAGCCAGGCTTGGCACAGTCGCCCATTTTATCAACGCGGTCCGATACCGCGTAGTCATCGTGATATCTTAGTCGATTTATTGGAATGCCGAAAAGCAGCCCATTGCTGACGCTCGATGCGTACGTCAAAGTCATCCCTCTGACGGAACCGTCTTGGGCGACCTAGACACCCATCCAAATTCTTGGAATGATTGGCTGATGCCAAGTACGGGCGATCTGGCCCGCTTCGAGCCGCAGCAAAGGAACGATTATTGAGACCACGTAACTTCGCAGAATGTTGCACCGGCTTACTTGCATCGGTTCCGGCGGACCGACGCGCAAAAGTATGGGCGCAACCGCCTCCGGCGAGACCACCGACGCGCCATTCCAGGGGCACTTGCACCGGCGACTATTTGCGAGGCCAGATGAATCAATGTCTGCAGCACAACGAGCATCCCGCTCATTCACGAATCATTCGCGAGAATCAACTTCCTTGGGCTTTCCGTCGGGCATTGGCAGCGATAGCTACCACGCCTCCAGCTTCTTCATGCTTCCACTTGCAATCGCGGCGCCGCTGTTGCAAAATTAATTTCAATGGTTCACCGGCTGCTCTCTGCCTCGTCGCGCTATCCCGCTCTGAACTTCCCGCCCGTTCCCTCCTTGAGGAGAGTCCGATGATTTGCCGATTCCGGCTGGCATTTCTCGCCCTGTCGCTGGCAGCTTGCATCTGGTCCTCCAGCGCCTCGGCCGAAATCAAACTGCCGGCAGTGATTGGGAGTGAAATGGTATTGCAACAAGGCGCAAGGCTGCCGATCTGGGGCTGGGCCGAAGAAGGCGAGACCGTCACCGTTTCTATCGCAGGGCAGGCTGTCTCCGGCAAAGCCGGCGACGACGGCCGATGGCAGGTCACCCTCGGCAAGCTGGATGCCACCCCCGTCGACAAGCCGCTGGAAATGACCATTAAGGACAGCACCGGCGATTCGATCCGACTCAAGAATATATTGGTGGGCGAGGTTTGGGTTTGCTCGGGTCAGTCGAACATGGAGATGGGCGTTGGCGCGGCCAAAAACGGCCAGGCGGAAATTGCTGCCGCCAATCATCCCGGTATCCGACTATTCTGGGTTCCCAAAGTGCGAGCCCGCGACCCGGCCCAGGATGTCGCCGCCGCGGATTGGGATGTGTGCAGCCCGAAGGCCCTAGGTTCCGGCGGGTGGGGCGGTTTTTCCGCAGTCAGCTACTTCTTCGGCCGCGATTTGCACAAGGAATTGAAAGTGCCGGTTGGCTTAATCTTCTCCGCGTGGAGCGGCACAACGGCCGAGGAGTGGACCAGCCGGCAGGCGCTGGCCGTCGAACCGTCCCTCAAAAGCCTGGTCGGCCAGTATGAAGTTTCCTCGCTCTACAACGGTATGATCGCCCCGCTCATTCCCTTCGCGATCCGGGGCGCCGTTTGGTATCAGGGCGAGGCCAACGTCGGCCGCGGCGCCCAGTATCAAGTACTGCTCCCCACGATGATTCGCAACTGGCGCAACGATTGGGCCGAAGGAGACTTCCCCTTCGGCATCGTGCAGATCGCGCCGTTTTTCTACGGCGGCGACGGAACCGCCGAAGCCGAGGTCTGGGAAGCGCAATTGAAGACGGTCCAAAGCGTCCCCAACACGGGCATCGCCCTGACCATGGACATCGGCGACCTGAACGAAATCCATCCCGAAGACAAGCAAGATGTCGGCCATCGCTTGGCTCTCTGGGCGCTGGCGAAGGTCCACAATCGGCCGATCATCTATTCCGGGCCGATCTATAAGTCGATGGCGATTGAAGGACAGAAAATCCGTATCGCATTCGACCACGTTGGAGCCGGCCTTGTCTCGCGCGACGGCAAAGCGCTTACCGAGTTCATGATCGCCGGCGCCGATAAGAAATTTCTCCCGGCCACCGCCGAAATCGATGGTCAGTCCGTGATCGTTGTCAGCGACGCGGTGACCAACCCGGTCGCCGTCCGGTTCGCCTTCGGCGGAACCGCGCAGCCCAACCTCGCCAACAAGGAAGGTCTCCCCGCCGCGCCATTTCGCACTGACCCATAGACACCGGACATTGCCAGACTTGGCGGGGGCGGCTGGGGTCGAGCGGAGGGAACCCTCAATTGTCGCGCCACTGGGGACTGGCGCCGCGCTCGCCCGCAGGTAACGAACTCAAAATATCTAGGACCATTTCGCCGTCCTATTGCGTGCATCGGTTTGCCCTCGCGATGCGTCCAGGATGCTATCGGTTCGATCGACCGGTGCGCTTTTGCCCAGCTTAGCATCCGTACTGGTCGCAGGCGCTGAAGAACTTCGCTCGAAAACGCGTCAATCTCGGCAACGGTGGGCTTGATGTCAACGCCCGCTCACTTGGCCTTGGCAAATAGATCGTCCAGGCCGAGGATCCCGAAAATCCTGACCTTTCATCGTTGGCAGACAACAGCATGCAACATCCCTCGAATCAATGCTCGCTCCGACGGGGTTCCAGCGGCATAGGCAGTGAGAAGCGATGCCGTCCTTGGCCCGCATACCTGCTTCATCCAACTTCGTGCCATTCGGGACAGTCCCGTTCCGGATTCGATACAGGGCGGCGCAAGCGACAGCCCCATTTCCATACGGGCGATTCACTCGCCGGCGCGTCCGATGGCCGACGGAGAGCGGCCCGCCGAGGAGCAGTCGTCCGCCGGATGCACCAGCCGGGCGATGGCGGCGGTCAATTCGGCGTGGCCGACCGGCTTGGCAACGTGAACCTGAAAGCCCGCGTCGAGCGCCCGCCGCTGTTCCTCGGGTCGAGCGTAGGCGGTCAGCGCCACGGCAGGCAACTGCGACGGACTGCGCCGCCGGCGGATCTCGCGAATTAGCGAATAACCGTCCATGCCTGGCATGCCGATGTCGCTGACCACGATGTGGGCATCAAAATCTTTCAGCCGCAACAAGGCGTTCGGCGTCGAGTCGGCCATCAACACGTGAGCTCCCAAACGGCTTAGAATGCACTCGACCATTTCGCGGGAGTCCTTTTCATCGTCGACCAGCAGCACCCGCACGCCGTCGAGATGAACGCCTTGGACCATCTGCTCCGTTGCGGCGGAGCCCTCCTTGGGCACGTTTCGGTTCGAGGCCACCGGGGACACGGTGGACAAACGGACGGTGAACGTCGAGCCTTGGCCCGCGCCATCAGATGTGACCCTGACCGAGCCGGCGTGCATGTCAACCAACGGTCGCACAATTGCCAGTCCCAGCCCCAAGCCGCCGTGGCTGCGCGTGGTCGTGGCATCGGCCTGGCCATGCCAACAGGACCGCCCAGGAACCAGCGCGGTGACGAGCAAGCGCCGGAGACGCTGTGGCGAACGTCACGCCATCGCTATTGCAAGCCGGTACGCGGAGTCGAGCGGCAGTTGGCGGAGGCCCTCAGGTTCGGGGCCGAAGCATTGCGCGCGAGAGCGCATTTCGCAAATGCTTGTGGGGATGGAACTTGTTGATTTCGAGTCTCGTTCGGTCGGCCCAAAACCGAATGAGACGGTTCCGAATCTGGCGCACTCAAGTTACCCGCGTGACCAAAACGCTCGCCCAAACAATGTTCCCTTCGTCCTCATCAATTCCCGATGGATTCGCACCGCACTTTTGCCCTTCAGATACCCCCAGATAGAGGGAAAATGGCCGTCTTAGCCGAATCAACCGTTATAGCCTTAAAGCTATTGACAGGAGTATAGCCTGTGGGCTATCATTTACCAATGTGGCAGGTGGCAACGACCGATGACTTTGATGAGTGGTTTGCGGCGCAGGGCGGGGACGCCCAAGCCGAAATAATGGCCAAGGTTGAGCTTTTGAAGCTGCTAGGCCCGAAGCTTGGTAGGCCTCACGCCGATACGCTCAGCGGATCGAAGCACGCCAATATGAAGGAGCTTCGCGCCGATACCGCCGGACAGGTAATGCGGATTGCGTTTGCGTTCGATCCAGAGCGGGTGGGCATCCTGCTGGTCGCTGGTGACAAGGCTGGGGTCAGCCAGAAGCGGTTCTATAAGCAGTTGATCGACAAAGCCGATCGGTTGTTCGATGCCCATTTGGCGATGCTGAAGGCAAAGCGGAAACGGAAGGAGAAGTGATATGGCTAAATCGTTCGACGAGCTGGTCAAACGCACGACCACGAAAAAGACGCGGGAGAAGGCTGCCCGCCGTACTCAGGAACTGCTCGGGGAATTGCTTTTGAGCGAGGTGCGGGAGTTGACCGGTAAAAGCCAGCGGCAGGTTGCCGACGCTCTCGGTATGAAGCAACCGAGCCTGTCAAAGCTGGAAAAACAGAAGGACATGCAGATTTCGACGCTGCGTAAGATCGTGAAAGCCCTGGGCGGCGAGCTTGAGGTTTTCGCGAAGTTCCCCAAGGGAATGGTCAAGATTGACCAATTTGAGACGCGACGTGGGAAGCCACGTCCTCACGGGCCGGAGGAATTGCAGTTAGCTTAAATTGCGATGGCTCAGGAATGGCGGATTCTGGCGGGGGCGAGATAATAGCCCTCTGAAAGGAGTTCACCATGAGCAAGAAGCAGACCTCTTTGTCTGGCGCTGGCGGCACGGGCCGCTCTTCGTCTAGCCGGTATGCGGATGAGTTCAAGCGGGATGCCGTCCGCTTGGTTAGCCACGAGAAATACTCGTTCAGGGCGGCGGCCACGGCGGTCAACGTCAGCGAGAAGAGCCTGCGTGATTGGTACGCGCGATTCGCCCCGCAACCGATCCCCTGCGGTGAGGATGCCGGTGTGGA
>PLYM01000024.1 GCA_003153375.1 Planctomycetaceae bacterium
CCAACTGCCCGGCTTGTTTGTTGTGATTGACGATTATCGCCGGTTTTTGCGAGCGGTTGCTCGCGAGCGTGTTATTTGACAGTCGTCAGGGGGTTTGCCACACTACTTTATGCGCGTACCCAGGCATGGGACGCGCGGAATTTCTTCGGTCGAACTCGAAAACCAGCTCTCGTTGCTCCTTCCTGGATGGAGCCAGGCAATGACGACTACCACTTCCGACTGCTCCGCCGAGGAATTGCTCAGAGGTCAGCGCGTCGCGCTGGTCGGAAAACTAGCGGGCATGCCGAAACGCGAGGCCCAGCAGTTGGTGCGCCAGCAGGGTGGCATCATCCTCGAGCGGCCCGACGCGTCGGCCACGCTGCTTGTGGTGGGCGAGGAAGAGTTGCCGCTGGGCGACGGTCCGGCGGAAGGCGCCTTCGATGAGGCGGTGCGCGGGGCGGTCGATCGCGGCACGCTCGAGATCATCGGCGAGACGCAGCTTTGGCAGCGATTGGGCCTGGTCGACCGCGAACCGTACATTCATCCGCTGTACACGCCGGCTATGCTGGCCCAATTGCTCGGTGTCGGCGTTTCGGCAATTCGCCGCTGGCAGCGCCGGGGCTGGATCGTGCCGGTCCGCGAAGTGCGCCGCTTGCCCTATTTTGATTTTCAAGAAGTCGCCACGGCGCGGCGGCTCACGGAGTTGCTTGCCTCAGGCATGTCGCCGGCCACGATCGCGAAGAAGCTGGCGGAGCTCGAACGGTACCTGCCCGACATCAAGCGGCCGCTGGCGCAGCTTTCGATCATCGTCGAGGGCAAGCACCTGTTGCTGCGGCAGGGAGACGGATTGGTCGAGCCGAGCGGCCAATTGCGATTCGACTTCGGGGCCGCCGCCGATGGCCGCTCGCGAGCGACGCAAGAGACCGTCGCCATGGCTTCCGACATCCTGACGTTTGCCGGCCGAGCGCCACACGACTGGACGGCCACGCCGGCGGAGATGGTGCAGCTCGCCGGACAGTTGGAAGACGAAGGGCAATTGCAGGCGGCCGCGGAGATGTATCGCTCCGCCATGGCGGCGGGCGGACCGCGCGCCGAGATTTGGCTCCTGTTGGCCGAATTGCTCTATCAGATGCAAGACCTGCCGGCCGCGCGCGAACGCTACTACATGGCCGTGGAACTCGATGAGGATTACGTCGAGGCCCGCGCCAACTTGGGCTGCGTGCTGTCGGAACTGGGCGAGCAGGAACTGGCGATCTCGGCGTTCGAAGGTGCGCTGGCTTTTCACGACGACTATCCCGACGTGCACTACCACCTGGCGCGCACCTTGGACGAAGCCGATCGGGCCGCCGAAGCGGTTTCACACTGGGAGGCCTTTTTGCGTTTGGCCCCCTCAAGCCCCTGGGCCGACGAAGCCCGCCTGCGCCTGGGGCGGTAGGCATAGCTCTGCGAAAGCCGCGCAGTGCCGGCCATCATTTGGACAATGGGGCTTCGTCGCCACTGCCTGCCGTAGCAGGCCAGTGTCATTCACCATTAGAAATGACCCCTATCGGCACCATTAGAAGTGTCCCCATGCTGTCCTCCCAAAGGAGGACGGAATTTGGAGACAATTCGGACGAGCCAACGGGAGCGGAAGCGTCTGGAGGTGATGTCACAGGTGAAGATGGGCCTGATGACATTGGCCAAGGGTAGCGAGCTTTTGGAGCTGAGTTACCGCCAAGCCAAGCGGCTGCGGGCTCGGTACGAGGCGGAGGGGGATGCCGGGGTGGTGCATCGGCTGCGAGGGCGGCCGTCTAACCGGCTGGGCGCAGCGGCCTTTCGCGAGCAGGTACTGGCACGTTATGTCGAGCAGTTTGGAGATTACGGCCCGACGCTGGCAGCGGAGAGTCTGGGGGCAGAGGGCCTAGTGGTCCCCGCTCAGACACTGCGGCGTTGGCTGCTGGAAGCCGGGCTGTGGGCCCGCCACCGCCGTCGTAAAGTGCATCGGCGGCGACGGCCGCGTCGCGAGCACGAGGGGGAGTTGCTGCAGATGGACGGTTCGCATCACGACTGGTTCGAGGGCCGCCGAGCCGAGGCCGTGTTGATGGTGATGATCGACGATGCCACGGGCCGAATCTACGCGAGGTTCTTCGAGGAAGAGACGCTGGCGGCGGCGTTCGAGGTCTTCCAAGGCTATGCGGTGCGTCACGGCTTGCCGCGTGCGTTGTACGTGGATCGGGCCAGCATTTACCGTAGCGACCGGGAGCCGACGTCGGCGGAGATTCTGGCGGGAAAGGAGCCGAAAACGCAGTTTGGGCGGGCGATGGAGGAGCTCGATGTGCGATTGATCTTGGCTCGCAGTCCGCAGGCGAAAGGTCGCGTGGAGCGGATGAATGGCACCCTGCAGGATCGTTTGGTCAAGGCGTTGCGGCAACGAGGCATCGGCGATCTGGCCGCGGCGAACGCCTACCTGGAGGAAGAATTCCTGGCGCCGTTTAACGCGAAGTTCACGGTGCCGCCAGGCCAAGCGACCGACGTGCATCGACCACTGGATCCGCAGCAGGACCTGGCGCGGATTTTGGCGGTGTGCGAAGAGCGCGTGGTGCAGAACGATTGGACGATACGTTGGCGCAACGGCTTCCTGCAATTGTCGTCGGGGAGCGAAGTCGAACCGAAGCAAACCGTGTTGGTTTATGAACAACTCGACGGCCGGGTGCGAGCCTTCTTGGGTGAGCGAGAATTGACGTGGGGAACGTCGCGCACACAGCCGCCGGCCCGAGGCAAGCCAGGCGAGGCCAAGCGAGGCCCACCACGATCGAACCAAGGCCAGCGTCCCGCCGCGAATCATGCGTGGCGTGGCAAGGCACTTCCAGCCCCCGCAGCCAGCGGCGATGTGGGGGGCGGCCAGCTCCGTTCCGGCTCGCTGGCGCTCGCCTCCACTTCGCTGGCCGCCCCCCACACTCTTTCCGAGACCTAAACACCCTTACCAACGGGACATTTCTAATGGTGCCGATAGGGACATTTCTAATGGTGGACAACATCGCACGGGAGCCGACCCCTTGTAAGTCCGGCGATGCTCTTCGACAATGGCGATCTTGTTTTCCTGCTGACTGAGAGGCCAATCGGATCACCGCTTGTGCCCCATTTCAATCCACACGCTTTCAACGGTAAGCCGAATGTCTGAGAATTTCCAAGTGACGCTGAGCGGTTTCGGCGATGAGGCGGCCAATCAAAAGACGGCCGTGCAGCAGTTCGCCGCGTTTGCCGCCCTGGGGTTGCAGTATTACAGCTTGCGCTTCATCGATGTCGGCGAGGGCATCAAGAACGTGATGAAGCTGAGCATGGGCGAAATCCAGACGCTCCGCCACTTGGAGGACGAATATGGGCTGAACGTGGCCTCGATCGGTTCGCCGATCGGCAAGGTGAAATTGCTCGACGTCGAGGATGGCACCTCGAACGTCTTCGTGCCGTTCAAAAAATACCTGGAGAAGGAAGTCAAAAAAGCCTGCGAGATGGCCCACGCCTTCGAAACCAAACTCATTCGCGGCTTTTCATTTTATCACCCCCGGGGAACCGATCCGCGGGCCCATCTGCCGCAGGTCGTCGACCAGCTCGGCCAAATTGCCGAAGCTTGTTTGCGCAGCGATCTGACGTATGGCGTGGAGCTGGAAGCCAACCTGATGGGCCAGACGGGCGAGCTGCTGGCGGAAATCCACCGCCAGGTGAACAACCCGGCCCTGCTGTTGATCTTCGATGCCGGCAACTTGACGTGCCAGGGTTTTAGCGCGGGCGAAGTGCTCGAGCAATTTCGGATGATGAAGCCGGCGCTGGGCTGGTTGCACATCAAAGACTATCGGCATCCGGAGCCGGCCCGGCGGCAAACCCACATCGACGAAGAGGCGCTCAAGCACTTCGTGCCTGCCGAATTGGGCGACAGCGGCCACGAAACAATCCTTCGAGAGCTGCGCGGCATGTTGCCGAAGCTCGATGAGAAGCTGCGCCGCCGCGGCATTCCTGGAGTATTTTTGGATTTGGAGCCGCACGTCAAGGCGGGCGGCCAATATGGCGGATTCAGCGGGCCGGACGGCATGGGCGTGGCGCTTCGATCGCTGTGCAAAGTGCTTGATTACGTGTCGATCGATTATCACCTGCGTGATTTCGACGACATTTGCGCGGCCCGAGGATTCTGAGGGTGCCGGGACGAACGCCGCGGCGCGCCGTCGCCGGCCTTAAGCCGGCTTCTTCCGTTCGCCGGATTTTTCCATGGCGGCCCGCCGCAGGTTTCGCAGGGCGTTGGAGGCGGTGGTGGCCGCCAGCAATTCTCGCGTGGCCATGACCGCCTTGAAGATCCAATAGCTGGAGGCGACAAAACCCATCATGCAACCGGATCGCATCACCACTTCGTCGGCGGACAATATACAGAATCCCACGAGCGAGGCCCCGGCGGCCCCAATTCCGGCGGCCCAGGTAGCGACCGCGGTTTTGAGCAATTGCTGCTTGCCGTGGATGTCGATCGCCGTGCGTGCATGGGTATTGGCCAATTCCCGCAT
>PLYM01000282.1 GCA_003153375.1 Planctomycetaceae bacterium
CGAGCACCTGCTGATAGTGGGCCACGGTATCGCTGCCCGTGAGGGTCAACCCGCCGGCGGAGAACGTGGCTGTGATGCTGGTCCCCGTGGTATTGGCGGCCAGCACATCGCCAGCGGCCGGGCTCACGATCGTGGCCGTCAGCTGGGTCAGGTTGGCACTATCGGCATCGGTGAGCGTGGCGTTGGCCGTGGTGATATTCACCGCGCCGGTGTTGGTCCAGGTGCTCGTGTTCCCGGTCCCCGCCGCCGGACCGTTCAAGTCGACGACCGGGGCGGCCGCGTCAATTTTGATCGTGGCATCCACCTCGCTGCTCGTCAGCGAATTGCTAGCGGTGGCCAGAATCTTCACCAGTTCGGAAGCGATGCCTGGACCTGAAAGGGTGTTGTTATACGTAACCGTGCGCAATACCTGTTGATAGTCGGCCAGCGTGTCGCTGCCATTCAGGGTCAGCACGCCGCCGGCGAAGTTGGCCGTGATGCTCGTCCCCGTGGTGTTGGCGACCAACACGTCTCCCGGCTGCGGGTTGGCCAGGGTCAAGGTCATCCCTGTCAGATTGGTAGCAGACGGATCGGTGATTGTGGCATGGGTGGGGCTGGCAACGTTCACCGCTCCAATGAACGTTGACCAGAGCGTGGTGTACCCCGCTGAGGGGTTGTTGAGATCGACCACCGGCGGAGTCGGCGGCAGGTTGCCAAAATTCTCAGCGGCGACATTGGAGTTGGAGGCGAGGTTGATATTGTAAAAACCCCCGCCCGGTGAAGTTTCCACGTAGGGAGCTTGCAGGATCTCGCCAATCTTAAAGCTGCCCGCCGGTAAATTGGTGAATTGATAAACGCCTTTGGCGCCGCTGCTGGTCGTGCTCGGATCCCCGGTCGAAAGCGAAAGCGTCCAGGAGTTGAGAGTGCCGCTGTACGAGCCAGAACTATTCGCGACTTGCAGGGTCCAGCTACCGTTGGGAATGCTGCCATTGAGGGGCGTCAGCGTGCCGGCTGGCAAAAAGCTGCCGGAAAACGGCGCGACGGCCAGCGCAGAATTGGTAATCGCAATGGCAGCCGAGTCGTCGAACGTGGTGCTCGTAAAATTGCCATTGGCACCGCCTACGCCGCTGGCCAGCGTGATCGGCGTACCGTTGGGACTGATGAGCGTAAAGGTGAGATTGCTGTCATGCGAGAAGCTGACGTTCATCGTGACATTGACGTCCAGGACCTCGGTCGTCAGCCCGGAAACCGTAACGCTGGAAGTCGCGGTGGAACTGGTCGAGATCGTCTGCGACGGGCCACTGTACGAATTGGCCACCGGCGCGTCGAAGCTGCCGTTGTTGTTGAGGTCCTGATACACGGTCCAACCCGTCAGACCCGTCTCGCCGACGTCCAGGCTGCCGTTGCCGTTGGTGTCGCTAAAAACGTCTCCGGAAATGGACGACGAGCCGATCAAGCCCGACACGATCAGGTCGCTGATCGGACTCCCGCGGCCGCTCACCAGATCATAGCCGAGTGCGGCGTTATAAGTGCCGTTGCCGCCGGTCGTGATGTCGTTGAAATCGTTGACCTGGAGCGTATAGATGCTGGATAACAAGGTCGGCGAGTCGAGTGTCCCCAGCCCGGCCAAGCGGCGGCCCTGATCGGCAATCGCGACCAACGCTCCCCAGGCCGGCGCGCTGAAACTCGTCCCCCCGACCTGAACCCAGGGTGTCGAGCCGTAGGTATAGGAGTCGCAGACGGCCACGCCGGCGATCATGCTGTTGACTCTAAAGTCAGACGCGAAGGCCACGTCGGGAACCGCCCGCTGTGTGGAGCTTTGGGTGACCAGGCCGCTAGTGAGTTGGTAGCTGGGTTGGCCTTCGTACGCGCTGAGGCCACCGCCGGTACTGCCAATTGCGTCGTTCCAGGCCGATTCCGTGCTGATTTGGTTGGTGCCATCCAACGTCACGGTCGTGCCACCCACCGTCAACACGTTGGGCGAGACCGCGGGATAGCTGGCGGGGCTGCCGCTGTCGCCCGCGGAATTGACGAAAGCCACGCCGGCGTGACCCGCGGGGGTCGTGAAGACGGAGTCGTAGTACGTTTCGAAACTAAATTCGGGAGCGCCGAAACTCATCGTGATCACGGAAACGCCAGGCTGGCTACGGGCCCAGAGGACGGCACCGGCTGTCTGGCCCAAGTTCGAGATGAGATCGCTAAAACCGGTGGAGTTCGCCTCGACCAAGATGATGCTGGCCTTGGGCGCCAGGGCGTGCACCCACTCGACGTCGAGCGACTCTTCTAACTCCCAACCGCCGGTCGGATCGACGGGTACGGACGAGGTGTCAGTGCTGCCCGTTTGCGAGACCTTCGTAAAATTCGGGGGGGCGGGAAGACTGAATGCCGCATCGAACTTGGCCAAGTCGCTCGTGCTGAAATTCGGATTCGAGCTACTCACCAAGTTCGGGTCGTCATAGGCGTCGATGATGGCAATCGTCTGACCAGAACCGTCGCCAGCGATCGTCCCGTTGTCAAACGAGATCTGATTCATGCGATACGCATTGAGAACCTGGGCCGGCGTCAATCCGGTCGCTGAAACGGTGCCCCCCACAAAAGGACTTGCACCCAGCGGCGAGACTACTTTTAGATCCGTCCGGGCCAGTGCAACCGCGGCGGGTTCCGTGGCAGGCACCACCGAGAGCAACTGCCGATCCTCCAGGACTTCGTAGGTAAAATGCGCACGGAGCAATCCGCCAGACCCAAACGATCGCAACGTCCTGGCAGTCTTCCGGGCGGCTCGCCGGCCGCGCCCAGATGGCAGGCCGGGACCTTTACGAATCGCAAGAGTTTCCGCACGCGTATCCACTCAAATCTCCCTAGCGCAGGCAGCTTTCAAGTCTCAAGTTTTTGGCTGCTGAGCGGACGTGCCGGCAAGAATCGCCCGCCAAACCGGTGCGACAACGGTGGTCCACCGCCCTGTTTTGGTTCACGCTGTTTTGGTTCAGGCTGTTTTGGCTCATGCTGTTCGGACCCACACACTTCTGACCCAAACTGCTCTGACTCACGCCGCAACAATGTTCTGCGTGCTGGCGCCAAGGGGTGCAAACCATTGCTTGGTCCTGTTTTCCTGCTCGCCGGCAGGCAGCGAAGAAAGCGACGGTTGGCGGTATGCCGGATCATGGCGGGGACGTCTTCTTTGCCGAGGTTTTTTAAAGTTCGATCTCGGCGGCTCAGGACGAGTTTCGCAGAGCGCGGCGCCCATGCCACTGTGAAATCCTGCGGTGGCTTCCCAACGTGTCGTTCCTCAAGGCGATCTCAACCCCAGGCCGACCGCCACTAGACACAGCCAGGGGGTGTTTCTGACTTCGAGGCAGGCAATTGGCTGTTGTGGGGGCAGAGGCCTTCCAAGCTCCGCCCTGAGCGGTTTCGTTTTCGCAGGTGGGTGGCCGCCAGCAAACACCACGCCGTGATTGCCGACAGTGCTGTAGTACCGGGTTCCGGCGCTCGGCTCGGGAACGGTTTGAATTGAATCACGGCGGTTCCTTAGCGGTAGGCCCCTTCCGCAGAGGAGACTAGGACGTTCCAGGCGACAAAACGGTGGTCAACGACCGCGAAAACGTCGAAAATCCAAGCATTCAAAAAACCGAAGACTTTCGTAGGACCAGGCACCCCCGCTGGCTAACTCGCGCCAGGGGGGCTTCGTTCCTACGTCAGAGCGCAGGAGCACTGAAGTGCCGGCCTATTTAGGACCCAAACGTTTACATATCAAGGCGTTATCGACAGATGGATGCGGCGGCGATTGTCCCGATAATGGCCGAGGCGAGCCGCCCAAATTTACGATCTCCCCTCTCTATCATTAAGCACAAAATAGAAGAAAACAGGACGAAAAAACTTTAGCGATGCGACCGGTTTCGTTCGCTCACGGGGCTTGCGTCAACCTCGCCAAAACGTGGCAATGAGCAGATCAAAATTGGACCGCTCAAAAAATGTCACCCCCAGCCACCGTCTCGTTCGGTCCAGCTGCGCTCCCAATTCGACCTGGCCATGAGCCGCTCACCGTGAAAGTGGTATCAAGGCCCCTTGCAGGCTTCGACACTCGCCCGTGAGGGCGATTCAACAGCAGTTACTGTGTAGAGGAAGGCGGTCGTCTCGCCAATCGAAATCCACAACAAAGGCGGCATCTTCGGCGGGCTCCACGAACAAACACCAAGCATGCGAAAGCTTCACAACGGGCCGGTCCTCTCCATTCGACACTACGGCCGGCCAGGGGCCAAAAATCTGCCCACCTCTCCGCGTTGTGCGAAATTCGCACGGGGAGTTCCTCTGGTCAAGGCATGCTTCGCGACCTCCACCCGACATGTCAATTCCCAGATCGCTTTTGTTCAGCTTCCCTTCCGATTGCTGGTTGCCGCGCTAGGCAATGAGGCTGACCGTCATGCCTGAGGCACAATAAAAAAAGGCCGCCCCGAAGGACGGCCAGAAAAATCGTCGAGAGAGATTCCGCTACTAGGCCAGCCACTTCCGTCGCCAAATACTGGCGGTGCCAACGACGACTCCGATCAGGGACCAGATGACAAACATCGAGGGCTCGGGAACAACGGAAACAACGCCGCCCGCAGTCGTAATGCTGACATTGTCCAGAGCCGGCCCATACGGTGAGCCATTGTCGCCGCTCGTGAACGTCAATGTCGTGGAGGTTTGGTTAGCCGTAAATAGCAATGTCTCAGTCTGCCATTGCATATTACCTTTGGTGTTGTTACCGATCGTATAATTGAACCCTTGTGATACCGCGCCCACGCTCGCATCGACGTGCAGGGCCTTCGTGAGGGGAGGACCGTCTGGGTTTCCCGACAAAGAGAAGGTCACCTGGTACTGTTGACCAATCACGGTTACAATACCCGTTTGCTGAATGGTACCTGGATTGGTTCCATCCATGTCCAGACTCATGTGCCCGTCAGCAGCCTGCCAATAAGTTTTAATCCAGTCGATGTTGCCCGCGGTCACAGTCCAGCCAGTGATGGCCGTACTGCCAGTGCCAACGGTATTGCCAAGGCTTTCGTATCCTGAGGAGCTGCCAGTAAAAGTCCCCGTCTCAAAACTGCCGTTAACAATCAGGGCGGCAGACGCAGAGAGAGGCGTTCCCAAGGTGCATAATCCTACCAGCACAGGCAATACCGCCAATGTAAAAAGAATCCACTTCATGATTAAATCCCTATTCTTCCAAGCGTCTGTGCTTGTTTGGGGCGATGCGTTCGTTCACAATCTCTAGGTCACCAACCGCGAAAACTGACAAGGGAAATCGGCAAGCCAACAAAAGATACAAGCGATTGCCACGGCTACGACACGTCTCAGCTATTCGTAACATCCTTTCCGATAACCGCCGCCAAGATGGCCTCGCGGTTTTCACGTGACCAGCGGGGACCTGACCCTTGACGCCTCTTTCGGGCCACGGCCAGACTCGCACTACCACCGGCCAGAAGCGACCAAATGACGAGGCTCGCTGGTTCGGGCACTACGGATGCGGAAACAGCAGTATTACCCAGAGTAACAAACGCGATTGCCTGATCCTGGAAGCCATTGTTGCCGTCCCCCCCTGTGGTGCTCACCAAAGCATACACAGTAGGATTAGCAGACTGATCGCCCGTTGCTCCCGTTAGCCGGGAGTAAGGCATTGATCCGAACGTTCCCCCGTTGAGCATTGCCGTCGCTAACTTGGTCTCGTCCGTCCCTGCCGTTGCTGTCAAGCGGCCAGTGTTGAAATCGAAGCTTCCCGGACTCTGATTTGGAACGACATTGCCACCGGTGTCTACTTTCGTGGAGTCATACTCGATTTTCCAAATCGCCATCTGAAAGGCGCCAGCGAACAAGCTGGCGCCGCCGGGAGACGCGGTCGCGAAATTCGAGGCGTAATTGTTGTAGAGCTGCTGGATCAAGTCAGCCGCGGTCGACCCCATCCCACCAGACAAGCCGTTGATATTGTTCGGCTCAGGCGCACTTGCCAGGGACTGGATCGTCCAAGTTGCTTTCGAGTCCCAGTAGACGTTTTGAACAACCTCAACGCAGGCGGTGTTGAAGGCAAGGTAGTGGCCTGTATTAGGAGCAAAGGAGGGATCTTGCACAGGGCCGAAACCATTCACGGACACTTGCGTCCAGCCAAGCAAGCCACCCTGACTTGAATTCCAGGTCTCCGTAGAATAGCCGGGTGTGGTGAGCGAAAGGGTGGTGCTGGTATCTCCCATTAAAGACTGGCCCGCCGTCAAGGTTGCCGTGACCGTGTCCCCGGAAACAAAACCCGAAACGGCTAGATTGACCGAGGCCATCGCATGAGGCCCGCCGCTGGCCAGCACGATGGCAACAGCGAGGACTGCGTACACGGAAATTTGACGTAGCATATTGAGGCCTCCTATTAACTAAATTGGCTGCAGGCATGCGGCTTACGGTTGGGCGTCGCCCAAGGGCCGCAATCGTTCCCTTTGCAGTCCCTTAGGCCTCCGGACGGCGATACCTGACAGAAAAGACTAAGAATAGACCAAAAATGGGCAAAAGAGCTGCCCCAGGCACGACTTAGGCACTTGCTTCCGTCCGGAGGTTCTGCTTCGCCGCAGTCGTGCTGCCAACGTAGGGCGCCTGGGTCCGCAACCCCCCTTGGGGCTAAATTGTTCCCGATTCTTCGTCCGCTTCGTTGGGTACGCGTGCTTACAGTGTTTAGACGAAGGCTTCTCGAAAAACTCCCTCCAGGACTCGTCCCTCGCCACGCTGAGCTAAAAGTGCTGATCTGGAGGCGAGGCGCAGACAGTAATGAACGAGCCATACGGTGAGTCGGAACTTGATCAGTTTGCCGCTATCCTGACGGCATATGACGATGCGCTCACGAAGGGAGCCTCGTCAGTCGGTTCGGTGCGAGAGTGGTCTCACCTGCCCACCGCGTTGAGGGGCCGACTGGAAAAGGCTGCAGAGTGTTTGCAATTGCTGAACCAGCATTGGCCGCGACCGACTCGTTGTGGCATATCTACGTCAAGAATGGACGGTCAGCATTAGATCTTGCTGACAGCGCCGATGTGCCATTCTATCGATCGCGCCCTCGACCGTTGATGAGGGACGTGCCGAAAACACATCGTTGACTGTCAGGTAGCCCAAGGCGCACGCGCTCGCAGGCAGGCGCAGGCGGCAGCGGTTCAGCGTGTCGGCCAGACCGTGGCTTCCCTGCGATTCATTTGCCGCGCAAACGTGCAAACGCGTTATCTCGACCAATGCCGTCTGGGATCGGCGAATAGCAGCGGCGCAGGGCGATTTCACGATCAGTCATGTTCCGAGCAGGAGTTGTTTGAGGAAGGTTTCGTTCCAGCCGGTGACCAGCCGTTTGTTCTGGATGCCGACCTTCGCGGTGCTCTCGTTCTTTAACTGTGCCAAGGCGGCTCGGCGGAGGATGCTGAAGTTGGCGTCGGCGTGGCCCTAGCGAAGACGGCACGGGTCTTCTTGAAACGTGACGTCGAGTTGCCAGTGCAGTCGGTTTTCGATCGCCCAGTGGCCGCGGACCGCGGCGGCGAAACGTTTTCCGGCCAGATACTGGCTGAGGATATGGTAACGCACGTCGCCGCAGTCCGTGCCGCCACGCTGGGTACTGCTGATCACGATGCCGAGGGCTTGCAGTCCGGACCAACGAGCCCGGTCCGGCAAATCGTTTGGCACGGGGCAGACAAAGTAATGTCGGGTCTTCTCGCGGCCGTGGCCTTTCTCTTTCGTCTCGTGACGGCGCACGTTCACTTGGGCGAAGTCGCCGTCCAGGTGATCGTCAAAGAACTTCAAGATCCCTTGGTGCAGCCTGGGCTGATGGCCTTTGACCGCTAGCCAGTCGTCGCTGGCGGCGGCCAGGATCTTCTCGGCAATCTCCGTCTGACAACCCATCGCGTCGATGGTGACCAAAGAGCCCGAAAGCTCGATGATTTCCAGCAACTTGGGTAGCCTGCTGGCGCTGTGTCGCCAAGAGCGGTCAGGTGCGATGAGCCAGAGCCCTTCGCGCCGCATTAAGTCGCCCAATGGCCGCTCTGCCTGCAGGCATCAGGCTGACGAAGAATCCGCTTTCGCTACCACACGAAACCCCAACCGTAACCGCCAAACGGTCCGCCGGAGGCAGGCCGATAGCGCTGTGGATAATTGTCCCGAGGTCGCGGGCTGTACTGACTCTGGTAGTCATCAAATTGTGCCTCTTTGCCGAAGTCCTTGGCGGCCTGCTGGGCCTCGGCCCGCCACTCGGCATGGACCGTATGCGCGTACTTAACCTCTTGCTGGCGAGTGGCGTCAAAGAACGCTCGCTGGCTCCGCATCGACATCCGCTTCGCGCGGATCTCGATAATCTTTTGCTCGATTTGCGCGGCAGTCATGTCCGCAATGTTGGTCAGGCCTAATTCCTCAAGAAACTTCTTTCGATAACCGTCGGCCATTACCACCAGATTTTGGCCGAGCCACTCGCGCGCCTCCTCGGCGTCTTTGCCGAGCAGGACTTTCAGTTTTGCATTCCATTGGTCAATAAACTGCTGCAACTCGGCGGCCGACATGGTTTTGACCTCCTGGTCGAGCTTGACTTTAAATTGCTCGACTTGCGGCGGCGTGAGAACAACTTGCTCCCCAAGCCACTGGTGAAATTCGCTTTTGAGCTCTCGCCAATCCTGGCTCGCGAAAATGGCCCCCTTTTTGTCAGCTTCGGCCGAGGTTTTCTCGGGTGCGGCGGCGCCCGAAGGGGGCTGCTGTGCCGCTGCCAATTGGCCGAGCCAGCAGAATACCACGATCGTCGACGCCACCCATCGCAGGTTTTGGAAATGCAACATGGGATCACTTGAGCTGATGTTGAGGAGTTGCGCAAGTAGGGACTATTGCCGCGGGCAATTTTGAAGTTAGGGCAGAGAGACTAGTTCTTAGCCGGCACACGCGACAGTTTGATTTCAAAACCCGGACTCGATTCGCCATCCGTGCCAGTGCCGATCGATCGTACGATTAGCGTATCCCGATTGGCGAACTTGTACGCGTAGGTTGACGTTGCCGTATCCCCGTTCGGCAACAGACGTGTTGTCGTCGCCAGCCAGACGTTTCCTTCCAGGCTCCAGACCGCTTCGCCGTGGCTGCCGTCACTATTGAAGATCCAGGATCTGATCTGTTGCGAGTCCAGGTCCCAGCCGATCTCTTGCGTGGCGCTGAACGTCTCCTTGCCGTCGATCGAAATCGATAACTCGCGGTGCAGAAATGCCTTTCCCGATGTCCATCGGGTAACAACGTTCAGGGAAAGATTGTCAGTCTTCCCGGACCACTGACCGACGAAGGGCTCGAGCGGTGCGAGGTGCTGGTTCGCCGACCCCCGCGCGGAGCGCCACTCGTGCAGTTGATCGAGTTTCCACTTGCCGTTTTGGCGGACCCAAAGGGCTGAAAATCGACCTGTGAGTGACGACGGACCGATGGCCGAAGCAATTTCGCAATCACCTTCCTCGATCGCCACGTCGGCGGCAATAAATCGCAGGTTGACGTTGCCCACTTTGGCGCGCGGACGACTCGCGCCTTTGTTGGCAGCGATCTTTGCGACCAATTCCCGGACCTTGGAAGCCTGGCCTGTTTCGTCGATATAGGACCCCTCCGGCGTCCAAAAATCGGCGATCGCCTTGGCGTCGCCACGCTCCAAGGCGGCCAGGTATCCCTTGGCGGCTTGCGTTACGCCAGCTTCGTCGCGCGAGTTGTTGGCGGGCGGCTTTTGCGAGAACGCCGTTTGCGCACCGCTTAGCATCACGAGGGCCACGACCGCAACGCGCGGCAGGCCGGTTCGAATTCGGGCCCTGAGACGCTCCAGGTCGTCCAGACAGCCAAAGCTTGGAATCAAGTACGTTGTGACCGTCATCCGACATTTTCCTCTAGGGACTGAGCCTGCAGCCGATCCAGATTCGTAATAGCCAAGATTGTAACAACGACTCCTCGCCCCGCGTCTCGCGCGCAGCCGATTTTTCTCCGTAATTCTCCCCCGGCCTCCCCGGTTTCTTGATTGGCGTGGCTGGCAGCATCCTCCGAAAAGCTGCAGGCGGCGCTTGTAGTACGCGGCCTTTCCCGCTGGGGCCGGCTTTTTCCGGTCACCAGATTCTACCCATCATTTGACCGACAACGACTGGCAGCAGCATCGCCAACCGCACGATACGCTCGAGGATCCCCTCGTCTGGCGTTGATTTCTTGTCAGGATCCAAAGTTGAGCGACCTATGATAGTAAAACGCACAAGGTAAAAGCCGCTACCCCAACGCAAAGACTTGGCCAGGGAACGTCCTCAGCCAATTTGGTTGTGCTTACCGGTTGCGGCGTTTGAGTTCGATTTCCGCCGCCGAAGACGACGAATCGGACTTGGTGAACCTGCATTTGCCGGGCCGGTCGTTCATTCAGGAGACGCCTCGCTCAACAGCCGTTCGCCCTGCACTTATCTTCCTAGCGTCAAAGCCAAGTCGTGTGGAAGCACGAAAAACAGTTGAGTGCCCCAAGAGCCCCGCCTCGCCGCGCAATTTGAGGATCCGCGGAGCCTATTATGCCGATTTTGGCTGCCGAACCCAACATCTATCCGAGCGACTTGCTGAAACTCGGCCGTGCTGATTCCAATGCGGCGGGCGCGCGCAGTTGGTGGCTGTTTTATACCCGAGCACGGCAAGAAAAAAGCTTGGCTCGTGATTTGTTCCAGCGGCAGATTCATTTCTATTTGCCGTTGGTCGCCAGTCAGGTGATGGTCCACGGCAGACCCGCCCAGTCGTATGTGCCCTTGTTGCCGGGCTACCTGTTTGTTTTTGCAGCCCCGGAAGACCGTGCCCGGGCACTCATGACCAAGCGAGTGGTTCAGGTCCTGCCCATCGAAGATCAATCGCAAATCGAAGTCGACCTGCGCAATATTCAAAGGCTGATCGGCACAGGGGAACCTCTCGTGGCCGAGATGCGGCCCCAATCGAGCCTGCGGGCTCGAGTTCGTGCTGGTGGGTTACAGGGACTCGAAGGGACGGTAATCAAGCGTGGCAATCAATCCAGACTGGTGGTCTGGGTCGCTATGCTTCAACAAGGTGTCTCGCTCGATATGCAAGACGTTCTATTGGAGCAAATTTGAACGTCCCGGCGCCTCAGCGGTTCATCGCTAAAGCCAGTTCATCGCATCGAGCCCCTCAGCTGTGAACGGCGCCCGAATAGTGC
>PLYM01000055.1 GCA_003153375.1 Planctomycetaceae bacterium
CGCAGTTAAATGTTGGGATTGGTATGAGGGGATGCGCGACGTTTGTAGTTTCAAGATAGTCGGTGGCCAACCGAGATGCCACGCGGCAGTTGTTCCTTGCCAACGTGGGGGCCCGTGGGGCTTTGGCTAAAGTCGGCGGGAATTTGGCCGCTTTGTGGCACGGCGATTATGGTCGATCGCTGCTCGCACGATTGATGGCACACGTTGAAGTGTGCCTTGAGCTCGTTGTCGACCGTCCACGCTCGGGCTAGCGAAGCCGTCGCGTTGCGTGCGACGGGCACGGACGATTCAGCAATCGACCCAGAGCGTGCAGCAGCCGATACAGCAGTTGGGGCGCGAAACGGTGCCCTGCGGTGCGAACTCGTGCTGGCACGAAGCGCTGATGACGGCCGGCAAGCATCCGACAGCGTTGGCGCAAGTAGAGCTATCCTGCGAAGTTATGTGACACGACGCGATGGCAAACGACAGAGGCGCCGGTGGGAGTCGAACCCACGATGGCGGATTTGCAATCCGCTGCCTTAGCCACTTGGCTACGGCGCCATTGATGCCCTGTTTTCCGATGGTTGACGCGGTTCTTGATGGGTTCGAGCAGCATGCTAGCAAGGCGACTGGCACCTGGTTAGCTTTCTCGACCCCCTCAAGGCAGCGTGCCGGAGACAGCACATGCCGGCGAATTTAAAGGAGTCGGCAAAATCTCGCAAGATGAAAACCCGTGTTGATGGGTTCCCTCGCTTCCAGCGGGCGGACGGCCACTGGTGCAAAAAGACAGGGACTAGCACCGCTTCTTCAGCCACGACAAGGCCCCACGCCCTGGAGAAGCACCACCGGGAGATCGGCCTGCTTGAGCCGGAGTCTTGAGCCCGACCGTGGCGATCGGGAGCCGCGGAACGATTCAATACCTGGCTCAGGGCCACGGAACGAGACAGGAAGGCCGGGAGGGTCACGGGCTCGCAGGCTATTTGTGGGCGTCGCCGTGGGGGCGAAACTGTTCTTTCATGCTGGGGCCCGTATAGCCGGCCTCAAAGGCGTGCAGGCCAAAGCGCTCGGACAGTTCGTGACAGACCTGCACGCCGCGGACGCTGTTCCCCTTGGCGTCCAGGGGCGGTGAAAAAATGCCGATGCCAAACTGGCCGGGCACGACCGCCACGATGCCCCCGCCCACGCCGCTCTTGGCCGGCAGCCCGACTCGATAGGCCCATTCGCCGGCATAGTCGTACATGCCGCAGGAGAGCATGATCGAGAGCACGTCCTTGACGTACTCAGCCTTGATGGCGCGCTCGCCGGTGATCGGATTCGTGCCGCGGTTGGCCAGCGTCGCGCCCATGACTGCCAGGTCGTGGCAGTTGACCAGCAGCGAGCATTGTTGGAAATAGAGCTCGAGCGTCTCTTCCACCCGATCGCGAATCATGCCGAAGTTGAGCATCAGGTGGCCGATCGCACGATTGCGGTGGCCCGTGGTGCGCTCGGACATGAAGATCGAGTTGTCGACGTAAACCGGGCGGCCGATGTAGCGGCTGAACACGGCCAGCAGCCGCGAGATCCGTTCGGAAAAATCCCGGCCGTCGATCAGGTCGGCCGTGGCGATGGCGCCGGCGTTGACCAGTGGATTGAAGGGGCGATTCGTCGTTTCGTCGAGCACGATCGAATTGAACGCCTCGCCGGTGGGCTCGACGCTGACCTTGGCCAACACCTCCGCGCGACCGTGATCCTCGAGCGCCTGCCCAAAGACGAATGGCTTGGAGACCGATTGGATGCTGAACAACTGTTGGAAGTCGCCGACTTCGACGACCTGGCCGTCTACGCTGACCACGCTGATGCCGAACCATTTGGGATCGGACTTGGCGAGCTCGGGAATATAGTCGGCCACCTTGCCGTCGTTGACGTCCTTGTAGCGGGCGTGCAAGTCGTTGAGCGTGCTACGAAAGGGCGCGGCCGCGCTCTTGAGCTTCGTAACCAGCGCATCGAGATGATTGGTGTGGGCGTCGGTCGGCACGGTCTGGGTCTCGATAAGGGGCTGCGTGAGCGGTAAGGAGCACGGCCGGCCCGCGGCCGGAGGCTCAGGCCATGACTCGGCGGGCGATGGTTTGGAGCTCGCGGGAGATGGGGTGGTCGGGATAGTGGGCCGTGAACAGTTCGCGGCTGCCCAGGCCCGCCATTTCGGAATTCAGCGGCAACATGCCGATGACGGGCACTTGATAGATCGATTCGATCTGCCCCTTGAGCATCTCGCGCTCCATGCCCTGCGGCACCTTGTTGACGATCAACTGCATGTCTTGCACTTCCAACCGGCGAGCCAGCTCGACGGTCACGGCCGTGCCCTGAAAATCCTGGTTGTCGGGGCGCATGATGAGCAGGAACCGATCGCAGATGGCAATCGATAGCAGCGTTTCCTCGTTGACCCCAGGGTGCGTGTCGATGACCAGATAGTCCAGCTTCAATTCGCGCACCAGTCGCTGGATTCCGTCGTTGAGCAGTCCGACGTCATAGCCGTCGCGCAGCACGCGGGCGATCTCGCCGGTCTTGACGCTCGAGGGGATCAGGTAGAGTCGCCCCGAATCGCCGTCCGGCTGCGCGATGCCACGCGTGGTCGCGGTGACGTCGTAGGCGGCCTCTTCGATTTGGCAGTTGCCCCAGAGAAAATCGTTCAGGGCATATTTCATGTCGTCTTGATTGAAAGCGAAGATGACATGGACCCCCGGCGATTGAATGTCGGTGTCGATGATGCCCACCCGGTGCCCCGAGGCGGCCACGAGCGCCGCCAGGTTGGCGCTGATGTTCGACTTTCCGGTGCCGCCGCGAAAGGAATGGATCGCGATGATTTTGGACACGAAAGGGCTCCGGGGACGGATTCGCTGGCGCTCGGGCGCCATTCAAGAAGTTCGCTATCGCTCGGGCTGCCGCTCCGCCTGCCGCTGCTCGCGAAGCTGTCGCCGGGCGTTCTTAAGCTGTTGGAAGTATTCTCCCTCGGCGATCTGACCGACGTCGCGTTGCATCTTGTCGCGATCGAGCTTGAAAACGGGCATCAAGGTCGCGTCGAACGACATCGTGGCGTTGTTGGCCGCCTGGTCTTGCGGTCGGCCAAACCGCAGAAAGCAGCCCGTGGGCCCGAGCCGGAACACGGCGCCTGGGGCCAGGGGAACTTCGTTCCAAACCTGGCCTTCCAGCTCGATCATCCGCGAGCTGAGCGAGACCAACCGCCACTCGCCCTGTTCGAACTTCAGGCAAGCGTGTGAGCGAGAGACGTAAGGGTCGGCCAGGACGACGTCGTTCTCCGACGCTCGGCCCAAGGTGATCGAGTCCCGGTTTTCGAACGACCAGGTCTGAAGCGGGTGTCCTTTGGCCGAATCGAGCAGGTGCAGGGTAACGCGGGGGATCATCGTGAACTCATTTCTCGAGGGGTGACTCGACGCCGATAGTCGCCGCGCTAGGGGCGTAACCACCCGCGGTCCCGAGAGCATTTCTCGTGCCAGCGATGGCTGGTCGGCTCTTGCGGCTCACAGACTCCGGCGTTTTCGCACGTGTTCCGTGAGAGCTGTTTTTTGCCTGCCCAAATCCTAGGCAAACCCACGCCAACTTCGCGGCAGGCGTGCAGCCAATCAGACAAATGGAATGGGCATCAATTTTCTTGACATCATCTCGGCGAGAGCGTAGATTCGTGGTCACGTGGCGGGTCTGTGGATCGCGCCCGGCTGGTTTCGTCGTCTATCTTTCGATTCGACTTGCTAATGAGTTCTCTTTGAGAGCCTGCGTCCTCGCTGGGCAAACGCCTTGACCCGCGAGTTGTATGCAGCTTCCGCTTCGCGGCTCTCTCTCCAGTTCCGTTCCGTTCGATTTCCGTTCTTGCGCGTGCACCACGCCGCAAGCGCAGGCGTCGTTTCCGTCTTGGCTCGTTTTCGTCGTGGGAAAGATTCGCATGACCTCGTGGTCCAACAATCTGTGGTTCTATATTCTGCGGACGAGCGCGATCGGCACGGTGTCGCTGTGCGCGCTGGCGACGGCTCAGGCCGGCCCGCTGGCCACGGCCAACAACACTCCGGCGACAGCCCTGCACCTGACCAGCGGACAACTGATTGTCAGCGACAACCTGAATGGAGATGTGGGGCGTCCGGCGACGATTCTGGGCGAGTACAGCGATCCTCGCTATCAAACATTGTTGGCCAGCAACACCACCGGCAGCGTATTGGGCAACGGTCAGGCGAGCGAGCTGACTGGCATTGCGCTGCGGTCCAACGGCTCGGCGTATTTTCGCGTCAGCGGCGCGCCCGACACCAACTTTACCGGCGAGCAGACTCAGTCGGGCAGTTACTCGTATCAGTTCGACATCTTCGACGCTCAGCACAATCTCATTCAATCGATCGCACCGGCCTTTGAAAATGTCGTCGCGGGCATGATCGACAACATTTGGCTCGACCCCAGTTCGGATCCGCGCCGCGTTGGCGGCACGGTCAACGTCACGTTGAACAACGTCATCGGCCCGGGCACCGGCGACTCGCGCGATTTCTACGTGTTCAGCGGGCTGAGTCCCTTCCAGTCGTTCACGGCCAAAATCGACGCGTCGACGTTCTCGGCCATGATCGGCTTGTTCAACAGCTCGAACGTGCTGGTCGTTAAGAGCAATCCGAACGATCCCACGGCGACCCTGACGGGCCAAGCCGATGCGCTAGGGAGGGTGCTGATCGGCGTCACGGGCGCCCCCGACACCGGCTTTACTGGCCAGCACTCTGAAGTGGGCACCTATACGCTCGAAGTGGTGCCGACCGTCGTGCCCGAACCGTCGACGGCGGCGCTGCTGGTTGTCGGCGCGTCGCTGGCCACGTGGCGAAGATGTCGCCGCCGCGGCCGATCGATGCGTGCGTCGGCGTTTTAGCGCCAACAGATTTGCCGCTGACGTTAGCGACGGTCCGCGCGACCGGCCCCTGTTGCATCGATCGCGGCGTCGGTGTGCGGCGGCGGAAGCTCTTGCTGCGGCGGCATCGGTTGGGGCACCGCCGACTGGAATTGCGCCGGAACGACTTGCGTGTCGATCTGCTCACCCGCGAAGCCACGCGGCGGCTCGAGTCCTGCGGGCGGCGTGGCGATCTCGCCGGTCGGACGACGGATGGGTTCGGACATCACATAATTCATTCGCGCCGAATCATCGGCGCCGACCCGTAGCGACATCGCGGCGGAGCGATCCGGGGCGTATCGGGGCGCGTCGGCCACGACCGCACCATCGTGTTCCAAGAGCGAGCCGTTTTCGAAATGAACGTTTTTTAGCGCCACGGCGTACTCGATGCGCGCCCGGTGGTAGCCGGTTTCGGCTTCGGCCAGGCGGATACGGGCGTCGAGAACCAGTTCGAGCGACACCTTGCCGCCCAACTTGAAGAACGAATCGTAGGCCCGGCGCGACTGGTCCTGGCAGGCGACCAGGCGGTTGTAGGCCAGCTCCATCAACATGTACGCGCGCTGCGTGTCGGCGTAGGCCGCCGAGAGATCATGAATCACTTGCCGCTCCTGGTCTTCCAGAATGACCCGCTCGCGGGCGATCCGCAGCTGGGCATTGCGCACGGCGGCGTAACCGCGGCGAAAGCCGAGCGGCATCGAGTACTCGAACCCCATTTCCCACTCTTGGAATTGACCGGAGGTCAGGTTAGACAAGGCGTTGGCGTACGGGTCCGACGGATCGCGGGCGCCCATCCAGTCCTGGCCGAAGCCGCGGAGGCGATAGCGGCCGATGAGGTCCAACTGCGGCAGCAGGAAGTTCTTGTTGGCAACCAATTCGGCCTCGGCCCGCTCGACCTGTGCCCGCTGACGGCGCAACTCGGGACGTCGCGTGAGCGCTTCGCACGTCAGCTCGCTCCAATCGTAGACGATTTTGACCTTGGGCGGCTCGTCGGTCGGGCGAATGAGCTTGCCGTCGTTGATCGGCACCGACATCCACATTCGCAGCCGCCGCTCGGCCGCGTGCAAACCTCCGACGCCGCGAAACGTGCCGCCGTTGCTGCCGTTGTTGGTTCTGGTGCGGTCGACGTTGCGACCGCCCAGGGCGTCGATCACGTCTTCCTGGAAGCGGTAATACTGTTCGAGTGCTTGCACTTCCTGCAGCTTCGTATAGCCACGCCCTTCCTGCACGTTGGCGTGGATGAAACGCCAGGTGCTCAAGGCGGCATCGCGGGCCGCGATCTTGGCGTCCAATTCGCGATAGGCGTAATACAGATCCCAATAGGCATTCTCGAGATTGCTCAGCAAGTCACGCAAGGCGATTTCGAACTCGGCGGTGCTCGCCGTGTTGTTGATGCGCGCGATGACGACGCCGTTGATCTGGCCGGGAGATCCGTTGGGCCCGGCGATGCGATTGAAGTCGACGCCGGCCCCTTGCAACAAGGGCTGGCGGGCGTAGGCTTCGTAGTTCGTATTCCACGCGCTGGGAAAGTGGTTGGCCGGAGCGTTGTTGGCGTCGTAGTCGACGTGATGTCGCAACGAAAACGTGGCACCGGTGGCAGTGCGCTTCGTAATGTCGGTGTCGAAGTTGTCCAGATCCTGCTGGAACAAAAACGCGCCGCCGCCCAAGAAGAGGTTGTTGTACGCGCGATCGTTATGTTGCGAGACCAGCTTCGTCGTAACCTGGGCGTCGAAGGCCGCCAGCGCGCCCTCCATGCCAAAGCGCGGGTCGGTGGCCTGGATGGCAGGATCGTGGACCGTTTGCGCCAGCGCTGGAGTGCGCAAGACGCTGCCTCCGATATCGCGCAGCACCTTCGAGTTCTCCAGCCCGAGCCGAATCACGTCGTCGAGCTTCAGATCCCAGGCCGGCGGCGGCTTGGTCGCGTCGACCAGCAGCGGTGCTTCGGTCGTCAGGGGAGCCCGGCACTCGGTGGTGGCGCAGTCGGAGGCCATGGGGGGCAGTGCCAGCGTGCGGCAGTGCTCGATGTCGTCGGGTTGCACGCAGGGTGGATGCACCACGAAGCAACCGGACAATAGGACCGGCGCCGCCAACAGCAGCAGCAAGAAGGGCTTCGGATGGATCATCGACTGCGAGCGAAAACTGTTGACTGGTAGTGGACCGTTGAGCTGCGTTGCTAGCAGCCAAGGCGGCCGCTAGCGTCCGCGCACGGGGCGCTTTGCTACACAGGCCCATTGATCGGCAGTCTCCCAGCCGATTCCATCCTAAATCTCACTGTAACCGGCAAATTCTTCCCATTTCATGACGCCGTGTGTGGCCGATGAAACCGCCCACTTCATCGGCTTTTTGCAGATCCTCGACTATACTCGAAGCTTATGAGCTCTCACTCTTCCCCAGTCCCCTCGGATCCCGCATCGCCCGACTGGCGCGAGATTGAGGATCGGCTCGACGAGATTGCCGCGGCCGCTCGCTCGACCATCTCGGAGGCCGACTTCTTCCGCCTGCTCTTCGATCGGATCGTCCCGGCGGCGGGCGTTGCTGGCGCAGCGCTGTGGATTGCACCGCGGCCAGGAGAGTTGCGTCTCGAATGCCAACTTCACCTCGATGGCACGCCAAGGGAAGCCGCCGGCGACCTGCCACTGAGCCATGGGCCCTTGGTCGAGGAAGTGCTGGCCGCCGGTGAGCCCCGGGTGGTGACACCCGCTAGAAAGCAAGCGCCTGGCCTAGCCGACAATCCGACCGATTGCACGCTGATTCTCTGCCCGTTCGTGCCGGGTGCGCGGAAGCAAGGCGTCGTCGAGTTCTTTCGCCGCGGCCAGGTGCCAGCGTCCGAGATTCACGATTATCTACGGCTGTTAGCGGCGCTGGTTGAATTGATCGCCGATTTCGACCGCCACCGCGAGTTGGCGGAATTTCACGGCCACGAAGAGGCCTGGCGAAAGGGCGAGCGATTCGCGCTGCGCGTGCATGAGAGTCTCGATCTAAACCGCACCGCCTACACGATCGCCAACGAGGGGCGGCAGCTATTGGGCTGCGACCGGGTGAGCGTCCTGATGCGACGCGGCGCGACATTTCGCAGCCTGGCGATCAGCGGAGTCGATCTGCTGGAGCGGCGGGCACCATTGGTGCGCCGGCTCGAGCGATTGGCGAGCAGTGCGGCGGCGACCGGCGATCCACTCTGGTACAGCGACGGCGTGGCCGATTTGCCCACGGAAGTCGAAGGCGCGTTGCACGATTATGTCGATGAAAGCCACTGCCGGGTGCTGTTGGTCGTGCCCGTGGCCGAGCCCCGCGCCGGCGAGGGCCACGGTGCAGGCGATGCGCTGGGTGTGATCGTGATCGAACAGTTTCAGGCGTCGGCCAACGATGCCGAGTTGCGCTCGCGGGCCACGGCGATGGCCCGGCACGCCGCGGTGGCGCTGGCTAATGCCCGCGCTCATACGCAATTACCGCTGTCGTCGGTTGGCCGATCTCTGGAGAAATCTCGCTGGCTCGTAGAGGAGAGCCAACTACCGCGCACGGTCTTGGCGCTATTGGCTGCTGCGGTGATCGTGGCCGGCCTGGCGCTCATTCCGGCGGATTTCGACGTTGAAGTGCGGGGTGAGCTACAGCCCGAGCGCCGTCGCGACGTGTTTGCCTCGGACGACGGCGTGGTGAGCGAACTGCTGGCCGATCACGGGCGCGCCACGCGGGAGGGCGAACCGCTGGTCGTGCTGCGCAAGCCGCAACTCGATCTGGAATTGAGCCGGGTCGTCGGCGAGCTTCAGACCGCGGAGAAAAAACTGGCCGCGGTTCAAGCCGAGCGGCTGACCAACGCACGGGCCGCGCCCGACGCGCGGCGCAACGTGCATCAACTGACCGCTGACGAAGAAGAATTGAAGAAGCTGCTCGAAGGCCTTCGCGAGCAGCGCACGATTCTGGAGCATCAGCGCAGTGAATTGACCGTGCGCAGTTCGCTCGACGGGCAGGCGCTGACCTGGAACCTCAAGGAGTTGCTCGAGGCCCGCCCCGTCCAGCGTGGACAAGCATTATTGACGGTGGCCGATCTCGAGGGTCCCTGGGAATTGGACCTGCACGTGCCCGATTATCGAGCCGGCCACATTCTCGAGGCCCGCAAGCAGCTCGGCAACGAGCTGGACGTGTCCTTCGCGCTGACGTCCGAGCCGGGCACGGTCTATCAAGGGAAAATCGTCGAGATGGCACTCTCTACCGAGATGGACGAGGAGTCCATTCCGACGGTGCCGGTGACAGTCGCTTTCGATCGCAACGAAGTGGCGGGCCTGCGTCCCGGCGCGACGGTGATCGCCCGGATTCACTGCGGACGTCGCGCGATCGGTTATGTCTGGCTGCACGATTTGTTCGAAGCCGTTCAATCTCATTGGTGGTGGTAAGCAAGCCATGAATCACAAGTGTTTGTTGCTGTTGGCCGCGGCGGTGCTCGCCGCTTCGTCCGGCCGTGCCGAAGAGATCGAGGTCTCGTCGGTGCTGATCAAGCTGCTCGAACAGGTTGACGTTCCGGCGCGGGAAGCCGGCGTCTTGGCGAATGTGACGGTTCACGAAGGTGAGATCGTCGCCGTCGGCGCGCGATTGGCGCAGATCGAGGACGGCGATGCAAAGATTGAGAAGCGTCGCGCCGAACTGGAGCTGATCGCGGCTCGCCGAGCGGCGGAAAGCGACGTCAGGGTTCGCTACGCCAGAAAGTCCTTGGAAGTGGCCGAGGCGGATCTCCGCCGCGCGGTCGATTCCGAAAAGCGGCTGCCACAAAGCGTCACGCAATCGGAGTTGGACCAGCTTCGTTTGCTCGTTGATCGGGGCGGACTCGATGTCGAAGAAGCCCAGCTTGAATTCGAACTGACACAAACCACGCGCGAATCGAAGGAAAACGACGTGCGGCTGGCCGACTACAACATTGCACAGCGTCGCGTGACGGCCCCCTTGGCCGGATTCGTGGCCGAGGTGCAACGGCATCCAGGAGAGTGGGTGCAGCCCGGGCAGACGATCTTGAGGATGTTGCGACTCGACCGGCTGCGCGCCGAGGGGCTGGTCAACGCCCGCTCGTTACCGACCGACGTCAACGGCCGCCCGGTCAAGCTGACCGTGCAATTGAGCGATCAATCGTCGGCGACTTTCGCCGGCAAGGTTGTGTTCGTCAGCCCCGAGATCGATCCGGTGAATGGCCAGGTCAGAATTTGGGCCGAAATCGAGAACACGGACCTGCGGCTGCAGCCGGGGCTGCACGGGTCGATGGTGATCGACGGCGCGAGCGTCGCGAAGCGCGATCGGTAATGGCATGACACTTGTCGACAACGTCACGGTGACCGGCCGGCCGATTGGCCTGCGCATGCGCTCCGACCTGGTTGTCAGCGCACAGCGTCATGGTGGCGAGCGCTTCTGGGCCATCAAGGATCCGGTGACGCTGCAGTATTTCCACCTGCGCCACGAAGAGTACACCATCTTGACGATGCTCGACGGGCGCACGAGCATGCGTGAAATCCAAGCTCGCTTCGCTCGATCGTTTGCCCCGCGGGTGCTCGATGAGTTCACGCTGCACGGTTTTCTGGCCGCGCTGCATCGCGACGGCCTGGTGCTCTCGGAAGGGAGCGGCCAGGGCCAACAAATGCTCACGCAGCGAAGCCAACGGCGCCGACGAGCGCAATACCAGGCGCTGCTCGGTCCGTTGGCGGTTCGCTTTCGCGGCGCGAACCCGCAACGTCTGCTGGATTGGCTGGCTCCGAAATGCGGTTGGCTGTTTTCGCGCTGGTGCGTGACCAGTTGGCTGTTGCTGGCCTGCGCGGCGCTGCTGCTGGTGACCGTACAGTTTGAGATATTGCGCGGCCGGATTCCCGAGTTTCGGGCGATCGTGGCGGCGTCGAACCTGCCGTGGCTGATTCTGACGATGGCGGTGACCAAGATGCTGCACGAGCTGGGGCACGCCTTGGCCTGCCGTCGATTTGGCGGCGACTGTCACGAGATCGGCGTCATGCTGCTGGTGTTCGTGCCGTGCTTGTATTGCAATGTTTCCGATTCCTGGATGCTGAAGAGCAAGTGGCAGCGAATCTCGGTTGCCGCGGCCGGCATGTACGTCGAGCTGATGCTGGCCACGATCGCCACGTTTCTGTGGTGGTGGAGCGCGCCAGGGTTGTTCAATTCGCTGTGCCTCAATGTGATGGTCGTCTGCTCGCTGGGTACGGTGCTCTTTAACGGCAATCCCTTGTTGCGCTATGACGGCTACTACATTTTTTCCGACCTAGTCGAGATACCCAACCTGAGCGCGCAAGCTACGGACGCGGTGCGACGCTCGCTAGCGCGGTGGTGTTTGGGGATCGTCGTGCCCAACGACCGTCTCGTGCCACCGGGGCGCGGGCGCTTGCTGTGGATCTACGCGATTGCCTCGATGGTCTACCGTTGGGTGGTCGTGATCGCGATCTTCTGGGGGTTGCGGGAGATGGCGCGTCCCTACCATCTCGAGCCCGTGGTGGCGCTGTTGGCGTGCCTGACGGTCGTGGCGATCGTCTGGCCTGCCGTCTCGGGCGTGGTCGAACTGGTGCGCCAGTCGCGGGGGCAACAGATTGTCAGGTCGCGCGCCACGGTATCGCTGGGGTTGCTGGTGGCCGGCTTGCTGGTGATCGTGCTGGTGAAGATGCCGATGCGGGTTTCGGCGCCGTTGGTGGTCGAATACCGTGGCGCGGAACGGATCTATGTGCCCGTGCCCGGCACGCTTGTCGAAGCGGCCAAGGTGGGCCAGACGGTTCAACTGGGCCAGCTGTTGGCGCGGCTCGACAATCCCACGGTGCGGCTCGACGTGGCCCGACTGACCTCGGAGCGAGACCGTCAGCAACTTTATCTCGACAATCTGGAAGCTCAGCGGCTGCAAGGCGTGTCCGACGGCGCGCAGCTTCCGGCCGCGAAGGCCGAGTTGGCCGACATCGTCGAGCGGCTCTCACAGGTCGAGCGTGATGCGACCCGGCTGTCGATTGTCGCTCCGATCGCGGGCACCGTGTTGCCGCCCCCGAATCGTCCACGGTCGCCCGTCAGCGGCGATACGCTCAACACGTGGTCTGACGTGCCGATGATCGATCGCAATCTGGGCACCTATCTCGAACGCGGCACCTTGCTATGCCTGGTCGGTCAGCCTGGGCGCTTCGAAGCGGTGTTGCACGTCGAGCAGTCGGACATCGAGTTGGTCGCCAACGGCCAACCGGTGCGGATGGTGCTCGATCACCGGCCCGGCGAGGTTCTCGAGGGGCGGGTCGTGGAAATCGCCAAGGTGGATTTGAAGGTCATGCCGCGCGAGTTGGCGGCGGCCCGCGACGTTCCCGCCCGCACCGACCAACGGGGAACGGCGCATCCGCTCAATACCTGGTATCAGGTGCGCGTGCAATTCGACGAGGAGCCACCCTATCTGCTCGCACGGGTTCATGGCCGGGCAAAAATTGCCGTGGCGTCTCAATCGATCGCGGCACAATGCGCCCGGTTCGTGCGGCAGGCCTTCAGTCGCTGAGCCAGCGATCAAGGAAGACTCAAGACGATCGCGGCCAAGGTTGCCGCCTCGAAGGCGGCGCCTTCGATGTGGAAGCTACAATCTTCGTAGCCGGGCGGCGGGGCGTCGCCGCAGCGGCTGAACCCGTTGGAGCAAACGCACGAGCGTGGGAGGCGAGAGATCGTCTTGTAGGGCAGCAGGCCTACGCCAAAAAAGAAGCGAGCGGCGGAAATCGAAGACTGGGCCGCGCCGGCCGAGCAGCCGTAACGCTCCAGCCCGATCTCCTCGAAATACAGCGGTCGGAAGCAGATTGTCCAGGGAGTCCAGGCCACAACCGTCTCGGTGCGGGGCTCGACGACGGGTTGCTCGTCGCGGAACGCCTGAGCGGCCAGATCCGGGGGCAAATCTCCCTCGGGTGGGCGAATGTCGAGCGGGACGTCGGCAACTCGTCGGGTGAGGCCGTCGGGATCGCTGATGTCGTCGGCCTTCGTCACGCTGTCCAAGGCGTTTGAGCCAGGCGTCGCGATTTCCTCCGCGTAGCCCGCTAGCGTCGCGCTCGAGGCACCTCGAGTCGCGCCGGCGGCATCCGCCGACGCTTGAGCCTCTTCACTCATCTCGCGAACCGGGGCGTTTCGCGCGATGGTCCGTTGCCTGGTCCGGCCAGAGCGCTGGGCGGGGGCGTTGGACGCAGCGACCCAGCGGTTCGACGGCGAGTATTGTTGGCCCAGATCCGTAGGGCCAAACATTCTCGTCGCGCAACCGGACGCGGCCCAGCAGGCAAATACAGCGATTAGTGCGGCGAAGCGCCTCATGCCATCTTTTCCCCCTTACTCTCCCTCTTCGACGTTGCCTAACCGGCATCTTGATCATTTTCCGCATAATCGATGCGTTTGATGACTTGGACTGAGTTTGGCAGCCGCCGAGCCCCCGAGTGGGGCGTCGAGAAGGCAGACAGCGAGGTGCCCAGCAAAACGCCACCGCCAGTTTGACACCCTGGGACTCGGCTAGGAATAATGGATCCGCATCAGTTCGAACCCACGAGGGAGGCGGTCGGCAACGGAACTGCGCGAGGATTCTTCAAATGCGACGGCCGTGGCAACTCGCTGGAATTTGGCACAAATTCCGTAAGAGCTGGCGCATTCCACGGCAAAGTCGCGGGCGCGAAGAGCTGACGCCGCAACTCTTTTCACGCCGGCTGGAAGAGCGCCGGGTGTTAACGGTCGGCCCCATGGCCGCCACGGGCATGGGAAGTCTTGCCGCGGCGGTCGCTCTGGGCCGCGAGCCGGCCGCACTTGCTAGCAGCGATTCGTCGGGCACTTACAAGGGTGATGTCTCGAAGGGGGACGCCACCAAAGCCGACGCCACGGGGCAGAGCCAGGCGGCAATCGCTCGGCAAGGTGCCGCGAAGGTCGACTCCGCCCAACTAGCGACGGGCCGCTCGACTTCCCCGTCTGGCGGTGGAAACTCGGCGGCGGCACAGGTTCAAGTGAACCAACCTCAATTGTCCCAAGACTCGCTGGTGCTTGGGGTGGCTGGCGACCAGTCGGTCGACGAGGGGGCGCAGCTCTCGATTACCGACATCGGTCAATTCACGGAGTTCGACTCGAGCAGCGTTTCCGATACCTTCACCTACAGCATCGACTGGGGAGATGGCCGGCCGGTCGATTCCGGATCGGCCACGATCGACTCCCCGGGTTCGTCCGAGTCGCCGACCATGGGGTCGTTCGACGGCCAACACATCTACGCCGACAACGGCGATTATACGGTCAACGTCACGATCAGCGACCAACACGGCAACTCTGCCGTTGGCACGCTCGACGTGACGGTGGCCAACGTCGCGCCCACGGTCGTTGCGGCGCCCGATCAGACTGTCAACGAGGGGTCGCAACTATCGATCACGAGCATCGGTCAGTTCACCGATCCGGGTTTCGACAACCCATTGAACGTGGGTGGCGAAACCAGCGAGACGTTTGCCTATGCGATCGACTGGGGCGACGGCACTCTGGTCGATTCGGGCTCGCCGACGATTGACACGCCCGGTGGTCCGGGGGTGCTAACCGCCGGTTCGTTCGACGGCCAACATATCTATGCTGACAACGGCATCTATACCGTCACGGTCACGGTGAGCGACGACGACGGCGGGTTGTCGAGCGCTACGCTGACGGTGACCGTGAACAACGTCGCGCCGACGTTGACTGTTGCGCCGAATCAAACGGTGAACGAGGGAGCGCAGCTGTCGATCACGAACGTCGGTCAGTTCACCGATCCCGGTTTTAACAACCCCTTGAACGTGGGTGGCGAGACGAGCGAGACGTTTGCCTACGCGATCAATTGGGGGGATGGCACGCCGGTCGACTCGGGCTCACCGACGATCGACACGCCCGGCGGTCCGGGGGTGTTGACCGCCGGTTCGTTCGACGGACAACACATTTACGCTGACAACGGCGTCTACACCGTGACGGTCACCGTTGCGGACGATGACGGCGGCTCGGATACCAAGACGTTCGCGGTCACGGTTGACAACGTGGCCCCCACGCTGACGGTCGTGCCGAATCAGACGGTGAACGAAGGCTCGCAGCTTTCGCTGACGAACATTGGCCAGTTCACCGATCCTGGCTTTGACAACCCGCAGAACATTCCTAACCCGACGGTGGAGACTTTCACCTACGCGATCAACTGGGGCGACGGCACGTCGGTTGACTCCGGCGCAGCGACCGTGGACGTCCACGGCTCGCCGGGCGTGCTGACCGCCGGTTCGTTCGACGGGCAACACATCTACGCCGACAACGGTCTCTATGCCGTCACGGTGAAAGTGACGGACGACGATGGTGGCTCGGCGACCAAGACCTTCGCAGTCACCGTTGACAACGTCGCGCCGACACTCACGGTCGTGCCGAATCAGACCGTCAACGAGGGCTCGCAGCTTTCGCTGACGAACATCGGCCAGTTCACCGATCCAGGGTTCGACAATCCGCTAAATATCCCCAATTCCACGGTGGAGACTTTCACTTACACCATCAACTGGGGCGATGGCACGTCGATGGACTCCGGCGCCGCGACGGTCGATGTGCATGGCTCGCCGGGCGTGTTGACGGCCGGTTCGTTCGACGGGCAGCACATCTACGCCGACAACGGTCTCTATACCGTCACGGTGAAAGTGACGGACGACGATGGTGGCTCGGCGACCAAGACGTTCGCAGTCACCGTTGACAACGTGGCCCCGACACTCACGGTCGTGCCCAACCAGACAGTCAACGAGGGCTCGCAGCTCACGCTGACGAACATTGGCCAGTTCACCGATCCTGGCTTTGACAATCCGTTGAACATTCCCGGCCCCACCGTTGAGACGTTCACCTATACGATTAACTGGGGCGATGGCAATTCGATCGACTCGGGCGCCGCGACGGTGGACGTCCACGGCTCGCCGGGCGTGTTGACGGCCGGCTCGTTCGACGGGCAGCACATCTATGCCGACAACGGTTTGTACACGGTCACCGTGAAGGTGACGGACGACGACGGTGGCTCGGCGACCAAGACGTTCGCAGTCACCGTTGACAACGTGGCCCCGACACTCATGGTCGTGCCCATCCAGACGGTGAACGAAGGCTCGCAACTGTCGCTGACGAACATTGGCCAGTTCACCGATCCTGGCTTTGACAATCCGTTGAACATTCCCAGCCCCACCGTGGAGACGTTCACCTACAGCATCAACTGGGGCGATGGCACGTCGATCGATTCGGGCGCCGCGACGGTCGATGTTCATGGCTCGCCGGGCGTGTTGACGGCCGGCTCGTTCGA
>PLYM01000209.1 GCA_003153375.1 Planctomycetaceae bacterium
GGCGACTTCCTGCGCTGGATCATCGACACAGAGGGGCGCGAGCGATACCAAAGGCAGCTCGAAGATTACCACGGGCAGTTTTGCCGGATCCGAAATCGCTTGAGCGACGAGAATCGCCGTCGCTGGGCCAATGTTGCCGACGCTCGCACTTGGATGCAGATCGCAGAAGGTGCCGCGCGATTGGCCGGAGTCGTTCAGGACGTCAGCCGGCAATGCGACGATCATGACGTCCAGATCACCACTGAAGCGCTGGCGAACGCCTGGTGGGAAGCTGACCAGGCCGCTTGGCCGCGTGGCTGGAGAAAGAAGGTGCTGTGGGCAATTCGGGCCCTCGGCTACATCAACGTCAAGGATCTGAGTTTTCCGCGGGACGGCTCTGCTCCCTTCGATTCCTGCCGACGCCCGGCCCTCACGCGTCCGGTCTGCCACAAGCGGACAATCCTGCACTTCCAGGTCGACCCGCGGTTCGCCAGCTGCTGCCGGCCCTGAAGCCTCACCAAGGCCCCGGTATTTCACCCTCTTGGCGAGTGATCCCGCTGAGCCGGAGCCGGTCAACTCCACGGTCACGCTGCCTCTCGACCGATCCTAGAAGCCCGTCACGGCTTGAGCAAACGGCCTACCAGCACCACAGACCCAGGCATGCGTCGGCGTCCTTCAAGCCTACGCACGCGAGGCGTTAGTGTCGGGCGCCGGCGCGCTTGTCTACACACAGCAGGTAAATCTGGGCGCCGAATAGCGCGTCCCGTCGTTTTGCTGTTAAGCCGCTGCAGTGACAGGCGATACGGTCGCTTATGGCCGAGGCTCGCGCTGTCGGAACGTATCTGCATAGGGAGATGGCGGCTTGAGTTCAGGGTCTAGCGAAGGTGCCAACCAGCTGCGAATTGAAAAAGCCTAAGCACAAAACGATCCGAAATGGCACGTGCTGGTTTCAATTTGGTGTCGTTTTGGCCGTGGTGCGTGTCGTTTTCGACTGAAATGCTCTAGAAGCGGTGATTTGTTCAAGTGAACTTACCAATGCCATTCAGATTGCCCATTATTGCATGTCGTGAGCTTCGGAATCTTCGCACGTAGCCGCCAGACTTGTTTGCAACGATGGCCGCCATCACGCCCTACTCGCGAGTGTTTTTGAAAACGGAGTGATGTCAAGACTCGCCACTTCCTTCAGACTGACCGTTGGGAACCAGCCCCCACAATTCGTGAAATGGTCACGTGCGACGATCGAGCTCGGTGAAGAAGGGGAACACGATATAGAGCCCGACGAGCACTGCACCGAACCCAAGCCAACCCACTTGTGGCAGGGCAATCATGGCACCGGCAATGCACGTCAGGGCAAACCTTGTAAACAGTTTTGGGCCGTTAAACCCGCTCATGGATAAGACCTCGCTTCTTTGGCATGCGTCCCGTTCCTGCCGCCGCGGCTCAAGGGGCATTGATCGGGTGCTTGCACTGGGCCAAGAGGCTCGGCGACCTCCTCGTCTGTAAACCGGTGCTGGGAGCGGACAAGCACGGCTTCTGATGGCTACAGCCTCGGATAAGCACATAGAGTCGGTCACGAGGGGGTTGACGGAGATCCGTGCTGCCGCCGTGTCAGCCGGCGTAGCCCGTCGGTCTTCGATGATTATTTCTAGATGCGAGCTCGGGCAGGCTTGACGCCACGGAAAAATGAGATAATATCGGAGTCTGCGGGAAAGTCTGTTTGATGTGCATAACACCTTTTCCGATTCTGGCCTCGACGGATTGAGGCAATCACGCGTTTTTACGCGGCCCTACTATCGCAGATTCGAGCTGTTAGCTCCAAGCTGCAACCGAGCCGGGGCTCCAATGCGCCGGATCGCGGCCAATGAGTTGTATTCTGCACAACTGTTAGTTGGCAGTGCTGTCAGGGCAGTCTTATTTCGGCTGGAGTCAGCGTCGAAGCGACGCTGCGCCTGCTCCAGTCTTACGCCAGCACCAGGAGCCAAAATTTGCACGAAGATTTTTCCACAAAGCGGCCCACCTCGCTCTCGCACATCGTCGGCCAACGCAACGTTGTCGAGCAGGTGCGCGTCGCCGTCGAAGCAGCGTTTGCAGATCAACGGCCGATGGCTTCCTGCCTTTTGGTGGGAGCACCGGGCCTCGGCAAGTCAGATCTCGCCCACGTCGTTGGCTGCGAAATGGCGACAGATTTCCATGAAGTTCTCGGCCAATCCCTCACAACAACCGCCGACCTGAACTACTTGCTCTTGCGGGCCACGGACAAGTGCGTCGTCCACATCGATGAGGCACATCAATTGACGAGAAAAATTCAGACGGCGCTTTACCTCGCATTGGATCAGAAAAAGATTTCACTCAAGGGCGCGGGACCGGTCACGACCCTGCCGATTGCAAACTTCACGTTACTGCTGAGCACGACGGATGAATTCGACCTCTTGCAGCCGCTACGCGACCGGATGAGTTTGGTTTTGAGGTTCGAATTTTATAGCTTCGACGAATTGGCGACGATCCTGCGAAGTCGCGCGGCAAATTTGCGATGGGAAATCGAAGATCAATTATTGCGCCTTATCTCAAAGCGCGCGCGAGGCACGCCGCGACTGGCGCTGCGGTTGCTGGCAGCGTGCCACCGGGTCTGCCGTGCCGGCGACGAGACCATCGTGACTTTTGCCCATTTCCAGCGAGCGTGCCAGATGGAAAATATTGACGAGTTGGGGCTCGGTCCGAGCGAACAGCACTACCTGTCGTTGCTAGTCGACGGCGCCAAGCCAATGAAGGTGCTCGCGTCCATGATCGGGCATCCAGACAGGACGATTAGCGATGTCATCGAGCCCTTTCTACTTCGAGCAGGCTTGATCGTCAAAAACGCCCAATCGCGGCGGGAACTCACCGCGTTGGGTCGTATTCACGCGTCCGATTGCTGTCCAATTCATGTCTAATTCTCGTCGGAGTTGTGTCCAATGCCTATTGAACTTAAGGCTGCGGTGGCTGTCAGTGAGATGGCCCAGATGGTCGGCCTAGGTCGAGCCAGATTCTACCAATTAATTGGTCCCACGTTCCCTTACCCGCTTTATGACGTGGCAACTCGACGTCCATTCTATGACCAGGAGTTGCAAAATTTATGTCTCGAAGTGCGGCGCCGAAATTGTGGCGTCAATGGCAAGCCCTGCTTGTTCAACGCTCCGCGAATCCCCGTCACGACGCTAACCACGAATCGACCAACCGCGCCGAAGACCACCAAGGCCGCCGCTACGACCAGCCAACACCAGGAACTCCTTTGCGGGCTAAAATCGCTTGGCCTTACAACGACCGCAGCTAAGCTCGAGGCGGCAATTAAGACCACCTTTCCCGGCGGGACTCATGGGGTCGAGCCAGCCGAATTGCTGCAGTCGACGTTTTTGCATCTGAAGGCAAACGATGCCGGCGGAAAGGACTAGTTGAGGCAGCAAGGATGTAGGATGAAAGAGAGTATGCGCTGGAGTCAACTTTCGCTCTTGATCCCTGCGAGGACGTGGTGTGCCTGTTTCTCAGCCCGCGGCCAGATGTCATTATTTTTAGATGCGAGCTCGGGCAGGCTTGACGCGGCTGAGAAATAAGATAATATCGGAGTCTGCGGGAAAGTCTGTTTGATGTGCATAACACCTTTTCCGATTCTGGCCTCAACGGACTGAGGTCATCACGCGCGTACTAACGCGAGTCTGCCTACCGCAGCTCGGGCTGTTAGCCCCAACTGCAGAACGACCCGGTGCTACGATGCCCCGGGTCGCGGCTAGTAGTTGTATTCTGCGCTAACTGTTAGTTAGCTGCGCTGAGCGGACAAGCCACCTGATGTGCTTCCGATCTTGCCAATCATGAGTCCGTTGGCGTGCTGCCCGAAACGGAGGCGGCCTCGGTCCTGTGGAGATCGTAGCAGCGGCGATTGGCTAGGCTTTTCTACCAAGTCATTTATTTTTAGGGAGGGATTTTGACATGTTCAAACCCGGCGACGCGGAGGCGTACCTCAACAGCGGCTTCGTTCATGCAAACAGCGGCGAATTCGACAGCGCAATCGCGGAGTTTACTGAGGCAATTCGGCTCAAACCAGATTTCGCGGACGCGTACTTCAACCGCGGCTTGGCCTACGCGGCAAAGAGTGACTTCGACGAGGCCATCGTGGATTACACCGAGGCAATTCGGCTCCAACCCGACGACGTGTTGGCATACATCAACAGGGGAATCGCCCACCTGATGACAAACGATTTCGACGAGGCCATTGCGGATTGCACCGAGGCAATTCGGCTCCAACCTGATGAGGCGGAGGCCTACTTCGACCGGGGCGTCGGCTACGCGAAGAACAACAATTTCGATAAGGCCATCGCCGACTATACCGATGCCATTCGGCTCACACCCGATTTCTCGAAAGCGTACTTCAACCGCGGTTATGTCTACACTGACAAGGGCGACTTCGACAAGGCCATCGCCGACTTCACCGACGTCATTCGGCTTGAGCCAGACGATGCGGAGGCGTACCTCAACCGGGGAATCGCCTACACGTTAACAGACGATTTCGATAAGGCGATTGCGGATTGCACCGAGGCGATCCGGCTCAACCCCCGCGACGCGGATGCGTACTACACCCGCGGCCTTGCCTACGCGAAAAAGAATGACTTCGACAAGGCAAACATGGACCATGATCGGGCCATGCAGTTGGGTCATGCTCCATGGTGAAAGGCGAAATGCTGTTTACCTGAACGAACACCCCATCTCCGAACGAAACTTGGGACCGCCGATGCCGACACAGCAGCCACTAGGGGCATCTAGTCCGAGACCACCGTTGACCCACTGTCGCCATCGTCGCACGGACTGTCTGATGCGGACCGAATCCGCACCTTGCTCACGAAGTCGGGCAGGCAGTTTGTGCGACGATCGACGGCCTCAAAGACCCCGCTTTTAACCGGCGAGTCGATCCGACTCGAACGCACTCAAGCTTTATGGCCGAGTTTGCGTTCCATTTCCAGGATGACTTGGCTCAGTCGAACGCCTAGAGCAGCAGAAAGCCGGACCATGTTGAGCAGGCTGAGATTTCGCTCGCCCCGTTCCACATCGCCAACGTAGGTGCGATGGATGCCAGCCAAGTTGGCAAGCGCCTCCTGAGAAATGCCGGCAGCATGGCGGTACTTCCGCATTGCGTTACCGAATTCGGCTTTTATCCGGGAATCCTGGCTCACGAAGCCAAGGTAAAACCTGGACGACTATAAGACTACAGACTATAAGTGGAGTTGATTGCCGCTGCGGGTACGTTGTCCAACGTGTGGAATGCCGTCGGCGTTTTACGCCTCGGTCTTCTTGTCGCCCTGGCGGTTCCATGTTCGCCAAGCACCGCCTCGGGGAGAACGCTAGTGAAATCCAGAACATTGTTGGTCGCCGCATTGGTCGCCGTGACCGCGATCTGGGTCATCCCCTCAACCGTTCGCGGGGAGTTTCTTGTCACGGACCTGGGAGGAGGGATTGCCTACGGCATCAACGCCAGCGGGCAAGTGGTGGGGCAAAACGCCGTTGGCCACGCCTTCTTGTACGGCAACGGAACGGCGACCGACCTTGGTACGCTTGGCGGCAGTTCCAGTTTTGCCCTCGGGATCAATGACAGCGGGCAGGTCGTGGGCTGGGCTGACAGCGTCGGAAACACGACGCACGGCTTTCTCTACAGCAATGGGGCGATGACGAACCTGAGCCCAAGTTCTCTTACCGGCGGAGCACAGGGCATCAACGCCAGTGGGCAAGTTGTCGGGTGGTATTCCAACAGCAGCACTGCCACTCAGCCTTTTCTCTACAGCAATGGCGTGGAGAACAACTTGGGCACCTTTCCAGTCGGCAGCAATACGTATCCTCTCAGCATAAACGGCAACGGACAGGTCGTAGGATACACGTATCAGACGGGGATCACTGGCGAGCAACCATTCCTCATTAGCAATGGAACGACGCAGATCTTCGGTTTGTCCGGTGGATTCCAGATGATCAATGCCAGCGGGCAAGAGGTGGGCGGTCACTATCTCTCCGACACGGTTTGGCACGCTTTGCTCAACAGGAACGGGACGATGACGGATCTGGAAACCCTCGGTGGCTCAAACAGTTGGGCTTACGGCATCAATACCGCGGGCCAGGTAGTAGGTGACGCATATACGCCGGGCGGTGCCGATCACGCCTTTCTCTACAGCAACGGGACAATGACCGACCTGAACAGCCTCATTGACCCGCATCTGGGCTGGACGTTGGAAACAGCACAAGCCATCAACGACAAAGGACAGATCGTGGGTTGGGGCACAAACGCAAGCGGACAGACCGAAGCATTTCTTCTTAGCCCCCTTCCCGAGCCCTCCAGCGTCATGCTCGCCGCTCTCGGTTTCATCGGCTTGCTTGTTTGCGGCTGGCGACGACGGCAATGCTGAGGCGACCTTCACGCGCGAGTAGCCTCTCGGGGGCCCGCTCTCTCGTGCGTGTTGGGCCGCGAAGCCATCGCCAGCAGCGCCCATATCGGGGGCTCGGGACCCCAGTGATAGCATTGCCGTTCATTGTTCCTGAATGGCTGCGGATGCGCCGAGGTCGTAGCTCCGAATATCTCGGACGCTGCGTGCCATGCTAGCACCGCCGCGACGCCCGATCGGACCAGCATATATTGAGCAGTGTCGGGCCCGCTGCTTGGATGCCGCGTCGTTGATTTCGGCTCGATCGATGCTAGCATCCCCCAGAGCTCCCAGCGTCCCGCTAGCGAGCCTGAGAGGCTGGACTAATTGGGCCTGGCATTGTGCGAGAGTGAGATCCAGTGGATCCCGTGGAAGCCTACAGCCGCCAGGACGCCGCCGATGGAGAGTGCTGGCCCTGCTAGCACCTACCTTGGGTCGCTTAGCAGGCCGCTAGGGAGACTAGGGTATTTGGGAAGGCGAAAGAGTGCTAGCACGGATCTCACCTCGTTCCGCCATGTCGTTTTTGAAAACGGAAGAGCGGTCAGAGTGGCCGGCGCTACTCACGGCAAATAGCACCATGCCCCGAACCTGAGCACGCGCAGGCAAGACCTCGGCAGCCCGCCACGACGTCCTCCTCAATCGGGAACTTGGCCACCTTGAGCTTCACGGCAAGGAGTGCCGCCCGCGTAGGCATACAACTCGGCGGGCATGAGTCGGATGAAGCGATCCCCGATCCAGACGAAGGCCCGTTCGTAGTCCTTCAGGTCCATCACCACCGCGGTTCGTGAGCGCATCCATGCATGAGATCACGTCGAGCTCCTCCCGGCCTTCGTTCACGGAACGCCGTCGGTTCAATCCGTTACCGGATCGGCTCGGGGCAGCCTCATTGCGCGCCGCCACGCCATATATAAATGTCAACCTGACAAGTCCTGACGGAATCGCGGCCGGCAGTCAGGATGATTCTTGCTGCATCGGAGTTGCAGAGAGTGTCACCTGGGGAAATCCACACGCCCAGTTTGAAAGGGGACCTGAGGAAGCCGAGCCGGCGTGCCACTACGCCTGAGATCTACCTATGAGCGAAGCCCCAAAGAAGCCTTCGCCGATTCCGGGCCGAGGCGACATCAATGTTTTTGATTCACTGGACGAGCGCGAAGCCTGCAAACATTTTCTGGGCAAGAATCTTGACGAAGCCGAGGGCTTGCTCCGCGAGAATTTCCTCTATTACCAGGAAGACCTAATGTGGATGGGCCCTCGTGCATTTACGTACTACGTTCATGCGGCCATCAATTACATCCACAGCGATTCCGCTTCTGCCAATGGCGATGCCGTCAATTGCCTTGCTGGGCTCTTTGAGTTTTGGTTTGAGCATTATCGACAAGAACTGCTGCTCGTCGCGGAGCCCCTAGCTGAGGTTTGTCGATACATTCTCGATCACTGGATCAAGTTTGGCGTTGACGCCAGAATCTATGGCGATCTTCGCGCTCGGTTTGTCGTGCTTGCAAAGGCATTCGAGCATCTTTGTCACGACGCGTAGACGCCGTCCGAGCCCCAAACAGCATGGGCGCGACCAGGCGTTGCACCTAGCCGGCTGGGAAGGCTGCCCGGACGAACGGCACGCAAGCTGTGGGCGGCTGGTGCGGGACGTTGGTAGAATACGGCAATGGGCGAGCAAGACCAGTCGGACGGCCTTCGACGCGGCAATCGCATTCGGATTACTGCCGGAACCTTCGAGGGTTTCGAGGCAGTCGTTACAGTCGTCGATCAAGGCGCTAAAAAGGTATCCGCAGAGATACACATTTTCGGTAAGGCCACGCCCGTCGAACTTCGCCTTGGCGAAGTGGAAAGAATACCTTGGCGACCCGCCCAATGACCGCCACCCCTAATCGCCGCTGGCCTCGCTTTACTTTGCGGACGTTGTTCGTGGTGGTGACGGTGTTTGGGGTCGGGGCGGCATGGATTTCTTAGCAGTGGAGTATCGTGAAGCAGCGTGAGCGCGCAATCCACCAATTGCAACGCGACGGCGGTTCTATCTGTACGTTCGGTGAGCGGCCATTTTTTGGGCCTCCCGTTTATCATCTCGACACGCCGGACGGACTTGTCGGGAGAACCTCGCGAGTGAGGCAGTTGCTAGGAGATATGACGGTCGACCACATCGTATTGCCGAGCGCGCGATTTGACCGAGAAGGCCAACTAGTGAAAAAGTATCCATATGAATCGTCGCTTCGAGAATTGTTTCCGGAGGCCCAAGTCATTGCGAGTGATGCCCCGCATTATCACTAGGCGCGCCTAGTTGACCCATGACCACCACCCCAAAACGCCGCTGGTTGCGATTCTCGCTACGGACGCTATTTGTGGTCGTGACAGTGGCGGCGCTTTGTCTGGGAGCAAGTTTCTACCGGTCTCGGCCCTACACGGATGCCGAGATTGAGGCAGCAATTGCAAATCACGCCATTGAGACCCCTGATGGATTCGATTCTCAGGGCAGCGTCTTTCTTGTTGTGCCCATTGGCACTTCGATGCCGCGTGGGAAGGTCTTTGATGCTCTAGGGATTAAAGACAGTCGGATAGGCAATTTCTACTATTACGAAGCAGGCCACGACGTAACCATGCGATGGCGGGTCTCGCCTAGTTATGAGATTCAATGCATTTCGGCCACCAATGATCAGGAAAACGACGGCTTTGACTATGTCGATTCTCGTCGGAAGGTCTATGGTGTTCAATTCAGACGCGCCCAAGCTTTCTTCAATCCCACAAAGTGACCTACCGACCGCTGGCGCTCGACACCAATGACCACCACCCCTAAACGCCGCTGGCCGAGATTCACTCTGCGGACGCTGTTCGTGGTGGTGACGGTGGCGTGTTTACTGATTGGGCTCGCGGGCAAGGTTGAATATGCTCGCGAAACCGCACGTCTGAGCTATCGCCCGGCAAGTAAGTTTATCAATTTGTCCGGTGCGAGAACGCTAGAGCAACATGAGCAATTGGAGAAGGAAGTTGCTGCCCAGCCGCGCGAAAGGCGCAAGCCACGATGACTACTTCGCCTAAACGTCGCTGGCTTCGGTTCTCATTGCTGACACTGTGCATCTTCGGCGGCGCCGTCTTTGTTTGCTGGGTGGGAGTGGAAGCGAATTTAGTCCATGAGTGTCGGAGCGTGCGCAATTGGCTCCAGTCGCAAGGCGGAGATGTCTACCCTATGCGGCAGCGCAGGGATGGCACGCGAATAAACTGCGATGTCACACTTCGACCCTTCGTGTCGCTTTCCATCGTCCGAAAGTCGCTCGGGGACTACGCTGTCGAATCAGTCTTGCTTCCTCAGATCGTCAGCGCGGATGAACGAGACCGCGTGAAAGCCGCGTTCCCTGAATCCGACTTGATCGAATTACCCTCGCAACCTAGCGACCGAAACCTCAGTCGCGACCCATGACCACCACCCCTAAACGCCGCTGGATTTGGCTCGGCCTGTCAACAGCGATTCTTATTGCGTCCGCGTTCGCAATTGCCGGAGTGTGGGACTTCTATTGTGAACGGTCACGACAACAAGCGGAAATTTTCGACGGTGAACTGTGGCGTGATCCAAAGAGCATCAAAGAAGGAGTCCGCCTTGCGATGGCGGACGGGCTGATCGCAAGGGGTGAGCTTCGGGGGCTAACACGATCCGCGGTAGTGGAATTGCTGGGCGAGCCGCCTCCGCCCGAATACTTTCGAGACTGGGATATGGTCTATCGGCTCGGCATGGAGCGTAGTTACGTTAGCATCGACTCCGAATGGCTGGTCATTCAGTTAGGCCCGGACGGGCGCGTGATCGATTACCGACTTGAACGAGACTAAACGCCCAATGACCACCGCCCCGAAACGCCGCTGGCCGCGATTTTCGTTGCGAACGCTGTTCGTGGTGGTGACGGCGTTCGCGTGCTGGCTGGGGTGGAATCTGCATCAAGTACGTGAGCACAACCGAATTGCAGTCCAGCTTTTGAAAGCAAACGGCATCAGCCGTATCACGAGTCTAGCGGCTGCTTGGGATGACGCAGACGGTGAGGTATGGAAGATAGCCGCGCGCAATCGATTGCCATTCGCATGGAGGTTCCTCGGCGCATTGCCCGTCGACTCAATCCAACTGGACGGAAACGCATTTTCCGACGACGACTGTCAGGATTATTCTCGTTTGTTCCCGGAAGCCATCGTGTCTCGAAGCAAGCCATGGCCTCCCGAATGTTAGAGACTTGCCAAACGCCCATGACCGCCACCCCCAAACGCCGCTGGGACGATATAAAATGGGAATCGATACTTCTAGGTATTGAGGAGGAACTTGGCCGCCCGCTGTCAGCAGATGAGCGTGAGCAATTCGACAAGCTTCGACCGGGGGTCGAGCAAATGACCGACGAGATCGTCAGCGAGGCCAGGCGAGCACGTGAGGCATCGCCGCTCGTTGTGTTCATGCGAAAGCTGATGCGGCGGCAAGGGACCAGCATGCCGGATTTTGAGGCCCTCTACAAAAAGAAGGCGGAGTTAGACCGCAAGCTCTCAGACCCATGACCACCGCCCCGAAACGCCGCTGGTTCGCATATTCGCTACGGACGTTGTTCGTGGTGGTGACGGTTTTTGGGGTTTGGCTGGGCTATGAGTTGAATTGGATTCGAGAGCGGCACGAATTCTTAGCGCAAGAAAAGTTGCGGCAGGAGGCCGCATGGCCTGTTGCAATGAGAGACCGCAACGTCAATTGGTGGAGAAACCAAATGGAGTCGTCGGATCATGCCGCACCAGGATTACTTTGGATATTCGGCGAGCAACCCGTGGGAGACCTACTTGTAACGATTCCAACACGGGACATTAAAGTCAGCTTGCGGCAGGATGGGAACATAGAATTTACGCACCGGGAAATACTACGGTCGCAGCCAGACTTTCAACAGGCAAAACGGCTCTTTCCTGAGGCTACAATTATGCCCATGAGATGGGATGAACACATTCCACCGGCTTCTGCCAGAGCCTTCACCATAATTGCGGTCTCCCCTTGACCGTCCGCCAATCGCTCATCGGGCATTTCGCAATGACCACCACCCCTAAACGCCGCTGGTTCGCCTACTCGCTGCGGACGTTGTTCGTGGTGGTGACGGTGTTTGGGTTGGCTGTCGGATGGTTTATTTATCAGTTGAATTGGATTCGGCAGCGACGTGAGGCGATGGACAAATACAGTCAAACCTACAATGACCCGGCTGAACGCTACGAAAAAGAAGATGGTACGATTGTCAGCTTTCATGCGCCGGGCCTGCTCTGGCTGTTTGGAGAGCGTAACGTCCGGGAATTTACGATGAACGTACCGGAAAACCCAGACGATCCAGCCATGTGGTTCTACTCTCATCCTGAAGTGCAGCGCATTCAGTGCCTGTTCCCAGAGGCGCAAGTCGATGGGCAATATATTGGGATTCACTGACCACCCAATCGATTACATGAACACCACCACTAAACGCCACTGGTTCGCGTACAGCTTGCGGACGTTGTTCATCGCGGTGACGACGTTGGCTATTGTGATTATCTGGCTTGGCAACACATATCGCTTAGTGCGTGAGCGGAGCGATTTTACATCGCACTTCAAAGACTTCGATTACAGTCTGCGAGGTGTTGGGCTGTTGCCACCAGACGACCCGCCTGCTGAGACTTCTTGGATACGCAGGTTAATGGGTGATTATCCGCACGGGCCTCTGATGTACTCGCCTTCACAGGATCCCGATGGCAGCCAATTGAGCCATGTGCGGAGGCTTTTCCCGGAAGCGCATATCTGGGGGTGGGAAAAGAGCAAGGATTTGCCCGATGGAATTAAGGCAATCGACCAAAGCAGGCACATAGTTTTCCAGACCGCTAAAACCTTCGCGGGTCCTTTCCCCGACTTCCGCAGGCGCGTGCTCGGGTACTAGTCGCGGTATCCGAGACTTGGCCCGCCCCGTCGGATGGCCTGCTCGTGCGGCAGCCGTTTGAAGCGTGTTGCCCGACACAGGTGGGTTCACCGCAGCGACGGTGGCCCGCTCAGGATGAGGCCAACAAGCGAGCATCGGGACAGCCGTGGGCAACGTCCGCAACGAAGGGCCGAAGTTGATGGAGCCGATCGACGCTGCTGAAGACTTATGCTTCGGCTAGCGATTCAGTCGATTTCTAATTGTGCAGTGGATTAGTGTGGTGCTGAATCTCGATCGGTGAGCCACAAGATTGGGACTGCGAAAGCAAAGAATATGCCACCAAGAAGTGCCGCGTCGCCTAGCTTCAATGGCTTAGCCATCAATGTCACGGCTATCCCGGGCAGAGCAAACAGCAATGCTTTCGCTACCTCGGATGGCGAGAGCCAGCGGCGATTAGGGACGCGGGTCATGGGGCGATCGGTCCGGAATTGTGTGGTGCTCTGATCCAGTGCGCACCAACTACACGACGCCACGCGTGCCAGCCCGGCGGCATGTCTGCAAGCTGTCTGAGCGAAGGATCGATCTGAACGATTTCTGAAAAGCACACCACGGAGGCGTCCTCTTCCCGTACACCTTCTAGGCCCAGAAACTGCCAACCATGATCGTCGCTATCGTGGGTGACATGCAACACTGGCCGAGAACCGTCAACAATCTGCCGCAGGGTTATGACTGCGCGGTTTGGCGGCTGATCGAACGGCCAGTCGTCGAGCACTTCCGGGGGTTCTCCCATGGACGCAATTGTAGCAGGGGTTCACCCTCCCGCCCTATAATGGGGCGATGAGTGAAGGCCCCCAGCGCAGCCGGATTCGATTCAGCCTGAAATCCTTGTTTGCCCTGGTTGCTGTGATCTGTCTTGGCTTGGCATTGATTAGGGCAGGCCGAGTGGACATTGCTGTGGGCGTCGTCTTCCCGTTTGCCGCGGGCCTTATAATCGGTGAAATGGTCCGCTTCCCGCTTTCGGTGTGGTTAGCTGCACTCGTGTCGCCATTTGTGGTGGCTATTCCGCTCATGATAATCGAGGTGTGGCACCAAGATAACCCAACGATCCTGAGAGCCATTCTATCTGGTTTCTGGCTGGGCGTGTTTCTATTGGTAACCGGCTATGCAGCTATCGCAGGAATCGCGGGAAGTTTGATTTCCCAACGGTCGCTAGAAACCTGGCACCGAGGACGCGGCCGAAAACAGGGATTTCCGAAAATCTCGGATTAGACTGGCCCACTACCGAACACCTTGAGGAATTCGGCGATCAGTCGCCCCCTGATACAATGGCGCCAATGTTCGGATTCACGCCCGTTGAACTCGCAATTGTCATCGTCATAGGCATTGTCGTTTGGTGCTGGCGAATTCGAGCCGTGATCCGCGACTGGCGCAAGATCAGAGCCACGCCCCATGAACGCCCCTAAACGCCGCTGGTTCGCCTACTCGTTGCGGACGTTGTTCGTGGTGGTGACAGTGTTTGGGGTTTGGCTGGGCTATGAGTTGAATTGGATTCGGCAGCGGCATGAATTCCTAGTGGCGCAAGAATCGCTTTCCAACTCAATTGGGATTACGGGGAAGTCCGTCGCAAGGGATGCGACGGCGCCGGGAATGCTCTGGTTACTCGGCGAGAAAGGTGTGTCGGCTATGGGGGTGATTATTGCAATCGAACGATTGGCCGACTTCGACGACGCATTCGATTGGGATTCCCATGAAACAATGCGAGAAGCGAAGCGACTATTTCCAGAATGCAGATATCTGGGATTTAGCGTCGTGGAACGAAGCAATCCGGCTAGAGCCTTGCCGGCAAATCAGTTAACGGACCGCTCAAACGCTCCATGACCACCACGCCTAAACGCCGCTGGCCGCGCTTCACTTTGCGGACGTTGTTCGTGGTGGTGACGGTGATTGGGGTTGCTGCCGGATGGCTCGCCTTCAACTTGCGACAGGTGCATAATCGCGAGGCAATCCTCGCTCGACTCGGACGCAAAGTGACTCACGGTGTGAGCGCCGAATTGATCCCTGGACCAAGTAGCCGTTCGATGCCATTTACCTGGAGGCTTCTAGGTGCGAAGCCAATGGCAGTGATTCTTTTCAATCACGAAGGCATGACAGAGACGGAGTGCCACGAGGTAGAGCAGGCATTTCCAGAGGCGGAAGTCAGACGTGCTGATTCGATCTTCACTGTGTTTTGACCAATCGTCGGCCGCTCGCGACGCACTGACCAACGAATCATGACCACCACGCCTAAACGCCGCTGGCCCCTGCTACAATGACGCCAATGAGCCAATACGACTGGAAAGCCTGGACTCCCTTGAATGTGGCGATCTCGGTCGCTATAGCGGCGGTCGGCGGCGCGGCCGTAGCCTACTGCGACGATAGCCTTTGGTCTGGGGTCGGAATGTTTATCGGGGGCATTGTTGTGGCTACGCTCGCTTGGCTGCGATCACGGTACCTCTCAGTCCCCTGGCTCTCCCTGATTGTCGGCACAGGTTGCGCAGTTTTTGCGATTACATCGTTCCGGGATGAACGATGGTTCGGAGTTGCGATCAATGGATTCGTCGCGGCACTTCTGATCGGCCATTTCATCTTCCGCATCAGTCGGCAGCCTATCGATGGCCGCGCCCCTTAACTTAGTGCCATTCGCCCCTAAACGCCGCTGGTTCCGATTGTCATTTTCAATCGCTCATATGGAGGACTGAACATGCGGTTAAAATCGCTTGGCTGCCGAGAACTTCTTGGCTTCCTTGTTTGCATAACCCTGGTCGCCTTTCTGACAAAGACGCGAGCCACTGCGGACGAGCCAAAACCTGCCGATCCGTCTGCAAGTGAGATTCTCGATCGAATGGCCAAGGTCTATAGCAATTGCAAGTCCTACCGAGACTCAGGGGTCGTCAAAACTCTTTTCATAACTCGCAAGAGCAAGTGGACCAACGAGAAACCCTTCACGACAGCCTTTGTGCGCCCCAACCAGTTTCGGTTTGAATTTAAACAAGGGCCTTCGGACAAGGCGGATCGGTACATCATCTGGTCCAATGGCAAGGACGTCCGAACCTGGTGGGACCTGGGACGACGACTCAAAAAGCCGGAATCCCTTGACTATGCATTGGGTGTCGCGATGGGCGTGTCTGCCCGCTCATCAAAAACAATTCCGTCGCTTTTAATGCCTGAAATGGATTTTGAGACAAGACTTACAGATATCGACGGTGCGAAGCGTACCGGAAACGCCAAACTCGGCGAAGTCGACTGCTTCCGCATCGATGGCATTTACGCCGAAGATCCGATAACCGTTTGGATCGATCGAGAGACGTATCTAGTGCGACAGATCGATGAGAAAAGGGTGGTCAATGGCGTTCAGACTGAGAGAACGACGACCTATGATCCAAGCATCGACGGCCCAATCACAGACAAGATGCTTGCGTTTGACGCACCAGTTGACATATGAGCGCGTGGGACGATCCAAGTTGATCCCACCTCTAAACGCGAATGGCACTATGCCAAGGGATGGCGTCCATGATGAACTGGTTTCCGTTAGGTCCGACCGAATTGGCCATTGTCGTGGCCATCATCCTGCTAATTTTTGGCACGGACCCGCTCCACCCCCGTAACCGCCGCTGGTAGGATCAACACGATGAACGCTGACTATCGCAGTTTTCCGTGGCTGCCCCTGACTGTCGGGCTTTTCTTTGCCTTTGAGGCGGTCCGCGATGATCGCTGGTGGTCGATTGTGATCTGTGGGGGCGTTGCGGTTCAGTTGATTGGCTATGCAATTTACCAAATCGCGCGAAGCAGGAAGCTAAGCTAGTGCCATTCGCCCCTAAACGCCCCGAGCCCCCCGGCACAATGGCGCCCATGAGCCAAGGCGAGAAGGTATCAGGCTACGTCTACCCGCCGCGAAAGCCATCAGGGAACTTCATTTTTGGAATGAAGCTCACTTGGACGCAGATCGTGGTGCTTTCCGCCCTTGCAATTGCGCTGATGGCTCTCAACTGGTCGATCCATCGATGACCGCCCCTAAACGCCGCTGGCCCCGCTTTAGCATCCTCGGACTATTCTGGCTTGTGACTGAGGTAGCCTTGATTCTGGGGTGGGGGAAGGTCGTGAATTGGGGCCAGTCACATCCCATCGACTCAGGAGAATGGCTCGCGATTGGCCTACTGCTGACAATGACCACAGCGCTATGGGTGTGGACGGGATACCGTGGGAGCCTGCGGCCCCGACCACCACACAATTAATACGAACCACTGAAATTGCTTG
>PLYM01000094.1 GCA_003153375.1 Planctomycetaceae bacterium
ACGCTATAAATCGCCCGGTTTCTGCCGTGTGATCACTGCACCTGCACGTTAGACCGAGGCAGCGCGGCTCGATTTGCAGCAGCGGTTTTCCAGGCAAGACAACCTTCACCTGAATCTCTGAATGTAATTGGCACGTTGATTGCTACGTTATGCATGACGGAAAGGGGCGGACGAGCACCGATGCTCCAGGCTCCCATTGGAGGCGAGAGCGCTCGACTTGGCGCTTTCTCGCTGAAAGTGAGGTGTTTGTCTGATGTAGCTGCTGCTCGCGTGAGGCTTCGGCGGCAAGTTCCGTCCTTCGAGTCTGCCTTTGTGACTAACCAAGTTGCATCACAAAGGGGGTGCTCGCGGAACCTCGGCCCGAACAGTAAGCATCAACCCCTTTCCGATATGGCCCCGTAAAGGGGCCACTTTTTTTGGCAACCGTCCGACCGAACTGCACGATTACCGCTCCGCCGAAGCACCCAGTTCGGCAACCATGGAGGCCCGTGAAATTTATGACACGCCGACTACTGCTTATCTCAGTCTGCTGGCTGTTGTTGACGGCTTCGTCGCTGGCCCAGGTTTACGTCGCACCGCAGCCGCCGGCCGTGTACCCAGCTCCGGCCTACGGTTACGCCTATCCTGCACCATATGGCGGCTATGCTTACCCACCAAACTATGGGCCCGGAGTGGGGATTGGCATTGGCGTCGGCCCCAGGGTCGGAATTGGGATCGGTGTCGGGCCCGGCTACTACGGGCCGCGCTATTACGGCGGGTATTATCGTGGTCGGCCCTATTACCGCGGATGGCGACGCTAACTCTCGATCCGCCGAGAAGTCCGCGGCATCCGAGCAACAGGTCAAACAAACCTGGAGGCTGCAGGCACATGCCCGCCGAGATCGTGTAGAATTCCGCAATGATTCTGCACGTTGACATGGATGCCTTCTACGCCTCAATCGAGGAGCGAGATCGACCCGAATTGGTGGGCAAACCCGTCGTCGTTGGCGGCACGCCGGAGGGGCGCGGTGTTGTGGCTGCAGCGAACTACGTGGCGCGCCAGTTCGGGATTCATAGCGCCATGGCGGCTGTCACGGCACGACGGCTCTGTCCCCAGGCAATTTGTCTGCCACCTCGGATGCAATATTACGCCGAGGTCTCCAAGCAAATTCAAGGTGTCCTTCAGCGATTCACGCCCATCATCGAACCGCTTTCTCTGGACTACCTTGGCGCGGAGGTTGTTCAGCGTTTCCGCCCCCGCCAGCCCCAGGCTGCCAAGCCGCCGAGGCCCAAGCCGGCGAGTACGACGCCGCTGGGCTCGGGGATGGTAATTGAAAACACGACGCCGTCGGCCGAGGAGTTTCACGATGAAGTCCGTTGTACTTCCCTTTGGTGACGGGTCCGTACAGGTTCAGCTGCCGGAACGCGCGCAAGTTATCAAAGCAAGTCAGCCCAACGCGCGCATCGCGCCAGCCGCTGACGAAGCCACAACGGTTCGCGCTGCACTGGAGCAACCGCTGGGCATGCCGCGGATCGGCGAACTAGTGCGTCCGTCGAGCCGGGTGCTGATCGCCTTCGATGATCCGACTGTTCCTTCTTACGGGTCGATTCGCCGGCTAGCCGTCGAGGGCGTGCTGGCCGAACTGGCGGCCCGCGGTGTCGCCCATGAACAAGTCATGCTCGTCTGCGCCAATGCGTTGCACCGCAAATGGACGCATGAGGAATTGGCCGCCGGGCTGGGCGAAGAGATTGTGCAACGGTTTGGCAAACGACTGACCTGCCATGATGCTGAAGACGCCTCGCAACTGGTGCATCTGGGCGAAACTCCCGAGGGATACGACGTCGAGGTGCACCGCCAGGTGGTCGAATGCGACCTGACTGTGTATGTCAACGCCGGTTATCACCTCGGCTTTGGCGGCGGCTGGAAGAGCGTGTGCGTGGGGCTATCGACCTGGAAGAGCATTCGCTGGACACACACGCCCGACGGCATGTCGATGTCGCTGCACAAAAATCGAATGCACGCCGTGTTCGATTCCATGGGACGACATCTCGAACAGCGACTTGGCAAGCGCATTTTCAAGATCGAAACGGTGCTGGCGAATCCTTTTCAGGCTGGACGGGTCTTCGCCGGTGGGGCCGATGAAACGCGGCAAGCGGCCATTAACGTGCTGGGTGCTGTGCACCAGCCGCGCCGCGCTGCCGGCGAACCGGCAGACATTGTCGTTTACGGTGTGCCGGCTTGGAGCCCTTACGCGGCCTTCGCCACCATGAACCCCATCCTCACGCTGATTTCCTCGGGATTGGGCTACTTGGGCGGCTATATCGAAGCGCTCGGCAAGCCCGGCTGCTCGGTTATCCTGGCCACGCCCTGCCCAAATCAATGGGATATGGAACATCATCCGGCATACCGCGAGGTGTGGGACCGCGTATTGCCCGAGAGCCGCGACCCCTACGAAATCAGTGCGAGATGGATCGACGAGTTTGCCACCCGGGCCGACTACATCGAGCGATATCGAGGCGCCGTGGCGTTCCACCCTGTGCATGCCATCCTGGCGACGCACCCCTTGAAGCGATTACGTCATGCTGGTCGAGTCTTTGTGGCGGGGGCCCAAGATCCGGTGTTGCCCCGACATATCGGATTCGAACCGACTAGCACCGTCGAAGAGGCACTGGCCGCTGCGGAAGCCATCCATGGCCGCGACTGCTCAATCGCCTGCATCGATACTGTTACGGCATGACGAATTTCACGCGCATCGGTGAACCGATTGCTCGTCGAATCTTGATGGGTTCTACGATTTCCGAAAAACAGAATTTCATCCAATTCAATTATTTCGATAAACCTCAGGGGTTGGTTCCATCTGGGGGCTGCCTCCTGGGAGAGGCGGCGGCTTTTTTATCTCATGCGTGAGCATCTTCGCTCTTCTGAATCGCCAGAAGACCAAAATGCTTGCCAAGCGCATCTATTGCACAATCAAAAAATGGATGAGGTTTTCCTGAATAAGCGGTGTAGTGTTTGCCAGCAACGGTGTATGGCTTCTGTGCCAGATAGGTTTGCTGGAGCGACGAAAACTCGTCGTGATATTTGAGCCAATTGCTGCCCGTTTTTCGCAAATACTTGAAAGGCTTGTCTGGTACTCGATTCCGTTTCCGCATTTTTGTCCAAGCACAGCCGACGGTATCCCACCTCTTTACTTTCCCATCATCAAGTGTGTTGGTCATCAGTTTGCGTCCGTTCTTCGTGACGAAAACATAAACTGGATCATCACTGATGACTTCCCTGAGCAAGGCAACCGTCACGCTCCAAAGCTTGTAATTTACCTTGGGTGGGCTCTTGTGGCGTTTGGTTTTTGTTCTCTTGAAAATCAGACGCCCCTGCTCAAGGTCGATCTGCTGTTTCTTCAAATTAGCTAGATCAATTTGAGTAAAACCGCAGTTCAGACATAAGGCGACGTAGCAGCGCCAACGCAAAGGCAAGCCGGATGTCATGGCAATAATTTCATCGGGCGTAAAGAGTAAATCTTCGCTGACCTCAGTCTCTTCTCCCTCTTTGTTGATGTGCGTCAGAAATGTAAGCTCGTCGTCGTTCATCGCTTTGGGAAGCGTTTCGAGTTCAACATCATCTTGTTTCCATGCCCATCGAATCCATTGTTTGGAGGCATTGAACAAGTTTCGCTTGCGGATATTACCGACGGATCGAGCCAGCAAATGCTGATAGTAATCTCGCAACGTGGTCCCATTGATTTCCTTGACGTGGACGCCTGCACCAAACCAGCGTTCAAAGTACGTCAATCGTTCTTTCAAGGTGCCAAAGGTTGCCACCGCCCGATGGTCACCAGCAACCTGGGCTGCCTTGAACGCCAGAAATCGTCGAATCTGAAAGCCGACTGTTTGAGTGCTATTGCCCTTCGTTCGGGAGCCTCGGTCGAGTTGTCGGATTCGCTCGGCCCATTTTCCACGCGGCTGCCAATTGCTGAATGGTTCTGATTCTTCGCCAAGGCGGCCCGTCCAGAAGGTCGACTGACGCTGCTCTGACGAGAAAAGGCCGACCTGCCGAAGGAATTGCGCTCCTTCGATGGTGCGATAATCCACAAATTCGACAATAGATCGTGGATGCTCCGCCGCAAGCTCATGCTCGGCAGCGTCTACCAGGGCAATAAGCTTGTCATGCTCGCATTCCTCGCCCTCGGGGATGCCCCACCGCGCGTACCAGTCCTGCATTTGGCGCAAAAACGGCAAGCAGCATTCATAGGCCGTCTGGTTGGGCTTCTTCGGTGACAACTGTCGGATGAGTTGATAATATGCCTCCAGGGCGTCGGCATAGCCTTCTTCGCTGTTTTCAAACACGAAATACTTGATTTGCCCGTTCAATTGCGGAATTCGCTTTCGCCAGCGATCCCGCCACCAGCCCAACACGAGTTTTACGCCCCGGTCTTTTTGACGATCTGACCAGAGTTTCCCGTTGGACCTAGATGTGGTTTTTGCCTTCGGACCTGTCATCGTTCTGGGCGTTGCCTTGGCGGGAAAATCGATCCTGGTTGCAGTGACCGCTCTGCCCACGAGTCAGCCGCTCGCAGTGATAAAAGTTGTATCACAAATGGTTCAACATGCAAAGATTTGTGATACAATTCAGGCTCGACAGAATTCCCGATCAGATTCGCAACGCCTGGTAGCAGAATGACTTGAGAACACAAGCGCCCGTAGCTCAACTGGATAGAGCAGCGGACTTCTAATAGAAAATGGCATCCGATTCAGGATGACGAGAATCGCGTGTAAATCCTTGTTTTATCGGGAGTTCCGACGCTTTTGTCGCGCCCGCGCAAACACTCAATAAACACTGAAAACACCTGGTTGCGGGTGTCAGTGACACCCGGTCATCCTCTGCGAACGCCAACTCCTGATTGCTGAACAAAGCGTTGACTGAAGGCGTATCGTGCCGGTCCAAAACGCCGTCTACATAGAAGCAGTCAGACGCTGACCATCATCGTCGAATTCGACATCGACGCGCGATACCGAGCAGTTCGCCAGGATCGCTCATGGTGTGTTCAACCTGGCTTCGAGGACCTTGAGCCCGTCGTGCATCACCGTGCCCGTAGTGGGCCACTACACGCTGGAGCGAACAAGCGTGCCGGGCCTTAATCGTCAGCCACCTTGACCTAAAGCCGGCTGTGAATTTGGGCAGTATGCCGTTTTTGAAAACGAGAATAGCCCCTTGATCGTCGAGTCCGTGGCGTCAGACAGGGATCTGCCTCGACCTGCTCCCCTCGCATGTGGCTTATGCATATCTAAGCCTTCAGAGCCCCCAACGAACCGGATCGTGTAGAATCCCGCCATGATTCTGCACGTCGATATGGACGCCTTCTATGCCTCAGTCGAGGAGCGGGATCAGCCCGCGTTGATCGGCCAGCCCGTCATCGTCGGCGGCACGCCGGAAGAGCGTGGAGTTGTGGCAGCCGCCAACTATGTGGCCCGCCAATACGACATTCACAGCGCGATGCCGACGGTCACGGCACGACGGCTCTGACGCCGTCGCCAAGCCAATCAGGTCGTCCTAACGGGCCGTGGTACACGTGATGATATGCCCACAGGCGCCAAGTGCA
>PLYM01000062.1 GCA_003153375.1 Planctomycetaceae bacterium
TAGCGGGATGCGAGTTACGCCCAAACGATTTCGCTCGGGAAAACCATAGTGTACAGATGCTTTTGAACGGTAATCAATTACCAGCAGTGCCATCATCGCCCAGGCCGTCGCACCCGCCGAAATCCACTGGTCTCGACCGAACGGAAACCCACTTTCAAATGGGGGCTGAAACGGCCACGCGCGGCTCTGAACATACCACGCCCCATCATCGAACTGTGTGCGCAACAGATAGTCGATCCCGTGCTGAATGGCCGGGTCGGAGCCGCCAAGTTCACCAGCCACGCGCAGCGCGACCAGCGATTGCGCGGTCGCCCGGGCATCACTGGAAAGGTGTGGAAACTGCGACCATCCGCCGTCCGGCTGTTGCGCCATCTTCAACGTCTGGAGATCATCTTGGAGTTCCTCCACCGGCGTACCGGCCCAAGCCAGGCCGAGGAGTTTAGAGACGAGCTCCTGATGAGCTATCGGCTTCGCGCTTGAAAGCCAACGCCGCGCTTTTCCCACGCGCAGAGCCGTTTCCTCGCGGCGGCCCTGCAACGGGTAGAGTTGCAGGGCCCGCATCGCGAGGGCTGTCGACAAGACATCGTCGCCCCCCATCGGCGGACGCAAGATTGTTCCTCCGGCCCAATGGCCATCGGATCTCTGAGATTCCGCCAGGTACCAAACCGTTGCGTCGGTCATGCTATGCGCTGCGTGGCCAAGAGCCGATAACCCCCAGAGTCCGTAACCCAAGAATTGCGGTGCCGCTGGAAAGGGTCGATCCATTTCGTACGCGGATTCCACTCGGCGCGACCAAGAATCCAGGGTGCGATCGACAATTCGACCCGTGGAGGTCTCTGCGATCGCGAAACCACGATCGCGAGCCCAACCCAGGGCAACGCTCGGCAGATTCTGGTGGTGGCAGGAGACGCAACTACGGCGAGCTTCTAGAAATGCGTCGGAGCTGTGCTGCAATAGGACGATGCTTTTCTCGATGGCTGCGCGAACGAGCTGCCGACGCGATTCCGCATCTTGGGGGAGCTGACGGTTCGGCAGCTCGGGCCTGACATCCGCTGGGTCGGGCGTACCGACGCCGGCCAACAGGGCGATAGCATCCGGGAACCCGCGTCGACGGGCCCAAGTGAGCGCCGTTTCGCCCGCCTTGTTCGTTGCCGTGACGTTAGCGCCACGTTCGATCATGGCCTTGGCGAGGGACACATTGCCGTTCTCTGAATAAACGGCCAGAAGAATGGGCGGCACTTTCCCGATGGGACTGGACTTCTTCAAGTCCGCACCAGCGTCAATGAGTCGCATCGCAACGTCGGGCTTCTCGGCCAGCAAGGCGTAATTCAGCGCATGGCCGGCAAAAGAAGAATCGCTCTCATTCACGTCGACTCCGTTCTTCAGCAGCAATTCGACGGTCTTGTCATTGCCGACTTGTGCCGCCAATTGCAGTAGCGAATTTCCCAGGCCGTTAAACAAGAATTTAACGGGGCCCGGCTTGGCTCCTCGATCCAACAAAAACTGCACTGCATCCGCGTCGCTCGCCAGCACGGCAGCCGTCAAGGCCGACACATCGTTTTTGTTGCGAGCGTGCAGGTCCGCACCTTTGTCGAGCAACAGCTTGACGACGCTGAGGTTGTCACTGTGGCTGGCGGCGGCGATTAGCGGAGTATTTCCCAGCGCGGTACGCACATTGACTTGAGCACCGCCATCGATCAACAACCGAACTTTGTGGAGGTCTCCGGCCGCGAACAATAACGCACTCGCTCCGTCCTTGTTGGCAGCGTTGGGATCGGCTCCGTGGCGGAGCAGCAACCCGAGCACCTCGGGCGTGCCATGCAAAGCGGCGATCATCAAGGGGGTGGTGCCATCGGACGTTTGGACGTTCAGCGGGGTCCCCTCACGCAGATGACTCACCAACAAGGCGAGGTCACCGCGCCGGATCGCGTTGAAAAGGGAGTAGTCCTGAGGGCCACCGGACTTCGCTGTTCCCGCGATGGAGCACAGCAGCAACATCGAGACCGCCAGAATTCCCATGCAGCGTGGTCTGTTCGTTGATTGCATCGGTCGAAGATCCTTGAATCTCTGGTCGTGTCGTAAAGCATCGACAATTTGTGCCTGCCAATGTCGCACGTCGACCGGCAGCAAGCATCGCTGCATGACGGAAATGGCAGCCCGAATCGGCTCTCCGCCTAATGCAGCCGACATCATAAACATTTGAGAATAGGAAATCCAAAGCGAGGTTGCGAACCATTGTGCCAATCCGGAAGGGTCAATCGTCGCATCTAGTCATAGGTATTGCGGGATAGTTCAAAAATCCACCGAATTCCGGCACCGCCTCGCCTCCCGAGAAGTCATACCTTTGTCGGGACCGTCTTAGCGCCCCGGAAACGCAGCCGATTTCTCGGAATGATCAGCGACTGCCGACTGAGGGCGTTCTGGTCCTGCTGGGAGCCGCAGGAATTGAACGATTTTCCTTGCGGCCCACTTGCCGGGCCACTAGGCTACCGGCGTCCTCCTCTTTAACCCTGGTGCCGCTAGCCAAACGATCTCGTTTCGTTTGACCTTCTTTTTTGCGGTTCTCCGATTGCGCTACGCAATCCTTTCTCCTTCGCCAGCCCTGTGATCCGTGAGTAAACCTTTGGAATGAATATGAAAATGAGTTTCGCCCGTTTCTTTGCCCACATTCTGTTGGCCGTCGCGATTTTTCCAGCAGCTATTTCTACCGGGCTTGCCGCGACGATCAGTTTGAATCCGGTGGCCGATGCACTTGTTTCTTCCGCGAATCCCGCCAACAACTATGGTGGGGGTGGCGCGCTAGAAGTCTCGGCCGCGGCACTGGCAAAGGGTGAGTTTCAGTCGCTGCTGCAGTTCGATTTGTCCAGCGCCAAAGCCAGCTTTGATGCAACCTTCGGAGCGGGCCACTGGTCGACTCAGTCGGCAACACTTCAATTGACCGCGGGCGCGCCGAACAATGGCATTTTCAATGCGTCGGCCGCGGGAGTGTTTGCCGTGAGCTGGCTGAAAAACGATACCTGGGTGGAAGGGACGGGAACGCCCAATGCACCCGGCGGGACGGGAATTACCTTTAATTCGCTCCCCTCGTTTCTCTCCGCTAACGATCAGCCGCTGGGGACGTTCAGTTTCGATGGTTCGACGACGGCGACCGCGACCTATTCGCTTACCGTGGCTTCGGGACTCTCGGCGGACGCTGCCACAGGCAGCCTGACGAGCTTGCTTCTCACAGCAAGCGATGTGACGATGTCGGGTCAGTTCGATTCCCGATCCAACAACACCGTTGCAGGTCGACCGGTCTTGACGATAACCGCGGTCGCTGTTCCCGAGCCCGCTTCCTGGTTGCTCGGCACCCTGGGAATTGGTGGCATGGCGCTGGTGCGGCGTCGGTCCGTCGAGCACCGCGTGCGATTGTCTCACTAACCCATCCGATTTCTCGGACTCCGAGAAAAGGACCCTGTTTCTGGGACCGCTTTTGCCTCAGGGAATGTCGTGCGTTTGACGACACCGGCCTGTAGAATTACGGCGTGCGAAGATCTGGCAGGAGTTGTGTCCGAAACATCGAACGCAAAATGACACAAGCATTCTCGCTCATCCGAATCAGCGCCGCGGGACTTCTGTTTTGCGCGGCGACCACAGCGAGACTCTCAACTGCCATAGCGCATGAACCACCTGAAAGGGCAGCCGAGGCGCCGAAGGCGGACCAAACATTGCATCCTGTGGTAAAGATCGTGGAATCGGGCGAATCCAGGATGCCACCGGAAAACTGCTTTGCGACACTCGTCGGGCCAGGCATTAATCAACCCGATTCTTTTCCCGGCTACGGTGGTTTTGTCGGCTGGAATTCGCCGTGCCGGCTGAAGAACGGCGACTGGCTGGTAGGGTTCAGCGCCGGTTACTGGCACGCTTCGCCGCCCACGCCGCTGCGCTATTTGCCCAAGACCATCGAAGCGTATCGCAAGATGGGTTTGCCGGCGGACATCGTCGCACCCACGGGGGGGCGCGCGATGATCATGCGCTCCTCCGATGAGGGCAAGACCTGGAGCAAGCCGGTGACGCTGCTCGACACGCCCAATGACGACCGACATCCAGCGTGGGTCGAATTACCCGACGAAACATTGCTGTGCTCGTTGTTCATCTACCCGGGCGTCGAGTCTGCCGACTTCGTCAACCGCCCCGAGGACGCCCACCGCACTGTCATCATTCGCTCGCGCGACCACGGGAAGACCTGGGACAGGGAGCTGATCAGACCGCCATCTCCCTTCCTCGCGGACGAATCCGACGGCCCAATGGTCTTGCTGAACGACGGCTCCGTGCTGCTCACGATAAGTGGCGTCACGAAACAAGGCGGCCCCGCAGAGGCCGCGGCTTTCACAAGCCACGATCGCGGATCGACGTGGCAGCTCCTATCTGTCATCAAGTCCGACCACGACCTGGACGAGGCGAATGCCACGCAATTGGCGGACGGTCAATTGGTCCTGATGGCGCGTCCCGAGGGCGATATCTCTTGGTCTCGCGACCAAGGCCGCACGTGGACTGCGCCGATAACCTTCGGCATACGAATGTATGCGCCGAGTCTGTACGTGTTGCGCGATGGCACTCTCGTCTGCCTGCATGGTTCCTATGCACCTGGGCACAGCGGCTTGCGGTTGATTTTCAGCACCGATGCTGGCCATACGTGGATTGCACCGGCGAAGGATCACGGCTTTTTGGTGGACAACTGCTACGGCTATGGCAAGGCGATGGAATTGACTGACGGCTCGTTGTTCGTCGCTGACCAAGGCACGGGCGGCCACACCACCCCAGACGCGAAAACCATGTCAATCCGGTGCCTGCGCGTTCGCATACGCGCCGACAAATCCGGCATAGATTTGCTCCCGGCACCGAACCGCTAAGAAAACAATAGCGCAACGGTGAAGCGGGATTCGCCTAGTCGTTTGATGCGAGCCACCGCTCGGGTCGTCCCGGATTCTCATCCGTTTTTCGAGGCACAATTTGAGTGCCGAGAACCCACACGTTTTGTGAGAATCCCTTTCGACTGAACGATCGCCGCCAAAATGGCTTGAAAGGCGGCGCATCAAAGGAACAGTTTTGGGGAGACCGCCGCATTCCGAAGCCGAGGTTTGAGCAGGCCCGAAGCATAGCTTGTCGGAGGATGATTCCAGCTATGTCAACCAAGAAACCGCGTTCTTCCTCTGGCCGTCTGGTGTTGCTAGGATGGCTAAGCGGCTTGTGATTGGCAAACATTCGTTCGTAAGGTCACGCTAATGAAAAACACGCTAATCTCGTGCTCCCAGCGCCGGCTTACGGTTTGCTCATGGATTGCGCGCATTGCTCTGATCGTCGCGGCACTGGCGACCGGACTGGCCAACGTCGCGCAAAGCGGCGGCATTGCCTACGATCCATTCAATTACTCGCCGGCTGGATCGCCGGTGGCGGGTGACGGCGGTAACGGCAGTTTTGGTTTTTCCAGTACTTGGTATGGCGATGGCTCGTTCACAGTCGCCGCAAGTAACCTTCCATCGCCCGTTCCGTTGCCCGCATCAATCAGTAACAGCGTTACAGCGGCGGCATTCGGCGCAAATCGCAACTTAAGCCGTGATCTCACGCAACCGCTCGGCGCGGACAACACGACGGCGTTCTTTAGCTTCGTCATGGAACCGCAGGGAACCGTCGGAGATGGAGCATTCGAGGGATGGTTTGGTTTTGCACTACTCGCCGGAGCGCGTAACATCGTGGTCGGCAAGGATAGCTTCCACGGTACCTTCAGCCTCACCGATAACCTGGGTGATCCATCTGTTGAGACCAATATTCCCGTGGTGTCAGGCCAAAGTCATTTGTTCGTCTTGGAGACGGATTTTCATCCGGGCAATGACACCTACAAACTCTATATCGATCCGGCAACCGGTCAGCCTCAGCCCGCCACGCCGGCTGCAACATTGGATTTCGACCTTCAGACCATACCTACCATTGGTTTTGCTGGCCCCGGCGCTTTCGGATTCGACGAGCTTCGAATCGGCACGACTTGGGCCGACGTCACACCCACGCCCGAGCCCGAATCGGCGATACTGGCTTCTGCTGGATTCCTTCTGCTGGTCGTCTTACGAATTTATAGAGCAAGACGCCGTCTTGTGCGTGTCTATGCACGTCACACGTTGAGCGGCTGAATGGCACCCAGCGGGTTTTCTTGAAGCGGCTCAATCGGCTGACGTTGTGCTTCTCGAATAAGCTCTGCAACCGCCATCACTTCACGCGCCAGAGCAGCAGCGTCAAAGTCAGCGCGCGGAACTGATACTTGAACTTTACCCCAACGGCTCTGAATTTCGATTCGACCAACGCCACACGTTCGGGATCGCCAAAACTGTTCGTCACGTCCGGTTGGCCCGAGCGGCCGCGATCCGCCAGTGTCCAAACTGAAAGCTCCTGCCCTTGTTCGCCGAACGCCGAGAGGTCAATCGGACGCGTGATGTCGTCGAGCGTCGCATTGACGGCCAGCAGCGCGACGACCGACCCGTCCTCCGAAAGCGTCGCGCTCACATCCGGGGGGGCGCGGACCGACACTTTGGACTCGATTTTCAGCGGCCGGCTGCCGGCGTGCGTGGCATACAGCTGCTGCGCGTAATAAGTCGGCGTTTTGTAAAGCCGGTGGTTGTCGGTCTGGATGATGCCCGAACAGAAACTGTTCACCAAGTTGGACCGATTGGCGATCTCTACCAGATTGGCATGGCGGTGCAACAGATTGTGGTATCGGGAACAGGCCAACGCGTTCTCCAGAGTCCACAGCATCGCGCGGCGCGGGCCCCAGTCGCCCGCAGTCGTGTTCCACTCGGTAACCGCAACCTTGACGGATTTGCCCGCCTCATGCTTGCCGATCAGTTCCCGCGTCGCCTCCAGCTCGCGCTCGCAGGCAGCCAGGTTGGCGCAATCGTATTGATGCGGGCAGACATAGCGAATCCAAGCGCCAGCCTGCTTCAGCACTCCTTCCGTCGGGTAGCTCGAAAATAGTGTGATCGAGGGATCGGCAGCCTGCATCGCTTCGCAGATCGCGCCCAGATGAGTCTCGTACTCCGCGCCCGCGCGTTCGTTGCCGACCTGCCAGAATTTGATGCGATACGGCTCGGCATGGCCGTTCTTCACCCGTAACCTGCCCAGCGGAGTCTCGGCCGTGCCGTTGAAGTATTGCACCTGTTCGGCGGCGTCTTCCGGCTTGCGCTTTGAGAAGCGGACGCAAATCAGAGGCTCCGCCTCGACCAATTTGCAGAATCGCACGATCTCTTCCAGGCCGGGCCCAGTCGGCTGCAGGCCGCCCCAGGCGCGGAACGGCTTTCGCCTGTCCGGATCGCCGATGGTGTCCTTCCACTCAAATTCGCCAAGGTTCGCGTCGTCGAGAGCGCTTCCGCCGAAGCGGATCACGCCGGGTTTGAGCTCTTTGACCGCCGTTACGACATCGCGCCGCCAACCGCCCACATTGTCTTCCGGCATCAGCGAGACGTTGTCGAGCCACAGTGTGCCTGGGCCGTTGAACGTAATACTGAGCGTGGCGTTTATCTCGGTCTCGAGCGGAATGAGGCGAGCGCGGAACTTTTTCCAATCGTTGCCCGGCTCAATCGTGGCTGACGACAGTTCCCTTTCCTCGCGGTGCAGGCGGACCTTGACCGAGCCTTTGATTCCAGACTGCCGCAGGAAGATGCTGAAATCGCAGGCCGTTCTCTTTTCGACGGCGATGCCGTCCTGCGCCAGCCCGACTGTGCATGGGGCGCCACCCTTGACGCTGATGCGCTGGGCCACTCCGCCGCTGACCGGTCGATCCCGATCGAGCACATAGTCGGCCCGATTGACTGCGCCGTAAGGATGCCAGGGCTTTTCGCGGAAGTCCGTTTCCCTGAGGAATGCAAACTTGTAGGGACTTGGCCCCTCGAAGCTGCCGTCGTAGAGTTTCTCGGCCCACATGCTGGGGACGAGGTCGCACAGATATTCGATAAACTGGCCATATTGGAGCGGGTTGATCTTCCCCGGCAGAAAATCGCGCGTGATTCGCAACGTCTCGCCGGCCGTGTCGACCTCCTCCAATTTCAGATCGTCAAACCATGCCGTTCCCGTTCCCTTGCCGAACCCGGCGAAAAATATGGCGATGCGCGTCTGTCCTCCCGGTGGCGCTTCAAACTCGATGGCGACCTCCGTCCAGTCGGTGTTGCCTCGATGATTGGCTCCGCTGGCAATAATGCCCGCTCCGCCCGGCATCTGAATCTGGAAGGTGCCGCACACGGGCGCCGATTGCGGTACGAGACTGCGGGTCCGCACCCAGCCGCGGAAGCGGTACCAGCGCCCCGCGCGAAGCATCAATTCCTGTCCGAGCGCGGTGTCCGACGGATCGGTTGAGGAGACGCGAAGCGATTGTTGGCCTTCATGGACGATGCGCGTGTCGGTTTCGATCTCCGGCTGGGCGCCATAGACATGGATCGACCAGCCGTCGGTCCGCGACTCGAAGCCGGCGTTCGCGAACTGAATGCGCGGCATTTCTGTTCCTGCGTCCATCGCAGGAGCGGTTGCGTCTGCCGATGCAAGGGACCGCGTCGGATCGAGTTCCGAGTCATCCGCGCCGAGGCGCAGCGCGGCGTCTTCAACGGCCAGCATCGCGACAAGACCGAAAGCCGCATTGCGCAGGGAATTGATCATGGCAATAACTCCTCGATTGCACTCTTCGGACACCATTGGGATGAGACGTTGAATTGTATCGGATCCCCTGGATTTCCTGGCAATTGGATCATCGCCGTGTCGCGCTTCTGCCTCCCACGGCGGGCCTGGCATTGATTGCCGATTTTTGCAAAACCGACTGGAATCTGTCATGTTACGCCAGGAGCCAACGACTGAATTGATTTGTCCTCTCTCCGACCCACATAACTCCCATTGAGCAGGTGGAACCATGACGACCGAGCAATCCAATCGCCGCGAGTTCCTGCAAACTGGAGCCACAGGAATTGCCGCGCTGAGCCTAGCCAGCGGCGTATTGGCCAACGACCAGCGAAATGCCGGCAACGTGCCCCTGCGCACCTTCGGTAGCACCGGCAAAACGGTGAGCATGTTGGCGCTCGGCGGGCACTCTAGCACGAATCCCAAAAAACTGTCGGAGGCGGAGAGCCTGCGATTAATTCAACGGGCGGTCGATGAGGGGATTACCTTCATGGATAATGCGTGGGACTATCACGACGGCGAGGCGGAAGAGCGGATGGGCAAGGCCCTAACCGAGGGTGGCCGACGTGACAAAGTTTTCCTTATGACCAAAGTGTGCGGCCGGACCGCCAGGGAGGCCCTGTCGAACTTGGAAGACAGCCTGCGTCGGCTCCGGACGGATCACATTGATTTATGGCAGTTCCACGAGATCGTCTACGATAACGACCCGGACTGGATCTTTGCCGAAGGCGGTGCTATCCAGACAGCCCTTAAAGCCTTGAAAGACGGCAAGGTCAGCTACCTGGGATTCACGGGGCACAAAGATCCTTCGATCCATCTAAAAATGCTGGCCAAGCCGGGCCCCTGGAGCGCCGTGCTGATGCCGCTAAACGTGATGGACGCGCACTATCGCAGCTTTCAGAAGCAGGTGCTGCCGGAGTTGGTTCGCCGTGGCATCGCCCCGCTGGCCATGAAGAGCCTTGGGGGCAACGGTTCCATCGTTTCCAAGGCAGGCATTCCGGTCGAAGACGCATTGCGCTACGTCCTCTCGCTGCCGATCGCGACGCTCGTCAGTGGCATCGACTCTGAGGCCGTGCTGGACCAGAACCTCAAAATCGTGCGCGAGTTTCGGCCCCTCGATGAAGAGGAGCGGCGGACAATTGAACGGCGTACTCTGGCTCTGGCCGGCGACGGCCGTTACGAATTGTTCAAGTCATCGAAAGCCTTTGACGGTCCCGTACATCGCAAGCAGCACGGATTTGACACGCAAGCCAGCGGGTAGAGCGAGTGGCCCGCGGACACGACCAACTCGTCGCGCTCTGTAGGCCAACTGTGCCGCATACGCTTGACCTGTCCAGTTACACTCAGCGGTCACTGACATCTTCCGGCTTGCAGTATCGGAAAGTCGTCATTCTGGGCATCGTTCAATCTGAGGAACGTTTTTTGACTTGGCCCGACAGCTGGCGATTTGCGGCCGTTGGCCAAACTGACTCGCTTTCGCACCTTGGAGCCTGGCCTCGCCACCCGGCAATCATCCCAAGCGAATATCGAGCCGCGTGACTGAGGCCGGCGCCAGCGTGCAGCGCAGCTCACTGCCTTGCAGCTTCGTGTCCGAAGATTTGGGCACTAATGTCGTGGGCCGGTCGAACGTGTTATGCGCGTTGAGCACTTCGTGCGCGAGAACGGTCTGGCGCACCGTGGTCGCCGAGCCATGTCGCAAGCGAACCGTCACTTCGGCCGGCTCCGCGACGTGCGAATGCACCAGCGTGAGTGTGACGTTGTTGTCCGCGCGCGAGGCGGAGCCAGCGACGCGGAAGATTTCGTTCTTGCCGGTCGGCGATTTGAACGAAACGCCCGGCGCCTGCACCTCTAGCTTCAGCGACTTGCCGTTGTGATGTGGGCGGTACATTTCGAACACGTAGAAATTCGGCGTGGCGACAAATTTATCTCCATCGGCCAGGAACAGCGAGTGAAGGTTGTTGATCAACTGTGCCACGTTGCACATATCGAGTTTGTCGGCGTGGCGGTTGAAGATGTCGAGCGTCAGCCCGGCCACCAGCGCGTCGCGCAGTGAGCCCATCTGTTCGAACAAATGGTGGGGATTAATTTCGGTTCCCTTGGGATGCCAACAACCCCATTCGTCCACGATCAGTTTGACGCTGTGGTGGCGATCAAACTGAGCCATGGCCTCCCACTGGTCGGTGATCAGTCGCTCCATGAAATTGGCCTTGGCCAACATCTCGTACCACTGATCATGCGAGAACTCGAGCGCGTGGCCGGTGGTGCCGCAATAATAGTGGGCGGCCCAGCCATGGAGCGGCGCGCGAGTAAAGTCGTTCCATTTCTTGAAAAACCTGCGCGTCCATTCGAGGTCATTGCCGTTCGGCCCGGCAGCGATCAGGTAATGCTCCGTCCCGTACTTGGGCAGCCACTCGGTGAATTTGCGATATTCGGTGCAGTAATCCTCGGGCGTGAATTTGCCGCCGCAGCCCCAACTCTCGTTGCCCACGCCCCAGTAGCGAATGCCGAACGGCTCGGCCTGCCCGTTGGCCACGCGCTCGTCAGCCAGGGTGGTTCGACCCGCCGGGGCATTGCAATATTCGACCCAGCGCTGAAATCGCTCGACGGTGCCCCCGCCGACGTTGGCGGCGAAGTAAGGCTCCGCCTGGCAAAGCCGGCAAAACCGCATGAATTCGTGCGTACCAAACGAGTTTGGCTCGGTGTCTTCCTGCCAACGGCCGAAGCGGCGTGGGCGCTTGGCGGCCGGCCCGACGCCGTCGCGCCAGTCGTAGGCGTCCGCAAAGCAGCCCCCCGGCCAGCGAATGACCGTGGGTCCTAATCGCAGCATGTGTTCGACCAGCTTGCGGCGGATGCCCTCGATGTTGTCGACTTTCGAATCGGGCCCGACCCAAATCCCGTCGTAAACCACGCCGCCAATGTGCTCGGTGAAGTGGCCATAGAGCGCCGGCTTGATCGTGCCGATCGGCTCATCAAGCAGCACATCGACGTTCATCGACGCCCGCGGCTCGGCCCCCCGGACAACGCCCGGCGAAAGCCATCCGCCGGCGCCGGCAATGGATGCAGCCGAGATGGTTTGGGCCGCCTGAGTCAGCAGCTCGCGTCGAGTGGACTTCAGCTGCGAAGTCATTGATGATTCTCCTTGGTTCGCGTCGCGCTTGTTGTCGAGCGGTAAGTCGAGCGTTGATGAGAAACGTTTAACAATCGGCGGTGCGATGCTTTGCACGGCGACATGGCTAAGAGGCTGCCAAAGAACTGAATTGGGAAGTTTGTTGCTTCTGGCATGAGATTTGCGCCTGCACATGACAGACCCTTGTCCGATTCACAAGGAGAACTGTCATGGCGGACGCACGTATGCCGGAAAAGTTTTACGAGTTGGCCCAACCGATGTTGCCAGCGGAAAAGCAGCCGGGCCCCGAAGGTGGCCGACGACCGACTGGGCACTACAGCGTGTTGAAGGTGATTTGGTTTGTGTTGGTGACGGGTTGCCGTTGGAAAGATGTGCCCAAAGAGATGGGCTGCTGTGGCGAAACGGCGCGCACGCGACTGCAAGCCTGGGAGCGTGTGGGCATTTGGAACCAGCTGCACCAACTGTTGCTGACCATGTTGCGACAAGAAAACGAACTGCACCTGGAGACGGCGATCATCGACTCGACCCAGGTGCGCGCCTTTGGCGGGGGCGACGCCACGGGTCCCAGCCCCGTCGATCGCCGCAAAAAAGGGACAAAATATACGTTGCTGGTCGATCGCGACGGCGTGCCGCTGGTGATTCATGCGGTGCCGGCGAATCGCAGCGATCATTTGGAAATTCTGTCCGTCGTCACGTCGTTTCCCGCAGTGCCCGGCAAGCCAGGGCGTCCGCGCACACATCCAAAAAAGCTGTATGCCGATGCGGGCTACGACTGCGAAGCCACCCGAAGCGTACTTCGTTGGCTGGGAATCGAGCCGCATATTCGGCACCGCGACGGCGCGCACGGCAGTCACCTTGGTCGAGTACGTTGGGTCGTCGAGCGCACCATCAGCTGGATCAAAGGTCTGCGCCGGATGCGCGTTCGCTACGATCGCTCGGCCACGTCGATCGACGCCTGGACGACCGTTGCCGCAGCCGTGGTTTGTCTGAACATTCTGATGGAAGCGATCTCGTGAACTACGACTTTTGATCTACCCAGTTTTTTGGCAGCCTCTTAGGCAACCATCATAGGGGATGGTGAACATCGATCAAGCATCTGGACGATCTTCAAATCACCGCTCGAACCCGGCAGACGTATGATGCACGCTGAACCTCGCAGAACGAATCGAAAAGGGAAGCAACCGGAGCCGATTCGGAGTCAATCACCGAACTCAGATTTGTTGGGACCGGTTAAGGCCGTGTATCGACTCCTCGGCCCATATCTCAACGTGACCTTCAAAGAATTCAAGGTCAGCGTATTGCAAGATGTGTACCCCGAAACCGAAGTCGCAATTTGGTGCAGGATCGCAACGGTGTGGTACGACTACCACGAGAGAGTGCTCTAAAACGAGCGTCTTTCTGAGGTCGAGGAGCAGAAGCTTCTTGTTGCGCTGATTGCCATTTTTGCAGGCGAGAAGAACGTGCGGAGACTGCCAGTGTCGGCTGAGGTCGGAACTCTGCTTTTGTTCTGCTACGATAGTGTGGCGATGGAGTGATCTGCGGTCCTAGTCGCTGCCTATTTCAGAACCTCTGCGTCAATAGTTTCAGCACCATCTCGTGATCGTCGGTGCCTTTCTTCACCAGCCCAAGCAACTCCTCCAAAAAAGGTTGCATTGCATCAAGTTTCACGGCTCGATGCTGCTCGGCCAATCGCTTCAAAGTCACCGAATATGGCAGATCGTCGATCTTGCGAAAACAAACGAAGTTGGCACACGAATTCTTGAATGCCTCGAAGTGTGGCCCCATTAGCCGTTGAGGAGGACTCAATTGCCAGCCTGGGCCCTGAATGTGATAGAAAAGCGTTCCGTTCTTTGAAAAGGGCTCGACCGTTTCAATTGCGAAGGTCTCCCAAAGGTAAAAGCATTTCGGCTGACCGACGCTGGCGATCACAAAAACGGTCCCATCTGCATTCCGGCCCTGCTTGTGTGCGGTGGAAACTTCAAATCGGCCTTCACCAGCAGCAATGCTTGGCAATCCTCTTTTGGCGCAGTTGTGATATTGGATGTAGAGGGACATCCGCATCCCGATATTTCATTGGCGAAGCTGGCCAGAGAGCCTCATCATAAGGTGCGCCGGACCATCATCAAGCGCCGGGCGCAAAATGAGCAAGCAGCGCAGGCGTGAGCGACCAGGAGCAGCCTGTGGCTAATGCGGGCGGGATCAGGCCAGAGGACGCCACCCACAGAAACGTGGAATTACGTCGAGATGAGCCGCCTTCTATCCTTGTGGACGATTTTTAGTTTTCACCAGATGCTTGCCGTTTCCCATGCCCCGTAGTTCGTCGTAGGTAAACGACACGTCCTGCGTGCGAAAGACCCGACCTGGGTAAAGCTGTAACCAAGACATGCTCGAATTATGGTCTCGCACCTGTAGTATCTCGCCCTGTATTTCAATTTCTGGGTCCTTAGCGGAATCTGTGGGTGAGTTTCGCTAGTTGGTGGCAGCGGAGAGGACGATGGAGCGGCTGTCGCCGCGGTTGCCTTTTTGCGTTCACGCAGACCAGGG
>PLYM01000170.1:0-48676 GCA_003153375.1 Planctomycetaceae bacterium
TAAGAGCGCCATGACGGTTGCGCCCGATTGATAAGAACATCCGTTGCCCCAACATCGCCGTAGGCCGCAAGTACCCCTTTGGTCAATTGGCCAATTGTCTGTCGCACAAATTCTCCAATGTCCATTTCTTGAATTTCCCTTCGCGCTAGAACCTATGGGTCAAACCCCGAGCCGGTCATTTGCGCAGCTTTTCCAGCAGCATGCGCGTCGCCCGCGTGTTCTCTTCGATGTCGACCAGCACGAGAATCAGCCCCGCACTTAGAAACGCGCTGAATGCCGCGCCGATGCCCCCGAGGATAAACGCAAAGCCTGTCATCAGTTTGCCATCGGACGCCAGGAACACGGCCAGCAGTCCACAGATGAACAAGTCGAGAACGCCCCCCCAGATCATGGCCGAAGCAAACCAACGCAGGCCGCTATGCTTCTTCCCGCTTGAAGCCGTGGCCGTTGCCTTCGATTTGGCCGACAACTGCGGGGGCGCTTTGGCCATTCGCGCTGCCGGATCATCGTAGAGATCAGGATCCAGGGCCTTCGCTGGCTTTGCCTTAGCCTGCTTGACCATCGCGTCAACGTCGAACTCCGGTTCTTTGGCCATGGCAATCCCCTGGCGTGTTGCGGGATGTTCTCGGGCGCCGCATCATTTGACCCCGGCCGCCAGCGGCAAGCAAGGTTTTTTGGGCTGGCTTGAAACCGCCCCGGGCGTGGCGGGAGGGCTAGGGCTTCAGCGATAGCCCGAGATACGCCGCGATCTTGGAAGCGTTGGAAAGCCGCATGTCGGCCCCAGCGAGGAATCGCGTGATGGTCGGCCCGGGGACGCCAGTGCGCCGCGAAAGCTCTCCAGCGGAAAGCCCACTGTCCCAAATGGCGCGGCGGAGGATGTCTTCTAAGGGCCGTTGCATCCTCAAGTCTAGCTCACGGCCGCGGTCAGTACGAAAACGTATTGACAGGCCTGTTTTCAGGCATATACTGGCGGTCTGTTGGCTGGCGCCTTCTCCAAAAATCAAGCGTTCCCCGCGGTGGCATTCTTTGGTGCCAGCCTTACTTGCCGCCGGCGGGGGCGCTGTTTTGCCCGGCTCTCCCGGGCTGAAAGGCTGGCAATCATGGCCACCGCTACACGTGCTCGCTCCCGTTCGTCGAAGGCTTCCCCCAAAGCCGCTAGCCGCGCCGCGAATGCATCGAAGCGCGTCACGGATTCGGACTGCATGGTTTTCCTGGTGACCGACAACAGCGACGGCTCGGTCGATGAAGCCGAGTTGGTCCACGTTGCCGCTACTGCTCGCGAAGCCGAGATTTTCGCAAGCGGCTTCAATGCGGCCATGAACTGGAACACCTACGAAGGCCAAGTTGCGCGGCCGGGCACGCCCGACGCGGACTATCTGAAAGTAGGTGCCGCATGACGACGCGAGCGAAAGCACGTTCCAACGGTCCACGGAAAACGAAGGCGCAGCGCACTGCCGTTTCGGCAACACTCGACCTTGCCACCCTCGACCGAACCGTGTGGGTTCTCGACGGTCGAGGGACGCATGCGGAAGTTATGTTCATAGCCCCGAGCCCGGAGTATGCCAAGGCGTTTGCCGATGGCTTTAACGCACGGTCCGGGAGTGTCGGGGGTTGGGAGAACAACGATGGCGACTTCGCAGAAGCCGGATCTGAAGTGCTGGTGAAGCTGCTCAGCAATCGCGACGAGCATCACGATCCGGAGCGTGTGCGTCAAAACCGCCTGGAAAAGCTAGGGGGTGCAGCATGAGCAAGGCACGTGTCGAGATTGAACCCGTGTTTGAAATTCTCATTACCTGCAAGGGCAAGATTGAACGCACCGGCCAGATTCTCCGCGAGCAAGAGGTGGCGCCTTATGTGGGGTCGTTCAACAGTCTGAGCCATCGAACTGGACGCACGGCCACCGTCGAGCCGTTGCGGCTATCACGTGTCGCGGTCGCGCGATGAAAGCGGCGAGTTGATTTCGAGCCCCTTGCCCGTCGCGTGGCGGGCGGGGGCATCTTTTGACACAGCGCGCAAAAAGGGCCTGCCCAGTAATGCAACAAACCAGGACAGGCCCCTATGGAACCCCGCGGGAGCCTCGCAAAAAGTTCGCGCGGGGTCACCGTTCCCTATATCAGTAGGCACCAAAACTCTGGAAAGCGGACGAAGAATGCGCGACAACACAAAGCGGTCCGCGGCCTTGAAGGTTCAAACCAAGGAAGTAGGCCGCACGGCGAGCCCTGCCCGTCGCGATGCCCGGAGCTAAGGCGAGCTGGAGCCAGCGAAGAAGAGATTCAGCGAATGACGGGCGAGGTGGACGAAGATGCTGGCGATAAAGGATAGAAGGAAATGCCCGATGCGCAGCTGGCGGCCGGCGGCGCGTTAACCGCCAATTGCTCACGTTCCGAGTCGCACTTTTAAGTCGAAGAACTCGGTCAGCAGTTGGTCCCATTTCTGGGCCCGCTCTTGGCGGGTGCCGCCGAGCTGGGTCAACTCGGTTTCGATTGATTTGATGCGGTCGCGGAGTGCGGCTCGCTCATCCGGGCAGCTCTTGAGAGGGTCGAGCATGGACGCATCGAGATCTGTTTTCGGTAAGCACACGCCTCCGTCTTTATTTAGGCCGCCGTTCGGCATTCCTGACAGGAACGGCCCCAGGCGACGGACTATAGCGAGAATCGCCGCGGAGCGTGATCGAGGTTTTTCGAGACGCAAGCAGCATGCACAAACGACAAAAAAAGCCTGCCCCCCGTGTGTTCGCAGGGAGGGGCAGGCCCTCGTGCCGCGGGTGCCGTCCGTTGCCCGAATCAGCACCGCAGCGAAGGTCTACAGGCTATCGTCACGTCGAGCCAATTTCAACCAAACGGAGTGCGGAACATGGACAACGAATCGGAACTACGCAAGAAGCTGGCCAGCGTCGAGGCCCGGCTCGAGCGTCTAACGCAAGCCCTTGGCCGCGTCACTGGCGAGCGGGATCAGATTTTGCGGCAACTGTTGGACTTGGAGGGGGCCGAGTCTTGCAGGTTCGTTGGGGCGCGGTAGGGTGCCGGTTTCAAATCTCATTTTCAACCCGGAGGCTAGTAAATGAGCGACTTTGACAATCCCCATATTGAAGCGACCCATGACCAGGGAGAGCGTGAAGGTGAAGCGTGGGCTCGATCCGCCAAACCAGAAGAGCTAGAGCGAATGGTGGCGCAAATCGACGAATCGATGAGACTGCATAACGGTGTCGCCTTCGGCGAAATTGCGGACATCATCACCGCACAACACCCCGGGGATCCCGGCGCGAGATTTAGTGCCCCACTGAATGCCGGGTTCATGCAGGGCATATTGAAGGCACATCGGCAAATTATTGGCGAGAAGAATTGACCGATCGCTTAGGGGCCCGCTAGATGCACGACCGAGGGCAACGACCTGGAACACGTTGAAGGCGCTTTGCGCTCATCCTGGGCGATTCTGGTGGGCCGTTCTGTGCGCACTGGTCTCGCTTGCTATTCGCCCGCGAGTTTCGCCGCCTTTGCACGACGGATCGCCCGCTGACGGTTATGGCGAATCGTCTCGCTTGGCTTCACGTAGTATTCGCGTTTCCTCATTTCTCTTTTCGTACCGCTCCGCTCGACCAATTTGCGAAACCGTCGGACCGCTTCCTGAATGGATTCACGATCCCGAACTGGCATGTAAACCACTGATTCTCCTTGCGTTGGTGCGTTACTCTGAATCCTAGCACCGGCATAGCACCAAGCCGTTTCTAGCACGACTCAACAAAAAGAGCCTCGCCGCAACTCATGTTGTGACAAGGCTTTCCAAAGTGGAGGATAGGGGACTTGAACCCCTGACCTTCTGGCTGCCAGCCAGACGCTCTCCCAACTGAGCTAATCCCCCGCGAACGAACTCGCAAATTATCACTCTGGGTTCAACGTGTCAAGTTGGATGCGGACCGCATTCGGCCGGGAGACGCGGACGAAAAATTATGAGAAACGGCAGGCATTGCGCAATGCAGGCAGGGCTGATGCGGAAGTTTCGCCGCTCGTTGGCCCGCAAATTACCTCTCGCCGGCGAGCATCGGAACGCTGGTCTCAACCAGGAAAAAGCCGTCGCGGAATGTTGCCACGCCGGCCGTCTGGTCCCGAATATCGAGGCTACTTCAGCGGCAGAAGCTGCGCGAGCGGTCCACGGTAGTGATCAACGATACCGCATCGACGCATCACAGGCCGCCCATCTGGCTGGAACCCGCTACCAAATGGCAGCGTCTTTGAGCCGCTTGATGGATGAAGGCCAACCGATCTACTTGTGGATTGCCTCGCAAGGGCTCGAACTCGTGGCGGGTCCCTGGGGCTGGCAATCATGATATAATTCCAGCGACTGATGGAGTTTTGAACAATTCGGCGATCCAATCGTGGAGGGCGGCGCCATGTTCGGAAGTTCGCGGAGACGGTTTTTGCAAAACGCGGCCGTGGCCGGAGCGGCGGCCGGGCTGGGAGACCTTTCCTTCCTGACGAATCTCAAGCCAGTGTCGGCTGCCGAGGCGGCACCGAATCCGCAGCTGGTGCGGTTGCAGCCCGAGATCGAGCCGATCGTGCGGCTGTTGGAAGATACGCCGCGCGAAAAGCTGCTCGAAGAGGTGGCCGGCCGGATTCGTGGTGGGTTGAGTTATCGCGACGTGCTCGCCGCGCTGCTGTTGGCCGGCGTGCGCAACGTGCAGCCGCGGCCCGAGGTCGGATTCAAGTTTCATGCGGTGCTAGTGGTCAACTCGGCTCACCTCGCCAGCCTGGCATCGCCCGACGCCCACCGTTGGCTGCCGATCTTCTGGGCGCTCGACTATTTCAAGGACGCGCAGGCCCAGGATGTTCGCGAAGGCGACTGGTCGATGCGGCCGGTCGACGAAGCATCTGTTCCGTCGGCCAGCCAGGCACGCGCCGCATTCAGCCAGGCCATGGATCAGTGGGACGTGTCGAAAGCCGATGTGGCCGTCGCCGGCCTGGCCCGCACGGCGGGTGTCAACGAAATCTTCGAATTGCTGTTCCGTTACGGCGCTCGCGATTTTCGCTCGATCGGCCACAAAGCGATTTTCGTGGCCAATAGCTTGCGCACGCTCAACGTGATTGGCTATCACTATGCCGAGCCGGTGCTCCGCTCGCTGGCCTACGCCTTGCAATTGCACGAGGGCGATAATCCGGCCAATCGCGATGGCGAGCCCGACCTCCCCTGGCGACACAACATCGAACGAGCGCGCAAGTTCCGCGCCAACTGGCTCGAAGGTCAGCTCGACTCGGGCGCCACGACCGAAATGCTTGCCAGCCTGCGCCAAGGAAACCAAGACGAGACGGCCGAGAAGGTCGTCGAGCTGGTTAATCGCCAGATCGCTCCCCAGGCGATCTGGGATGCGATGTTCGTCGGTGCCGGCGAGTTGCTGGTGCGCCAGCCTGGCATCGTCGCCCTGCACGCGGTCACCACGAGCAACGCGCTGCGCTATGCCTGGGACACGACCGACAGCGACGATACGCGACGCATGATCCTGCTGCAAAACGCCTCGTTCCTGTCGATGTTTCGTCAGGCGATGAGCGGCCGTGGCTCGGTGAAGGAATTCAAGCTCGATGAAATGCAGCCTACTTCGTTGGAGGGTTCTCAGCCGGTCCAGGAGATCTTTGTCGACGTCAGCCGCGACAAGATGAAAGCGGCCGGCAAGATGCTGAGCTACTTGCAAAGCCATCCCGATCCGAAAGAGCTGATCGACGCGGCGCGGGTGTTGATTTTCCTCAAGGGCAACAACGCCCACGACTATAAGTTCAGCTCGGCGGTGCTCGAAGACTACCAAAACGTCTCGGCTGCCTGGCGTGGCCGCTACCTGGCCTCGAGCGTCTTCAATCTGCGCGGAGCCGAGGGAGATGACAACGCCTTGGTGCAGCGAACGCGGGCGGCGCTGGGGTAAGCACCGACTCAGATCGGCTCGAACGGAAACAGCGGCTGGCGGCGGTGGTGGTATTCGAGCCGGCCGAGATCGGCGGTTGTGACCCCCGGCGTGTTGACGCGCAGCAAGTGCGAGCAAACCGGAGCATAGGCAGCCACCGGCGCGTGGACTCCCTTGGCCACGAGTATGTGAAAGGCGGTCGGATCGACGTGGCAGCATCTCAGTTGTTCGAGGCTGAAAGGCAACGCGCGTCGCGAGGTGAGCATGACCGTCGGACCCGAGTCGAATTCGACGACCACGGTCGGACCCATGTCATAGGTCGTCCGCCCGCCGTGCCGAGCTTGCGTCTCGCTGTAGCGACCGTCGTAAAGCCCGCGCACTCGAACGCTGGCCGAGATGGGCGATCCGTGCAGCTTGTCGGTCTTGCCGCCCATTTCCAGCGTCAGCCGAGCGCCAATGCCGGCCTTGCGGGCGCGCTCGACCGCCTCGGGATCATAGAGACAGACGAACGCCTTGTGCACCCCGTGCCGGCAAATCGACTCCAAGAGCACGGTGCCATCGCCGGGCGAACCCCCGCCGACATTGTCGCCCATGTCCAGCAGGCACACCGGAGACGGCAATTGCTTGGCCTTCTCCACGGCTTCGTCGACGTCGAGCAAGTGTCCGACGAAGGCCTCGCGCTGGGCGATCAGATACTCGGCAACCTCGTGGGCCAGCCTGGCGGCCAGATCGGGATTGTCGTTCGTCACCACCAGCACGCTGGAGCCCATCTCCTTGACGTCGGCATAGGGAAACCCCAGCAGCAAGCTGTTCGAGATGATGTGTTTGTCGGCCAACATGTCGTCCAGCGACTCATAGCAGGCGCGTAGCGGCGAGGCCGCGGTGCCCTGCCGCTCGATGTTGATGGCCAGCGGCGGAAACGCGGCGGCTTGCGTGGGACGCACTTCGCCGCGCAAGATGCGGGCCATCAGGCGAGCCGCCTCGCGGCCGCGCTCGCGTTGATCGAGGTGTGGGTTCGTTCGATAGGCAATCAGTGCGTCGGTCGCCCGCACCATTTCTTCCGAGAGATTGGCGTGCAAGTCGAGGGTGCCGACGATCGGCGTGAGCGGGCCGACTCGGGAGCGCAATTCGCGCAGCCATGCCCCGTCCATGTCGCGACAGCTCTCGGCCACGGCCGCGCCATGCGGCGCGACGAGCACTCCGGCCAGATCGCCGGCCTGTTTGAGCTCGGCCAGCATCGCGCCCAACAGCTTGTTGAGCGTGGGGCCCGTCACGACACCACTGGGAGGCGCCCAGGCCAGGAAGATGGGCACCGCCTGCAGTCCGGCTTCCTCGAGTCCCTGAAAAAAGCCGCCGACCTCGTGGTGTGACGCGGCATACTGCTCGCGGATGGCCGCGCCCGTCAGGATGGCGCCCTTTTCGAAATCCTCCCACGTCGTCGGCGTGCCGAGGAACGTGTTCGATTCGTGTTGCAACGCGATGATGCCGACTCGCACTAGAGTACCCCGTATTTGCGAAACACGTCCGTTGCCTTCATGCCCGCGCGAATCTCGTCGCGGACCCGGTTTTCCGCCGTTACTTTTTCCAACGCCCTGGCGATCGTTTCTTGCTCGATGGCCCGCGGCACGACGACCGCGCCATCGGCGTCGGCCAGCACCAGGTCGCCCCGCTCAATCCGCACTCCGCCGATGTTGACCACCACATCGATCGCCGTGACACGCTGGCGGTGCATGCTATCGCGGGGACAGGTCGACCGCGCGAAGACGGTGAAGCCGAGCTGGTCCATCTTATCGATATCGCGAACCGCTCCATCGACGAGCGCTCCGGCACAGCCTCGGTTGCGAGCGGCGGTCGAGAGCAGTTCGCCCCAGACGCCCGATCGCACGGACCCGCCGGCGGCAGCGACGAGAACGTCGTCGGGCTGACACTCGTCGACTGCCTGGAGCTCGAGCTCGTACGGTCGGGGGTCGATCTCGTCCAACTCCTCCCACTGCGTGGTCTTGGCCCGGCCGAACAGCAGCGCAGCGCCGCTGACGCGATGTAATTCCAGGGAAAGGACCTGGTCCCGGTGGCCCAATGCGTCCAAAACGTCGGCCACGACCGCCGAGTAGAGCGTGCAGCGCAACTGGGCAAAGTTGACTTGGGCGGCGGTCATGGGATCGATCGGCCTGGTCCGGATTCCGGCATTCCACGGGAGGCGGCACGGCGACCGGCTGCGGAGAATGCACTGTCAGTGTACTGTTAAATCGAGCTTTGAACAGCAAACGCGCGAGGCGTCTCGTGCGCCTGCTCGATGTGCCGCGGCCGGTCCACGGAAGGTCGACTATTGCCGGGAAAAATCACTTCGGGGATACTGCAAGAATGAGGTACAAAATCGGCGGCCAACTGGCATTTTTATTCATCGTCTTCGCAGTGCCCATCGTGACCGTGGCGATGGACCGCGAGCAGGCCGTGCAGCTCGCCAAAGAGTACCTGGCCAGCGATGAAGACGATGAACGTGAAGTTCTGGCGGAGCGACTGGAAACATACCAGGGCGACGTCGGGACAGTCCTGCGGGCCCTCAGCAGGCAGAAGTTTTTGCCCGTCGAAACCGGCTACCGGCCGCGTGAAAAGTTCTCGGTGTCCAGCCTGCGGAGAAAGCACCCCGAGGACTTGTTGTACTTTACGGTGCCCAAGTCGTACCGCCCGGATCGGCCGACCGGGTTGATCGTCTATTTGCACGGGGGTGGCAATACCACCTCCCGCACCGCACCCCATTACATCATGGACTTTCCGGACGAGGGCGAGGAGGACGACACATACCAAATGGGAGATGTGTTTGAGGGCACCGGCATGATCGCCGTCGGACCCTCGGCGCCCTGGGACGAAGACTCCTCGTATCGCTGGTGCCTGGAAGAATCCGACGAGTACCTGGCCGACGTGATTGCCGAGTGCAAGAGCCGCTTCAACATCGATGCCGATCGCGTGTTCCTGTTTGGCCATTCGATGGGCGGTTTCGGCGCCTACCATCACATTTTGCGCCAGCCCGATCGATTCGCGGGTGTCATCGTCAATGCTGGTTCCTGGTCGTTAGCCTACCTGCCGATTATGCGCGGCACCCCCTTGTGTATCGTGCAGGGTGTACACGATGCCCGTCCCGGCGAGCGCTGGCACTATACCGACGTCGCCTACGCCCGCTGGACCGACAGGTTGCTGAACCAGTACGATCTCGACCACACGTACTTTGAGCACGACGGCGAGCACAGCTTGTCCTTCGGCAAGAAGTACGTTGCCAGGTACTTTCAGTCGGCCCGCAACGTGCGCCGCGATCCGCGCTATTCCCACGTGGTCCTGGCGTCGCCCGTCGGCTTCAGCCGATCTCATTGCTATCCCGTGGAGCACAATCGCTGGCTCTCGTTGGACGAGGCTGACGAGGGACGGCTGACGTACGATGTCCTACAGTCGAACGAAGAGGATGATTTTGATGACTGGCAATTGGAGCACAGGACGCGGCGGCTGCGCGGCGCGGCGATCGATGCGGTGATTGAGGGGGACAACACGATTCGAGTGACGACCAAGAACGTGGCGCGGTTCACCATTTGGCTTGATGGGCGCATGGTGGATCTTAAGAAAGCCGTGATCGTGATCGTTGACGACGAAATTCGTTTCGAAGAGAGGGTGTACGTCTCCTTGCTGACGGCCCTCGAATCGTACGAACGTCGTGGCGACTGGGGGCTCGTCTATCCGGCCAAGATTTCCTTGGATTTGGGGCAGTAGCGAGAATCGTTAGTGGTCTCATCGCGAACCAACCGAAGCGAGCATTCATGAGCGACCCAACGCCGAGCAACGATCCGATCGTGGTGACGCCACATGAGGTCGAGGGGGGCAAAACCCTTGAAATCATGATCAATCGACCGCAAGTTCACAACGCGGTCGACGGCGCGGCGGCGGCGCGGTTGCTCGAAGCCTGGCGCATGTTTCACGACGATACCTCGCTCAGCGTCGCGGTGCTGCACGGAGCCGGCGAGCAGGCATTTTGTTCCGGCGCCGACCTGAACGCGTTGGCCACGCTGGCTGATGTGGGAGCGCAGAGCGCGGCGGCCGAGAACGCACAACACGGCGCGGGCCCGATGGGCGGCTCGCGCATCGTGCAGGTCAAGCCGGTGATCACGGTCTCGCAAGGTTATACCTACGCCGGCGGCCTCGAGTTGTTTTGCCACGGCCACATCCGCCTGGCTGAGCCGCAGGCGACGTTCTCGGTTGCGTGCCGCCGCTGGGGCGTGCCCTTGGTCGACGGCGGCACGGTTTATCTGCCGCGCCTGATTGGCTGGGGCGCCGCGCTGCCGCTGATCATTACCGGCCAACGCATCTCTGCCGAACGGGCCTATCAGGTCGGCCTCGTTTGGGAACTGACGCCGCAGGGCGCCGGCCTCGAGCGGGCGATGTCCATGGCCCGACAGATCTGCCAGCAACCGCGCGATGCGCTGCTGGCCGATTTGCACTCGGCTCTACAGGGGTCGCACTTGCCACTCGCTCAGGCATTGGAACTCGAGGCTCGCAACCTGAATCCCGTGATGCGCAGCGAGAGCACGCGCCGCGGAGTCGAGGCTTTTCAGCAAGGCAAACGATTCTGGTTCACGTGACCGCGGCCCCATCGCTGCCCCGGTTTCGCGAATGGCTGAGACGGTTGGAGCTCGGTCTTCGAATGGCGGCGCTTGTGCGGCCCCTGCCGCGCGATTAGCTTAACTCTGTCGACTGCTCGTGAGGTTCAGCCCGCACACCCACCGAGAGATTCTGTCGTGCAAGCCCTCCTTTGCTGTCTCGCGCTCATGGCCGCCGGAGACGAACCGTACTTTGCTTGGGTGCCTGAGCCAGCGCTGGTGACTGAACTGCCCGCCACGGCCGGTGAGCGCCTATCGGCCGCCGAACTGGCGGCGTTGGCCACCGGCAAACCCCAGGTCCCGTTTGTGGATCTCACGGTCGGCATCCGCACTAAGGACAGCGGAGCCTGGGTTGGCTCGCCGCACGGTCTGATGAACCTGGCCCCTGGCAGTGAGCGTTGGCGGCTGTTTCATTCGCGACGTTGGTTGCCCAGCGATGACGTGCGCGATCTGGCGATTGGAGATCACGGCAGTGTCTACGTCAAAACGCCGGGGGGAATCGGAAAGCTGGCGCGTCGCGAAACGACACTGGTCAAAAAGATGGACGAGATCGACGACACGTTGGTCAAGCACCACATTCAGTTCGGCCTGGTCGGCGGCATCAGCCTGAACGAGCCCGGGCGACTCGACGCGGGCTATTCACAGCACTCGAACGATAACGACGGATTGTGGACCAGTCTCTATGTCGCGGCCGAGGCTTTTCGCTACGGCGTGACCAAGGATCCGACGGCCAAGAAAAATGCGCGGCGAGCGCTCGATGCGATGATGTTTCTGGAGCAGATCACAGGCATATCCGGGTTCGCCGCGCGCAGTATCGTGCCGATCGACCAAACACCCAACCACGCGCGGGGCGAGTGGCACCGCTCGGCCGACGGTCGCTGGTGGTGGAAGGGCGACACCTCGAGCGACGAGGTCGACGGCCATTATTTCGCCTACTCGATCTACTATGACATCGCCGCCGACGAAGCGGAAAAACAAGAGATTCGCCGAGTCGTGGGCCGAATCACGGATCATATTCTTGACCACGGACTGTACTACGTCGGACCCTCGGGTTCGCCCACGACCTGGGGCGTGTGGGCGCCAGAGAAACTGAACCACGACCTGCGCCGCGCGGGTGATCGAGGTCTGAACTCGCTCGAGATTCTGTCGCACCTCAAAGCGGCGGAGCACATTGTGGGCAATCCGCGTTATACCGCGATGATCAAGGAGCTGATCGAGAAACACAGCTATGAAATGAACACCGTGCACCAAAAGAACGCCTGGCCGGCCGAGATGGTCAACCACAGCGACGACGAGCTGGCGTTCCTGGCTTACTACCCACTATTGATTTACGAGCGCGACACGGCCTTGCGGACGGTTTACATGGCGAGCCTGAAACGCTCGTGGCGCAGTGAGCGGCTCGAACACAGCCCATTCTTCAACTTGAGCTACGGTGCCTGCCTGCAAGCCGACGAATGGACCAACCCCGGGCAGCGACCAGATCGTGCGTTGGTCGAGCCTGACGATTACGACCGGGATATCTGCGTCGAATGGTTCCGCGACGTCCCGCAAGACACCGTGAGTTGGACCGTGAACAACAGCCAGCGTCAGGACATCGGCGCGGTGTCGAGGAATCGCTTCCGGCGGGCACGAGGCCAGGTCGTCGTGCCGCCGTCCGAGCGTCACGTGATGCGTTGGAACGGCGATCCCTATGACCTCGACGGCGGTTCCGACGGCCGTTATCGCGACGACGGCACCGCCATCTTGCTGCCCTATTGGATGGGCCGCTATCACCGGCTGATTGAATAGGTGCGGCGTAACGGCAACTGGCAGGCTTCGATGGTGGCTCGCATCGGAGCTATCGAGGCGACTGAGCTGCGCACCACTGCCGCCACACGGTCCGAAGCAATTGACTAAAATCCTCGGCAAAGCGCCGGCCATCGCACAAGGGCGACGCGGCCATGCGGTCGCGGAGCGTCCGGCGGAGATCGGCCAAACGTGGAATGTCGGCCGACAGGACCACCGCTCGCTCTACATAGTCGTTCACGTCCTCGGCAATCCACTCGCCAAGACCCACATTCGACAAATGGCTGAGCGAATGCCGGCTGGCAAACGTCTCGCCGGGAAACGTGAGCACGGGCACGCCCATCCAAAGTGCCTCGCACGTCGTGAGCCCGCCGTTGTATGGAAACGTATCCAAGGCGACATCGACCCGCTGGTACGCGCGTAACAAAGCTTCGTGCGGCGACCGGCCGAGCAGTTCCAGCCGATCGGCAGCCACCCCGCGCTTGGAAAACATCGTGATGAGGTGCCGCGCGACCAATGGCTCGTCCCAACCGGCATATTTCAGAATCAGCCGCGACGCTACGACGCGCCGCAGGATCGCGGCCCAGGCGTCGACGACCTCGGTCGTTATTTTCACCGGATTGTTGAAGCTGCCAAACGTTACAAAGCCCTGTTGGCTTGCCGGCGGGGGCACAATCGGTGGCGCGTAGTCTGGCGGCTCGTAACAGACGTAGCCGTGAGACAGCCGCAGGATGCTCTCGCGGTAGAACGTCTCGGATGGCACGGGCACTTCGCAAGGGTCGGCTAACAGGTAATCCATGGCGCCGAGCCCCGAGGTGCCGACGTAACCCATCCAACTGATTTGCACCGGGGCCGGTTTGCGGGCGAATGTCAGCAGGCGGTTGCCGGCCGTGTGTCCGGCCAGGTCGAACAAGATATCGATCCGGTCGGCGCGGATGCGATCGGCCAATTGCTGGTCATCGAGCGGCGCCACGTTGCGCCACTCGCCGGCGTTGGTTTGCAGTCGAGCGGTCATCGCGTCGCGCTGCCCACGGTCGTGGTAGCAAACGTTGTCAAACTGCGAGCGATCGAGGTTTTCCAAGAGGCGGATCAAAAAAGACCCCACGGGGTGGACGCACAAATCGGCCGAAACGAAGCCAATGCGCAACGTTCGCTCTGGCTCGGGGCTGTTATCGTGCGGTTGCCAGGCGGCGCGCAATGGGGCGGCGTGCCGGTCATCGTACTGGCGGTGAGCTTTGGCCAACTCCGCCAGCGTCACTCCCGGAAGATAGTGCAAGGCCAAGAGTGTGCTGCTGTGGACCGCCGCCGACCGTGGCTCGTGCGTCAGCGCCTCGTGAAAGCTGACTCTGGCCGCGGCGTAGTGACCCTGGCGGGCCAATGCCAGGCCAAGGTTGTGATGGGCCTCGCAGCAGACCGGCTGCAACCCGAGCGCTCGCCGGCAGCAAACGACCGCTTCTTCGGCGCGTCCTTGCCGTGCCAGTGTGCCACCCAACAAAAGGTGGGCATCGGCGTGCTGGGGCACGAGTTGTATGACCCGCTGGAAGCACTGCGCCGCTTCGTCGAGCCTGCCGAGCTGTTCGCTGGCGATGCCCAGGTTCATGAGTGCATCAACGAGGGCCGGTTGCAGTTCGAGCGCGCGGCGAAAACTACCAATCGCTTCGTCGAGCCGATACTGCTTTGCCGCGACAGCTCCGAATGAATTGTGCAAGGTCGCCGAGTCGGGTCGTCCTGCGAGCGCCCGCTGAAAACAGACCTCGGCTTCTGGCCACCGGCCCTGGCGTTCCAAAACCACGCCCAGATTGCCCAGAGCTTCGACATGATCGGGCTGCATTGCCAGCGCGCGTTGCAAGCAAGAGACGGCCTCGTCGAGCCTTCCTTGCTCCGCCAGCACGGTGCCCAGGTTGAGATGCGCTGAGACCGAGTTGGGACTATGGCTTGCGGCGAGTTGAAAACAGCGGACGGCTTCCGCCAGGTCTCCGCGCGCGGCCGCCGCCAGGCCCAAACCATGTTCTTGGGAAGTCCTGGCTTGCCGCAGGCTGTCGGCATAGGCAGCGGCCGAGGGCCGCAAGCGAGTCGCCTGCTCGAAACTCGCGATGGCCTCGTTGAGCAGCCCCTGCTGGGCCAGCAGGGCGCCCAGGTAATGGTGCGTCTCGGCATTCGTGGGTTCCAACGCTATGGACTGCCGGAGATTTGCCAGAGCATCATCGGCTTGTCCCAATGCCACGCAGGCCGCGCCCAGCAGATAGTGGGCTTCGGCATGTGTCGGGTCGGCCTCCAACACACGACGATAGAACTGCTCCGCCGTCCGCGCGTCGCCGGCCATGTGAAAGGCCTTGGCTTGTTCCAAAAGGTCGGCGACGGACGACACGCGGCTCCCCCCTGCCCTGCTTTCGGTGTCCATGGTGGCGCAAGCTACTTGACTAGCTACTTGACTGGCGTAAACGCCCCTTGACCATGGATATTCAGGTTCTCGATCAGCACGCGGTCTGCATGACCATCGGGTGCGATCGAAAAACGCACGCCGTTGGGCCCACCGGCTGATTCGCCAGTCGGCTGATAGATAAATACGTCGCGGTCCCAATGGCGCAGCGCGAACTCCATCGGCTTAGGCCCCAATCGCAGGAAAAGCGAATCTTGCTCGTCGACGATTTCGATGCTGCCGAAGAAGTCATTCGCATACTTGCCCGCGTACGCAGGTAGCTTGAGCGCGGACGTCGGTGGCGCCGGGGGCTGGCTATATTCTCGCTCTTGGCCCAACTCCTTCTTGATTTCTTCGTCGAACATTCGGTTGGCAAATCCAACCCAGTCTCGCTGGAGCTTGCCGTCGAGCACCAGGTCGAAAAAACTTTCCGTTAGACCCTCGGGCACGCCCGTCGGCGCCGCGTTCGAGAGGACGGCGATGGCCAGTTCCTCGGCCGGGAGCATGGCCACTTCGGTTCGCATGCCCAATGCAAACGCGCCGGAGTGCTTCCAGAAAACCTTGCCTCCGCGTTCGACGTTGACATTCCAGCCCAGGCCATAGGAGACGACGCGGCCCTGGTCCGGGTTGAAGCTGGTCACGATCTGCGGCGTGTGAGTTTCGGCCAAGGCCGTGGCGGAAATCAACTGGCGTCCTTCCAACTTGCCTTCATTAAGCTGCAATCGCATCCAACGAATGAGATCGTTCAGCGTGCTGCTGGCGCCCCCGGCGGGCGCTTGGGCGTCGGGCTGGCGCGTGTGCTTGGCGCTCCATTTTCCATCGACGCGAACGTGCAACAGCGCGCGGTTTTTCGCCTTGGCATAATCGGCAAAGCGGTAGCTGGTCGAGGTCATGCCCAGGGGAACGAACAGCTTTTTGGCGGCCAACTCTTCCCATGTGTCGCCGCTGGCCTTGGCCGCGGCATAACCTGCTTCGCTGTAGCCGAAGTTGGTATAGGCAAACTGAGAACGAAAGCTGCTGGCTGGCGGCTGAAACCGCAATCGCCGCAGAACTTCCTGCTGGTCGTAGCCGACATCCTCGAGCAGGTCGCCGCAATGGTCTGGCAGGCCGCTGCGATGGCAGAGCAAGTCACGCAGTCGCAATTCGCGCGTGACGAAGGGATCGTGCATGCGGAAGCCCGCGTCGTGATCGATCACGCGATCGTCCCAGGCGATCCGCCCTTCGCCCACCAGCGCTGCCAGCACCGTCGAGGCGATCGGCTTGGACACCGACGCCACCTGAAACACGGTGTCTGCGTCGATGCGGTCTGGCTTGCCGGCCGCGCGCACGCCAAAACCTTGCTTGTAAACGACCTGGTCTTGATGAATGACCGCGATGGCAATGCCGGGCACGCCCGTGCTCTTGAGCGCCTCGTTGGTGAGCTTCTCCAAATCCTTGATGGCCGATTGGACTCGCTCGGGCGTCACTTTGGCCTTGGGGCCGGCGTCGGCAGCGCTCGCCGTCGTGGTCAAAAGGCCGAGGAACAGGGCGGCGAGAGACGTCTTCATGACAGAGCGTACCGTCGGAATTTGGGGTGGAAACCAGGTCGAATTCGCAGTCGTCCCCATCACGGTAACATCTTTCGCGGTTCCACGCTTAGGTAGCTGGGTAATTCTATTCCTGCCGAGTTTCGGCCCGGAGATTGACGCTATGACCGCCGTGAGCAGCCATCCGGAACCGCACTCAATTCCCCGAGGTCGCGCAGTCGCGATCGTGCTCCTGGTTTGCCTGGGGATCGTGGGCCTGCCGTTTTTATTGGCCGGGCTGGTCGCCTTGGCATGTCACGTTCCCGTGATGGAGGCGGTGTACGCCATGTTGACGTTGGTTGGCGTGGCCTCATTCGCGGCGGTGCTGGTGTTGCGCGCGCGAAGCTACCTGGCGCGCGGAGGCCTGGTTTCTGACGCAGGCACGGAACCACGGCGGAAGCTGCTTCTCTCGCTCGCCGCGGTATCGCTGATCGCGGGTGTCGTCGTTCTGGAAGCAGTGCGCCGTGATGCCCAGATCGATCCCATTCATCGTCGCATCCAGGAGTTGATCAAAATCCGCCAGCCGATCCTGACTCGCACACAGAATCTTTTGGAGCACCAGCGGGCGCTGCTTGCGATCGCGCCTCCTGACCTCAAGGGGGCGGAGCACGTCGGCCAATTGATTCAGCAAGAATTGGGCGAATCGAACGGCCTCGGCAGCCTAATCGATTCGGAAGTTGCAGAGGAACAACGACTCGTTTATTGCGTGCTCCCGGAATGGATCGCGATTCAGCAGTCCGTCAAAGACCTTGCCCATGAACTGGTCGCGATGCCGAGCCATCCTTGGAGCGTGCTCACGTCGAAGCATACCTTGCAGTTGTACATCTCCTTGTTTGCGGTCGTTAATGGACTCTTGATGCTCGCCATCGCGGCGAGCCACCGGCAGATTCGCGAAAATGGCATCTGGCAAGGTGGGGTATTGATCCGCTGGAAGCTCATCGGCTCGTATCGTTGGGAGAACGACGCATTGGTCGCCCTGATTTGCAAAACGCAGTCCTCAATTACGCTCCCGATTGCTTGGGAGGACAAACCGGCTGTTGAAAACCTTTTGGCGCTAAGACTTGCTGGCCGCCTGTGACGACGGCCGCACGGCTAAAATGAGCGACCGGGAAATCTGCGGGTATGTGCCCTGCTCCCGGAACGTGGCACGAAATGTGCATAATGCGAACGACACTGGCGTTGCTCCCGACGGCTGTCATTATTGTCCCAGGACCGCTTGGAACGAATCATGGCGATGCGACTGCACAAGGACATTCCCTTAAAGGGTGAGCTTCTCCCGCCGGAGGATGCGGGAAGGACTTGGCAGCACGACCTCGCCGTGGCGGAACAGTTGGCCAGCTGGCTCGACTCGAGGTTTGAGATTCCCGGATTGGGCATCCGATTCGGAATTGATGCCATACTTGGCCTGATCCCCGGATTCGGGGATGCGGTGACGTCGATGGCGTCGCTGTACATCTTGGCCATTGCCTCCCGCCACGGTCTGCCACGGGTAACCCAAGCACGCATGGCGGCCAATATCGCCGTGGATTGGCTGATGGGATCGATCCCGCTGTTGGGCGACCTGTTTGATGTGGCGTGGAAGTCGAACCAAATGAATGCCGCGCTGCTGAGACGGCATCTCTTGGCCGCCAGCGAAGAACACCGCCGCCACCGACGGCATGACTGGTTGTTTCTGGCTGTTTTGATCGGCGGGCTGCTGGTTGTGCTCGGCATTGCGGTGTCGATAGGTTACTTGACCATGCGTTGGCTCTGGCACTCTCTTACTTAGCCACCCGCAAGGAATCGGAGAGCCCTTCCGTCGTCTTTCCTCTTTCCGCGCTCTTTCGAGCGTCGTGCCAAGCGAGTCGCTAGAGGTGTCGTTTTAGATAAGGCGCGGTGCGGCTGTGTCGGTTGCGAGACACGTCGGCCGGTGTTCCGGTTGCCACGACCTGGCCCCCTTCGTCCCCCGCGCCGGGGCCGATGTCGATGACCCAATCGCTACGGGCGATGACCTGCATGTCGTGTTCGACAACGATCACCGTGTTGCCCGAGTCGACCAGGCCGCTCAGTTGGCTCAGCAGCTTTTCCACGTCGGCAGGATGCAATCCGGTCGTGGGTTCGTCCAGCACATAGAGCGATCGGCCGCGCTGGGTCCGTTGGAGCTCCGTGGCCAGCTTGATTCGTTGGGCTTCGCCCCCCGAGAGTTCCGTGGCTGGCTGGCCCAATCGCAAGTAGCCCAGCCCCACATCGCGCAGCACCGTCAGGGCGCGCTCGACGGGGGCTTCCTCGGCGAAAAACTCCCAGGCACTATCAACGGTCAAGCTCAGCACGTCCGCTATGTTCTTGCCGCGAAAGGTGACCTCCAACGTTTTGGCGTTATAGCGAGTCCCCTGACAGGTAGGGCAAGGAGCATAGACGCTGGGCAGAAATAATAGCTCGACCATCACGAAGCCTTCTCCTTGGCAGTGATCGCAGCGTCCCTTGCCCACGTTAAAGGAGAACCGGCTGGCGTCATATCGCCGCGAGCGTGCCAGCTTGGTGGCGGCAAACAGCCGGCGAATGGGATCGAACATTCCCGTGTAGGTGGCCATGTTCGACCGCGGGCTGCGGCCGATTGGCTTTTGATCCACGCGCACTAGCCGGGCAATCAGCTCGCCGCCGGCTGCGATGCGGCCGCCGGTCGCCAGCGGCGCGGCGCGCTCGAGCGGATCGAGGTCCTCATCTTCCGCGGGAAGGTCGTGCCCCAAATGTTCGGCCACCAGCTCGACGAGCACCTGGCTTACCAAGGTCGACTTGCCCGAGCCGGAAACCCCGGTGACAGCCGTGAACACGCCGAGCGGAAAATCGACGTCGATGTCAGACAAGTTGTTACGCGTGACGCCGGTTAGACGCAGCCAACCCGAGGGCGCTCGGGGCCGGTGTCGAATGGCCTGTTGCGTTGCGAATAGGTAGTGCGCGGTCCGCGAAGCCTGGACCTCGCGAAGTCCCTCAGGCGGTCCGCTGTACAAGATCTCGCCCCCGTGTTGCCCGGCGGCCGGCCCGACGTCGACCAGCCAATCCGCGTGCCGCATGATTTCCATTTCGTGTTCGACCACGAACAACGAATTGCCGGCTTGCTTCAGTCCATCGAGCGCCGCCAACAGCGATTCGGTATCCGCCGGGTGAAGCCCCGCCGAGGGTTCATCGAGCACATACACGACGCCAAACAGATTGGAATAGAGCTGCGTGGCCAGTCGCAATCGCTGCAACTCACCCGGCGAGAGCGTCGGCGTACTGCGGTCGAGCGCCAAGTAACCGAGGCCCAGGTCCAAGAGCGCCTTCAACCGGGCGACGAGATCGCCGGCGATGCGCGAGGTCACGAGGGCTTGTTCGGGGTGGGCCATTCGCTGGCGGCGCAGTTGCGGAGCGGTGCCGTCGGCATAAGGGCGAAGCAAAAGCGCCACGCGCTTCAGCGGCAGCCGCGATAGTTCGGCAATGTCGATTCCAGCAAACGTCACCGCCAAGGACTCGGGACGCAGTCGCTTGCCGTGACACATCGGACAATCGTTGGCCAGCATGTAGCGCAGTGCCCGCTTCTTCATCAACGGGCTGTGCGTCGTGGCAAAGGTGTGCAGCACGTAGCGCCGCACGCCGGTGAAGGTTCCCATGTAGCTCGGCTCGAGCTTGCGCTTGACCGCCGAGCGGGTCTCGGCTGGCGTGAAGCCGGCATAGACGGGCACGACGGGCTGGTCGTCGGTGAAGAGAATCCAGTCGCGATCTTTTTTGGGCAACTCACGCCATGGTTTTTCGACGTCGTAGCCGAGCGTAACCAGGATGTCGCGCTGATTCTGCCCGCCCCAGGCCGGCGGCCAGGCGGCGATCGCCCGCTCGCGAATCGTCAGCGAATCGTCAGGAACCGCCGAGCGCTCCGTGACATCGTAAATCCGGCCCAGCCCATGACAGGCCGGACAAGCGCCCTGGGGAGTATTCGGCGAAAATCCTTCGGCGTAGATGATCCCTTGCCCAGGTGGGTACTGGCCGGCGCGCGAATAGAGCATTCGCAACAGGTTCGATAAGGTCGTCACGCTGCCGACGGATGAACGGGCCGTGGCGGTACCACGCTGCTGCTGCAACGCCACGGCCGGGGGCAGCCCTTCGATCGCTTGCACCTCGGGCACGGCCATTTGATGGAACAGCCGACGGGCGTAGGGAGAGACCGATTCAAGGTAGCGCCGTTGCGCTTCGGCATAGAGCGTGCCAAACGCCAGGCTCGATTTGCCGGAACCCGAGACCCCGGTAAACACCACCAGTGCGTCGCGCGGAATGTCGACGTCAATATTCTTGAGATTGTGTTCGCGCGCCCCCCGAACCCGCACGAACCCAGGGATGCCGCGCGCGGGATGGTTTTCCGAAGATTTGGCCATAAGACGAGACGGCAAGTCCCGCGCAAATGCCCGGCACGTTGCTCATGTTCTACCTGAGTATTCGAGAAATTCGCCAGGCAGTCGGCGTCTTTCTCACAGTGCCACTTTCCCACAAGTCGTCTGCATTCTACTCGGCGAGAGGTTTGCCTTTAAGCGCTCGCAGTATGACAGCGCCTTGCCGATGCGTCGGCCAAACGCAGCAGGCCAGCGCGGGTGCGACCCTTTCTTGCACTCGAACCGGTCAGTGGCTAACCTGAAAGGCGATTCGATCCCGCCTGCCGTGCGTCCCAGTTGAGATGTCTTGCCGTCATGGACCCCAAACTGCCCGCCTGGTCCGAGCACAGCCGGTTTTCACGTCGTACCGCCATTCAGGCTGGCGCGATTGGGCTGTTGAACTTGGGGATGAACCACGTCGCCGGCCTGCGGGCCCTGGGCGAACAGGCGGCGGGCGGCCCGGCGGCGACCCCCAAGGCCAAGGCGGTCATTTTCATCTTCCTGTCGGGCGGACTGGCGCAGCACGAGAGCTTCGACATGAAGCCCGATGCGCCCGACGCCATCCGCGGCGAGTTCAAGCCGTCGGCAACCCGCACCCCGGGCATTCAGATTTGCGAGCACCTGCCGCGACTTGCCCAGCGTAGCGAGATGTGGGCCTTGGTCCGATCGCTCGCTCATGGCTATCCCGACCATTCGGCCGGACACATGCTGATGCTCAGCGGACGCTCGCAGTTGCCCGTCGGTTTCGACGGCACCAAGCCCAAGAGTGGTGACTGGCCATCAATGGCAGCCGTGGCCCACTCGGTTTGTGCGGCGCGCAACAACCTGCCACCGGCCGTGGTGTTGCCGGAGATCTTGATCCATCGCGAAGGCCGCGTGATTCCCGGTCAATTTGCCGGCGAGATGGGTCCGCATCGCAACCCAATGTTCGTCAACTATTCGCGCTTCAACTCCGAATCGTACGGCGCCTGGCCCGAGTATGGGTTCAGCCACGCCCGTGGGGCTGAGAATCCGCAGGGATTTGTCTTTCAAGCGCCGAATCTTTCGTTGCCCTCGGGCATGGACGCTCGGCGATTCAACGACCGGCTGGGTCTGCTCGGCACGATCGGCAACCAGCAGGCATCGCTCGAGCGGGTGGCGGAAAACGAGGCTTTCGACCGTCATCGCCAGAAGGCCATTTCTCTCTTGGCCGACCGACAGACCCAAAAGGCCTTCAACGTGGCCGATGCCGATCCCAGGCTATTGGATCGTTATGGTCGCAATACGTTCGGCTGGTCGCTGCTGATCGCGCGGCAATTGGTCGAAGCCGGCGTGAACATGATTCAGGTGAATCTTGGCAATGACGAAACCTGGGATACGCACGCCAATGCATTTCCCATCCTGCGGGACTTTCTGTTTCCACCGACCGATCGGGCCGTCTCGGCCTTGCTCGACGATCTGGCCGAGCGCGGCCTGCTCGATTCGACACTGATCGTGATGGCCGGCGAAATGGGACGAACGCCGAAGATTTCGACGCTGCCACAGTTTCGCGGCAAGCCCGGGCGCGATCACTGGGGCACGCAGACGGTGTTCTTTGCCGGCGGCGGAGTTCGCGGCGGCACCGTGATCGGCTCGACCGACAAGATCGGAGCCTACCCTGCGGCCAATCCGCAAAAGCCCGAAAACATGGCCGCCACGATCTACCAGGCCTTGGGCATCCCCCGCACGCTCGCCTGGCACGACTCCAGCGATCGGCCTCATTTCGTGTATCACGGTGAGCCCATCTCGGGCTTGACGGGGTCAGGGGCCTAGCGGCCATAGCCAGCGTCCCGATGCGGAAATGGGATTCGCCGGGCGCCGCTTGGTGCACAAGCGACAGTTCAAACAATGAACTCGCGGCTGCGATCCTTTTCGGAAGGAAAACGAAATACGCAGTTCCGAACTCAAGCGACGCCAGGCTTTGTCGAGGATCTGCCGAGAAGCGCCTCGCGCTAGAATGCCAGAGAACCCGCCGCTAGAATGGCGACGATTGCGAGCCGGATCGGTTCCATGCTCGCCCCCTCAATCAGAAATGTCAGGTCAGAACCCGTGCGCTCATTCTTCTGCACCCTCGCCGTTGCCGCCGCCGCGGCGCTATTTCCCCTGCCAGCCTTCTGCCAGCAGGTTGAAGACCGAATCTCGGTGGATGCCGCCGACTGGCCCTGGTGGCGCGGGCCGCAGCGCAATGGAGTCGCGAATCCCGATCAGAATCCGCCCACCGAGTGGAGCGAGTCGCAGAATGTCGCCTGGAAGAGTCCCATTCCGGGACGCGGGCACAGCGCGCCGACCGTTGTGGGGCGCCGGGTCTTTCTCGCCACGGCGGACGAGCAAGAGGGCACCCAGTCGGTGCTCTGTTACGACCGCGAGACAGGCAAGCAGCTCTGGCAAACGGAAGTACACCGTGGCGGCTTGATGCGTAAGAACGAGAAGTCCACGGCGGCTTCTGGCACGGTGGCCTGCGACGGCGAGAGTGTCTTCGTCAATTTTGCCAACGGCGGGGCCGTTCACGTCACCACGCTCAGCCTTGAAGGCAAACAACGATGGCAAACCAAGATTGGCGACTACATCATTCACCAAGGCTATGGTGCGTCACCCGCCGTCTACCGATCGCTGGTCATCGCGGCGGCCGATAGCCACGCCGGCGGCGTCATCGCGGCGCTCGATCGAAAAACCGGCGCGATCGAGTGGAAACACGATCGGCCGAAGGAGCCGAATTACACCTCGCCGATCATCTTGAACGTAGCGGGGCGCGACCAATTGTTCCTGACCGGCTGTAATCTGTTTTCCAGCTTTGATCCACTCAGCGGGAAAACGCTGTGGGAAGTCAAAGGCGCGACGACCGAATGCGTCACCTCGACAGTCACCGATGGCGAGCGTGTGTTCTGCAGCGGCGGCTATCCGAAAAACCACTTGGCCGCCGTGCTTGCCGACGGTTCGGGCAAGATCGTCTGGGAAACAAAAGATCGCGTCTACGTGCCCTCGCTCTTGGCGCGAGACGGGCACCTGTTTGGCGTTCTCGATGCCGGCGTGGCTGCCTGTTGGAAGAGCGACACGGGAAAGGAGCAGTGGAAGAAGCGGCTTGGCGGCGAGTTCAGCGCCTCGCCCGTGTTGGTGGGCGACATGATCTTCGCGGCGAACGAGAACGGCGAAACGTATGTCTATCGAGCCGATCCCGGCAAGTACGAACAGATGGCCGTGAACAAGCTGGGCGACCAAACGATGGCGAGTCCGACGATCTGCGGCAGCCGGATTTATCTGCGCGTGGTCGAGCAAGTCGACGGCCGCCGGCAAGAAATGCTGTATTGCCTCGCGAGGCAAAAATAATCCCTGCCTCACAAATCACAAGCGATCGAGGCCGAGGCCCCCTGCCCTCTAATGCTTGTAGATCTTGTGCTGCGGTCTGCCTGAGAGAATCTGCTCCTTACCCCAGGTCGTCACGTCCTTGAACGCCTGGCTGTGGATGAAGTCCATAAAGGCCTGCTCCTCGGACCATTCACTGGTGATCATATAGGACGCGTCATCGCTCACGTCCTTCCAAAGCGTGGAGCTGGTGTGCCCCTGGGCCGAGCGCAGGGCTCCCATGACGGCTTCGAACTTCTGCTCAAAATCCTTTTGCTTGCCCTGAATCACGTGATAGTTCATGCCGACGGTGATCATCTGGCGGTGTGCCTCTGGTGATGCCGGCCACGGGCGCCGGCGCTGATGGCGAATCGATGAAATAGTACGGCCGCTGTGACTCAATCGCTTCTAGTTACCCGGCGGAGCGGCCGCCGTGGCGTCGCTCCAGGTGTCGGTTCGGAATGGCGAGGCGGGCAAGCCGGCCTTGTTCGCCAGATTGGGGTCAGCCAACTGGTGCCAGCCAAAGCGGACGGCTACCGGGTTGGCCACGCTCGGGCTACGGACCACGACGGACTCGCCGTCGATGGTCGCTTCAGCCGCCAAGAACTTCTTGTCGGCGCCGGCAATCGAAAACCAGTTCAAGGGCTTGCCATCGCGCGAAATGAGTCCGCCGCTGGTATGCTTGAATTTGAGCCGGACTTGATTCGGTTCGGCCTGTAAGGAATCGTAGAGCGGACCGGAATAGACGGTATCGCTCAGGCCGTAGTTCTTGGCCAATGCCCACAGGGCCAGGCGTTTGCCGACGTCCTGCTTGTTCGGCGGATGAATGTCTTTGAGGCTGGCCACCAAATCCGTGGTGACGGCCATGCCCGTATTGGGAAACGCCAGGGTGGCCGCTTGAGCCTCCCAAATCTCAGGCAGTCGGGTGGCGACTCCGCCGTAATCGAAAGGAGCAAGCTGTACGAACAAAAACGGAAAATCGCCCTGACCCCACACGGTTCGCCAGCCTTGGATCAAGGCCTTCATCCGCGTGTTGTATTGCATCCCCTGGCCAACGTTCGCCTCGCCCTGATACCAAATGGCGCCGCGGATCGCGAACGGCACGAGTGGATGGATCATGCCGTTGTAAAGTCCTGTGCTGACGCCGTTGCTGTTGAGCGGATGGGCCGGAGCAGCCGGAGGATCGGGAATCTCCTGGCCGGCGGTTTTGGCTTTGTCAGCGGCTTCGATCCAGGCCCGATACTGTGCAATGCTGGAGTCCAAAGACTTCTGATAGTCGGCCTTGCGAGCGTTGACCCACTCGAGATCGGTTTTCAGTTCGCTTTGAGACGCAAAGCCCTCCGGCGGCGTCCAAGGCTCGATGCGCGTGCCGCCCCACGAAGTGTTGATCAAGCCGATGGGCACATTCAGATTCTTGTTCAGCTCGCGGCCGAAGAAGTAGAGCACGGCCGAGAAGCCCTTGATCGTCTCGGGCGTACAAGCGACCCACTTGGCATTCACGTCCTTGGCGGGCTTGCCCGAGGGAACCAGCGGAACTGAAAACAGCCGGATCTCGGGGAAGTTGGCCGCGGCGATTTCCGCCGGGGCATTGGTCGATTGCTGGACCGACCATTGCATATTCGATTGGCCGGAGCCGAGCCAGACCTCGCCGATGAGAATGTCGGCGAGCTTGATGGTGTTTTTGCCGACTAGCGTCATTTCCAGCGCTTTGCCGGACTTCATGGCGGGCAGCGTGACGCTCCATTTGCCGCTGGCATCGGTTTTCGCGCTGGCCTTGGCTTCGCCGAGCGTGACGCTGACCTCTTCGCCCGGATCGGCCCAGCCCCAGATGGGCAGAGGAAGATCGCGCTGCAGCACCATGTGGTCTCCGACAACTGCCGGCAGGCGAATGTCGGCTCGAGCACCACTCACGAGCACTCCGATCGAAAGCAGCGTCCCTAGGACGTAAGCACTCCGCGACTTCATGTTCACTCCTCGAATAAGCTGGTGGTGGGCATGCTGGTGATGGGGACCGCAAGGCTGTTTCGTCAGCGTCCCTCGGTTTCAGTCGGCCCATTATCGCCCAACGAGGGTAACGACTGCAACCATTACTCGCCCCCGCACGGAAAGTGCCGCCCGGCGGCCCGTTCAAAGGCGGGCCCCCAGGTCGCCGGTGTTGGGAAATCGCCTTGGCGACTGTCGGCGTACGAGCGGCCTGGCCCGTTTTACACGGTGTCCGCGTGACCTCTTTGGGCTAATATGGGCCTGATCGTCCCCTTGGAAAGAAACTTTGACTTCACGGTGTGCTCCATGAAATGCACTTGCCTGGTTGCGACGTTGGCGATCGCGGCGATCTCCACTGCGATGGCCGACGGGCCGGCCGACAACGCCGCTGAAACCGTGCGGGCTGTGCCACCTCCGGGTATAGCCGTTGGGCCCGAGGACGCCGCGAGGCTTCAGGCCGCTCTGGCCCGACTCGACAGCCAGCTGGCCGAGCTGCGTAGCCAACTGCGCGAAAAGCCAGCGCTGCTCGCGCAATTGCCGGATGTGGAAATCTACGCCAAGGCGGTGCGCTACGCGCTTCAATACCATGAATTCTTCGAGCCGCGCGAAATCGAGATCGCCGGCAAACACCTGGCTCGTGGCGTGGACCTGGCGAATATGTTGGCGAAGGGAGTGCCGATTGGCGCGGGTCGTACGTACGAGACACGCACCGCGCAAGTCCGCGCGTACGTCTCCAAGATCGACGGTTCCGTGCAACCCTACCGCATCGTGATTCCTCCAGGCTACGACCCCGCCAGCGAACGTCCCCATCGGCTTGATTTCTGGTGCCATGGCCGTGGCGAAAAACTCAGCGAGCTGAACTTCATCGAGCAATCATCGTTGGGCGAGTTCACCCCGCCGGATGCGTTCGTGGTGCATCTCTACGGCCGCTACTGCAACGCCAATAAGTTGGCTGGCGAGATCGATCTGCTGGAGGCGCTTGCCGACGTCAAACGCCGCTATCCAATCGACGAGAACCGCGTGGTGATCCGTGGCTTTTCGATGGGCGGGGCAGCTTGCTGGCAATTCGCCGTACACTATCCCGGCTTGTTCGCCGCCGCCGCGCCCGGCGCGGGTTTTTCCGAAACCCGCGAATTCCTGCGGGTGTTTCAAAATGAAGAGGTCAACCCGCCTTGGTATGAACAGAAGCTGTGGCATGTCTACGATTGCACCGACTACGCGGTGAACCTGTTTAATTGCCCGACCGTGGCGTACAGCGGCGAGAAGGATCGACAGAAGCAGGCGGCCGACATCATGGCAGCCGCACTGCGTGCCGAAAACATGGAATTGACGCACATCATCGGGCCGGACACCGCGCATTCCTATCACCCGCAGGCCAAGGAAGAAATCAACCGCCGGATTGACTCGATCGTGGCCCGCGGCCGCAATCCGGTTCCCCGCCGCGTGCGATTCACGACCTTCACGCTGCGCTACCCCGAGTGTCTTTGGCTGCGACTCGAAGGCTTGGAAAGGCATTGGGAACGGGCCCATGTCGACGCGGAGATCGTTGACGAGCGCTTGGTTAAGGTGACGACGAACAACGTTTCGGCCTTGCGGATCGCGATGCCCAGCGGCGCTTGCCCGCTCGACAACAAGCAGCCACCCACGGTGCGGATCGACGGATACGAGCTCCAACCCCCGGCCGTGGAAACGGACCGCTCCTGGATAGCCGAGTTCCACAAAGCAGCGGAAGGATGGCGCGTCGGTCCGATCGAAACCGACAAAGCGCCGCGCAAAGCACCTGGATTGCAAGGACCGATCGACGATGCGTTCCTGGACTCGTTCCTGATGGTACGACCCACGGGCTCGAGTCCACGCAAGCAGACGGGTGCCTGGGTCGAAGCGGAGATGCAGCACGCCATCGAGCATTGGCGCAGGCAATTCCGCGGGGATGCTCGAGTGAAGGACGACTCGGCCGTTACCGATGCCGAAATCGCTGACAACAACCTGGTCCTGTGGGGCGATCCCAACAGCAATCGCTTGCTTGCCAAGATCGCGGACAAGCTCCCCATCCGCTGGCAAGATGACCAATTGATCGTCGGCAAGAAGACCTATCGGGCCGACACTTCGATGCCGATCTTGATCTTCCCCAATCCACTCAATCCGCGACGCTACGTGGTGCTCAACAGTGGATTTACGTTCCGCGAGTACGACTATTTGAACAATGCCCGGCAAGTGCCCAAGCTGCCCGATTGGGCGGTGGTCAACACGATCGTCAAACCCACAAGCCGCGCCCCCGGCGAGATCGTCGCTGCTGGTTTTTTTGACGAGCGATGGCAGCTTGTCGAACAGCCGTAAGCAAGATCACGCGGTACTCAGCCGTGGGACTTGCTCGCGGCAGGCTTTGGTCGACCAATGTGGCTGGTATTCCTGGCAATGTGTGTTCTGCGTCTCCTTGCCCTAGCTATTTGTCGGCAATCAGCTATAGTGCATCTGGTCGGTTTGACGACGCTCGAGCTCGATTCCGCACGAATCTGCCCCTTCTTTCGCCTCTCCCTCTTGGCGGGCCACCATTCTGGCCACTTCCGATTCGACCCGGAAGCCAGTTTTGGTCGGTTTTTTTCTGGAGTTGAAACAATGGGTATGAAATTGTATGTCGGCAATCTGAGCTACGATATTTCCAACGAGAGCTTGGAGAGTCTCTTTGCTCCGTTTGGTGCGGTACGCAGCGCTCAAGTGATTCAGGATCGTGACACAGGCCGGAGCAAGGGGTTTGGATTCGTCGAGATGGAGGACGACAACGCCGCTCGCACGGCCATGTCTGAGCTGAACGAGAAGGATTGCAATGGCCGTCCGCTGACGGTCAACGAAGCCAAACCGCGCGAGGACCGCGGGTCGAACGAGCGACGTGGCAGCTACAGCCGCCGCTAAACACGCAGCCGAAATGCATCAAGGCCGGGGTCGTCGTAACCGACTTCCCCGGCCTTTTTTTCGGGCACTCGGTGCGCTGATTGGGAGTCGACTCCGAGAAGGTGATCGGAGCCCGCAGGGCTTGCCTGCTGATTCCCAAGGATTCGAATTCGATCAGGTGTGGGGGCTTGGCTCACGATGGTTTGGAAGGCTCGATTCGCGCAAAAGATCTGCCATCGCCAAGCGCATTAAAGTGCCCCGTTGTTTTTCGGTAAGCGCTGCCAGGCTATGCCGGCCAAATTGGATTTCCGCGTCATCCGCAGGGGGCGGCGAGGCGCCGCCTGGTGCAGCGCTGGTTTGATCGTTCGCCGCCATTTGAAACGCGTTGAAGCCTTCTTGCAGCTGGCCCAATTGATCTCGATTCAGTGCGAGACGATCCGTGAATTCCGGTTTGAAGAGGGTGCCGGACCGCGCGAGAAGCCGCATCAACGAGCCGCGTTGCTTCTCGCTAAAGATATCCAAACAACGTCGTCCGAGTTGAATTTCAGGATCATCGGCACTGGATGAGGCACCAGCTCCGACGTTGGCAGTCGCCGCTTTGTCGGTCATCGTTCGGTATTCGTCGAGACTCAGGCGCAGCTGTTGGAACTGCTCTCGGCTCAGCGCCAGCGAATCCTTGTCTTCCGGTTTGAATAGGGATTCAACGGGCGACACGGGGTTGCTCTTTTCGGAGACCGCTTTCGGCGATCGAGCGTGCCCCCGCGGCCTCGACGGCTCCGAGGCGCGCGGTGCAGTTCCTTGAAGAGCACCAGCGAAGGGTGGCCGAGATTCGCCGCCCGCGGCCGGCGCGGGAGGAGCGTCAACGCTGATCAGGTGGTCCGACGCTTCCATGTGCTCCAGCGTCCACACGAGCACGAAAATCAGCGAAGCTCCAAAGACCAGACACGCCCCGACGCCCAGGACCCATCCGAGCGGAGCGAGCGGGCAAATGGTCCTCAGCACCTCGCCCCACGAGAACGCCGCTTGCTGCTCCTCCTCAACCTCCGAGGAGTCAAGATCTCTCAATCGGACCAGGCCGAGCCGCATTCGCGTGTCCGGGGTCTGCCCTGCCAATTCGTCGGCTTCGACCGATCTTCGAGGGCGCACGTTCACCACGCGAACTTGCGACCAGCCCGATGCGTTTTCGAGAAAGGCAACTTGACCGATCTCACAGCCCTGGCCCGCGTCAACCTCAACGGCGAATCCATTGGCTGACTCGTCGACAATCTCAACGCCAAGTTCCCTTCGTCGATCTTCATTCGACCGGATCGGCGAGCGCCACTGACCCGACAACGGTAATGGCTGCGCCGTTCGTCAGGCGCATGATCGTCGGATTGCTGTGAGGAGATCATACATGCCCGATTTGCATGGGTCGGTCGCGAGCCTGGCACCGGCGCCGTCGTTTGTACAAGCGACGGCAGCACGCATTCAAGAGGTGCTCAACTCCAATTCAGCGAAGCGGAATGCCTCACGTCGACGCGTTCAACGTCTCTTCAAAACATAGCTCAAAGAGCCGCCTATCTCCCCCCAATGGATGCGGACAGAGGGACCGCGTGATCCGCTATTACCGGCCGAGTCGCTGTTGCCGTCAAAGGCGGCAATCAGGGTTCCTCAAGGCTTTATTTGATTCGCCGACGGCCGATTGGGCCGCGTCCCGCGCAGCACGTCGACGGCCTCGGTAAGACCGTCGATAGTCAGCTCGTACATCGGGAAGACGCGGCGAATCATGTGGATGCTCGGCTCGTTCCAGCGGCCGCGGGGCTCGGGGTTGAGCCAGATCGAGTTGGGCACGCGCTGCCGAATGCGCCGCAGCCACTCCAAACCGGCGATCGAATTGCGGTCGTCGAAATCGATGGCGCCTCCGCCATGCGTGAGCTCGGTGGGGGCCATCCAGGCATCGCCTACAAAGACAGCCGACCAGGTGTGATCCAGCGTCTTGAGAACCTCGTGCGTCGGATCTCCCTTCGAATGCTGCATGTCGGTGTAGAGCCGCCGGTAGACGCAATTGTGGAAGAAACGGTACTCGAACTTCTTGAAATGGTTGGCGGCGTGCGCGGCGCTGAACAGCCGCTCGCACAAGTGCGTGTAGGGATCCATCGAGCCGCCCACGTCCATCAACAACAATAGCTTGACGCGGTTTCGCCGCGGCGGCCCAAAGACCAGCTCGATTTCCCCGCCGTTGCGGGCGCTTTGGTCGATCGTGTCGTCCAGGTCCAGCTCCTGGGGGCCTTCGTCTTTATCCAGCCTCTTCAAGCGGCGCAGCGCTAGGCCGATCTGGCGGGTGTCGAGAATGCGGTCGCTGCGCAAATTGCGATACCGCCGGGAGTCGGCGACTTGCACCGCTGACCTTCCACCCCCGCCACCGCCGACACGCACGCCGGTGGGATGTTCGCCGCCATGGCCGAAGGGGGACGTGCCGCCAGTGCCAATCCAGCGGTTGCCGCCGTCGTGGCGCTCCTTTTGCTGTTCAAGCAGCTCACGAAATCGCGCGGCAAGCTCGTCGAGGTCGAAGGCCCGCATCTTGGCCCGATCTTCGTCGCTGATTTCGGGCAGGATCGGGTTCTTGAGCCATTCGAGCAGTTCTTCGCTGACGTCCGGACTTGCCTCGATGCCCCCAAAGAACGAGGCAAACGCGCGGTCGTAGTTGTCGTACTCCGATTCACGTTTGACCAACAGGCAGCGGGCCAGGTGGTAAAACGTGTTGAGATTGGCTCGCGCGTGACCTCCACGCAGCGCCTGCATGAGCGCCAGCCATTCGGTGCTCGTGACCTTCAGTCCAAAATCGCGGAGATGGTAAAGGAAGTCGACAAACATGGGTGCCTCGCTCCGTTGACCGGTTCGCTCCGTTGACTGGTTCGCTCCGACAGCCAGTTGGCTCCGATAGCTCGTTACGGGTGCCTGAAGCGATCGCTAGCTCACGCGTCCAAACCGGCGTTTCGCGAGCACCATCTCAATGTCGCTCTCGCGCTTGAGCAACACGCCCATGAACGGCAACTCCTTTTCGATCGCCTGGGCCGTGATCCCTCCGCGTCGAATCGCCGCGATCCAGTCAATCAGCTCGCTGGTCGAAGGACGTTTGCGGACGTCGGGCAGATCGCGCAGCCAGTAGAAACGCAGCAAGACCTGGCGCAGCAGCTCGTCTTCGACGTCCGGATGGTGGACCCGCACGATGTTGGCCATGGTCTCCTTGTTGGGGAATTCGATGTAGTGAAAAACGCAACGGCGCAGGAAGGCGTCGGGCAGCTCTTTCTCGTTGTTGGACGTGATCACCACGATCGGCCGATGCTCGGCAGTGATCTGGTCGCCCGTCTCAAAAACGGAGAAGCTCATGCGATCCAGCTCGTGCAGCAGATCGTTGGGAAATTCCATGTCGGCCTTGTCGATCTCGTCGATCAACAGCACGACGCGCTCTTGGGCCCGCAGCGCCAGCCCTAAGGGGCCCAACTTGATGTACTGGCGAATATCGCCAATATCCCGGTCGCCAAAGCGTGCGTCGTTGAGCCGCTGAATGGTGTCGTAGACGTAGAGTCCTTCTTGCGCCTTGGTGGTCGACTTGATGTTCCAAGTCAAAAGCTGCTTGTCGAGATTCTCGGCGATCGCCTCGGCGAGCACGGTCTTGCCCGTGCCCGGCTCCCCGCGAATCAACAGCGGCTTTTCCAGCGCGCAGGCGACGTTTACCGCGTCGCGCAACTCGGGAGTGACAAGATACGTGTCCGTGCCCGTGAACAAATGGAAAGACATGAACTCTCCTGGTTTAGTAGGTTGAACGTCAACTTGGCCCCGTCGCGTGACCGGCCCATCGCGCGGCAGTGCCACAGGCTCGCCTATTTTGACTGGTCTTCGACTCGAACGCAAAACATTCATCAGGTTGTCATTGCTTGAGGGAGCCTTCGACCCGCTTGTCGGCTGATCGAGCGGACCGGAGGGCCGGGTTCGATTGTTGCCGTTCGTACGTGCGCCGATGCTTCCTTGCAGGGAAAGAGGGGGAATCGAAGCCAGCCGGCGCGGACCGTTCCCTCGGCTCGCTTATTAGGCGATTGCGCCTCCCAGACGCAGGCCGCTCTCGGCGCTTGGCGGTTTTCGTATCACTACCCAAAGCCCCAAAAACTTGACCGTCCCCGGGCGATCTGCGAATGTGGGGAGTTGGCTTTTCTCGTTCGACTTCGTGAGGCTGAGATGCGCGCCCGTGGCTGCCGAAACTTGATGCTGGACCACTCGATTCGGCCTCGTCGCCCCTCGGCGACGCACGATCCCGAGTGCCGGCGAGCCTCTGCGACAATTCGTGCCGTCGCGATCGTGATCGCCACGCTGGCTGCCACCTGCGGCGCGCTGGCCGACGAGGATCGGCAATTCAATCGCGACGTGCGGCCGATTCTTTCGGACAACTGTTTTCAATGCCATGGTCCCGACTCGGCGCAGCGCAAGGCCGAGCTGCGGCTCGATGTCGAAGCCAGCGCCAAGCGGGACCGTGATGGCTCGCGGCCGATCGTGCCGGGCCGCTTGGACGAGAGCGCGCTCTATGCGCGGATCACGAGCACTGACCCTGAGTTGCGCATGCCGCCTCCGACCTCGGGCAAGAAACTCTCGGCGGCGCAAATCGACGTGCTGGCCCGCTGGATTCGCGCGGGCGCGGCGTGGGAGCGCCATTGGGCATTCATTCCGCCCCAGCGGCCCGTGCCGCCGAGCGTACAGCGCCGCGACTGGCCGCGCAATCCGATCGACGCCTTCATTCTCGCGCGGCTCGAAGCCGAGCAGCTCGCGCCGGCGCCCGAGGCCGATCGCACCACGCTCGCGCGGCGCGTCACGTTGGATCTGACCGGCTTGCCGCCCACGCCGGCGGAAGTCGACGCCTTTGTGACCGATGATTCGGCGGATGCGTATCAGCGGCTGGTTGATCGGTTGCTGGCTTCGCCCCGCTTTGGCGAGCAGATGGCGGCCCGCTGGCTCGACGCGGCCCGCTATGCCGACACCAGCGGCTATCAGACCGACGGCCCGCGCGTGATGTGGCGGTGGCGCGATTGGGTCATCGAGGCGTTCAATCACAACCTGGCGTTCGACCGCTTTACGATCGAGCAGCTCGCCGGCGATCTGCTGCCCGCGGCCACGCTCGACGAACGCATCGCCAGCGGCTTCAATCGCAATCACCGTGGCAACTCCGAGGGGGGCATCATCCCCGAGGAGTACGCCGTCGAGTACGTGGTCGACCGCGTCGACACCACGGCCACGGTTTGGCTGGGGCTGACCGTGGCTTGTGCCCGTTGCCACGATCACAAGTTCGACCCCTTCTCGCAGCGAGAGTTCTATCAGCTCTTCGCGTTCTTCAACAACGTGCCCGAGAAAGGCCGCGCGATCAAAGTCGGCAACTCGCCGCCGTTCATCAAAGCCCCCACGCGGCATCAGCAGCAGCAGTTGCAGGCCCTCGAAGCCCAGCGACTCGCGGCCGAGCATGCCTTGGCCCAACTCGAAGGCGAATTAGCCGCCGGTGAGAGCCGCTGGTCGGCTGGCTTTTCGTCGGCCACTCCCCTGCCCTGGGCGCCCAGCGACCATCTTCTGGCCCAATTTCCGCTGAACGAAAATGATTTCGATGGCACGCGCACCGTCAACGCCGGCGACGTGGCCAACTTCGGCTACTTTGATCGCCTCACGCTCTCGGCCTGGATCCGTCCCCGGGCCGACACGGGTACGATCATGGCGCGAATGGCCGAACAAGCCGACGCCGAAGGCTACAGCCTGCAACTGGCCGGCGGCAGGTTGCAAGTCAATCTGGTCAAGCGCTGGCTGGACGACGCCGTGCGCGTCGAGACCGCCGAGCCGCTGGCCATCGACCGCCTTCAGCACGTCGCCGTCACCTACGACGGCTCGCGCGCGGCCGCGGGCGTCAAGATTTTTGTCGACGGCCGTCCACAAGCGACGCGTATCCTGCTCGACGAGTTGAATCAGTCGTTCAGCACCAGCGAGCCACTGCGCCTGGGGGGCGGCGGCCCCGGCCCGGCCTTCCGCGGTCTGCTCGACGAAGTGCGTATCGATAAGACCGACCTGCCCACCGACGAGATCGCGCTGCTGGCCACTCGCGACACGATCGATGCCATTTGCTCGCTCGCTCCGGCCGACCGCACGCGAGCGCAGTCGGCCAAGCTGCGGGCCTATTATCTCGCCGAGCACGCGCCACAGCCGATCCGCGCCGCGCGCAAACAAGTGCTCGAACTCGCCCAGCAGCAGCGCGATCTCGAGGAGAGTTTTCCCACGACGATGGTCATGCAGGAGCTGCCCGTGCCGCGCGAGTCGTTCGTGCTGGTGCGCGGACAATATGACAAGCCGGGCGAGCGCGTCACCGCCGGCGTGCCGGCCAGCTTGCCGCCGCTGCCGACCACCTCGCCCGATCGCCTGGCCCTGGCCCGCTGGCTGGTCGACCCCGCGCATCCGCTCACCGCGCGGGTGATCGTCAACCGTCTCTGGCAGGCTCATTTCGGCACCGGTCTGGTCAAAACGGTCGACGACTTTGGCGCGCAGGGCGACCCGCCCAGCCATGCCGCTCTGCTCGACTGGCTGGCTACTGAGCTGGTCGCCTCGGGCTGGAATCTCAAAGCCCTGCAGCGCGCGATCGTCAGTAGCGCCACGTATCGGCAAAGCTCGCGGGTCACGCCGCGCGAGCTGGAACGCGACCCCGACAATCGGCTGCTCGCCCGCGGGCCGCGGTTTCGATTTTCCGCCGAGATGATTCGCGACGCCAGCCTGGCCGCCAGCGGGCTGCTGGTCGAAGAGTTTGGCGGCCCCAGCGTGCACCCCTATCAGCCGCCCGGTTTGTGGAAAGAACTGACCGGCGGCGGCGACGCCACCCAGGACCACGGCGCCAATCTCTATCGCCGCAGCTTGTACACCTTCTGGAAGCGCACGATTCAGCCGCCGTCGATGATGACCTTCGACGCCTCCGGGCGCGAGGCCTGCTCGGTGCGCGTGGCCCGCACCAACACCCCACTGCAAGCCCTGGCACTGATGAACGAAGTCACGTTTGTGGAGGCCGCCCGCATGTTGGCCCAGCGCGTGATGCAGGAAACCGGACCCGCCCCCTCCGAGCGGATCACGCTCGCCTTTCGCCTTGTGCTCGCGCGCCGGCCCAGCGAGCAAGAGCTGCGCATCCTCCGTTCGAGCTTCGAGCGCCGCCTGGCGGAGTTTCGCGAAGACCCGGCAGCGGCCGCCGCACTTTTGCACGTGGGCGAGGCCCCCGCGGCCGCCGCGCTCGACGCTTGCGAGCTGGCCGCCTATGCCACGGTGGCCAATTTGATTCTGAACCTCGACGAAGCCGTCACCAAGGAATGAGCCGATGGACCCCCGCGCGCAAAATCCCTGGTTGCCCGACCGCCGACGATTCCTCGCGCACTCGGCTTCGGCCCTTGGCACTGCCGCCCTGGCTACGCTTTTGAGCGGCGACGCCCGCGGCGCGGTTTCTCCCGACGATGCCGACGCGCCCAGCGGCTTGCCGCACTTCAAGCCCCGCGCCAAGCGGGTCATTTACCTGTTTCAATCGGGTGCGCCTTCGCAGTTGGATCTGTTCGACTACAAGCCGGCGCTGCGCGACGTGCAGGGCAGCGAACTGCCCGACTCGGTGCGCAAAGGTCAGCGGCTCACCGGCATGACCTCGCGACAGGCCAGCTTCCCGATCGCGGCTTCGAAGTATCGCTTTGCCCAGCACGGCCAAGGCGGCGCCTGGCTCAGCGAGCTGCTGCCGCACACCGCACGGGTGGCCGACGAGCTGTGCTTCGTCAAGTCGCTGCACACCGAGGCGATCAATCACGACCCGGCCGTCACCTTCTTCCAAACCGGCGCTCAGTTGGCGGGCCGGCCGAGCATCGGCTCCTGGCTGTCGTATGGACTGGGCAGCGAAAATCGCGATCTGCCGGCGTTCGTGGCCATGATCTCGCAAGGCTCGGGCAACCCCACTGATCAGCCGCTCTACGATCGCCTGTGGGGCAGCGGCTTTTTGCCCTCGAAATATCAGGGCGTCAAATTTCGCTCGGTCGGCGACCCAGTGCTCAACCTTTCGAACCCGCCGGGCATCGACAGCCGCGCACGCCGCGCGATGCTCAACGACCTGGGCGCTCTCAATCAACTGAAGCTCGATGCCTTCGGCGATCCGGAAATCGCCACCCGCATCGCGCAATATGAGTTGGCCTTTCGCATGCAATCTTCGGTGCCCGAACTCACCAGCGTGGCCGACGAGCCCGCCAGCGTGTTCGAAATGTACGGCCCCGAGTCGCGCACTCCCGGCACGTTTGCCGCCAACTGCTTGTTGGCACGGCGACTCTGCGAGCGCGGCGTGCGATTCGTGCAGCTATTTCACCGCGGCTGGGATCAGCACGTGCATCTGCCCCAGCAGATCGAGGCCCAGTGCCGCGATACCGACCAGGCCTCGGCCGCGCTGGTGGCCGATCTCAAGCAGCGCGGCCTGCTCGACGACACGCTCGTGGTTTGGGGCGGCGAGTTCGGCCGCACCGTCTATTGCCAGGGCAAGCTCACGCGCGACGACTACGGCCGCGACCATCACCCGCGTTGCTTCACCGTCTGGCTGGCCGGCGCCGGCATTCGCGCGGGCACAACGTATGGCCAGACCGACGACCACTCCTACAACATCACCGCCGACCCCGTCCACGTCCACGATCTGCACGCCACGATCCTGGCCTGCCTGGGCATCGACCACACCCGTCTCACCTTCAAATTCCAAGGCCGCCACCACCGCCTCACCGACGTCCGCGGCCAGGTCGTCAACGGCATCTTGGCCTAATCCGGTCACGTTGCGAATGACGGTCCGGCGTTTCGCCGCTTGCGGGCGCTCAAATTCCCGAGCCATCGTCGAAAACCTCGCTGCGAAGCTGGGCCTGCGACACGTTACTTCCCGCAGGCACGCTCTTGGTCAGCCAGACGTTGCCGCCAATCACCGAACCGCGGCCAATCGTTATGCGGCCGAGAATGGTGGCGCCGGCGTAAATGACCACGTCGTCCTCGACAATGGGGTGTCGAGCATTGCCTTTGACGAGCGACCCATCTTCATCGACTTGAAACCGTTTGGCTCCCAGCGTTACGCCGTGATAAAGCCGAACGTGTTCGCCAATCACCGCGGTTTCTCCAATCACGACTCCCGTCCCATGATCGATGAAAAAGCTTCCTTTGATCTGGGCTCCGGGATGGATGTCGATGCCGGTTAGCGAGTGCGCGATTTCGGCGATGATCCTGGCGTTCAGCGTGGCGCCCAGGCCGAACAAGGCGTGGGCCAGGCGGTGATAAGCCACGGCCGTAATGCCGGGATAGCAGGCGAGCACCTCGTCGACGCTGCGAGCGGCGGGATCGCCTTCATAAGCCGCGTAGATGTCGGTTTCCAGCACCGCCCTGATCTCTGGCAGGCGGGCGGAGAAATCTCGCACGATGGCCAACGCTTGTTCGCGGTTCTCGTCGCTGGCGGCGTCCAAGCCCGAGATGAACTGCAACTCGCGAACGATCTGTTCAACGAGCTCGCGGAGAGCCTTGTCGAGCGTATGACCAACAAAGAAATCGACGCTTTCGTTGACCAGCGGATGCGTGGCCAGGCGGTTGGGAAACAGCGCGGCAATCAGCCTGTCCACGATTTCAGCCAACATGACCCGCGAGGGGAGCTTGGCCGGGTTTTCCGAGCGCTGGCGAGCGGCCAGAGACTCCTCTCGCAGCGTCCGCAATTCGGCCACGATCGCGTTGATATTCCAGTGGAGATCCTGGCCTATATCGACTCGAAGTTTACGCAAGCTGGTGGTCATTTCGGACGCCCCTCGCCGTCAAAGACTCCTTGAAACAAAACCGAGCTCAGGTACCGCTCACCCGAGTCGGGCAGCACGACCACGATGGTCTTGCCGGCGTTCTCCGGTCGTTTGGCAATCCGCACCGCGGCGGCTGCGGCGGCTCCGCAGGAAATTCCCGCCAAGATTCCCTCCTCGAGCGTCAAACGTCGGGCATAGTCGATCGATTCTTCGTTCGTGACCTGTTCGATTTCGTCGACCAAGGACAGGTCCAAGACCGCAGGCACGAAGCCCGCGCCAATGCCCTGGATCTTGTGAGGGCCCGGCTTCAAGGGCTCTCCGGCGCGCTGCTGGGTCAGCACCGGGCTGGCCGTTGGCTCGACGGCCACGGATTGGATGGCCTTGCCCTTGGCCTGCTTGATGTAGCGTGAGACCCCGGTAATCGTGCCGCCCGTGCCGACGCCCGAAACGAAGATGTCGACGGCGCCATCGGTATCGTCCCAAATCTCAGGGCCGGTTGTTTTCTCGTGAATCGCGGGATTGGCGGGATTCTTGAACTGTTGGAGCAACACGTAACGCTGAGGATCCGAGGCGGCAATCTCCTCCGCGCGCGCGATGGCTCCGCTCATGCCTCGCGATCCTTCGGTCAACTCCAGCTTCGCCCCGTAGGCCAGCAAAAGCTTGCGGCGCTCCAAGCTCATCGTTTCCGGCATCGTCAGCGTCAGCGGGATCTTGCGAGCCGCGGCCACGAAGGCCAAGGCGATGCCCGTATTGCCGCTCGTGGGTTCAACGAGCTCTTTGCCAGGGCCGAGCAAGCCTCGGCGCTCGGCGTCCCAGACCATCGCGGCGCCGATGCGGCACTTGACCGAATAGGCCGGATTACGGCCCTCGATTTTCGCCAGCACCGTGGCCGGCGCGCCATCGGTCACGCGATTGAGCCGCACGAGGGGTGTGTGGCCGATGGAAAGTGAGTTGTCGTCATACCATCGTGGCATATGGGCTTCCTATTCCGCCAAGGAGAGGTCTGAATTCAAGCAGCAGTCAACCAACAAGAAAGGCCAGTAAACCCCGCGTGGGATTGACTGGCCTCCGGTTGACCGGTCAGCGTTCCAGGCCCGAATCTTATCCGGGAGCGCGAAGCGTTTCAAGTTACCTGGCTGGCTGAGCGGCGTGAATTGCTGGCAGATCAGCCGCCGCAGTTGGCCGACTGGGGGCGTCGATTCCATGGCATGCGCGCCAGGACCATCGCCATGCCACACGTGTCGGTGATGCCCGAAAAGGTCAGCCCGGCGCCGATGAACGCGGACAGGCCATAAAAGATTGGGTCAACGAGCCAACCCAAGAGTACGCCGGCCAGCACCAGTGATCCCGCGGCGATGCGCACCTGGCGTTCCAGGGACACGGATTTCTGTCCGTGCACCAGCGGCAAACCGGCCGTCAGGCAAGCTTGGGTTCCACCCTCGACGTCGATCACGTTGCCGAACCCCGATTGCTGGAACTTCTCGCAAGCCTTCCGGCTGCGTCCTCCGGACTGGCAAATCACATACAAGGGCTCTCCGCCGGCACCGTTGCGGGCCTTCATCACGGCAGCCGGATCGAGCTCATCGAGCGGGATATTCCGAGCGAATTGCACGTGTAGTCCCTGATACTCGCGCGGTGTGCGCACGTCAATGAGATCCGGCGTATGGCCGTCCCGATGTCGTTTTGCGAGGTCCGAGGGCGAAATACTGGGGAGTGACATGAGTTTTGCTCCTTGGGGGGAGGGCACCCGGGGGTTGCCCAATCAGCGAATCAGTCCGCCGTACGCTCCATCGCAGGGAATCATAGGTCGTTGGTAGGCTGAAAATCAATTCGGCTGTGGCGCGCCCGTGCGGCATGGGTTCGGCCGGGAAGTCGCTTCTCAGAATCTCGGCGGGCTGAGAGGAACTCCCCAAGTTGCCAAGCGCGCTTCCGCCGTCGAGGAAATGTGTCTCGGCTACTTTTCCAATTATGTGAAGCACGCTAGACTAGCGAGACTTTGCGGGCGGTCAAGGTCGCTATTTCGCCCGCCTTGCTGACCGGACATCCGGAGGCACGCGGCATTTTGCCCCAGGATTGGGGCGATGACGCATGGTCACCCTGTTCTTTTCCCGGATGTTAGCGAGTGGCAATCGCCAATATGGCCAGCTTCTGTTCGACCCAAGCAGTTTTCTCGGGGCGGGGCGCCGGTGCCACAACGTCCCGGATGCATTCGCGCTCTTGATGGGGCTTGTTCGCAAGGTAGAAAAAAATGTCCGATAGCAGATTACAGCGTAGTGTGACGACGTCGGTTGCGAAGAACCTGGCGAACACGACGAAGACGTCGCCGAAGATGATGTCGATCACGCCGCGGTGGCTATTGAGCCTGCTGCCGTGGGTGAATGTGGAGGGGGGCACGTATCGGGTCAATCGGACCAAGGTTGAGCTGAGCAAGGCCGAGCGGATTGAAGTGGACGTTCGTGACGGGGCGTTCTTGTTCCCGACCGAGGCCTTGCGGAGCGTGCCGCTGTTTTCGAAGTTGCCCGAGACGATCCTCGATCGGATGGCGAATCGCTTCAAGACCGAAGAGGTCTCGCTGGGCAACAAGCTGTTGGTCGAGGGAGAGGATCTCAGCAAGTTTTTCATTCTGGCCCAGGGCCAGGTGGAAGTGCTCAGCAAAGGGGTACACGGCACCGACTTGCGAACGGCGCTGCTATCGGAGGGGGAGTTCTTTGGTGAAACGGACCTGGTTTCCGACAAGCCGTCGGACATTTCCGTGCGGACCATTACCCCCTGCGTGCTGCTGACGCTGTCTCGCAAGGATCTGGATGCCGTGTTGGCCGAGATTCCCAGTCTGGGCGAAGAATTCAAGCGGGCCATCGACGAGCATNNTCGGACTTGTACAACGGTCCGTACGACCAGCTCGAAGAGCAGATGCGTCTGACGATCGAGGGGATCAAGGAACGGCAGGAATGGGAGCTGATCAATAACAGCAAGTTTGGCCTGATTCATTCGGCGGATCCGGCGATGCGGATCAGCACGCGTTATGGTGCTCCGACGCCGGACGATTTGGACGAACTGCTGGCATTGGTGTGGAAGAAGCCGGCGTTCTTCCTGGCGCATCCCAAGGCGATCGCGGCTTTCGAGCGGGAGTGTACATGGCGTGGCGTGCCCCCGGTGACGGTCAACCTGTTTGGCACCCCGGTCATCACCTGGCGTGGCATTCCGTTGGTGCCCTGCGACAAGCTGGAGATGAAGAACCGCTATCAGTCGAATCAATGGTACGGCACCACAAGCATCCTGCTGCTGCGGGTGGGTGAGGCGGATCAAGGCGTCGTGGGTCTGCACCAGGTGGGCATCCCCGGCGAGATCGGCCCCAGCTTGTCGGCGCGGCTGATGGGACTCGACAGCTTGGGCGTGGCCTCCTACCTGCTCACGCTCTACTCGTCCTGCGCCGTCCTCACCGACGACGCCCTGGGCGTCCTCGAGAATGTCGAAGTCGGATACTACCACGACTACGATCATCGCGAGTCGAAAGTGAAGTAAGAGTTTGAGTCCCAAGTTGGAGCCACCGCGATGGACGAGATCACCCCGGAACTGATTGCGCGGATGGCAAGCCGCCTTTACAATGAGATGCCGCATTCCGGCGGCACTTCGCCGCCGGGGTCGCACGCGATGCCTGAAGTTCCCGTTTCGCCCGGGGATATGTCGGCACATTTGGGCAGTCTGCCGTTCTCGCTGAACGCAGTACCCTTTTCGGCAATTCCTCGCGGTTCTTCGGTGTCGGGCGCTGAGTCGTTCCCCGGCGTTGCCGCTCGATCCGATTCGCCGGTCGCTGAAATTCCGCCAGGCGCGAGCCGTGAATCGCTTGCGCCCTCCCATTCGCCGGTAGGTTTGGGCGAGTTTGTGCAAAAGATTCGTCAGCTTACTCTTTCACCTCATGACTCGGGACTTGACGATTTTGGTCGCCAGTTACCGCTGCGCAGTTTTACGGCAGCGGCCCGGCCGAGCGGCGCTCGCCCGCTCGACGTGCCGGCCATTCGCGAGGACTTTCCGGTTCTGCGGCAACGGATCCACGGAAAGCCCCTGGCTTGGCTCGACAATGCCGCCACCACGCAGAAGCCGCAAAGCGTCATCGACGCCGTGTCACGATTCTACGAACAGGATTATTCGAACATTCATCGCGGAGCGCACACCCTGGCCGCTCGCGCGACCGACGCATACGAAAAAGCCCGCGAAAAAGTGCGGGCCTTTCTGGGAGCTTCCGACACGAAGGAGATCATCTTCGTTCGCGGCACGACCGAAGGCGTGAATCTTGTCACGCAAACCTACGGCCGCAAGTTCTTGCAATCCGGCGATGAAATCGTGCTATCGACCTTGGAGCACCACGCCAACATCGTTCCCTGGCAGATGGTGGCCAAGGAAAAGGGCGCCGTCCTGCGCGTCATCCCGGTTAACGACCGGGGTGAGATCATGCTGGAGGAATACCAGAAAATTCTCGGACCCCGCACGAAGGTCGTTGCCCTGACTCAGGCCTCGAACAGTCTGGGCACGATCCTGCCGGTGGCTGAAATGACGCAGATGGCCAAGCGCTATGGTGCGCTGGTACTGATCGATGGGGCGCAGTCGGTGGCCCACATGCCAGTCAACGTGCAGCAGCTCGGTGCCGATTTCTTCGTCTTTTCGGGCCACAAGATCTTTGGTCCCACGGGTATTGGCGCCGTATACATCAAGGAAGAGTTGCACGACGTGTTGCCGCCATGGCACGGCGGCGGAAACATGATTCGCAACGTGACGTTTGAGGAAACATCCTACGCCGAGCCGCCGGCCAGGTTCGAAGCCGGCACGCCCAATATCGCCGACGCCGTCGGCCTGGGCGCTGCACTCGATTACGTCAATCGGCTGGGGTTGCCGAACATCGCGGCCTACGAACACGAATTGCTCGGGTACGCGACCGCAGGATTGTGCAAGATCAATGGCTTGCGATTGATCGGAACGGCGCGAGAAAAGGTGGGCGTGTTGTCGTTCGTCTTGCAGAATCGGCGCACCGAAGAGATCGGCCGACTTCTCGACCAGGAGGGCATCGCCGTTCGAGCCGGACACCACTGTTCGCAGCCGGCGTTAAGACGTTTCGGCGTTGAGTCGACGGTGCGGCCGTCACTGTCGTTCTACAATACGTTCGAAGAGATTGATCGATTGGTCAACGCTGTCCGGCGGATCGAACACCTGCCGTCTCGGTGACGTCCGCATAGCAGGCGCAACTGCGCCAGCGCTGGTCGTTGTCAGCCCGCAATCCGCAGAAACACAAAGCTGGGACGGGCCGGACGCAAACTGCGGGTGATCTGTCTTACCTGGAAGCGGCCTTTGAGGCTGCCGAGCCGGGAACCGAATTCATCATCAACCGCGACCGGGACAAGAAGTCCAACCTACAGACTCAGTCAAATCGGATCGTCCGCAAAGCCGGGCTAGAGCCCTGGCAGAAGCCGTTTCAGAATCTCCGCAGCACGCGCGAGACCGAGCCGGCCGAGGCCTACCCGATTCACGTCGTCTGCGCTTGGATCGGCAACAGCGAAGCGGTGGCGACCAAGCACTACCTGCAAGTCACGGATGAGCATTTCGAGCGTGCCCAAAAAGTGACGCAGAATCCGACGCACAAAGCAGCCAAACCGGGCAAATCGGAGCCTCACCAGGCTAAAGCCGATTTGAGAAATCCCCGGGGAAGCAGCGGTTTCTCGTAGTTCGACGCGACGGACAGCTCCCCGAACGTAACCGTCTTCGAACCAATGCGCGCGAGAGCGCTTTTCTCAAGTGCTTGGGTGGATGGAACCAGCCGAGTTCGAGTCTCGTTCGGTGGGCTTAAAATCGAGCGAGACCGGTTACGAACCTGGCGCTCGCAAGTTAACACTCAGTCAAGATGGGCTGTTAACTGCTTTGTCACTTTTCCACTGCCAAAACTTTTTGACCAGCGGGTTAACAGCCGCGCGACGGGATCTATCGTGAACTTTACTCCACCCCAATTCCTTCAGCAGGCCATCCAGCGCCTCGTCGTGCAGGTTGAACAATCTGCTGATTTGCTCGACGGCTTGCGGGAGTTGCGATTCCGCAGGACGGGGCCACTTTCGACAGCAAGCCGGGTCGGTCTGCAGGTCCGTGGGAATTTACTTGCCCTGTGAAATCTCTCGCGCTGCTTCCCACCAAAACCGAACGCCATCACCCGCTGGATTTCCAGCAGCATCCCACTTCTGATAGGCCCGTCGCCAAACTGCTTCCTCGGATGCAGTTGTGTCCGTCCGGGTTTGATGGTCAGGGCCAGACACAACCGTCTTCGATTCTCCAGTCCAATTGATTGGAACAGGCATCGCCAAATTTGCAATTATGGTGGGCATGGATGCGCTCCTTTCTTCGGACCGTATGCCCGATTCCGTCGTGAATCGCTCCAAACCTAGTGCTCTCGTTCAACCCGGGGGAAAACCGTGTGCCAAGTACAAACCACAGCGAATAGCGGCGCTAATTGAAGTAAGGGGGAACGTCGATGTGCAAAGCCGCACACAAAAAAACCAGAACGCACAGGCGTGACCAACTCGATCAAGTCGCTGCCTCGATGCACTCGTTCTTCTAATTCCTCGGATTATTAACAACAAGCTACTTTGAAGCTGGCGGCGAATCGGTGTCTGGGCTCTTTGACTCAACCGGTGCCGCTAAGGCGTGCAGGAATGCGATGACGTCGCGTATTTGGACATCCGTGAGCGTCCGCCCCCATGCGGGCATCAGGACCGATTTCCCAATCGCCGCTCCACCGTTCCCGACGGCGCGGAGCACGTGCTCATCGTTCGTCTGATCCCAGAAGGTCGGGTTCGTGAAGTCTCGCGGTGTGACGGCAAGGTTCGACGAGTTGAAGCCGTCGCCGCGTCCTTCGGCACCGTGACACACTGCACAGTAATGATGGTAGACTTGCCGGCCGCGCGCGCGAGAATCGACCAGAGGGTTTCGCGGTACGTCGCGCGTCGCCAACGCCTCGATCGGCGACGGATCTTGGGACTGATCCTCGACGGCATGAGTACAGCCCACAATTAGAGAAATCGCCGTTGCAACCACGCACAAGCTGTACCCCTCCCCTTTCGGTTTCTCGGATTGGCCCGATCGGATTGAGAGATACCGCGCTCGAGTTATCACTTTTTGTCCTGGAATTCTGGATTCTTGAGGTTCAGAATGAACGCGGTCAGATCTAGGGCCTCTTGGTCGGTCAGGCCAAGATTTGGTTCTAGCGTATCGGGCACGAGGGATTGCGGGTTGCGCAGCCACTTGTAGATCCAGCCCGGTCTCAGCTTGTCGCCGACCCAGGTCCCTTGTGGAAATTCGGGGACTTGCGTGGTCAGGCTTGGCCCCACGTCGCCCCCCTTGCCGTTCAACTGATGGCAGGCGATACAGCCCTTGGCATCAAACAGCGCTTGGCCGCGCTGAGCATTGGCACGATCCTTGTCACGTTGCCATTCCTCGTCCAGCCGGGAATCGTCGAAGACGAGCGACATGTACTCCGCCATGAGTTGCGAATCCGTTTGCGGGAAATGAAAGTTCGGCATGGCAATCGTCAGGGTGCGCCGCATCGAATAGGGCATGACCAAGTAATGGGCCAGCCACTCGTGATTCACCCGGCTGCCTTCATAGGTCAGGTCGCTAGCCTGACGAATCCCCGAGCCGCGAATACTGTGGCAGGATAGACACCGATAGTGCCGTTCCAAGACGCCAAAGGAGTCTCGCGGTTCAAAGGAGATGGCGGGCGTCGGGGCCACATTGTACTGCTTCGGAAGAGCAGCCGGTTCGCTACGGCCCATCAAGGCAATCGTCACAGCCTCGATATCGTCATCCGAAAGTTCGAAGTTGGGCATCTTCAGCGGGCTCAGGGCACCCTTGGCGTTGAAATTCTCAGTCAACCACTCTGCCTGAGAAGGCAGATCGCTTTCTGGCAATTCCAGATCTGCAGCCAGAATGCCCGCACCCTGCGCTCGGGCAAGAATCCAGGCGAGCTGTTGTGCCTCGGAACCTTCGGGCAAGGTGGCCACATCGGCAAACAATGCGGAAGGGCGGAGATTCTGCCAGATTGCCTCGGCCGGTTTTTGCCACGCGGGCAGCTGCATGTCACGACGAAATGCTTTGGGAGATTTCAACTTTGTGTACAGATAATCGGGGGTGGAACGGCGAATGTGGGTGTTGCCAAAATCGAGCTCGTGAACTGGCTTCGTGCCAATTCGGGTCAGGTCGGGACCAGCAAGCCTTGCATCGTTGGAACTCAATTCGTGACAGCCCGCGCACCCCAGTTCCTTGAACAGGAGTTTCCCCTGCTCAATGCGTTTGGGAGTCGCCGGCGGCGGGGCAGATTGCTCCGCCTCTTTCTCCTGGAGATCGAGGTCCACCCATTCTTCGAGCATGAACGCGGCCAGGTCCGCGGCTTGTTGGTCGTTGAAATTGTAGCGCGGCATTTTTGTAGCAGGCGTAAACGCATGCGGATTCTTCAAAAAAGCCACAAGCCAGCGGGGATTCACTTTGTTGCCAATCTTGCGAAGGTCCGGTCCCAACACGCCACCCACCGGATTGCCCTGCGAGTCTTCCTTCGTGATATGACAGACGATGCACTGAGCTTCGCGGAAAATCGAGGTCCCGGCGGCGGTGTCTCCCGCCGGCTCTGGCGATCCATCAATCGCTGAATCGCGCTGGGCCATCAAATAAGCGGCCAACGAATCAACCGCCTCGGCACTGAGGTCGTAGCGTGGCATCTTGGTGTTCGGTAGATAGCTCTTCGGATTCGTAAGCCAACCGCCGAGCCATTTCCTCGTGACCTTGCTGCCAACGACCGGCAGCGGCGGCCCAACCTTGGACACGGGGGCCGATTGGCCGACCTGGTGGCAGCCAGCGCAACCCAAGGCTGAGATCAGGTGTTGCCCACGACTGAGAACAGGCGCCTCGGGCACGTCGTCTTCATGATGACATTTTGCGCAGCTGGACTGCACCAGATCGCCCACTAGGAGCGGTTCGTCCCAAAAAGGGACACGGCCGTGCGCTTCCGCTTTGTTCGTGGCGCGGCCTTGCCCCTGGTGGCAGATCGTGCAGCCAAACCGATCTGCTGGATGACTTTCGAGCAGGCTTCCAGGGTGCGTCGTCAGGGGTTGCTCCGCGTTTTGAAACGCGGGATTGTCGATACCCGTGTGGCAGCTCACGCAGCGATCGACCCGATTCAAATCCTTCAGAAACACTTGCCGAAGCTCGATGGGATAGGCGGCAGACGGCCCATCGCCGTGACCGGCCTCCTGGGCTTGCTCCGCGAGCATAGCGGCAAACTCGATCTGAGGGGCGCGCCAGCCGGCGGTGAAGTTTTCCTCAAACGCCGCCATCAAAAGCAGCGCCAGGCAAGCCAGGCTGGAAAGCAAGAACAGGATTTTGAGTCGGCGGACCGGATAATCTTCCATCGCCTGGTTCCTGCCTCCGTTAATGCGTGGGCCATTCGCTGGGTGACCAATAAAATCCCCAGTTCGGCCCGCGATGCACAGTGGCAAAATAGGTCAGAATCGCGAAGGAAACCAAGAAACAGGTGAACACTGCCAGAGCGCCCATGCGAGTCGAGTTTGTCAACCAGGTGACTGCGAAGGACCAAGCCATGAAGATCGCCAGGAACACCATCCCGGGATTCACGAGAGTAATCACGACCTGTGGGATTTGCGGATACCAATTCCGCAGCCAGCCGTATTGAACCGTGAAAATCAACATACCGATGACGACAAACACCGTGAACAGGGCGCTGGCGAAGCAAATCAGCCGACCACGTGGGCCATCGAACCAGACGCCGACATTGGCAGTTTCACGATCCAGATATGGCACCAGCATCAGTCCCAAGACCACGAGTGCTGGAATGCCCAGGCCGCCGGTGAACGCGGAATAGCTTACGAGTTCTTGCAGACCGAGAAAATACCAGGGGGCCTTGGCTGGATT
>PLYM01000170.1:48740-63435 GCA_003153375.1 Planctomycetaceae bacterium
AACCGAATCAACGCTTCCTGGCCCACGTTGTTGGCGCCCAGAAGCAACCTTTTGAGGAAGCCGCCGATGTCGAGCCAACTGGTGATGCCTAGCCCGTCGGTTACCTCGCGCGGCGAGTGGGCGATTTCGGAGCCAATCGTGACGGCCCAATAGGCCAACTGATCCCAAGGCAACAGGTATCCTGTAAAGCTAAGCCCCAGTGTCAACACGAACAGCATCATGCCGACGACCCAATTGAACTGGCGCGGAGCTTTGTAGGCGCCCGTGTAAAACGCGCGCGCCATGTGCAAAATCACGCAGGCCACCATCGCATGTGCCGACCAACGGTGAATGTTGCGTACAAACCGTCCGGTCGGAACGACATACCAGATTTCTTTCATCGAATCGTACGCCTGGTCGGTTGATGGCTTGTAGTAGACCATCAACGCGATTCCTGTCAGCACCAGCAGAAAAAACAACACGAGTGTGATCACGCCCAACCCCAGCGTGGCGCGAATTCGTAGGGAATAGCGATGGATGCGGGTGGGAAGGATGTGAATGAACAGATTGCCAAACACGGCTTCTGAAGCGGCCCTGTCCGACGTGGGCCGGCCGTGGCGGATGAGCGACTCGCGAAACTGTCGCGGAGTCGTCCGAAGGTTCCGAAACAACTGCCGAAATGCGCTAATCCCCGCAGCTGGTGTCGGCTCATCGGCCGTCTCCGACCTGGATGTTTCTGTTGCCATAATGATCGGTTCTTTTTCTCGTCGAAGTTCGACTCACGGTCGGCGCTCTATCGAGCTACCCGAGAATCGAGACCACTCGTCGTTTTCACTTCGGTGCGGGTCACACTTTAAGGCGGGTTTCGGGCGATACCTCTTCCTGTTGATCGACGACCACTTGTCCGTCAGGAGAAAGCGAAAGTGCCAGGTGCGTGAGTGCCCGCGGCGCTGGGCCGGCGATCACGGCGCCCCCTGGTCCGAAACGGCTGCCATGGCAAGGACAATAAAACCCACCCCCCTCCTGGGTGGCAACTGTGCAACCCAGATGGGTGCAAATTGCCGAAATCGCATACAGTTCGCCCCCTGTCGAATAAACCCACAGCCGGTATTCGGGAAACCAGGTAACGCTGGTTCCCTCGAACCGTTGCCGCAGGCCGAGCTTGACGCGGCTGTTCGATTCGGGAAATACCGCGGGCACGGGCAATCGCAAAGCACCAAGCAGACCGATGACCAGGGCGATCCCGGCTGACCATAGCGAAGCCAGGCCGAGAAAGTCCCGCCGTTCCTTGGGCGATTGAAAGCGCTTGCTGGTTTGCAGATCCGTGCTCATTGCTGTTTCACACTGCTACGAGCCAACCATCGGGCTGATGTCGAACATCCAACGCGTGTTGATGTGCGCTCGCTCCATGGTGATAGCCTCGGCCGGACACCGCCTGGCACACAACCCGCAGCGAATGCACTTGGTCTCGTCCTTGATGATCGCCGAATAAATCGCGGGCGCGGGTTCATGTGACGCTCCGATTAATGCCTGCTGAAGGCTTCCATCACCGCTAAGCCGATCGAGCGAAACTAGCTCGAGACACACTTCGGGGCAGACGTCGGCACAGCCGCCACAGAGAATGCACGTGTCCGAATTGAAAATCGTGTTCACCCCGCAATCGAGACAACGGCAGGCTTCGCGCACCGCCTGCGGCTCGTTGTAGCCGACTTCCACGGGTACAGCATGTCCCTTCAGGCGTTCCTCGGTTGTGGACGCTGGAATTGGCGTACGCTTCAGTTTTTCATAGTCGGCCTCGCGAGCGTAGCCGGGGATCCGCAAGTGCACGACTTCCGTGGTTTCGACAAGCGTCCCCCCACGGAGCAGCTCAAGAATCTTGCGGGCAACCTGCTTGCCGCTGGCGACGGCATCGATCAACAACCGCGGTCCGTGGGCAAGGTCACCGGCCAAGAATACATCCTTGGCTGAAGTCCGCATGGTGGCGGAATCGCAAATCGGTAGGCCACGCTCCGTCATTTGGATGTCCGGGCAGGCCTCCAGGAACGACAGATCAGGCCGCTGACCGATCGCCCACAGGACGCGATCCGCGGCAAGGGTCGTGAGATCGGTGTCGTCAAACTTTGGCGCGAAGCGTCTCGACTCGTCGAACACGCGCGTGCAGCGTTGAAACACCACCGCGCGGACCCGCCCAGTATCGTCAAGCAAGATTTCCTTGGGGCCAAGGCTGTGATGGCGCGTCACGCCCTCCTGGTCTCCCTCGATAATCTCGGCGTCGTCGGCTGGAAGCTCTTCAAGACTTTCCAAGGTGCACAAATGGACCGCGCCAACCTCTGGTTTGCGCAGTGCGGTCCGAGACACGTCCAGGCCGGTTTGGCGTATGACCGTGCGAGCCACGTCATAAGCGACGTTTCCGCCGCCAATGACGATCACCTGGCCTTTCAGATCGGTTTCTCGTCCCAGCGCTACATCGCGCAAGAGTTCGACTCCGCCCAGGACTCCGATGGCATTGGCCCCCGGAATCGGCAAAGATCGAGATCGCTTCAACCCCACAGCGATCACGGTCGCCCGGTGCCGCGAGCGTATCTCGGCCAAGGAAATGTCGCGACCGACCTGCGTGTTGCAAACGAACTCGACACCCAGGGCACGAATGAAGTCAACTTCCGCCGCCACCAATTCTCGCGGCAGCCGATATTCGGGAATCCCAACAGCGAGCATGCCGGCGGGTACCGGTTCCATTTCATAGATCGTGGGCCGAAAGCCCATCAAGGCCAGGTCGTGAGCTGCAGCCAGGCCAGCAGGCCCGGAGCCAATAATGGCTACTCTTTCAGCAGATGAGCTCAACGGCCAACCCTGCTCGGTTCCCAATTGGCCAATTCCGACTAGCTCTTCGGCCCGGGAGGATGTCCGATTGGCAGCCTGGTCAGTGAGCCGGCGAATCAATTCGAGCGGCGAGCGTCCGGGCTGGTCCAAGTGCCCACCGAATCGGTCGGTAACGAAGCGCTTGAGCGCTCGAATAGAGACCGGAGCGTCAATGTCTTTTCGGCGACAAGCTGTCTCGCACGGAGCGCCACATACCCGGCCGCAAATCGAAGCCAAGGGGTTCGGACCCCGAGCAATCAGATAGGCATCCTCGAAACGCCCTTCTGCGATGGCGCGGACATAGCCGCGGGCGTCGGTGTGTACCGGGCAGGCATCCTGGCACTTGATTTGCCGCTGCCAATAGGTGGCCGTTGGTACCTCGACTTGGCAGCACTGGTTGTCCACGAAATGCGTTCGCCCGTTTCAGAATCTGCTTGAAGTAATAACGACCGTACATTCCCTATTTGCGGCTGAGAGAGAAATCCAATTGCGCGGCCTGGCTTGCCGCTACCGTCACCTTCGCTGTCTTGGCCTTGAGCTTCTTCGGATTCGGATACCAGGCTTTGACGGTGTATTGGCCCGGCGGAACACCTTTGATTTCGTAGGCCCCATCTTTGCCAACTATCGCGAAAAACGGATTTTGCAACACGACGATATACGATTCCATCTCCGGATGAACATTGCACAGCAAGCCCACCGAGCCTTCTTTGTCGAACACGAAATCCTTGCTAGCTCCTTTGCCCCAAGTCCCCAGGTTCTGCGCAGGGTAAGAGCCGTCGTCGCTCTTTTTCCACATCACATTGTGCAACACCGAGTCGCTGTTGAGGAAATTGACCTTCGTTCCCTTCACGATCGGCAGGACGTGCGGTACGAACGTCAGCTTTTGCTGATCCATCTGCACGGGTTGTTTCGCGGGAGTATAATCGCCCGGCGCTTTCTCGACATAAACCAGCACGTGATCGATGTCCTTGACCCCGCTCGCCGTGACCTGTCCCTTAATCGTGCCAGTCGCCTGCGCGTTGTCCTGGGCCCGGACGTAGGACGCCGCCAGGCCGGCGTACGTGACAAACAGAATCGCGGTGACGGCGAATGACATCTTCATTGATGAGCCTCTCATATGTTTTTGGTGTGGATGCTTTACAACGCGATTGCAAGTGCTGACGCAATAACTGCGCCAAACCGTCCTCGAGTCGCGTTTTGATTGCAACCTTGGCCAAGACCACGGGCCGAAAGGCCGACGAGGTCGTGACGAAATTTCGAATAGATCAAACCAAGAGCAAGACTTTGGCGTCGAAGGCATCATCGGCGCCTTGGCATTGGACCCGATATCAGGCTGCTCGCCAAGATGCTGGCGGAGAAATGCTCTTTGAGAATGCCGAAGGGCACAGCAAACTGTGACTGAATCGCACAGGCCGCACGCACGCCGCACAATTGGAAGCCCACCAGAGTTGCCAAACGTGCGTCAGGCGGGTGGCCCCGCCTCCCGATGCTTGGTCGGACCGCAGCATCAAAACATTCACCCAATGCACGCCGAAGCGTTCAAGCTCTGACTCTGCATCAAGGCGGAGAACGGCTGCCCCAAAGCCCTTTTCAGGGCAGCCCAAGAAGTGCCGCCAGTCTGGCCACGCTTGTCGTGGCCGACTCGCTAATTGATCGTTCTCTGCGCGAAGGAGATCTCCCTAACCATCACGGCCTGGCCCCTGTGGACGGTGATATCCGGCTTCATGGCCAAGCGGCGAATCCACTGCTTGGTTCCCTCAGGCAGCCAGGTGAGTTTATATTCCCCAACAGGCGCGTGCTCGAAATAGTAATTCCCGTCATCATCGGTGGTGGTCGTCAACGGTTCGCGAGCCTCGTCATAGGAATAGGTTTTCTTGGCGGCCTCTTTAATGGGGATTAACACTACGTGGCAATTTGCCAGCGGACGGGGACCTTGGGCCAATCGGCCTCGAACCGTGCCCTCCTCGCTTGGCTGACGCACGACCTCTCCGTGGCTCGCTTCCGAGGCGGGCTTGAGTAGTCGCGTCTCCTTGCCATCAATATTGATGATGACGTAGCGGCCCTCTTCACGCCACGTGCCGTCGGCACCCTGACCTGCGCCGGGCGACGATCCGGCAGGAATTCCTCCGGCGGTCATTCCAGGTCCGGCCATCGGCAGTCGGGCAATGCCGTTCGCGGTTGGCGGCGCGAATTGCGTCGATTGAACTGTTGGCGGCGGCAATGGAGGAATACGATCCGCGGGAGGCAGCCAATTGCCCGGGGGCTGTTGAGCAGCATTCGCCGGTGCCGAGGCGACCACCAGGCCGTTGCTCACAGTTTGCGGTGGTCCTGCCCAAGTTGCGGCAACCGCTCCGTTGGCGGAAACCGCAGGCGCGGCCGGCGGCAGCCGAACGCTGTTGCTGTACGCAGGCGCCGTCGGCTGGGACAGCTGACCATTGGGAACTTGGGATTGACCGAAACCGCTTCCGGACCATTGGCCTTGCGGCGCCTGCACGAAGTTCTGCGAGCTCGTGCCGACATTACGGGGCTCGGCGGATTGCGGTGCAATCAGGCCGGGGACCTGCTGTTGTCCGGGCAAACTCACGGCCGCGGGATACGCAACGCTACCGACAGCGGGAGGAACCCACTCGTCTGCTCGGGCGGACTCGGTGCCCCCTGCGAGCAGGCAAGCCAGAACCGTTGCATTCAACATTCGACGATACATTTTGGACTCCTTTCCAAATGTTCCCCCGCTGCTGCGGTTGAGATTAAAACGCCCACCACAACGTGGTAATCCATTGACCGAGCGATTGTGGAATCGACGGGTCGATGGGCTGGAGGTGTTGGGTGTTGATGTAGACTTCGCTGGACAACCGCATGTTCTGGCGAAGCGCCAACACGATGCCCGGGACAACGCGGGCCTGCTGTTGGCCTGAAAATCCGCCATTGTAGATCTTGATCTGCTCGTAGCGCAGGAAGGCCATCGCCCAGGCGTTCCATTGGTAATCGGCTTCAATGTAGTAACCGGCATGATCCGTCGGCCCGGCGAGCGAGATGTTGTTCTGCAGGAAGCCCGGGAACGGGTCATGTCCCACGAACGCATTTCCATAAATGTCGAGGCCGCCTTGCCAGAGACGAGCATCGACGCCGATCCGTTCAAAGCGATCCTTGCCAAAGGTACTGGGATCGTTCGAGTCGTACACGGGAACCCCGGTTAGCGGCGAGGTCAACGGAACGTTGGATTTGCCAAACCAGCCGTAGACGCCGGTCTCGAAGAGCCAAAATTTCCAGTAGTCCGCACTTTCGCTTTCATAATCGTCGGGACTATCGTTGGCGGGCTTGGTTTGAGCCCCCGTAACGCTCCCAGGCGCCGATGAGCCGAGCCTGCCGTCCATCGGAAAGCCGTACCACCTGCGTGCGACACGGAAGTAGATGTCCTTGAACGTATTGTCATCCGACGGCAGCGTCACCGAGCTCCCACCGTTGGCGATACCAACCGCGTAGGACCAATACTGCTGAAGGATGCCATTGATTTCGATGGCTGGTTGCTCGGCAAACAGGTTGAAGCCCGTTTGCCCCAAGGAAAATGAGGTCGTCAACGGCACATACTGCGCCATGGACTCCTCGGTGATAACATGAGGCAATACGGCCGGGTCAAATCTGCCCACACGCAGATTCAATGCACGCGGGGGCAGGGCCATGAATCGATTGCCCTTGCGGGCGCCGTCGTCATCGTCTTCGGTGTCCCAAGAGAACAGGTTGCTGAACTGCACAAAGACCCGACCCACGGACGCGCCATCCTGGGGCGTAAATGCCAGGTCCCAGAAAGTGCTGATGTCTTTTCCAAAGGTGCTGACGCCGACCAACTCGATATCGGACGGCGCGTTGATGTCCCAATTCTTTTGCACGGCCGGGTTGGGAGCCAGATTCACGATGTTCTGCCCAAGCGCGAAAACGCTGAAGGCCGGAATACTTGGCAAGGTCGACGGCCAGATCGCCTTGGGAAACATTTCCTTATAGGCCTCGATTCCGAGTTTGACCGGATCCTCCTTGACGAGGGTCTCGTCATCATCCGGAAACTGGTAGCCATTGCGGCGAAAGGCCTCGCCGAAGGGATTCAGCTGGGGAAAGATCGTGTGGCACGTCACGCACGAAGTTTGGTATTTTCGAGAGAAAACCGGGATGGCTTGAGCCTGTTCGACAAAGGTCAGCAGCGACATCCATGCCACTATCAGACCTAAAACCAGCGCCCCGACATTCCTTCGTCGAAGCGACTTGTTAGCCCTCATATAATATTCCGTTGCGAGGGGGAATTGTTTCATCCGTAAAACGCCGCCAGACATCGACTTTTTAGTGTTTGCAGAACTTGCAGCCGAGACCTCCGCAGTGCTCGCAAACATATCTCGTCACGTTCACCTCAACCTTTTCGTGGCAAGGCTGTTTCACACACACTTCCCGCTTTACCTGACGGTAGACCGTGTAGGGCACTTTGACGCAGCTCCAATAATGCACCTTGATCTTGGTCTTCCCCTGTTCTTCCTTGCAGACCTTGGTGTCAAGTTTCTCAGTCTGCGTCACGCAGGATTTGCAGTGCAACTCGTTGCAACCTGCTTGCTGCTTATCCCAACGCTCGACTTGAAACGGCCGTTCGACCTCTTTGTTCTCGCACACCGTTTTGCATCCCTCGGAAGGAATATCCTTAGTGATGCACTTCAATTGCCAGCGGTATCGCGTTTCTGGAATCGATACGTATTCGTAGCGGATTGAGGTCTTGAAGACCTCTTTCTTTCCGACGACGCAGTCTTGGACCGGGGTGCGTTCTATGCAACCCTCGTGACCACAATTCTCACAGGCCGCCGGGGCGTGCACGTCCAGGGGCGTGCCTTTGAAGAGGTGCGTGACGTTGGGCCAATCCCAGTCGCCCGCCAAGAGCGGGCGCGACGTATTGGCGGCTGGCACCGCGGCCAGCAAGACCACGCACCACAGTATCCATCTCCTGCTCATGCGTTGTTCTCCTTGCGTTCTGTAAACAGCAGCCGGGGGCGGCTCGCCTGTCCAAATTCGATTTCGCTTTCCCACCGGCTCGCTTTGCGGGTCCCGCCTCCCCGTTCCGCGCAACGGGGAAATGCGTTTCTCACGCAATATCGTGGATATTCGGGCCGAAGCTCGGGTAGGCTTTATTCCTCGTCTAGGGCCGCACTTCGCCGATACAGCCGCTATGATCCGGCCGGGGTGCGTGTCAAATCCGCACTCCTCGGCCGCCCGAGCAAAATCGATTGTGCGGGCTGTACCACTTCTATGTGTCGTGCGGTGGGAGAGGTGGGCGGCCGCTCGCGCAGGATTCACCGAGTGGGCGAATCTGCACAACTCCCTCGGTGCCGCGAGATACGGGCCCGAAAAGCGTCGAAAAGGGCCCGTTTTGACGAGCGGTTGAATTGGCACTGTCGCTAGCTTAGCCGAAGGGTCGTGGTTTGCCCTTGGCGGCTCGAAGGCGAACCTTCTTAACGGCGGCGGACGTGCGAGCGCAGCGTTTGCATGTAGTTGCCACGTTCGAAGGCCGCCGGGTTCGCCGACGCCAGTAAGCTCATGTTGCCTTGCATTTGGCGTACTGAATTATACTCGCGATCCATCATCCAGCGGACCATGTCGTCGCGAATGGTCGTCAAGTAGCCAATGCCATGCTGAAACAGCACCGAGGCCATCATGGCTACTTTGGCACCAGCCATCATCGACTTGATGACGTCGGCGGCCGAATGGACGCCGCCAGTAACCGCCAGGTCGGCTGCGACATTGCCGTACAGAATTGCCACCCAATGCAGCCGCAGCAGCAGTTCGTGAGAACTGCTCAAATGCAGCCGCGGAACGACGTCCAAGTTTTCCAGATCGAAGTCAGGCTGATAGAAGCGGTTGAAAAGGACCAGCGCATCAGCGCCCGCAGTAACCGACTCGCGAGCCATATGGGCCATGGAGGTGAAAAACGGGCTCAGTTTGACTGCTATCGGAATCGTAACGTGCGAGCGCACGTCGCGCACGACGTCCAGGTATTGCTCTTCCACGTCAGCGCCCCGAATCGAAGTGTCCGTTGGAATGTGATACAAATTCAATTCCAGCGCGTCGGCACCAGCCTGCTGAATCGATTGAGCATAATTCAGCCACCCTCCGCGCGTCGCGCCGTTGAGGCTGGCGATGATCGGAATGCCGACCGACTGTTTGGCCTTGCGAATGTGCTCCAGATAGCCGTCGGGACCCAGCTTATAGTCCGTCAGTTCGACCAGATAGCTCAGCGACTCGACGTAGCTTTCAGTTCCGGCGGACAACGAGTAGTCGAGGCCGGCGCTTTCGAGGGTCAATTGTTCCTCGAACAACGAATGAAGCACCACAGCCGCAGCGCCGGCCTCTTCCATTTGACGGATGTTGTCCAGGCTTACGCACATCGACGACGAGGAGCACACCAACGGATTGGCAAGTTTCAGACCCAGGTATTTCGTGGAAAGATCCAAGTTCATGTTTGCTCCTCAAGGGATGGGCGGCTGGCTGGGCCTTGAGCCAGTGTGTTGCGGGCATCCTCATAAATATCCGTGGTCAAGGGCGTGCCTGCAGTTCTGGACGCCCAGGTTCACCAAGCCCAAAGCTCAGCCTGCAAACCGGCAATTCCGAATCATCCTAGTCTTCGGGCTTCACTGTTTCTGAAGGCGAGATTGCCTGGGGACGTGTGGGGTTTGAAGCGTCCAGCCAGATCAATACAAACGCCGCGTGTGGGACGTCGATCGGTCCTCCGATCTTTTTCCCGCCGACGGTTCGTGTTGACTTGTAGCGAACCGGCTTCCAGGCAAGACGGATGCAGCCATTTGGAATCGAGACAGGCTGACCATTCATCAACTTGTGAGCCATCTTTTGCGCCTCCGCTCTTCCCTTCTTCTCTAGCCAAGCGGCTATACCTCTTATCTCCTTATGTGCTATTTCCTGGGATTCCTCGGCGATTGCCTCGCAATTTGTGCCTCCCGTGTCCACCCAATCGATGATCCATCTGCCGGCGGTTTCCGGTGAAGCCCACTGCACAAAATCTGGGGACGCAATATAGATATTTTCAGGCCCGTGCCTCTTGATGGAATTATTCCTCTGGTCGTCGTACTCGGACTGGCCCTCTCGCGTGTATTGTCCGGACGCTCGGATCAGTTTGAGAGCTCTTGCACAGTCGGGTGCAAGGGCCACTTCGACTGCGAGCATCGGGACTTCAAAGCTGCCCAGCTTCGTCGTGAAGGTCACGTTCCCTGCCGAGGGGTGCTTCGCCATCAGGTTATAGTTGAAGGCAGCAACGGAGCTCTCGTCGCAAAGGACTTTGTTTCTAACTTGCAGGCGATATCGCACATTCATTTCCACCGTCGTGAGAAGGCGGTCGACGTGGAAAACGGCCGATTTGCAAGTGACCTCCGGCTTGACGCCAAGGCCCATGCAATCGAAAGACGGTGCTCTGGTTTGAATGCAGTCCACCAGATTTTGCACCATGCCGGGGGCAGCCCTTTTCAAATCGACTGTCGCTGCCCTAGCGTACTGTGCACAAACGAGTCCACTGAGCAGGCAGACAATTCCCAAAAGGCGTGCTGGCATTTCCGGCTCCAAAGCAGGAGGCACCTATCAACCCGAGAATTTAAACAGCCCAGGATCTTCGGAGTCCTGGATTTGTTTTCGATTCCTTCCGCCGCCTGCGGGCGATCACTTTGGGCAGTCGTTCGAGGTCTCATAAGAGACCACGAAGGTTGTCGCACCGATGCTTAGTGTGTCGCCTGGCCGCAGCGAAGACTCCTTAGCGAAGCAGCCATTGACGAACGAACCATTCATTGATTCCAAATCTCTTACGTAAAGTGCTCCGCCTCTCTCGCTGATCTCGCAATGATGGCGGCTGGCAAAGCGATCAAGAACTCGGATTTCCGCGTCGAGACCGCGCCCCACCAGGGCGGGTAGTTTCTCCAGCGGAATCTCTCGTTCGCCGTACTGGATGTCGCACAGTCTGACCTTCATGTTCAACTCTCCCGGCTGTTCGCGCGTCTGAACAGCATTCAGTGAACAAGTCTCTCAATGGAAGATCCTGTTGGCGGCTTTGCGAGAAGCCCTACGGGGGACTGCTCCAAATCACAAGGCGGGAGTTGAAAGCTGCGACGGCGCGCCGCTCGTCCGCCTTCGGTCATCCACTGCCTCGATGGCCTCAACGGCAAGTAGCAAGAGATATTCCAATGGGCACGGGCATTGCTTAGTTGTTCGAACAGCGCAATGCGCACAGACGTGGTCATGAAAGACGTCGATGTAGGGGTCAAGCGCGTTGCTATGGACGCCGTGTACAGCTTCGATAAGGCCTTCCAGATTCAACTCGAAACCACAGCGCTTTCCAACCGGCGCACACGGTGGTCCGCCCGGCGGACGTTCGATGCATCGTGAACACACCTCCTGCCGGATCTCGTCAACATATTCCTGAAGATCAAGTGCCGCGATCATGGCTGACCTCCTTTGAAGGTGCCTTAGCCCCACGGTGCGTGAACATCATCTGCATTTAAATCATTCTGGTGCAAAACATGTACCATTCGTCACACGGCCAGCCCCGCAGAGTGCCGTACGAGTATGCCCCGGGCATGCGTTTCCTCGGCGAGCGGTGAAGTCTTGCCGGAGAGTAGGAGCAACGTCCTATCGTTCTCGCTGCAATGTGAGGCCGAATTCCATCATTTTGGCGGTGTTCTCAGCGGAAAGAGCACCGTCGACTAGCGCTGGCCAAGGCGGACAGGGCGTTCTGTTCCTCTCCCCTCGATTAATGGGAACTTGAGATGTGATTGGAAGATTTGCAGGTCGGGAGCCACCTCTACAGCGCGAGCATTGTGCAGGATCCGCACATGCTGTGTTTCCTTCGCACACCTGCGGGGCTCCCTGCCCATTACGCTCCAGGTTGAGATGCTCTTCGACCGTATCGCGCGCAGGAAATGATAGAGCGGAACCTTGCGCCCCGCGTGGCCTTTGGCGATTGCGGGTCGCCGCGCGGCACTTGGTGCCACGATCTTGATTATTGGCCAATTTCGCGGCCAAACATGTAAAATAATCAATGTGTAAGGTTTTTAATCCGGGCAATTCTGCTCAAGCCACTTCGCAAGCCGAGGAAGACTCGGCCGGGGCAGGAAAATGTCGAAAAATTCGCCGCGAGCCAAGCGCGGCGAGGGGGGCGCTGTTAGAATAATGAGGTTGCGGGAGACCTGAATCGGTATCACGCTCAATGCAAATGGAGGATCTCCGTCACCCCAGTTAACATTAGGCCTTTGCCGGATCGGTGAGGCAGAGATTCGGGTGTTTACGCTAGAGGCTATTCTTGTATGCAGAGACAATCAGGGGCGTATTTGCGATTCAAGGCGCGACGGAGCGTCCGGCTACTTTCCCCGTTCAGACTTGAGTTGCTCGAATCACGGCTAACGCTAAGCCATAATGGGCCGGTTTTGGTCGCGACGGCGCCCTTGGACGGTGAAGATGGCTTCCACACCGATATTTCAGCCATTCGCATTTCGCCGACTGCTGATACTGGTGCGGAGCATTCCCAAACGTCGACTTCAGCCTCGGCGGTGAGTTTGCCAGACGGTGGCTCCTGGGGAGCTGAAGCTCAGGACGTCGTTCAAATTTCTGGCACCGCCACCGATCTACAAACCCTGCCGCTGCCACCGGTCAGTCCAGCGAATGCGCTGATAATCACAATCCATGCGACGCAGCAGCAAGTAACGGCGTCCCATGGAGGGCCGAACGATTACGAGGATCACGGGGTTAACGGGTTCCACGTTGTCTCGCTTCTGTCCGAGTTCCTCTCGGCTGGGTCCAACGATGAGCCAGCGGCAGATCCGGGACCGTCCCAGAATTTCAGCCTCGCTCAGTACGATCTAGGCGAATATCGCGCTGCCATGCCATCAGGCGCGGTGGTCCCAATCCACGGGGCAAACTCCAACGTCGTGCTAGCGGTCAGTGATCACGACAACTCGAGTCCACCGGTAGGTTGGCCGACGGCAGGCGACGTTGATCGCGACACCGCTGCATCGCCTATTCCAGCCTCGTCCAATGTTCACGTCGTGTATTCATCCGACATGGCTCAACGGGCCGCCATTGCTGGCGACCAACAGCCGCGGCAAGTGCTCCTGCCAGCTACGGCCGTTGGTGCAGGCCTTGCAACCTTGGCGCCGCAAGCCGCCAATGATATTGCCAAGCCAATTGTGCCGCCGACGGCGACGGCAGCTGTGGTCCAGCAGCAATTGAGCGCGCCGTTCAGCCTGCCCGGCGACGTCGGGCTCAATCGCAGCCTTGGCGGAATCGTTTTAATTCCCCAAACGCCCGGCGATGCGACCGGATCTCTGGCCACCGACGTTCCGCCGGCATGGGCCGATCGCCATAACACGACCGTAGCCGATACGGCGAGCGACGACGAGCGTTTGCCCGCCAACGAGCAAGCGGTTTTGGCGGTGGCGGCGTCCGACGGCTCGGCCGAGGGTAAACTGGACAAAACGGCGAAATCTGCTGTCCGGGTGGCAATGCTGGCCAATCTGCGCCTCAATATCGAGGCTGTCGATCAAGCGCTGGATGCCATGGTGAGCGAAGTCGAATGGATCGGCAGCGAAATGGTGACCTGGATCGAGGAATGGAGCGTCTCGAATTGGGGCACGGCGGTCGGGGTCATTGTCGCTTGTGGTCTGGGCAGCCGTTATTGGTGGCTCGAGCGCGCGCGGCAATCGCTCGAGTCCGATACCGATGAAAAATCGTCAAGTTGGATCTTTCTTCGGCTCCACAGCCCCGCCGGCCAACCGTGAGCATGGACGCATGGCAGGTTTGCTTTAGATTCCTCGTGTATAGCGATTGAAATCAACGAACACGCGGTGGCGTCGAGGATTTGCCAGATTCTTCGTTGCGGCAGCTAAATGCCGGCATCGTGGCAGAGACAGCGGCTTCCTGACGACGTGGTTCGCGCACTCCGGCCGAGGTGTGGCTCAATCGCCTTCATTCGCTGCCACTCGGTGCGCAACTTGCCGCTTCGTATTAGCTACGAGGAGATGTTTGCCTGCGCGCCGAGTTGCCCGAGTGCCGCCGAAATCGTTTGCGTTTGCGGACCTGTTGCCTGATGGGGTGATTTTTCAAGCGTCGCCTTCGGGCCCAGCCTAACCGCGCAATTCATTCGCCGTCATCGAGCATATTGTATTCTATGGCCTGCGCTGACATTGAAGACTTCCCGTGCGGAGTGCCTCGCTCAACTCGATCCGAATGACGGTAGAGTTTCTCGAGACATCACCGAGCCGCGGATCGAATTCGCTCGACACCTCGGCTTCAAACTGCCCGCCCGCTGGCGTTTAGGATCGCAGTCAGATATCCCCGTTCTACAACCTATACTTTCGTTAGGACCGTCCTGTGCATATTGGGATTTCGACGCATGGCCTTATTTTCCTTCCGCAAGAAAAGCGTCGATTTTCAGCGGTATGTTCGCCGTCTGATCGATCTGACAGGCCCTAATCGTGCTCACTCGACAGGCACCGAGCGTCTGGCCACCCGGAGTAACCGGGCCATTCCGACACTGGTTTGTCCTTGGGAAAACACTGGCCTACGGTCTCCAAGGCGATCCTTGCCGTCACGAAGGATTTGGGTGACCAGGGGCTTGGGCTCCTTGTGGACCATCCTCTGGATTTCACGAATGTTGTGGTCGGTTTTTGTCACGAGGAGGCAACGGAAAGCGAACCATGGTTCTTTCTCGGAATGCAACGAACCAGCCTTCCAATCGGAGGTGGGTTCTGGTTGGCGGGCATTGAATTGACGGAATTCATGAACGAGAGCTGGAGTGCTCAGCTTGAGCCTCTAGTGCCTCTTCAAACCTGTCCTG
>PLYM01000164.1 GCA_003153375.1 Planctomycetaceae bacterium
GTGGACCAGGGCGTGAACGATTACTAGGTGGCGGTCCGTCCTTCGTGATCGTGTACTTTGATCTGATACGAGAACGGCGTATCCTTTGTTACGGGCGCAGTTTTCAGGCCCATCAATCGGATGGGACCGTCGGATTGCATTTCCTTGGGTGTGTTGGTGATGATCGTCGGCGGAGTGAAGACGACCTGGTAGGTATAGGGCCCTTGGCCACCCGCGACGGACGACGTGATGTCGATCTCTTGGCCCGCAGTGGGACTGTCGCTCGAGATAACGGGATGGGCAATTACGAGCGGCTTTGCTCCGTCGAGAGAGTTGCCAAAATAGAAACCGACGATCGTGCCCAACACGCCGATCAACATGGTGAGGATTTCCTTACCCTGCGTAAATCGCTCTTTTCTTTGCTCATTTTCCGACACGATCGTTGCCAAGACAAGGATGAGTGCAATGGTGACGGTGACCACCGCGATCAAAAACGTAATAAGTCCTCGCGAGACGGCAATGCTGGCCAATTTGGGGAGAAACAATTCGTTGATCATGCCGTACATCAGAAAGATCAGCACGATCAAGGCCGGCGTGCCGAACACGGCATACTGCAACCGTGTAGTCCAAATGTCCGCGCTAGCCGGCTTGGCCAGGCTTTGCATGTTGATGGCAAGCAGCTTTTGTTCCTGCTGACGCTTCTTTTTGGCCTCGCGCAGCGCGCCCAACTGCGCGTCGAGCTCCGCTTTGCGATTACGTTCCTCGTCAGGCCCCTGCGATGCGGCCAAGTTGCGCCGGGCCGCGGCAACGCTCAACTGAAGTTTGGCGACATTTTCCACGGCCAGCTCCATCCGTTCGGCTGCCTCGCGAATCAGCGCGGGATCGGCGGCTTCTCCGCAATCCGTCCACGGTTCTCGAATCCCGAATTCGTGTAGGGCAATGATCGACGACCGAGGAAGGACGTTATCATTCGACGAGAGCATTAGGATGATCAATGGCCCCAGCGCAAGGATTGCCACTGCAACGCTCACCCAGACATTCACAAGGCGGTGCGAGACCGTCATCTCGTTCGCATACGGCCAGTGCCACCATTCAAAAGCAACCGCCAGCAACAAAATCGACGCCAGGACGAGCACGCCGTTGACGATGGCCCACGATCGCAGCGTCCTGGCTCCGCCGAGAGCGACCAAGGCGATCAACAAATCGAGCCCAACGGCGAGGAAAGCCAAGGCGACGTACCAGTTGATGGAGCGAGCCGAGACGGCATGGCAGGGCCGATACGGCCATTGCCACCAATCGAGGGACGAACCGAAAAAGAACAGAAGCCCCATCGCCAGCACCGCGCCAGCAGCGCACCAGCAGCGCACCACCACCAGGCGGATTTCGACCCTATCGTCGAGGGCGTGGGGACATCGAATGAGAGTGCACGCAGGAGAAGATGCCGCTCCTGTCGCAAGACTTCCTGCGCGCTCTCAAGCTCCTTTCGAGCGGCCGCAAGCCTTTGCTGGGCCTCAGCCTTTCCCGCGGCACCGGCGGCGAAGGCCGTATCCGCCGCTTCCGCGGTCCTGACGACTTCGCGAAGACGATCGACTTCTGCCTTCGCCTCGTTGACACGTTGGTCGGCTTCGGCAAAAAATGTTCGGAAATCGGCCATCGCGGTTACCTCGTTGCTGTGTGGTTACCCGAACAAGATGCGATCGTGTACAGCGTATGTACACTTAACGGATACTAATTGCAAATTTCTGTATAGTTACGAATCGTGTGCTCGGCGATCACGGCAGCCGCCGCGAGCTTGGTAAGCATTTGCTTGCCAATGCGTTATGTTAAGAACAACGGTGTATCCCAGCGGCCGCTTCAGACCAACGAACATTACGATTTTGAAAGCATCGTCGGTCGGGTAGCCGAGCGGGTGTCGCTGCCAACGCCGCATGACCTCGACCGAACAAGTGCCACCATCGCATGACAGCCAACGGACGTACGGACGCTTGCCACCGCCGGGTGGCGCATCGTCTGCCCGGGAAATCTCAGTCAAAGCTCCCTCCTCTACTGATGCGCATTGTCGTGGCCGTTAAAATCTAAAGGAGTTGGCAACGCTCGAGCATTCCAGGGGCAGCAGAGTCAGGCGATGGCACACAGCGAGGAGAGATTGGCACAGGCCGTGGCGTTTCATGGCCAGGGGCAACTGACCGAGGCCGCGCAATGTTACGAGCGGATATTGCAAACGGATCCGACGCATACCGAGGCGCTCAAGGGGCTGGGGTTCGTGCTGGCGCAGCAAGGGAAGTTTGATGAGGCGATCGGGCAATTGCGGCTGGCTTTGGTGCACGCGCCGGGGGCGGCTGACGTGACTGAGTTCTTGGAGCAGCTCTTGTCGGCTCAGGACATCCAGCTGGGGAACGCGCTGGCAGCGGCGGGGAAGTGGGACGAGGCCGAGGCGTGTTATCGACGGGCGCTGGGCCGAAGGCCCGATTTTGTCGAGGCGCACTATAACTTGGCGCTTAGCCTGGTGAATCGGGATCGACTGGATGAGGCGATCGCCGGCTTTCGGCAGGCGTTGGCGCTGCGGCCCGCGTCGGCCGAAATTGCGGCCGACTTGCGGCTCGCCTTGACGCTGCGGGAGCAGAGCCAGAAAGGCATGCCGGCGCCGGTGCACGAGAGGCTGGGAGTTCCGGCTGAGTCGGCGGCAGGGTACTTCAACCAGGCCAACGCGGCGCTCGAAGAGGGCCGGCTCGACGCGGCCGAGGACTGCTATCGGCGAGCCCTGGCACTCCAGCCTGACTTTGCCGAAGCGCACAGCAACTTGGGCTTCGCGCTGCTGGGACAGCACAAGTTGGACGAAGCGCTGGCCTGCGGCCGGCGGGCCGTGCAGTTGAAGCCCGAGGATCCGGATACGCACTTCAACCACGCCTTCACGTTGTTGACGATGGGCCGATTCGCCGAAGGTTGGGCGGAATTCGAATGGCGTTGGCACACCGCGGGTCGCGACGCAACTTATCTGGGCCGGCCACGCTGGACGGGCTCGCCGCTGGCGGGCCGCACGATTCTGCTACGTGGTGAAGAGGGTCTGGGCGATACGTTGCAGTTCATCCGCTACGTCGATCAGGTCGAGCAACATGGGGCCAAAGTGCTGGTCGAGGCACGAGCGCCGCTGGTGCCGCTGCTGACGCACTCGCGATTCGCCGACCGGCTGGTCACCGCGCAGCGGCCGCCGGGGGATTTTGACTTTCACATTCCGCTCCTGGGTTTGCCCCGTGTTCTTGCGACGACCTTGGAGACGATTCCCGGCGGCGTGCCCTATGTGTCGGCCGATCCGCGGTTGGTCGAGCATTGGCGCGCAGTGCTGGGCACAGGCGGCGGCCTCAAGGTCGGGATCGCCTGGCAAGGCAACCCCTACTTTCGCGGCGACCGCTTTCGATCGTTTCCGCTGCGGGCGTTAGCGCCGCTGGCGCAGCCGGACGTGACCCTGGTCAGCCTGCAGAAGGGGTTGGGCTGCGAACAGTTGCCCGACGTGGCCGGAAAGTTCGCCGTGCATGATTTCGGTCGCGACTTGGACGAACAGCACGGGCCGTTCATGGACACAGCCGCGCTGATGATGAACCTGGATTTGGTGGTCACGTCCGATTCGGCCGTCGCCCATTTGGCCGGGGCCTTGGGCGTGCCCGTCTGGCTGGCCCTGAGCTTTGCCCCCGATTGGCGGTGGCTGCTGGACCGCGCGGATAGCCCCTGGTATCCCACGATGCGTCTCTTCCGCCAACCGCGCAGCGGCGACTGGACCAGCGTCTTCGCGCGGATGGCTGCTGAACTCCAGCGTTGGGTCACCCACTGACGACCAAGGCGGCGGACGCTTCGTCCGCTTTGAGGTGCCCGCGATGACCGACGCCGAAAAACTTGGAGGGGGAGAGATCGTGCGGCTGCTGGCGGCGTTGGTGCTGGGTATGGCGGCGTTTTGGGCGCTGTTTTTGTTTTGGCCGGCGGGGTCACTGGCCTGGCAGCGGGGATGGCTGCTGGTCGGGGTTTTCATGGCGGCAACGATCGTGGCCGGAACTGTTGTGTGGCGGGTGAATCCGGAGGTGGTGGCGGCTCGCAGCCAGCGTCATGCGGGCACGAAACGTTGGGACACATTCCTGCTGGTCTTCTTCTTTGCCACCATGCCCGCGATCTTCGTCGTCGCGGCCCTCGACGACGGGCGGTTTCATTGGTCGCAGGCGCCGACCTGGGTGTGCGGCCTGGGCTATGTGCTGATGGCATTGGGTTTCACACTCGTCACTTGGGCCGAGTGTGTGAACAAATTCTTCGAGCCGACCGTGCGCATTCAGACCGATCGAGGTCACCGGGTGATCGACAGCGGCCCCTATGCGATCGTGCGACATCCCGGCTATGTGGGCGGATTGCTGCTGTTCGCCGGAATTGGCCCCGCGCTCGGTTCGTACTGGGCGTTGATCCCCGCAGCGTGTCTGGGCGCACTGCTCGTGCTGCGCACCTTACTCGAAGAACGCACCCTGCGGGCCGAGTTGCCCGGCTACCAGGAATACGCCGCGCGGGTTCGTTACCGCTGGATTCCTGGGGTGTGGTAATGCGATCGCATGGGCCACATGCCGCGGGGTCGGATAGGACCGCGCGTCCGTCAGCGAACATTCGACCGCATTCGCGTGATCCTTGACTCGGCGCGCGCTCGTCATTAGCCTGGACGCAACGTAAGCTGCCGGGCGGGGTTAGGGAAGTGAATCAGACGGTCCACGGGGCTTGCGTTACGACGTCTGCTGGCTTTTCTCTTTGCACCTTGTGGCTCGAACATGGCATTTCTCCGCGGGCCGGTTGTGATGACGCGATGGCTGAGTGGCGCTTGCGCTGTGGCGGCGGTCGGCGGCTTGTTGTTGGCGACGTCGCTTTTGGCTGGGGCAGATGCGGCCAAGAGCGGCGACAAGGACAAGGCCGCGGCGAAGGGTCGGCCCGAGGGTGAGCCGGTTCGCAAGCAACTGGTCAGGCCCAAGAGCTGGCCGGCGGAACAGCCGCTGCCGCTTGTGGGGTCAAACTGCGCGGCCTGTCATTTGACGGCGGGGCGGGAACTGACGGCGGCGGTGGTCAATTTTGCCCGCAGCGCACACGATCTGGCCGAGATGACCTGCTATGACTGCCACGGCGGCAACACGCGCGACGACGTCAAGGCGCACGAAGGCGAGTTCGGCTTCATCGGCACCAAGAAAAGCGCCCACATCGCCACCTGCTCGGAGTGTCATAGCGAAGAGGCCGAAATCCTGGCCAAGGGCCCGCACGGCTGGGATTTCTCGAAGCGAATCAATACCGAGTATCCGCTCTGCTTCGACTGCCACGGCAACCACGACATCGGCAACCCGCCGGCCGATTTCAAGCTCACGGCCATGTGCGGCGATTGCCACGAGAACATGAACAAGCAGTTCTCGAACCTCTCGGGCGTGGTCAAGGACAACGACCTGCTGTGGGAGGTGATGCGCAAGGTGCACAAGCAGAATATCGCCCAGGAAAACCCGCTACCCGAGGAGTTCCGCGGCGAGGTCGAGAAACTGCGGAACGACACCATGAAGGCGGTCCACGCGGCCAAGGAGATTCCCGTCGAGCGGGCCAACGACCTGAATAAACGGGCCGAACAGCTTCGCATTCGCATGGAGAAGTGGTTAAAATCAAAAACTGGCTAAAACGAAATCAACGCGGCTGGCGCCCCGCGCCGCTGGCGATTCCAAATTCCGCAGCAGGTTGTTTCGCAGCACACTGTTTTACGGCGCACTGTTTTATTGACCGCCTCATCTCGTGGGAGATTCTTTCATGTCCGATTCTCGCGGTTGTCGTCACCGTCGGCATTTTCTGCGTGAGGCGGGCAAGATCTCGCTGGCGGCCGGGTTGTCGGCGCAACTCATTCGGCCCCAGCTCGTGCTGGGCGACGACAAGCCCGCCGGTCCGGCCTCGGCCGACGTCGGCATCGCCCGCGGCTCGAACATGGAAGAGGCCGTGCGGAAGGCGGTCGACCTGGCCGGTGGAATGGACTTCATCAAGGCCGGCCAAACCGTGCTGATCAAGCCCAACGTCACCGGCGCCGTGGCCAGCCCCTGCACGACCAGTCCGGAAGTGTTGTATGCCGTGATCAAGCTGGTCAACGAGCGCGGGCCGAAGCGGATCATCGTGGCCGATCGCAGCTTCTCGCCGGTGTTCAGCGTCAAGACGCCGCAGACGCTCGACGTGATGAAACGCGTGGGCCACTTGGACGCCGTCAACCAGGCGGTGAGCGACGTCAAGGCGCCGGTCGTGGCTGTCGGCCTTGAGGATTGCGGCGAGGAGTTGGAGCTGCTGGGCCGCAAGGACGTCGAAATGTGGCGCAAGATCAAACCCGAAAAGGCCGAGAGCTGGCCCAACGGTTTCGAACTGGCCGAGCTGCTGTTCGCCGTCGATCACGTGATCAACGTGCCGGTAATCAAGACGCACTTTCAGGCCTGGTTCACGATGTCGATGAAGGCCTTCGTCGGCATGAGCCATCACCGCACGCGGCGCGAGTTTCACACGGCCTTCAAGGGCGGCAGCGACCTGCTCGATCAGAAGGCCTCGGGCAGCCGCCGCCGGCTGGGCCCCGAGGGGCGGCTAAAGGATATCGACGAGGTTTCGCCGCTGGTGAATCGCGTCGCCGAGTTGAACCTGGGCATCACGCCCGCGCTGAATATCCTGGACGGCTCCAAGAGCTTCGTGTTCGGCGGCCCGTCGCATGGCGATTCGATCGAAGGCAAGCTGATCGTGGCCAGCCGCGATCGCATCGCGGCCGATGCCACGGGCGTGGCCGTGCTCAAGCGCTATGGCACCGAGCGGCGGTTGCAGAAGTTCTCGGTGTGGGAAAACCCGTTCATCCGCCACGGCATCAAGATCGGCCTGGGCATCGACGGCGTCGACAAGATCAAGCTCAAACACGCCGGCATGGACGACGACATCAAGGAGATTCAAGAGAATCTCGCTTAGAGGGGCCGCGCGGCCGACGATCGGCCCGCGACCGTGGGCCGTCGAGGTTTCCTTTGTACGATCAACTTGCCGGCGCACTTTCGTCGCTCAATCCGACTGACGCCCAGTATGCGGCGCGTTTTGTCGACACGTTGCTGGCGGCCAGCCGACAGAGCGGGGCCAGCGATTTGCACTTGCAGCCCACGCCCGAGGGGTTGGAACTGCGGTGGCGCATCGACGGGGTGTTGGTGCCGCTGGGCACGTTTCCCAGCGGGGTGGCGGCCAACGTGATCGCGCGGCTGAAGGTGCTGGCCGATCTGCTCACCTATCGCAACGACCTGCCGCAGGAGGGGCGCATTCGGGCGACGGACAACGACGCCGAGGTGCGCGTGAGCACATTTCCCACGCTGCACGGCGAGCGGGCCGTGGTGCGGCTGTTCAGCGCCACGCGGCAGTTTCGGAAACTCAACGACCTGGGACTGCCCGGCGAAATCGAGCGGGCGTTGGAACTACTGCTGGCCGAGACGTCGGGAGCGATCCTGATGGTCGGACCCGCGGGCAGCGGCAAGACGACCACGCTCTACGCCTGTTTGCACTACCTGGTGCATCAGGCGCAGGCCGCGCGGAGCATCGTGACCCTGGAAGACCCGGTCGAGATGGCCGTGCCCGGCGTGGCCCAGTCGCAGGTGAACGCCAGCGCCGGGTTCGACCTGGCCACGGGTTTGCGCAGCGTGTTGCGGCAGGATCCGGAAGTGATCATGGTCGGCGAAATTCGCGATCCCGCCACGGCCGATGCGGCGCTACAAGCCTCGCTCACCGGACAACTCGTGCTCAGCTCGTTTCATGCCGGCAGCGCCGCCGAAGCGATCGGGCGGCTGCTCGACATGGGCATTGAACCCTACGTGCTGCGCAGCGGCCTGCGAGCAATCGTGTTCCAGCGACTGGTGCGCAGACTGTGTACGTGCTCGCGACCGGCCGCGGGGCAAGAGGAACTGTTAGGCTTGGCGGTGCGAACGGCGCGCGTGGCGGTCGGCTGCGAAACGTGCGCCCACACAGGCTATGCGGGCCGCGCGATCGTGGCCGAAATGCTGGCCCTGGACCGGGGCCAGCTGGGGCCGGCGATTCTGGCCCGTTCGGACTCGGCCACGCTCGAGCGGCTGGCCGTGGGGACGGGCATGATCGATCGTTGGGCCCGCGCTGCGGCGGCGGTCGAAGCTGGGTTGACCAGTCCGGCCGAGGTGCGGCGGGTGTTGGGCTTTTCGCGCGGGGGCAAGGAAAAAGCTGGCAATTAGCTTTTCGGAGGCACTATACTAAGCGTGCACTTCAGACCGCCAGCTTCACGCGGAACCGGGAACAGAGAAGCGGTCGAAGACGTTCACAGCGGGAACACTTCGTGTCGAACAGTATTTCGCTGGATGACCTCGTCGCTCTCAACGACGAGATCGCGGGGCTTGTGCGGGCTGGCATCCCGCTCGAGATGGGACTGGCGAGTTGGAGCGGCGACGTCTCCGGTTCGCTCGGCCGCACCGCCGCGCGACTCAGCTCGTCGATCGATCGCGGCCGCAGCCTGGGTGATTCGCTGGCCGACGAACACGCCCAGATTCCGCCGGTCTACAGCGCCATCGTGCGAGCCGGCCTGAAATCGGGACGGCTGCCCGCGGCGTTGGAAGCTTTGGCCACCAGCGCCCGCAACTTGCAGGAGGTGCGCAGCGCCATCGGCCTGGCCGCGATGTATCCGCTGGTGCTGGTGCTGATCGGCTACTTCTTGGGTTTGCTGCTGATCGTGAAAGTTTTGCCGGCGATCGTGCTGGTGTATGAAGCGCATCCGCCGCGCGCCTGGAGCGCCGTGGCTGGCGCCAGCCAGTGGGCCGATCACACGATCGCCATCCCCTTCACCGGCGCCACGGTCTACGCGGCGCTGCTGCCGCCGCTGGCGCTGCTCACCATCGCGGCCTTGTGGTGGTATCGTTCGCGCCGGGCGTTGGTGCTCGACCTGGGAGCGGCCGGCTGGTGGCTGAACGCGGTGCCGGCGGCGGGGCGTGCCTTGCGCGATGCCAGGACCGCCACCTGGGCGGAGATCCTGGGGCTGTTGGTTGAGCACGGAGTTCCCCTGCACGAAGCCCTGATGCTGGCCGCCGAGTGCACGGGCAGCAAGAAACTCGTGCGATCGTCGCGAGAGTTGGCAGCCTCGCTCGAGCAAGGGTCGCTGGGAACGGCCCCCAAGCCGCAGCTTCGCGGCGTGCCCAAGCTGCTGGTTTGGATCACTGGAGTCGGCGCCCGCCCACAAAATTTGAGCATCGTGGCCCGGCACGTTGCCGACACCTACCGGCGGCGAACGCTGCGCGAGGCGCAATGGCTGCGTGATGCGTTTCCGATGTGGCTCGTGGTCGGCGTGGGAGGACTGCTGGTTGGCTTGTTCGGCGTCATGTTGTTTATGCCGTACGCGGAATTGCTGGAAGCCTTGGCTGCCATCTCCGGCCAGGCGGGGCGGACCCGACCATGAAATCCTTCAACTATACCGGCGTCGACCAGGATGGCCGTTCCACCTCGGGAACGGTCGAAGCTGCCGATTGGGCAACTGCCCGGGCGATTCTCACGGCGCGCGGACTGCATGACTGCCGCCATTCGACGGACGAATCCGTGACGTCCAGCACCAGGCCGCTCAGCGCCGCCGATGCCTTGGAGCTGGCCAGCTACCTCTCGCAACTGATCAAGGCCGAGTTGCCGCTCTCGGGCAGTTTGCGGGCGGCGGCCGCCGATCTTCCGCCGGGTAATCTGGCCGCGACGATGCAGGCCCTCGCCGCGCGGTTGGAACAGGGCGAAACGCTGACAACGGCGCTCGAGGCACTCGGCCGACGGCTGCCCCGGCGATTGCGCGCCATGGTCGTGGCCGGCGTGGGCAGCGGCCGGCTGACGCAAACGCTCGACGCGATTCTGGCCCACGAGCGGACGATGGACGAGTTGGGCAGTCAAATGATGCGCGCCACCACGTATCCGTTGCTCGTGCTGCTCTTCTTTGCCGCCTGGCTGTTGTTCGCGGCACTGTGGCTGATTCCGGCGATGCAATTGGATTCCTTGCTCAACGACTTTGGGATCCAGAATTCTGACAACGCGCGCTACCTGAAGGAGTTTTCCACGGTCGTTCCGCCGTTGATTCTGGGAAGCGTCGTCGTCTCGGCGCTAGCCGTCGTGGCCGCCCTCGTCATCGGCGGACGCAGTGGACTGAGCCGGCTGGTGGCGCACTTGCCGCTGGTGGGCGCCGCCTGGAGCGATCGCGGACTGGCCGATTTCTGCGGACTGCTCGGCATCTTTCTCGAGCAGCAACTTCCGCTGGGCGAAGCACTGAGTGCGACGGCCGCCAGCACGCGCGATCCGGCGATTGCCAAGGCCGCTCTGCAGGCCGCGGCACGAGTCGACCGTGGCGAGGACCTGGCCGGGTGTCTCGCGTCACTTCCGCTGTTTCCGCCCACCGTGGTGGGGCTGATTCACTGGGGCGCACGGCGCGGCGCGCTGGCGCCCGTGTTGGCCGACGGCCGGCAGATGCTGATCGAACGGTTCGAGCAACAGGTTCAATTGGTCCGCCTGGTCATTCCGCCGATCGTTTTCCTGCTTGCGGCGGTCACCGTCTTTTTGGTCGTCGGCTCGTTTTATGGGGCGCTCTTCAAGTTGATCCAGGATTTATCGAGCTTCGGCGGATCGAGGTCGCCCACGGTCTGGTTCAACAGTCAAATTCAGCTATCCGGCGCGGTCAGCGTCCTGGTGGCCGGACTGACCGCCATCGTGGCGGCGCAACTTCTCCGCTCCATCGAACGCGAAGTCGACACTTCAGTCCGTCTAATTCGTTACACCGGATTGCTGCTGGTATCGAGCGGCGCCCTGGGCATTTGCCTGCTGGGCGCCGGCTGGTGGGGGCTGGGGCTTTGGGCGATGATCGTCGTCGTCTGGTTTCGCGCGGCGTCGCATAGTCGCCGAGTGCAAAAGCGCGGTTTTCTGGGGCTGCTCACCCTGGCCGCCAAACGGCAATTGCCACTCGCTCCCTTGGCCCTGGCCTTTGCCCAGGAACAGGAAGGGGGCTTTGCCTGGCGCGCCCGGTCGATGGCACGCAATCTGGAGCGCGGGATGTCGCTGGCCGACGCGATCACCTTGTCCACCGGGGTCATGCCTCCCGAGGCCGCGCTGGCGGCGCACCTGGCGGCCGGATCCGGAGATTTGCCGGGCTCGCTCGGCGCCGTCGTCCGCAATCGAATTTTCGATCGCGCGATGCTAGGGCCCATCCTACTGCGATCGCTGTACATTTTTCCGGCACTGGTGTTTTTCGTGCTCTTCATGAAGATCAAGATTGAGCCGTCGATGGTCAAAATCTTCGCCGACTTCGACATCGAGCTGCCTTGGATCACGCAACGGGTCATCAACTGGGGCGGCGATAGCGCGATCATTCCCATCGAACTGGCGCTGATGGCCATGTTGCTATTTTCGGTGCTGGGTTACTTGCAGTGGAATGGCTGGCTCAAGCCGCGGCTGCCGATCTTGAAACGAACGAGCAACTGGGTCGAGATGGCCGTGGTGTTGCGCGTGCTGGCGTTGGCGTCGCGGCTGCATCGCCCGCTGGCGAGCATGCTGCACGTGTTGTCGAATTTGCACCCCAAGCTGTCGGTGCGCGATCGCTTGCGGTGGGTCGTGTGGCAGATCAACAACGGAGTGCCTTGGCAAGACAGCCTGCGGCAGCAGAAATTGCTGAGCAAGGCCGACGCGGCCATGTTGGCGGCGGCTCAGCGCAATGGAAACCTGAGCTGGGCCTTGACGGAAATGGCCGAGAGTTTCGAACGCCGTGCGTCGCATCGGCTGCAAGCCCTGGCGCAAGTCATCCTGCCGCTGCTGTTGCTGCCCTTGGGACTCGTGATCATGGTCCTGGTGGTTGCTTACTTCGCCCCCCTGCCCTTGTTGATCGAGAGCCTGTGCTGATGAGCGTCGCGCGCCGCGGAGTCATTTTGCTGGAAGTCGTCGCTGCCTGCGGGCTGATGGCCGTGCTGGTCGCGGTCTGTCTGCAAATGCTGGCAGTCACGACAGCCACGCGCCGCACGGTGGAGCGGCGGGCGATCGCCCTGCAAGAAGCCGCCAACCTGCTGGAGCGCGCTTCGGCACTCTCGTGGCAAGATATCACGCCCGAGCGGCTGACAGAAATCGACATCGCACCGTCGGTGCGCGAAATCCTTCCGGGAGCCGTGGCCCGCTGGTCGGTCAAAACGCCCGCCGAGCCAGGTCCGCCGGCCACACAAGTTCGCGTCGAGATCACCTGGATCAATCCAGCCGGTCAAACCGATGTGCCGGTACGACTGAGTTACTGGATGTATGCGGCCCACGTGGCACCCGGGGAGAGCAAGCCATGAAACGTCCGCGATCGGCGCACGCAGGCTATACGCTGATTGAGTTGCTGTTGGCCATGTCGATTGGCACCGTGCTGATGGGAATTCTGGCGGTCACGATGTCGCGCATCATGACCTCGAACGCAGCCGTGGGAGAGCAGCTGCAAAGCATTACCAACCTGGGTCGCTTGGGCGAACAGTTTCGTCGCGACGTCCACGCAGCCACGAGCGCCCAGGTCGGGCGTGACGGCGAGATCGTGCGACGACTTCAGTTGGCTAGCACGGAAGACGCGGTGATCGAATACGAGATCTGCGACGCGGGATTGAATCGCGTCGCGCGACGCGGTGGCGAGGTGCAAGGCCGAGACCAATTCGCCTTGAACGGCATGCAAGTCCTGGGATGGAATGAAGATTCCGCCACGACGGGCCAGGTGACGCTCGACGTGGGGCGAATGACCCATCATGGCGAGCTTGAACCCACGGTTGCCACGAGGTTTTCGATCACAGCCGGGCTGGGCCGGGACCAAAAGATTGGCGGAGGACTCTAAACATGACGTGCAGGCAAGTGGTGGTGGCGAGACGCATCGCGCGGCGGGGCATGTTGTTGGTCAGCGTGTTGGTTTGTCTGAGCGTGGTCATGATCGTCTTCGCCAGTTGGATGCGCGCCGGCATCTTGCAAACACGCCAAGTGCGGGCCCAGCAGGATCGGGTGCAAGCCGAACTGTTGGCGGTCTCGGGCTTGGAACGGGCCGCGGCTCAACTGGCCGCCAACGGCGAGTACACCGGGGAGACCTGGAATCTAAAGGCCGCGGCATTGGGAGGTACGGCCGGCGGCCGCGTGGAGATTCGCGTCACGCCCGACGCACACGACCCCAGCTCGCGCCACGTCGTCGCGGCGGCCGACTTTCCGGCCGAGGGCCCCACGGTGGCCCGGCGCAGCAAGGAAATTACGATCGTTCTCAAAGAAAAGGCGGCTGAAGCACCATGAACACTCGAACTGTCCGCGGTTTTACGCTCGTCGAATTGCTGGTCGTGATCGCGATCATCGGCGTGCTGGTGGCGATGACGATTCCGGCCGTGCAGGCCACCCGCGAAACGGGCCATCGCAACCTGTGTCGCAACAACATGGCGCAGCTGCTGCTGGCGTTGGAAAGTTATGAAAACGCTTTCGAGATGTATCCCGCGGGCGTGACAAACCCCGACGAACCCATTCGCTCCGAACCCGTCGGCCTGCACCAGGGCTGGCTGATTCGCTTGCTGCCGTATCTGGACGAGCGGAACGCGTATCGTCAGGTTGATGGGGCCGCCAGCGTCTATGCCCCGCAGAACGCCGCCGTGCGCGAGCACTGGCCGCGGGTTTTCATCTGCCCCTCAGAACCTAACGATACGAAGGGAGCCAGCAGTTACGCCGGCTGTCACCACGACGTCGAATCGCCCATCGCGGCCGACAACCAAGGCGTGTTGTTTCTCAATAGCCGCGTACGACGCGAGGACGTGAGCGACGGGCTGGCGTATACGTTCTTCGTGGGAGAGAAGCGGATGACCCCCGACGACTTGGGCTGGATGTCGGGCACACGCGCGACGTTGCGCAACACGGGCCTGGGCCCAAACGACCCGCAGTCGGATCCCGTCCTGGTCGTTCCCGCGCCACCCGACGGTGACGGGCCGGCGGAGGGAGCCGGTGGTCCGCTCTCTGTCGGTGGTTTCGCCAGCAGTCACACGGGCGGGGTGATGATGGGCTGCGGAGACGCGAGCGTGCGTTTCGTCACCGATCAGATCGACCTGCAAGTCTGGCGAAAAATGGGACACCGGGCCGACGGCAAGCTGGTGGAATTGCAGCCCGCGGATTAGATTTCTCCTGAGCGTGAACTTTGCGGAGTTTTCGACGGCAAGGCGGCGAAGCGATGGGGCGTCATTTCTCACTGGCCACGTTGATGCTCGTGGTGGCGATTGCCGCCATCGCGGCGGCCAGTTCGCGCGCGGCCG
>PLYM01000002.1 GCA_003153375.1 Planctomycetaceae bacterium
ATCCGATCCAACCAGCACACATCGAGTGCTGGCAGTGCTTGCGCGATGCCCCCCCTCGGAGAGCACATTGCTGAACGGCAGATCTCCGTCTTGAAGAAACTGACGTCGCCTGTTGCTGTAACCGTCCGCGGTTAAAATATCGCATCCTTAGGGCCTCCTTGCCGGTGATGGATGTGTTGCCAAACACCATCTACGCAAGAGAGGCCTTTTTTGCCTATGTCACCTCCCGCTACGGACTTGCGGGGGGATCTACGTGACATTCGAGTGACGAACTCAAGCGATTGCTTAGCGGCTGCCCCGCCCATCTTCACCACCGCTTGCGAGAAGCTGCGAATGTCGTGCTCCTGTTTCAACGGATATGGCCGCACACAGCCCCGGTCGCCGCAGCGTCAGACCGAGATGTATCCTCGATCGCCAAGGTGGCTTCGCTCGACATTACTGTAGCGCGAACGCCGACTCGATTGCGCGCCCACGGTGACCAAGTCGGGGCCATCGCCGCCCGGTTTAGGTTTCCGTAGAGAACGCGCTGAATTGCGGATGTATTTCTGCAATAGGAACGGCACGCGAACGGGCGAACACGCATCGTCACCTTGCTATTTGCGTCCCAAATGGTAGGCTTACGTTCGTTTGCGGGGACGTTGTCAGCTTTGGACCGGCTCCGAGAGATCGTTTGGTTGGATGACTAACTGAAGGGCAAACCGGCTACCGCCGGATGGCCCGTTAAAGAGTAAGCCGACGTGGTGGAAGACCTCCGGGTGTTCTGCCACGTCGGCTTTTTTGTTTTCGGTGATTTGGCACGGACGCCAACGTAATGGATGTTCCCTTGATGCGATGCGTGTTTTACTCCAATGGTCCTTCTTAAAGAGGTTTGAACCATGAAGACTTTAGTAGCATTCCTGACAGCCGGCGGCATGTTGCTGACCGCCCAGGCAACTTTCGCGCAGCGCGACGCCGGTTCCAAGATGAGTGGCCAAGCCTACGAAATTGGGTCGGCGGGCCTGTACCAGCAACATGCATATGAAAACGCCCAAGCAATCCAATACTATGCGGAGCAGGCCAAGGAGGTTCCAAAAGAAACGCTGAAAGAGCACGCCGAGCAAATTCGCCACAATCTCACGTTGTCGAACAAGCGGTTGGCGTCCCTTGAAAAGCTCGCCAAGACCGACAAAATCGTTGCTCAGCATTTGACGGCGATCAAGGAACATAATGCCGAGGCAGTCGAAGCCTGCGGAATGCTCGAAGAATGCGCCGATTTGGGGGGCGACAGCGTCACCGTGTCTAAGTGCTGCATCGACATGGCCAACCACTTGAAGGCCGCAAAAGCCGAGCATGAGAAATTGGAGAAATACTTGAAATTATCGCCGGTAGTGAAGAAGTAGGCGGCCGAGTCTGTTGATCGGGGCGGTAGGTGGTCGGTGCCAAATCCAACTACCTGCCGCGCCCTTGCTTCTCGGATTCGCATTCTCGCCTTGCTGGCGACCCTCACGGCAATGTCGCAATGCGGCAGACGAGCCGTTAGCCGATCAACGCGAGCATCGCCCGGCGAATGGGCTCGGGAAGTGACGGCCGCGCAACAAAGACCCGCTCCGACCCGGCGAAGGGTCAGAGCGGGCGAGCAGTCCATCAAGCCTTCTCGACCCGCCGCTGGATGTCGTCTGCGTCGTTGTTGAACGTCTCCTGGCCGCATCAATACCCTAATCTCCAACGGCACTACGTGGCAGGCGGGGGCTGGTCGCACCACCTCAGTCATTCTTACGATCGATTTCCCCGATCCATCCGCCGGTATCATTGAGGCCTGCGACATCGTCATGTTCTTCACCGTCGTCGTTTATCAGGCATGCCGAGAGGTCGGACCAGTGTAGGATTGCTTTGTGCGTCTGAGAATCGAGGGGAATATATCCCGGGACGTAGCCGCCATGGGACCTCAGGATCTCGCCCACGAATTCGGCGTCCTGCGATCGCTGGCTGGCATTTATCATCTGCTGCATCGCTTGGGCTATTCATATCTGCGCCCGCGGCCCCGTCACCGCTTAGCGAATCCTCAAGCTCAGGAAGATTTTAAGCTCGCATTGCCGGCGCGACTGCTGGCCGTGCGCGACGCCCATCCTGGCAAGCAGTTGCGAGTGTATTTTCAAGACGAGTCGCGGTTCGGACAACAAGGCACGACGACCAATCTATGGGCCCTCCGCGGCTCACGACCGACGGCGGTTCGGCAGACCGAATACCAATACCTGTGGGTACTCGGCGCGGTGTGCCCGGAAACGGGACACGCGGAGGGTCTTTTGAGTCCGCAGTTGAACACGAAAATCGTCAATCTGTTTTTGCAGCAGTTCTCTCAAACGCTCGGCGCCGATGAACATGCTGCCATGATTTGGGACGGCGCCGGCTTCCACATCAGCAGAGAGTTGCGAGTTCCAACCAATATCGTAAGCGGACATCAACTGTTTCCGGTGCGGACGATCCGATGCAAAGTGCTTCGCCAACTGCCGCTTTCGTTGCCAGATATCTTCGGTCTTGATGTACAGCACGCCAAGGCTTTTCCAATAGACGGCGTGGGAAAGTGTTTTGGCAAGCTTACCGAAAACAGCGAGGCGATACGGGGGTTCATGAAGAAGAACGTAGTCAAGCCAGCGTTCCTCGGCCAAGGCTTTCGCAGCCGCCTCTTCTGCGGTTTGAAGGAGATGATTGATCCATGCCGCCCCCTCCATCTTGACGCCGACCACATGTAACAGGGGATGTTGCAACATCAGACCATCCGATGTCCCAGTGTCGTGAGCCAGATACGCCCAAAGGTCGGAGCGTAGCGGCTCCTTCTTGCTCATGAGCGTGAGCATCAGCCCTGTGGCTGCTTCCACTTCGAAATTCATCGATCACCGTCTGTGATGGATGGTTTGGGGTTGGCCACTTCTCCTGTTGGCAAATCCGGGTGTCTCGGCCCTTTCGACTGCCAAGCTGGAGAGCCCAAGGCTTGTCTGAGGAACCGTAGCCAACCATCATAGGGGATGTTGGAAAACGATCAATCACCTGGACAATCTTCAAATCACCGCTCGAATCCAGCAGACGAATGATGCACGCTGAACCTGAGAGAACGAATCGAAAACGGAAGAATCCCGAGCCGACTCAGAAGAAATCAGCGAACTCAGAATTGCTGCGGCCGGTCAAAGCCGTGTATCGACTCCTCGGCAGGTATCTCGACATGACGTTTGCAGAGTTCCAGGTCGGCGTCTTGCAAGATGTGCACCCAGAAACCGAAGTCGCAATTTGGTGCAGGATCGCAACGGTGTGGTACGACTACCACGAGAGGGTGCTCGAAAGTGAGCGTCTTTCTAAGGTCGAGGAGCAGAAGCTTCTTGTTGCGCTGATCGCCATTTTTGCAGGCGAGAAGAACGTGCGGAGACTGCCAGTGTCGGCCGAGGTCGGAACTCTGCTTTTGTTCTGCTACGATAGTGTGGCGAGGGCGTGATCTGCGCTCCTAGGCCACAGCCGTGGCACGCATCTCAAGCTGAGCCGCCACAACAAAGGGAGGTGATCGAGGTGAAATCGTCAACACATAAAAAGCGGGGACCACGAGCCGGCAGCAAATCGGAAAGGATCAGAGAAGCCTTGAAGGCGAATCCAGGTCAAACCCGTAAAGAAGTCGCAGAAAAGTTTGACGCTTCGTATGGACTAGCCGAGAAAATTGTCACCGAAGTCAGGGGCGTCAAAAAGCAGACGAAGAAAGCAGGCAAATCCAAGCAGAGTGGCGGCGGTGACACTGGCGACGACGGCGTTGCGGCCAAAGCGATTTCCTTCATCGAGGCTGCTGGCGGACTCCAGCAGGCAATCGACATCCTTCAAGTTGCACAGAAGATTTCCGTGACGATTTGAACGCCTGAATGCAGCCCAACGAAAAAGCCCCTTGCCGAGTTTGTGGGCGGGGGCTTTTTCGTTGGTTAACGGTTGCTCGACCCCACGAAGTGGCGTTGCGTCTCTTTGTCACCGACCGTCTCGCCAGCTAATCGGCGTGCATATCGCCGCTGCACGAATCGCCTTCCGCTTTTCGATGTGGGCTCTTTGCCGCCTTTTTCCCGCAAGCTATTGACCCACTTGTAGTCAGTCAATCGTTGAGGTTGTCCGGTGGTAATCATTCTTGTCTCTTCTTGTAGTCCGACTCGTCGGCCACGACAACCGTCAGTTGCTGGCCCCACGGCTTGATGAGTGAGCAGCTAGTTCCTTCTTGGTCATTTCGTCGATTGCGTGAAGTACCTTGTCATAGGCGAGCACGGACCAGAGGTCCATGCAACTTGGACACCTTACAGTGTCCTCACACATCTGCTCAACTTGCCTCCTAAGAACCTTCAACTCGTCCATGTTTTCAAACTCCCCAATCGAGAGAACTGCCCGACCAGATGTAGCCGCCCTCGACCTCAGCGGAATAGGTGTGGTTCTGATTGACCCACCAATAACGCATAAGGCGATTCGCCTCTAGAACGGATTAAACCAAATTGGGTGCGGGCCGGAAGGACCAGATTGGTGAATTACCCCGTGTCGCCACTTGGTGGCAAGTCTTTGTCAGTTGCAAGCGGCTTTTTAGATTTCATCAGATGCTTGCCGTTTCCCATGCCCCTTAGCTCATCGTAGGTAAACGACACGTCCTGCGTGCGAAAGACCCGACCTGGGTAAAGCTGTGACCAAGCCATGCTCGACTTTTGGTCTCGTACCTGAAGTATCTCGCCCTGTATTTCAATTTCTAGCGTGATCGCCATTACGTCAGTTTTCTCCGCTGGACATGAAGGGCAATTTAAAGGCGATCATTCTCGTGGTCTGTCATCATACCAGCCACGGGGACCGTTTCATTGGTGCAACCCCGGGACCTCTAGGATATATCCGTCATGCCATATTACTCAAGCATCTCCGAGTTTTGTTGTGAGTCTGATTGGGCGTCATAGTTGATGATTGTGTTTTTCCGAGCTAAACTTGCCGTTTAGTTTTCAAATCACAACTGGGGAGTCAACAACATGGCAAAGAAAATGACCGTCGTCGTCGAAATCTCCAATGGCGGTGGAGCGCGCTTACCCAATATCACGCTGGTGCAACTGCCGCCCTATAGTCCCGAACTGAATCCGATCGAGAACCTCTGGCACTATCTAAAGAGCCATTTCTGGTCGAACCGAGCTTACGCCGACTACAACGAACTGGAACAAGCCGCGATCGATGCCTGGCGGCAAGCCGTCCTTGATGCCGACTTGATGAAAACCGTTTGCGCCTCTCCCTACGCAAATCGCGCTACTTCAGACTAGACGGCGTCTAAGAAGCATGCCAATAACGGCGACAAATAGAATCACCCCCCAGCAGCGCGTCGAAGATGGCAAACTGCTTGCCACTTCACGTATGTGGAACATGCGCCGCCACTTTGAAACGCCGTCAACATGAACGCCGCACATCGGTGTCTTGGTTGGTTAATGATCAAAAGTCGGTGGTCGCACGTAGGCTTGGTATCCGGCGTAACTGGCGGCATCGCCCAGTTGCTCCTCGATTCGTAACAGTTGGTTGTATTTCTCTACCCGTTCGCCGCGGGCGGGCGCACCGGACTTGAGGTGACCGGTGTCCATCGCAACTGTCAAGTCCGCGATGAAGCTGTCCACCGTTTCGCCGCTGCGATGAGAAACGAAAGCGCCCCAGCCGTGAAATTGAGCCAATCGTACAGCGGCGATAGTCTCCGTCACGGTGCCGATTTGATTGAGCTTGATGAGTACTGCATTGGCGATACTCTGGTCGATGCCGCGCGCGATCAGCTTCGGATTGGTACAGAATACATCATCACCAACCAATTCGATTCGTTCGCCCAAGGCGGCGTTGAGCTGTTTCCATCCCGGCCAGTCGTCTTGGCCCATGCCATCCTCAAGCAATACGAGGGGGTAGGTTGTGGTCAGTGTTTCGTAATAGGCGACCATTTGTTCCGGTTCCAAATGGCGTTCTTCGCGACGTAAATGATAACGGCCGTTCTCGAAGAACTCGCTGGACGCGGGATCACAAGCAATACCCACGTCCTTGCCCGGTTTGAAACCGGCGTGCGTGATGGCTTCGACAATCAACTCGAACGGCTCTTCATTGGACTTTACGTGAGGCGCGAAACCACCTTCGTCGCCGACTCCCACCGACATATTTCTTTCTTCCAACAAATCGAGCAGGGAATGATAAATCTCACTACCCCACTCAAGCGCCTGACAGAAACTTTCCGAACCGTAGGGAGCGATCATGTATTCCTGAAAATCAGCGCCCTGCCAATGGGCATGCACGCCGCCGTTCAGGATGTTCATATGCGGGACCGGTAATCGCGTGGCGGAGGGGCCGCCGAGGTAATGGTACAGCGGCAGATTGCACGCTGCGGCGGCAGCTCGGGCCACAGCCATGGAGACCCCGAGGATCGCGTTAGCGCCCAGCCGAGATTTGTTCTCCGTGCCATCCAATTCAATCATCCGTCGGTCGATTTCTGCTTGATCGACCGCATCCAACCCGATCACGGCCTTGGAAAGCGAGTCATTAACGGCCGCCACGGCTTTGGTCACGCCTTTGCCATGGTAGCGCCGCTGGTCACCGTCACGTAACTCGACCGCCTCGCGGCTGCCGGTCGAGGCGCCCGACGGAACCGCGGCTCTGACCGACACGCCGCAGGCCAGCGTACATTCCACTTCGACGGTCGGGTTGCCGCGCGAATCCAGAATCTCGCGGGCATGTAACGTGCGGATGGTGCTATCCATATTGGTTTTCACTTTCGGTCAGGTGCAATCATGAAGTGTGGTCCAATCACCCACGGCGGCGGTATAATGCGCGTTCATCAGATGTTCATTCATTAGGACGACTGACACACGACAGGCGGCGCCGATCGCCGAAATGAAATTGCCTTGCCGTCGATTTCGCTTGGAATCGATCTGCACGGCGAAGGTACTCCAAGCTTTCGCAAAATTATTGCTCGCACCGAGTCCACGTGTTCCGGGCTTTGCCAGCAAACGGCGCGTTACCGGGTAAGGTCGCTCATTCATCGAGGACTTCGGCCCAACGGTGATGCATGATCGACGCGATGGCCACCGACGCGAGCCGCGCGATCGGCGGGTCCGAACGAGACGGCAGCACGATTGGGACTTTGGCGCCGACGACGACACCGGCCATCACACCCCCTGCAAAGTATTCCAGTCCTTTGACCAGGATGTTGTCAGCGTCCAATTCTGGAGCAAGTAGAATGTCGGCATCGCCTGCCACCTCACTCTCGATTTGCTTGGTCTTCACCGCTTCGGGTGAGATTGCGTTGTCGAACGCCAGCGGGCCATCGACCACCGCATGGCGAATCTGCCGCCGCTGGGCCATCTTGCTCAGGCAGGCGGCATCGACTGTGGAGCCGATGTCAGGGTTGACGAGCTCGACTGCAGACAAGGCCGCGACCTTCGGCCGCTCGACCCCCAGTATACGGGCTAGGTCCACGGCGTTCTGCACGATCGAGCACTTCTGTGCGAGATCCGGTTGGACGTTGATTGCCGCGTCGGTGACGAACAACAGCTTGTGATAGGAAGGTAATTCGATGATGAAGACATGGCTCAACCGGCGCTCGGTGCGTAGTAGCGCCAGCGCCGCGTGCATCAATGTATCCGTGTGCAGCCAACCCTTGATCAAGCCGGTTACCTCACCCGTGACGGCTAGTTCTGTACCCCGCCGTGCGGCTTCTTCTTCGCTGATTGCCGCCACAACACGGTGGCCCTGCAGCGAAACCCCCGCCTCGGCCGCAGTCTTTTCGATCCGTCGCTGGACGCCGATGAACACCGGTTCGATTAGCCGATGCTCGAGCGCCTGAGCGACGCCTTCCATCACATGCCGCTCGCCGGCATCGACGACCGCCATTGTCAGCGGCGGATGCTGCGAGGCCCGTTCAATTAAGGCCTCAAGTTTCTTGCCCATGACCGTGCCCCCATTGGGTTGAATGCCAGTGGTCCCCCCCAGTTCAAATGGCAGATTGGATCGTCCCGCGCGATACCGGGATACTTTAAATCAGCGCGCATCGCTATTCGGCAGGGATTTGAACGGTGGCGCTAGTTGGAATCATTGCCAAACGGGGACACTTTCCATTCCAGGTCGAAGGCATTTGGCCTGCCGGGAATCTCGCGCCCCTGCCTGTAACAGAAATTGGTGTGCCTCCGCTCTCCGAACAGGTCAGCCTATACGATCCTTCCGAATCGCCAAACACGCAGACACGGAGCAAAAGAACCTCAGCTTTCCCAACTTTGGAGGATCTTCAGGTAGTTGGCGCGTTCGTATGCCTTTGGATTCGCGCACCGTGACAAACTCATGCTGCCCTGCATCTGCCGCAACGATTGGTATTCGTGTTCCTCCAGCCACCGAGCCATGTCCTCGCGCACCTTTTTGAGATAGGCCGGTCCGGCTTCTAGCAGCGCCGAGACCATTTGCACGCCGTGCGCACCAGCCATCACAGCCTTGATGGCGTCGACGGCGGTATGGACGCCTCCCGTGACTGCCAATGAGGCTCTGATTCTCCCCGACAGAATTGCCAGCCAACGTAGCCGTAAGCTCAGTTCGGAAGAAGTCGACAGTTGAATCCGCACGACCTCCAGTTGCTCGACGTCGATGTCGGGTTGGTAGAAGCGATTGAACAGCACCAGCGCGTCCACGCTGAGGTCATCCAGCTTCTTGCAGAGGTTCGCGATCGAGGAGTAGAAGGGCGAGAGCTTGACCGCCACGGGGATTGAGACCGACTGTTTGACGGTTTGGGCCACCTGCAACGCACGCCGCTCGACCTGTTCTCCTGGTTCCTCCAGATCGGTAGCCAGTTCATAGATGTTCAGCTCCAAACCGTCGGCCCCCGCCTGTTCGATGAGCTTGGCGTAGGCCAGCCATCCGCCATCGGTGACGCCATTGAGCGAGCCGATCACGGGGACGGAAACCACGGACTTGATTCGGGCGATTTGCGAAAGGTACGCGTCGGGTCCAAGAGCAAAATCGGGCGGCCGGGGCAGGTAGCTCAGGGCTTCAGGATAGGATTCGTCGCCCACTTCCATCGAGCGGACGACGGCCAGTTGCTCGCCGACGATCTGCTCCTCAAAGAGCGAGTGCATGATGATCATTGGCGCACCGGCATCCTCCAGGCGGCGGACAGTGTCCAGATCGTCCACCAGGGGCGAGGCACCCGGGATCAATGGGTGCGGCAGTTCAAATCCCATGTACGTCGTGGAAAGGTCCATTCGCCATCCTCCTACTTCGGAGCATCGTCGTTGGGGGCCGGGTCGTGTGCTGCGGCTTGGGGTACGGTGATATTCGCCAGTTGCTCATAGAGGGCAACGCGCTGCAAGGCCTGGTCCTGGGCGGCGCGTGCCAGCTGGCGAAAGCGCACGGGGTCGATTTTCTCGACCATGGCAAAGCGTGCCTCGTTCCGGCGGTACTCTTCGACGGTATTTCGGCCCGCTGGCGCATCGATCACCAAAGGGGGCTCGCCGCGATGGATGCGCCGCGGATCGAAACGATAAAGGGGCCAGATGCCGGAATTCACTGCTAGCTTTTGCTGCTCGGCCCCGAACCTCAAATCATAGCCGTGGGCGATGCAGTGGCTGTAGGCAATGATGAGCGCAGGCCCATCGAAGCTCTCGGCTTCCAGGAAGGCCTTTACCGTGTGGCTGTCCTTGGCACCGAAGGCGACGGAAGCGACGTAGACGTGGCCGTAGCTCATAGCCATCAGGCCGAGATCTTTCTTGTGGACGGCTTTGCCCGAGGCAGCGAACTTGGCAGCGGCGCCCAGAGGCGTGCTCTTGGACGCTTGGCCACCGGTGTTGGAGTAGACCTCCGTGTCGAGTACCAGCACATTGAGCTTGTGGCGCATGGACAGGACATGATCCAGACCGCCAAATCCGATGTCGTATGCCCAGCCATCCCCACCCACGAGCCAGACGGATTTGGTTACGAGGTGGTCGGTCACCTGCTCCAGCTGATTCGCGATTGTCGCATCGATCGTGCGCAGTTTTTCACGAAGGGCAGCGATACGCCGGCGCTGCGCTGCAATGCCGGCTTCGCTGGACTGGTCCGCTTCCAGGATTTCCTTGACCAGGTCGTCCCCGATTTGCGGAGCCAGACGCTGGAGCAACTGTTGGGCTTGGCGGCTCAGATTGTCGATGCTCAGCCGCATTCCCAAGCCAAACTCGGCGTTGTCCTCGAACAGCGAGTTCGACCAGGCCGGTCCGCGGCCGTCCTTGTCCACGGTGTAGGGAGTGGCCGGCAGGTTGCCTCCGTAGATCGATGAGCAGCCGGTCGCGTTGGCGATGAGCAGGCGATCGCCAAACAGCTGCGTCAGCAGTTTGATATAGGGCGTTTCCCCGCAGCCGGCGCAGGCGCCGGAATATTCAAACAAGGGCAAGAAGAACTGAGAACTTTTGACGTCAATGTGGCTGACCCGATCACGCGGCGGATCGGGAATGCCAAGGAAGAAGTCGTAGTTGTTTTTCTCCTCTTCCAGCAGCGGCGCCAGCGGCGCCATATTGATGGCCTTGTGCCGCGGAGCCGACTTGTCCTTGGCAGGGCAGACCATGACACAGAGGTTGCAGCCCGTGCAGTCCTGCGGTGCGACTTGGATGGTGTACTTCCAACCTTTGAAGTCCGCTGCTTTGTAGTCGGTAGACTGGAAGTGAGAAGGTGCGCCCTGCAAATGATCCGGTTCGTAGACCTTAGTGCGGATGGCAGCATGTGGGCAGACCATGGCGCACTTGTTGCACTGAATGCAGACTCCAGGGTCCCAGATTGGCACCTCAGTGGCGATACCCCTCTTCTCCCAGCGGGACGTGGCGGTCGGCCAGGTGCCGTCCACGGGAAAGGCGGAAACCGGTAACAGATCGCCCTTGCCCGCCATCAAGACGGCCGTCACGCGCTTGACAAAATCCGGCGCTGCATCCGCCACGAGGGGAGCCCGCTCGAAAGCCGCGGAGACGCGCTCCGGCACCTGCACCTCGTACAGATGCGTCAGGGTATGATCGACCGCGGCGAAATTGCGCTGCACGACTTCCTGCCCCTTTTTGGCATAGCTCTTCTCGATCGCTTTCTTGATGTGGGTGATCGCGTCCTCCCGGGGCAAGACTCCTGAAACAGCAAAGAAGCAAGTCTGCATGATGGTATTGATGCGGCCGCCCAGGCCCATGTCGCGGGCTACGCTCTGCGCATCGATCACGTAAAACCGCAATTTCTTAGCCAGGATCTGCTCCTGCGCGTCACGGGGCAAATGATCCCACACTTCAGCCGCGCTGTAGGGAGCGTTCAACAGGAACACCGCATCCGGCCGGGCGTACTCCAGAACATCGAGTTTTTCCAGGAACTGGAACTGGTGACAGGCGACAAAGTGTGCCGAGCGGATCAAGTACTGCGAACGAATCGGGCGAGGGCCGAAACGCAAGTGTGAAATCGTTCTTGCGCCCGATTTCTTCGAGTCGTAGACGAAATACCCCTGCACATGCGCCGGCGTCTCCTCGCCGATGATCTTGATGGAGTTCTTGTTCGCGCCCACCGTGCCATCGGAACCTAGACCAAAGAACACTGCACGAATTACGTCATCGGCCTCGATGGTGAACTCCGGGTCGAACGGCAACGAAGTGTGCGTGATATCGTCCACGATACCGAGTGTAAAATGGTTCTTGAGTTGCGGTTTTGCCAATTCGTCGAAGACGGCCTTTAGCATCGCCGGCGTCAACTCTTTCGAGGACAGCCCGTAGCGCCCGCCGATTACCCGTGGTTCCTGTAGAAGGTGAGAATTTCCTTGCGCCGAAGCCTCCCGCAAGGCTGCGACCACATCCAAATAGAGCGGCTCGCCGACTGCGCCGGGCTCTTTCGTGCGGTCCAGCACCGCAATCGCGCGCGTAGTGGACGGCAAGACTGCGATGAAGTCTTTGATGGAAAACGGCCGATATAGCCGAATCTTGAGCACGCCGACTTTTTCGCCGCACCGGTTCAGATGCTCCACGGTTTCATGGGCCGTCTCCGCCGCGGAACCCATCAGAACCAGCACCCGCTCGGCCTGCGGGTCGCCGACGTAATCGAACAATTGGTAATGTCTGCCGGTCTGGCCGGCAAACCGATCCATCACCTGTTGCACGATCTCCGGCAGAGTGTCGTAATAAGAGTTCCCAGCTTCGCGAGCCTGGAAGAAAGCGTCGGGGTTTTGCGCGGTTCCGCGTAAAACGGGGTGGTCGGGCGAAAGACCACGGCGGCGATGGGCGACAATCAACTGGTCGTTCAACAGAGAGCGTAGGTCGTCGTCAGTAAGCTCCTCGATCTTGGTTACCTCGTGGGAGGTGCGGAAGCCGTCGAAGAAATGCAGGAATGGGACACGGCCCTGGAGCGTGGCGGCCTGGCCGATGCAGGCAAAATCGTGAGCCTCTTGGACGGAGCTTGCACAAAAGAGGGCGAAACCGGTCTGGCGACATGCCATGACGTCAGAGTGGTCACAAAAAATGGAAAGAGCATGCGTGGCCACGGTGCGGGTCGCCACGTGCATGCAGAAGCAGGTCAACTCCCCAGCGATTTTGTACATGTTGGGGATCATGAGCAGCAGTCCCTGCGAGGCCGTAAAGGTCGTGGTGAGGCTCCCGGCCTGCAACGCGCCGTGGACAGCGCCGATGGCGCCGGCCTCGGACTGCATTTCGATGACCTCGGGTAAATGCCCCCAGATGTTGTGGCGGCCATGGGCTGTCCATTCGTCGCACCACTCCCCGATCGGCGAGGCCGGCGTGATTGGATAGAGGGCAATGACCTCATTGGTGCGATGCGCGACCGACGCGACAGCCTCATTGCCGTCGAGCGTGATCCGACATGGCGGTTTCATGGTTCGCCCTCACGATTTAAGCAGGTCGATTTTGGTTACGAATTGCAGGGCCAACTAATGCCAAGGATTTCTCTTTCGGCGTGACAAATCCCGATCGCGATCCAAAGGGGTCCTATTTGCGCGATATATTGTTCGTTTGATTGTCAGTTGCGGAGACCCGGGCGAGCTTCTCGCGCAGCATCTCAGTCTTCTGGTCATGGAGACGTTTCTCATTCAGCCAGTGGGGGCTACTGATCTCCCTGAACGCATATAGTGCTGCCTGGATTCCTTCGGCCCACGCTACCGGGATCAGCTTGATATCCCCATGCACATCGCCAGCGGCAAAGATCCCGGAGCGGCTCGTCTCGTAGTACGGATCGATGGCGACACTTCCGTCATCTTTCAGGCGTATCGCCAGCCGTTGGAAAGTCTCCTTCCCCGCCACAAAGCCAATCTGGACGATCACGTGGGGGATCGAGAGTTGCTTCCCATTGCTGAGCGACACACGAATCTGCTCACCTGTCAGTTCCGCTTCCATGACTTCCGTGGAGGTGTAGACTATGCCGCCCGCCGCGCGCACCCTGGCTAGCGCGTCGGCCCTCCCGGCAAGAGTTTGTCCACGTACAACCAGTTCCACCTGACCGCCACGTGCCAGTATCATGAGAGCGGCGTCGAGAGCGGAATCGCCGCCGCCGACCACAAGAATCCGGCTGCCGTGATAGTCGTCGATCCTCGGGATTCGATAGTGCACCCTGGGAGAATCAAGGCGGTCGAGTACAGGGAGTCTGCGCGGGTAGTGAAGCAAGCCGCAGGCAAGAATCACTTTCCTGCAGAGGTAGCTGCTTCTGTTGGTTACGACTCTTTTCAACGGATCCTCCTCAACCCGCTCCGTGTCCTCAATCGTTACGAGTTCCTCCGCAAATCGAAATTGAACGAGGGCCTCGTCGGCTTGGCGCAACGTCCGAGCTGATAACTCTTCTCCGGTTATGCCATCCGGGAAAGCCGGTATATCGACAATTTGTTTGTCCGGGTACAGGAAGTGGGGTTGGCCCCCTGGCTGGTCCTTGGCCTCGATGACAAGAGTCGTCAAGCCGCGATGAGCGGTCGTCATGCTGGCTGCGAGCCCGGCTGGGCCGGCTCCGATGATTACCACATCCCAGTACGGGAGGTGATCAACATCGGGGACCGCATCTAGTTTGGTCACTTTGTAATCGGTCATCACAACGCCTTCGCCTCGGCTTGGCCGGCCCCCCGCTGAACGGCATGTGCAATCTCATCCGGCTCTCCGACGTAGTAATGTCGCAGCGGCCGCAGTTCGGCGTCCAACTCGTACACCAACGGGATCCCGGTCGGAATATTGAGCCGGACGATCTCTTCGTCGGAGATGTTGTCGAGGTACTTGACCATGGCGCGTATGCTGTTGCCGTGGGCGACGACCAGAACGCGCTGGCCAGACCGCACAGCGGGTGCGAGGTCGTGGTGCCAGCACGGCAGAAACCGGGCCACCGTATCCTGCAAAGATTCGGTCATCGGCAGCTCTTCGGGTTTTAGTGCGGCGTACCGTCGATCATGGCCCGGATAGCGTGGATCACTCTTTTCGAGGGGAGGTGGGGCCGTCGCATAGGAACGGCGCCAAATCTGAACCTGCTGCTCACCGAGCTTGGTTGCCAATTCTGCCTTGTTGAGCCCTTGAAGAGAGCCGTAATGGCGTTCGTTGAGTCGCCAGGATTTCTGCACCGGCAGCCACATCAAGTCCAGTTCTTCGAGGATAATCCATAAGGTTCGGATCGCCCGTTTGAGTACCGATACCCAGGCCACATCAAAGTTCGCCGCTGAGGCCTTAAGATTCTGCCCTGCATTGCGCGCTTCCTCCAGTCCTTTTTGGGAGAGGTCTACGTCGGTCCACCCGGTAAACCGATTCTGCTGATTCCAGACGCTTTCACCATGGCGGACGAGAGTCAGTTGGAACATTACAAGGCCTCGGACGGGATCCCTCGTTGAACGGCGGCACGCCAGTGCCGGCAGGCTTTCTCAACGAATTTACGTATGGCAATCACGCGTTCTCCGCGAGGGCGGCTCGTTCCGATTTGCCCCGAATGTCACGGTTTGCATTCCGAGCGATGACGATGTCGGGGAAAAAGGACAGAGCAGTCTTCCACCATTGATCGTCTTTTGTCTTTTCTGAAAAGTCGCCGAGAAAAAAGTCGTGCGGATCGTGTTCCTCTCATGCTCGTGTTATCTGCCATCATGTTTTTCCGGGAACTCCTCCAGCTGAGGCCAGTGCCGGGGCCGAATGCTCACGTAACTGCTTTTCCATGTCCAAAATCTCGCGTGTGGTCTTTAGAACCGAATCAGGATTGAGCGAAATGCTGTCGATGCCACACGAAACCAGGAAGCGGGCGAACTCTGGATAGTCGCTTGGCGCCTGGCCGCAGATGCCGATTTTGCGACCGCAGGCCCGCGTCCTGCGAATGACTTCCTCAATAGAGCACATGACGGCCGGGTTCCGCTCATCAAACAGGTGCGCGACGATCTCAGAATCGCGGTCCAGGCCCAGTGTGAGCTGCGTGAGGTCATTCGAGCCGATGGAAAAGCCGTCGAAAATCTGGGCAAAATCCTCCGCCAGGATCACATTGGCCGGTATCTCGCACATCATGTAAACTTCCAGCCCGTTTTCCCCGCGATCGAGCCCTGCCTGGCTCATGACCGCCAGCACCTGCTTTCCCTCGTCAACCGTGCGGCAGAAAGGAACCATCAACTTGACGTTGGTCAGCGCCATCTCCTCGCGGACTCTCTTCATAGCTCGACATTCCAGCATAAAGGCCTCTCGATAACGGTCGTCGTAGTAGCGCGACGCCCCCCGGAAGCCGATCATGGGATTTTCTTCCTTCGGTTCGAACGACTCGCCGCCCAGGAGGCCGGCGTATTCGTTGGTCTTGAAATCCGAGAGGCGGACAATCACATCCTTTGGATAAAAGGCGGCCGCGATCTGCCCCACGCCCTCCGCCAGGCGCTGGACGAAGTAATCCGTCTTATTCAGGAACGCACCAGTGAGATGCGCAATCTTCTCTTTGACTGGCCCTGCCGGAAGGGTGTCGTAATGAAGCAACGCGAGAGGATGGACCTGGATCGCGCTGGAGATGATGAATTCTTCGCGGGCCAAGCCGACACCGTCATTGGGTAGAAATGACAGAGCGAAAGCCTGGTCTGGATTGCCCACATTCATCATCACATGCGTTTGCGGCCGTGGCAGATTGCCCAGATCGAGCACTTCCCGGCCGAACTTGAGCGCTCCGTCATAAACGCGGCCCCCCTCACCTTGGGCGCAGGAAACCGTGATCTTCTGACCATCATGTAACAAAGCCGTAGCCTTCTCGGTCCCTACTACGCAGGCGACGCCGAGTTCCCGGCTGACAATGGCGGCGTGGCACGTGCGCCCGCCACGATTGGTGACAATGGCCGATGCCATTTTCATGGCCGGCTCCCAGTCCGGGTCGGTCATGTCGGCGACCAGAATCTCTCCCGGTCGGAAATCCTGCAGTTGGTCAACGTTCTTGACCACGCGCGCCGGGCCGACACCGATCTTCTCTCCAACACTTCTCCCCTCCAACAGCAGCGGTCCGGTCTCTTCGAGGCGATAGATCTCCAGAGACGTTTTCTTGTGGGCCAAGGCATGGATAGTCTCCGGGCGGGCCTGCAAGATGAAGAGTTCTCCAGTCTTGCCGTCCTTGCCCCACTCGATGTCCATCGGCACGGGGCGTTCTGCCTTGGCTGAGTAATGGTCCTCAATGAGGCACCCCCAGCGAGCCAAAGTCAGCACATCATCGTCATTAATGCTCAGGCGGTGACGGTCTTCGAGTGCTACTGGTACGATGCGGGTGCTGTGGCCGCCGCGTGTCGCGTAGATTAGTTTCTCTTGCTTGGAGCCAACGTTGTGTTTGAGAATGGCGCGATGACCTTGTTTGAGCGCCGGTTTGAACACCAGGAACTCGTCCGGATCGACGCGCCCCTTCACGACGCTCTCTCCCAACCCGTAGGCGCTATTGATGAGCACCACGTCGGGGAAGCCGCTCTCGGTTTCGAGCGTGAACAAAACTCCTGCGGCGCCCAGGTCGGAGCGAACCATTTTTTGTACGCCGATCGACAGAGCGACGGCCGCATGGTCGAACCCCTTGTCGACCCGATAAGAAATGGCCCGGTCCGTAAACAGAGACGCGATGCACTGCCGACAGGCTTCGAGCAACACCCGCTCGCCACGGACGTTGAGGTACGATTCTTGCTGTCCAGCGAAACTCGCATCGGGCAGGTCCTCGGCCGTGGCGCTGGAGCGCACCGCCGTGTCGGTTTCCGGACCATACTCCTGGCACAGCGTGCCGTACGCGTCGACGATTTCTTGCTGCAAATCCGCAGGTAACGAGGTGGCGAGAATCTCATCCCTCGCTTTGCGTCCCCGCTCGGCAAGGCCCATTAGGTCGCCGGTATCCAAGCCTCGAAGAATCGTGGCGATTTTCTCATCCAGACCACTTGCTTTCAGGAAATATCGATAACCTTCGGCCGTGACGGCAAAACCATTGGGAATGCGGATGCCTTTTGACGCCAGCTCACGATACATCTCGCCCAACGAGGCATTCTTACCTCCGACCAGTCCCACGTCGCCAATGCCGATCTCTTTGAACCAGCGGATAAAAGGAAGTGGATTCATGGATCACCTGTTGTTTTGCATTGTTTCAAAGTCGCCATGAGCCTCAGTGCATCGGCGTTGCGAACGGAATAGGCCCATTCATTGTCGTACCAGCCAAGAACTTTCACCATCTTTCCGCTCACTTGGGTCAGGCTCGCATCGAAGATGCAGGAGTGTGGATTGCGGAGGGTGTCGGAGGAGAATAGCGGTTCCTCGGTATACTGAAGGATCTCCTTCAATTTATCTTGCGCAGCTTCCTGAAAGGCCGCGTTGACGTCCTCCCTCTTGGCGGAATGATTCAGCGTGACCGTCAGATCCGTAAGGCTGCCGCAGGCCACGGGTACTCGCACGGCGAAGGCCCGCGAAGCCTGGGACGAGTGGTCTCCCTGAACGGCGCCAGGCTGCCGCAGCGCTGTCCAGTGCTGGCGGGCGCTCTCGACCAACTGCGGCAAAGAAGTTTCGTGCGAGCCAGCCGACGAGCTTGTATTGTTCATATCAACCGCCTCCCTATCTTTCAGACCTTGAATGCAGAAGTTCGCATGGCTGCGGCGATGGTCGTTGATCCGGAGATTTCGTTGATTGATGTGCTTGGCAAATTGCCATTAAGGTGCACCGAATCCAGTTGCTGGTCCAGGCGTTGCCTGAGGAGTCGACGAATTGTGGTCCCTTGCCCATCATCGCAAACCAAGTCCCCCATCTGCGTTTTTCTCCCTCGGCCCCACGTAGGGCTTGTTCCACCATCAGGCCGACTATTTCCAGGTGGCCGAGAAATAGTCCTCAAAAGAACAGTGAAGAATAAACCATGTCTCCTCAAGACCCGTGTTCTATAAACGGCGTGGGGGCAACAGTCGCGGACCACCGCTACAAATGCTCGCGCCAACCAGCCAACGTGCGTTCAATCTCCTCCATGTGCCGCGTTTCGTCGGCAACCTGGTTTTCAAGGTTCACCTTGAGGCCCACATCGCCGAACAGGCCGGCCTGACGAATGCGCTTGTCGTAATCGGTGATCGCTTGCTTTTCCGCCGCTAGTAACAACTCCAACATTTCCCTCGGCTCGTCAGCATTCGGTACCGCGCGTGGCTTGGTCGTCGGTTCGCCTCCCAGTGTGGCAATCTTGTCCGCCAAGAATTGGGCGTGACCCAGTTCGTCGGCGATTTCCAATTGAAACAAAGCCCGCAGTTCTCTCCGATACGGTCCGGTCATTTTGGCCGAGTAATGGGTATACATCACAATCGCCTGGTATTCGCCGGCCAAGTCGTGGTTAAGGCCGTCCAGCAAGGCCTGCCGATTGGCGTCTTCTGAGGATGGGGTGTTACCTCTTCCAACCTCGCTTTTAGACCGGCTCGCTTTCTGCGTTTGCACTGTCACGATCGTGACCTCCCAGGATTGCCTGTGTCACCGTTACTTTGATACTGATGATGTCTCTCTTTGCCGTGATTCAGCGATCGATCTGTCGGGCTTGAGAAGTCGGTCTGCTCCGAGCCCTCCAACTCAATCTTCACGCTCAGAAAACGCAGCAGGTCGCTGAGGCTAATGATTCCGACCAGTCGATCTCCCTCGGAGACCAGCAGCCGCGTGGCCCCACTGCGTTGCATTTTGCCCAGCGCCTCCAGAGCATCGGCATCGGGCGGAATGGTGACCGCCTTGAGGTCGTGCTCCATTACTTCGCCGACCGTGTGCTGCTCCCATTCGCCGCGAGGTATCTTAGATAGAGCTTGCGTGCTGATGAGTCCTTCCAAGTGCCCGTCGGATGCCACCGGGAACGCCTTGTGATGGAGGTGATAGACGTAGTCCTCCACCCAACCACGCAGGTCGAGGGACGGCGCCACGGTGATGGGTTGCGGATTCATGAAACGCCGCACCGGCTCTCCCTGGAGGGCCTTGCGAATCAGTACCTGTTGGTAACTGCCTTGTGCCGCCGTGTTCAGGAACAAACCAATCAGGCCCGACCAAATGCCTCCCAGCCAGTTGCCCGTGAAGAACTGCACCACGCCCCAGGCGATCAAGAACCAGGCAAAGGCCTGGCCGCCGCGCGATGCCCAGTAGGTTGCCCGCCGCAAGTTGCCGGTTGCGCCCCAAAGAATCGAGCGAAATACCCGACCACCATCCAGCGGAAACGCGGGGATCAAATTGAACGCCAACACCAGCAGATTGATAAAGGAAAGGTAACCGAGAACCAGCACGACCGACGGCGGCCAGTTGCCCTCGTAGCCGAGCCAGGTCAGGACTGCAAAAGCAATTCCCAGGATGAAACTGACAATGGGACCGGCAATGGCCATCATAAACTCCGAACCCGCCGAACCCGGCTCCTCCTGGAGTTCGGAGACGCCGCCGAACAGGAAGAGAGTGATGCCGCCGATCGGAATGCCAAGAGAGCGACCCACGATGGCGTGTCCCAACTCATGGAGCAAGATGCAGGCGAAGAATGTCAAAGCCGCGACCAGCCCCATGATCCAATATTCATAGGGTGGCAATGTCGGGGCTGCCTCGCCGAAGTACTCGTGCATGAGGTCGGGGAACGTGCTGGCGGTGGTAAGAGTGACTAGGGCGAGAATGATCAGCCAACTGGCATCCACGGAGACCGGGATGCCGTACAAGCGGAAGAGTTGCCATCGGTTGCCAAACATGACACACCTTTTTGCCTTTCGCGCGAACGTTCAATGATTCAATCGGCCGCCGCAGACGCTTGATTGCGAACGTCGGCAGAACCGGCCGCGGTCAGGAACCGCGTGCCCAGTCCAGCGCGGCCTGTCGTTCATCTTCAGGAAAGTGCTTCACTTGGGCTGCGACGAAATGTGCCACAAGATGAGGCGCAATCGACAGCAACTTACTGTCGCTGATCACTGCCACACGCTTGATCTTTCGGTGATGGTCATGCACGAACCGGAGGTGGGAGATGAGCCCCCCAAAATCCTGCCAACCTGGAAATGACCTCGCCTCGATCACCAGCGCAGTGAGCGTACCCCTCCGTTGGATGTACGGATCGACTTCACGCGCCAGCTCTTTGAAGTCGTCTGATGCAAGCGGTGCCTCCGGCGTCACGATCAGCATTCCTTCGTCCTCAAGCAACTGGTGACGCAACACGACGCGGCCTTCCTTTATTTTGCAAACCTACAGACGCGTCTTATGCTCAATTGCATTTCGGGCAAAAGCGCGGTCCTTCCTGACAGTCGTTCATCGGGTCGCTGCCCTCAGTCTTCGCGGTGTTCTCCAACACTTCCACTCCGTGAGCCGCGACTTCTCGGAGCTGTGGTGCCCAGAGGCACAGTTGGTGGAGCATTCCACGATCGTGATTACGATATCTACGTGGACCAATCGGACCTTGCGCAGAGCCGTACTTTCACTCCAAACCAGCACCTTGGCCTCCAAGCTTCCCTCGTCTATCACTAACGGCCTAGAATGTGCATCATGCGACGCGCAATCTCCGTGCTCATCAGCACCACAGCGGCACCAACGACTAGTAGCGCTACGAGACTTAGGGTGAAGTTGTCGGTTTCTCGATCGAGCAGCGCGATGATACCTAAAACGGCCGCCGCGAGACCGACGAGCGCTTGCGCCCCGGACGCCGCGAACGTCAGCTCCGGCAGCGGAACGAACTGAGGGCCGTCGTCGGAAGAACCGGCGGCAGTATGCAAGCTGTGAAATCGGTTAGAAGCAATGCTGCCGACGATCAAAGAAGCGCCAAAGACGATCACCGCCACGGCCACCAAAATGCTTGGAGCAATTCCCAGAATTGCCAGAATACCGAGGATCACACCGGCGATACCACCGAGGAATTCTGTCGATATAACGGCGTGGGACTCGTGTGGCGCACTCATTCGAGCCGCGGCCAATGCCCCTTCGAAGACCAACGCCGCTCCGACAACAATCGTGGCAATCGAAGCCAGCCTGATCCAATCAGGATGGGCCAGCCCGATGATTGCCAAGACGATAGCGCACATGCCGCACGCTGCTTCTCCCATCGCTCCGTTGGCGGCAAATCTGAGTCCGTGGCGTTCATGTTCGCCTAGACCCGCGCCGTGACCCGCTTGCGTTGTGGCCATCGTCATGTCCTCCCAGAGTATGTATGCGGAAAAGCCGTAAAGAGATGAGCGACAGGATCCTCCCGGACCGATGCAATCCTCCTGCACGAGAGGGGCGGCCGTGGCCAGCAACCTGCCGGCCGCCGAGCGGGCTTGGCGGTTTAAGCCATTCGAGTGGTCCCTCAAAGTTGCCTGAGAGGCCTCGGCAACCGCATTCAGCGTGGCCCGTCGAAAGCGCTGGCAACATGCCGTTTCCCTCTTCGTGTACTCAACCGGCGGTTTGTCGCGACATCCGGTCGCTGAGAGCCAGAAATATCGAGAAGATCTTACTTGCCAGCGCGGACGCCTCGTCTTCATTCATGTGCTGTAACTTCTTTGCAGCGCGTTCGCCATTTCCATACGGCATGTCCGCATCGCTCAGGACATTGCGGAGCGTGTAATAGTCATTCAGCAGTTCAGGCGGCAAATCCTCCTTTGCGTTGACCAAGCTCAATTGGCTTGCGTAAGCGATTAGCAGCCGTTCCTTAATCCTGTCCTTTTCATCCGCCAAAATTCCAACAGCTCGCGTAAATCGTTGACGGCCGTCATCGAGTGCCATGATGCAGGGCTCCTATCGATCAAGTTTAGGTTTCTTTATTTGCTTGTCGTCCGCCTGGCACACCGCCACTTGCGCTAGCCCACGCCAATCCCCCGAACGGTCAATCCTCAAGGATTTCGGAGGAATCGGCACTGGTTCTGGCATGCAGGTTGACCTCGGCAGCATCGGTCTCTCGGAGAATTCGCTCAGCATTGTCCATTTGCAGGGGCTTGCCGTGAGCAATCACCAGGACGCTCCCATCGCTGATGCATTGTTCGTAATGTCGGATTCGTTCCTGATGCACGCCCCAGCCTCCGAGGCTACCCAGGAACGCGCCCATCATCGCGCCAAACAGGCCGCCACCAATTGGACCGGCAAGGAACACAACTCCCAATCCAGAAACAACCATTGCCCCGATCCCGGCTACCACTCCCATAACTCCACCCAGGCCGGCGCCGATCGCCGCGTCTCGAATCGAGTCGTCACCCATCTTGAGTTGTTCGACTAGTTCGGGAGTGATTTCGGACTCCGCCGCGACGAGCGAAATCTGGTCCGTGGGAAAATCGGCTCGGCGCAGGATATGCACCGCCTGTTCCGCCTTCTTCAGTGACTCGTACACGGCAACAACGCATTCGTTGTCCATCGATTCTTTCTCCTGATTATCTAAGCCCCCCCCCTGCAGAAAGCATGCCGGATCAGGAAGTCTTGCTTAGGGTCGAATCCGAGTTGCTGCGAAGCCAATAGCGCCACGCTGGGCACACTGCGCTGTGCGAATGAGCGCGCCGGCATCTCACGCGTAACTCCTCGGGCATGCAGCCGCAACGACAACGCTCTTTGAAGTAATCGATCATGTCTTTGACGGGCCTGATGATCACAACTTACGAAGATTAGAACCCTCTGCGATATGAACCTCTTTGGTAACCCCTCACTTGGCCTTCTTGCGACGTTCGTTGTACGGTGCGGCAGATTTGGAGTGGTTGCCAGTATCGCCCTTCCCAACGTCGCCTTCGCCGATCATTTGCGTGCAGGCATTGATCATCGTGTGTCCACAGCATTGGGGCAGCGTTGCCTCCAGCTCGGCATGCACGATGCGGCCGCAGGAAATGCAGTGGTAGATATTGGCGTTGTGAGTTTTCATGTTCAGTCTTTCAATTCCATTTCTTCGTTGCTTCGCGGCAACCAGGCGTCGTGGCGAGGGTGAAGAGCACGACCTCCTCTCCGGTCACAGTGCTGATGTCGTGGTGCAGACTCAACACTTTGACGCCGGTGACCTCAAAAACCATCGCTTCCAAGAGCGGCCGCGCCGTTTCGATCAATTGCGTGCGGACTTGTTTGAGCAGTTTTCTTCCTTTCTCAGCCGGGAGCGTCTTGACCAGTTGCTTTTCCGGCTCGGTCAGCACGCTCTGCAGACGCACGAGCAGCAGATCGCCGATCAAGTGGGTATGAATGTGCTTGGGTCCCCGCCCCATGTAGGTCTGTTCAAAGCGAGTGGTCCCGTCGCAGATGGCGGCCTCGATCTCGCCTTGGGTTTTCATAGGGACTTCAGAAATGTTCCAACGCGGACTCAAAGGCCTGCGTGAGCAATAGCCGCCACGTTCCGACACAACCTGTGTCATCAGTCACTCCTTTCGGTAACACGTCCAGAGGGAGGGTCGTTTTTTCATCAGGCGGATAGCGTTACCTTTTTCTGATTCGCTTTTTGTGCTGTGGCACTGGGCAGACTCCCTTTTGAAGCTTCATTCCGTGCGCACCTGTCCGGCTCTCCCAGAGTGATCATCAACATCTTCCAAGGTGGACCGAGAATCGGCTTTCGTCGCCTTGGATGAGGTGAAACATCTGCATCGACAGGCCTGGCAGACGCCGTGGGTCACTTGCAAGTCTTCTCGGCGCTCAGGCTGGTCCAGAACTCGGCCGCACCACGCACACACGCGTTTCATTGCCTTACCTCTCTTCCGGATGGGTGGGATCGCAAGTTTAGTGCCAATGCAGCATTGTTGGAAAAGAGACTCGTCACAACTTGTTTAACACGCTAGAATTAGACATCTATTTTTGTGCAGCGAGAAGGTCGACACACCCGTTTCTTCCTCCCGCTGGGCAGGATGACCCTGTGCGGTATCGTACAGACGTCCACCTGCTGAAGTTACGAACCGCACAGCGGTCGTTTTGGTGAAACGGTCACAAGATACGCAGGCCCGGCTGATGCTGTGGCTTGAACGGGAGCCAGACGCAATGACAGCCGATACCTCAAGGGACATCGATGGCGGCCGCATGGAGGTCCAGAACGCGCTGGCGTCCAGCGAGGCTCGGTTGCGCGCACTGCTGGAAGCTGCGGTCGATGGCATCATCAGCATTGCGATGGTCCAGGAATGGCGGATTCTGGCGGGGGCGAGATAATAGGCCTCTGAAAGGAGTTCACCATGAGCAAGAAGCAGACCTCTTTGTCTGGCGCTGGCGGCACAGGCCGCTCTTCGTCTAGCCGGTATGCGGATGAGTTCAAGCGGGATGCCGTCCGCTTGGTTAGCCACGAGAAATACTCTTCAGGGCGGCTACCTCCGCTATCAACCCGCGGCAGCGATCACGGGGTAGTACGTGGTCAGCGCGGTGGCAATCATCAGGTAGACCGGGATACCCACGGTCACGTTGTAGGAAAATGTCAATCCCAGCGACGCCGCCAGGGGCAACGTGGGGCTGGCTTCGGGAATGGCAATGCGTTGCACGGCCGGCACGGCGATGTAGGAAGCAGCGCCACAGAGGACCGCGAACAAGACATAGGTTCCCAAGCCGAACGGCTGGCCTAGCCACAAGGAGTACAAGTGGGCAATGGCGATGCCGCAGGAGGCAAACACGTTGGGAGCAATCAGTGCGAAGGCCACGAATTGCCAGCCGGCCTTTCTGAGATCTTTGAGTCGGTTGGCGGCGGTCATGCCCATCTCGAGCAGGAACAAACAGAGAAGGCCCTGGAAGAGGTTCACGAACACCGTGTCGTTCTTGGCCACCACCGCCTCGCCCTGCAGGCGGCTGATGAAACCAATGGCCAAGCCGGCGAACAGCAGGAAAATGCCCGGATTTAGGAAGACTTCGTGAAGAATCCTCCCCACCGAAGCGTTGTGCTTGGGCTCCTGCATTTCGGGTTGCAGCGATTCCTCGGTCGCCTTCACCATGGTGAGATCCACGGGCTCGCCCTGGCCTACTTCCACCATGTCGACCGTCAGTTCCCCCGCACCATTGCGTCCCTCTTCGTATTCGGGCAGGGACTCTTCATATTCGGGCAGAGAGCCCCCCGAACCCGACTTGCTGAACGGGCGACGACCGTTTTTGCCGTTGCCGCTCCCGCCGAAGCCACTGTGACGAACTGTTGTCTCGACGGCACCGCCAGCGGTAACCAATTCGGCCATTTCGGCCGGCGCATCCAGCCGCGAGGCGCGGCGCAGCGGTCGATCCACGGCGATATCGCACACTTCGGCCACAGCCGTTTCGACTGCCCCAGCATATCCCGCTTCGTCAGGCATATTGCCGGCGACGTCCATGCCGTTGCGGCGCAGTCGCGCGACCAGGACAAGCGCGACTATGCAGCCGGGAATTTCCATGACCGCAAGCATCACGGGCATGTAAGGAGCAAATGCGATCTGCGCGGCAGTCAACATCCCGAGGGCGGTGACGAACGTGCCGGCCGAGTCGGAGGCGTAATAGCCCGAGACCGTGGCGGCATCGATATTGCGCAGTTTGGTGGCTTTGCGCAGGATGAGATAGGTGGCAAGTCCGACCATCAGGTTGGTGATAAAGCCGACTAGCATGAATCCTGTGGCTTGGCCGATCATGCCGGGGTCAAGTCCCGCCAGCTCTTCGCCGCCCTTCCAGCCGATGGCCAGCAGGAGGTAGATGGTAAGCCCTTGGTAGAGGACTTTCGGGAACTCGAAGCCGATTCCCAATAGCGGAATCGAAAAGCCCGCGTAGAAGAACAACAGCAGGGGTTTGAACAAATTGTGGCTGAAATTGTCGAACAGCGTGTAGAGCATACCTGGTTATCCGGTCCTTTCGCTATAACGGTTCGCCCGATTGCATTGCACAAGAATCGAGCCGACCGGCAGACTGAGCATCTTCTTGGCCGAAACTAGGAGCGCATGGCCCGAATGACGGTGCATTGAAAGGCCTGCCGGATGCTACCTGTGAGAGAAACAAGTTCATAGGTCCTTGAAGTGCCTTGGGAATGTTGTGTACGCAGTTTTGTGCATGGGTGTTCTACGCTTGCACGGAGCGCAACCATCGCCTGATGCCCGTAGGCTTGCCGACTGACAAGGCGGGCTAGGCGATCCATTAGAGAGGCTATCCCCTGTTTGTCGGCGCGAACCACGGCATTCGTACAGACCTGCATTCGATCTCTTCGGTTGGCGCCACAAGACGGCATATCAAAACTCTTGGGTAGCGAATTTGGGGGGAAAGTTTCCCGTCACGATCGTCGACGCAAAGACTGTGCCATGGCAGGCCAGACCTGGTCCTTTAGGCAGCGTGTGCATTTTTTCCGGAACGGCTCTGTCACTAAAGGCGGGTCCGGATCTTGGATCGCGGTGCAATCTGCAATGCGATGCAGTGCATCTGCAGCTAGTTGCAGCTGTTTGAGTCAGCGGCAGCCCGCAGGTCGTCGACAGGCCGCGATTCTCGCTCCTGAGACCCTAGTAGCCATACCAATAGCCCTTTTTGAACGTGGAGCCGATTGGCGATTTGAGCCGAAACCAGGCTCTTTCGATGATCAAAAACCTCGCCGCTCAGCGCCGGATGATGATCGAGGAGCAAGGAATGCATTCGCAATGCCTTTGCTGGTGCTTGTTCGAGAAGACTCGCGGTCACTCGGTAGTCTATTGCATCCCCACTTTTGTCCGTCACCAACTTCGGCAAAACCCGGTCACCCGCATAGACAACTGCAGCGTCGCGCACGGCTTCACGAGCGTCGGTCGTGATCGTAATTTCAGCCCCCGGGACATCGCGACGTATTGTTTGGACAAAGTTGGAGCGGGAGGCCGTCACTTCGACCAGAGGCAATTCCTGCTGCCGGGCCGAACCCTTCAAGTGATACGATTTGACGAACGCCAGACGGTCGCCGTTGAACATGAAGCGGATATTGACGAAGAAAACCCCGTCGCTTGGGCTACGATAGAGAAATTCCATCGTTGGAAATGCCTCCTAACGGGTTCCATCTTCGGACTGCTCCAAATCCCCGCGCAAACGACTTTGCCGTTCGTGAGGTGACCGCTCGAGGACGTCAACCTGCGAGTTTGGGTCGTGATGGCCGCCTTGCTGACGATGCTCGCGGCAACGTTTGCGATGTTGATGCACTTCGCGTCGAATCCCTAACTCTTGGCGGCGATCGTGGACAAGGGTCGCTCCGCTTCCATCTGGCGGATCTCGTCGGTGATCTTCATCGAGCAGAATTTCGGCCCGCACATGCTGCAGAAGTGGGCGCTCTTGAATGTGTCCTGCGGCAGGGTTTCGTCGTGCATCCGCCGCGCCGTCTCGGGATCGAGCGCCAGGCGGAACTGCTCGTTCCAGTCGAAGTCGAAACGGGCTTTTGACAGCGCGTCGTCGCGCGTGCGGGCTCCGGGACGGTGGCGTGCCAGATCGGCGGCGTGGGCCGCGATCTTATAGGCGATCACGCCTTGCTTCACGTCTTCGTTTTCGGGCAGGCCCAGATGTTCCTTGGGCGTGACGTAGCAGAGCATCGCCGCGCCGCTCCAGCCGGCCAATGCGGCACCGATGGCACTGGTAATGTGGTCATAGCCCGGCGCGATATCGGTGACCAGCGGGCCCAAGACGTAGAACGGCGCCTCATCGCAAACCTGCATTTGGCGCTTGATGTTCATGTCGATCTGGTCCATCGGGATGTGCCCGGGGCCCTCGACCATGACCTGCGTATTCTTGGCCCAGGCGCGGCGGGTCAACTCGCCCAGCACGTCCAGTTCGGCGAATTGCGCCGCGTCGCTGGCGTCGGCAATCGAGCCGGGCCGCAGGCTATCGCCCAGGCTCCAGGTGACATCGTACTCGTGCATGATGTCGCATAGATCTTCGAAATGGGTATAGAGGGGGTTCTGCTGACGGTGGTGCATCATCCACTTGGCAATCAGCGAGCCGCCGCGGCTGACGATGCCCGTGACGCGGCTGGTTGTCAGGTGCAAATGCTCGATCAGGATGCCGGCATGCACCGTCATGTAATCGACCCCTTGGCGGGCCTGATGCTCGACCATGTCGAGAAAATGCCGCGGCGTCATGTCGCAGATGTCGTCCAGTTGCTGAACCATCTGATACAGAGGGACCGTACCGATCGGCACCGGTGAAGCGTCGATGATCGCCTGGCGAATCGCATCGATGTCGCGTCCCGTCGACAGGTCCATCACCGTGTCGGCGCCAAAATGGACTGACGTGTGCAGTTTTTCCAGCTCGCCGGCGATATCGCTGGTGACCGCCGAGTTACCAATGTTCGAGTTGATCTTCGTGCGGGCGGCAATACCGATGCACATCGGTTCAAGACGCTTCGTGAGATGCACCTTGTTGGCCGGAATCACCATCCGCCCCCGAGCCACCTCCGCGCGAATCAACTCGGGCTCGAGACCCTCGCGACAGGCGACGAACTCCATCTCGGGAGTAACCACACCCGCGCGGGCCTTTTCAATTTGAGTCATGATAGCTGATTTGCCTTCATGAAGTGCCAAAGCCGAGCCGCCGCTATCCCTTTACCCACGCTGAAATCGCTCGCGGGGGCGACCTCGTTAAATCGCCTCAACGCCTCTCAGCGTATGGGCGTCAACAATCGGTAACTTTCTGCGAATAGCAAGCGAACAGGCGTGACCTTGGCGGAGTGAGTCCGAGGCCACGCCTGTCGCCAGGAGGGAACCGTGCCTTACGGCGGCCTAGCCATCCGCGGCAGTTTTCATTCAGTGGCAATGTTCAACAGTGCCACCCTCGCTGCGCCGTTGCATTTTGTCAAATCTTCCTTCCGGCTCGCATTTCCGCTTTAATATCTGCTTCTGCATCGAACCAGTCCTTCAGCGACGAATTCGCTGGCCGACCACGTTTGAGCCATTTCTCGTACGCCCGTTGGCAGATTAAATCATGCACCGGACCGACCTGCGCGGGCGACGTCGGTAGCGTAACACCACCACGGGCGACGGTTGTAGTTGCCGTCGCGGGACTACGGTGTTTTGCGTCTTGTGCGGAATTAGCCATTACCATGCCCTCCGAAAGTCTCAATGCTTTCAGTTCCCATTATTAGCACTTCGATCATTGTCGCCGTCCGGGCTGCATTTCAGCACATGTTCGTCATTCGAGCGACAGATCATCGTGTTCCGACGGAATACGACGCCACGACATCGAAACTGACCAATTGTCAGCCCGGTACTGAATTAACCTCAACGCGCACGCCGCCGCGCACGCCGCCAACTCAGGCGGAACCACCTGCAAAGTTGGCATGCTAGCTGGCACCTTTTGGCAAGTTGTAACGTCATTTTCCAGACGAACTGAAATCTCGCGCGACCCAATCGTAAACCAAGCATGAATCTCCGTTGCTTTGCCGTCGGACGACTGCGACAAGTCGCGAATCGCCTGTTCGACGCTTTCATGGACTGCAACCATGGCCTGATGACCGTAGGCTTGGCGACGGACGAGGCGAGCCAGCCGATCCATGAGAGAGGCTATCCCCTGATTGTCAGCAGAAACCACGGCATTCGTGCAAACTCGCGTTAGATCTCTTCGGCTGGCGCGAGAAGTCGACATATCGACGCTCTTGGAATCCGAGGTCTTGGGAAATTTCGGCGGCCTTCAATGTCTCAGCAAAGCCTGTGCCATGTCATGCAGTACCCGTCCCTGAAAGGATCGATGCCATTTTTCCGGACATCCCGTGCCACCGCAGCAACGCCGTGGTTTTATTCGCAATGCCGTCTGCAACACATTGCAGTATGCCTGCAACTAATTGCGACTGTCAGCGTGGATGGCAGCTCGCTCGCGTTCGCCAGCCCGCGAGTCTGGCCCCTGTGACCCCAATAGCCACAGTAGCAGTCCTTTTTGGACGTGCAGCCGATTGGAGATTTGAGCCGAAACGAGGCTCTTTCGATGATCAAAAACGGCGCCGTTCAGTGCCGGATGATAATCGAGGCGTAAGCAGTGCATGCGAAATGCCTTCGCTGGTGCTCGCTCGAGAAGATTCGCGGTCACCTGAAAGTCCGTCACGTTGTCACATTCATTTACGACCGGCTTCGCCGGAAACCAGTCGCCCGCGTAGACAACTGCGGCGCCATGCACGGCTTCAAGAGCATCGGCCGTGATCGTAATTTCAGCCGCCGGGAAATCGCGACGTATCGTCTCGACAAACCCTGCGCCGAGTTGACGGCACTTGGGCGCCGCCAACACAAACGGCATTCCGAGTCGCGCGCATCCTTGCGCCAAGCTGCGGGCCAAGCCATCAGGTTGGCCCAAATACGCCAATTTCCTCCCCCGCAAAGAACCAAGGACCTCTGCCGCCGTGAACAAGTCGGCGAGAGCCTGACAGGGGTGTCCGATTGTGGTACGACCATTGATGACAGGACATCGGCTCAGCGAGGCGACTTTTGCGAGTGACTCATGATGGATCGTGCGCATAACGACCACATCTACAAGCTCGCTCAAGACGCGACAAAAATCCGCTAAATTCTCGCGAGTACGGAAGCCTACGTCGCTACCCAAAACGACTGCCCGTCCGCCGAGTTGCGAGATCGCTGATTCAAAGCTGACTCGCGTTCTAAAGGATATGCTTTCTAACAGCAGCGCGAGCACGCGCCCAGGCAGCAACGGCTCGCGAATTCCTTCAATCCATTTTGTTTTTAGATCGCGAGTGAGACAGAACACCACTTCGATGTCCAAAGCGGTCAGGTCACTTAGTTCGAGTACATGCCGCATCCGCAAATCTCCAAGAGCGTCTTTCCCTTTTCTTCCGTCTACCGGGTTGCGCCGGTCCCGAATTAGTACCCAAAAATAGCACTTTTCATGCCGCGGACGTGCGCGATGAAGAGATGCTTGACCAACTTCGACGTCTGCAACGACTTGCCAATGAATGCCAGCTTGCGCACCCGCTGGCTAGCGCCCGAAGAGGGGGCTTCAATGACGTTATAATGCGAGCGAACCTAGCGCAAGGTACCGCATGCGGGATACGCAGATCTTCGGGTACGGTAAAGGCTCGAAGATCATTCACCGGGCGACTCTTCCGTCCGGCATCACCGCGCCCGATAGCTTGGCGCCTGTTAGATCAGTGCCAACCAATGACGCGTTGCGCAAGTTCGCGCGTTTGAGATTCGCGCCCATCAAATTTGCGCCGCTGAGGTCCGCCTGGCACAAATTGGCATCCACCAAATTCGCCCCCATCAACTGCGCGCCGATGAGAATCGAGCGGGACAGATCCGCGCCCACTAAGCTTGCTTCGACCAAATCAGCCCTCGCAAATCGCGCGCAGCGTAAATCTGCCCCATGCAAATCCGCGCCGGTTAAAACCGCACCGAACAGGTCGGCATCTTGCAAACTAGCACCGCTCAAGTTCGCTTCGGTCAGGTCGATGCGGCGAAGATTTGCCTTGAAAAGACATGCTTTTCGGAAATCCGCCCATTTGGCACGGACCCTGCATAACTTGGAGCCGCTCAATTGGGCCCCTCTTAGGTCAGCGCCTGTGAGGTCGGCCAAAGTAAGGTCCACCAAGCACAAATCAGCGCTCCTGAGATTGGCCTCGTGTAAATTTGCATTACAAAAGCTGCGTGCGCCCGTTTTGTATCGTCGCAGCAGCTCGCTGGTCGTCATTGTCTTGAAGTCCTCAATCTGGCGCCGTCGTCCAACCCGCCAACGGTCGACGCCCTCCAACGCGGCGAAGTTTGACCCTTTCAAAACACGCCAACCCCAGATTTACGACCGCACTAGCCCCCTGCGCAACACTGGACATCTCTTCGCGCAGCCTTTCCGTTCAATATCCGTCCGCTCGTGATCGAGAAGCGAGTTGTAACTGAGTCCAGGTAGAAGCAAGTGCCGTGCCTAATGTCACTTGAGACCAATGTCTCTGGAATTGCCCGCGGATATAGCGGATATAATTGATTTTTTGCGAGGTGGCCGAAATCCATTGCCTTTTGGGCACGTCTGTGGGTGCAGAATATTGCAGGTGTCCCGTGTTTCAGGCCCCAGAACCTCCAATCGCCAGTGGCCGCGTCAGTGCCGAGGAATCCTTGCGGATTTGCACTTGATCGCGGCAGCGCCGGCTTTGATCATCGCTCGCGTAATCATTTTGAGCAGCGCATGGCAGCAAGCCCAGGCATCGGGGAGTAGTTAGACTGAATAAGAGGTCACGAAGATGTTTCGCGTCAAGCAATCTGACATAGACAGCGGCGACTCGTTCCTGCAGCGGGCCATTCAAGCGGCCCTTGTTCTGGCACTGGTGGTCAATTGCGCCTCCGCGATTCTGATTCTCTCTGAGTACTATCGGTTGCGCGCCCGGCTTGATTTGGCCAGTCCGATTTCGCCCGACGTATTGGCGTCGCTCCGTAGCGAGTTTGGCATCCAGTCCATTTTGAGCATCGCCGTTTCGGCCATCTTGTTGTTAAGCACCGGAGCCATCTGGTGGTTGCGGCGCCGCTATTTGTCGAGCCAGAAATCATTGCAACAGATCAAGATGATGGCCCACGACATCTTGGCGAGCATGGACCGAGGAGTCGTCACCACGAATTGGAGCGGCATCATCACGAGTATCAATTCGGCCGCCATTAGGCTACTGGGCGTCGACTTCGAATGTGTCGGTCGGCCACTTGGCTGCGTTGCTTCGGACTGTGGAAATCTGATACATATGTACGGCGACCTGATCGAAGGTCGTGCCCCGGTCCGGGATCAGGATTTTTCAATCGAGCGAGACAATCGGCGCATCTGTGTGCGCACAGACGGCCACCTTTTGACGGACAATGAGGGCAATGCTCTGGGCTGCGTCATTCACTTGCTCGACATAACGGATCGGACCTTGATGGAGGAACGGATGCGTCGCATGGAACGATTCCTCAGCCTCGCCACCTTGGCCTCTGGATTACACCACGAAATCAAGAATCCTTTGACAGCGTTGAGCATTCACGTCCAGCTCTTGGAGGAGACGCTCTTGAATGGCCAGTCTCTGGAGTCGGCTGGCGAGCTCGTCGGTATTCTCAAGACGGAAGTCTATCGCTTGAACGGAGTCTTGGAAACATTCAAGAGTTTCGCGAATTTGCAGCGCCTTACAATTCAGCCGACCGATGTTCTGGCTGTCGTCAACGACGTGATCCGGCTGATTAAACCGCAGGCGGCCGAGCACAAAGTGGAAATAACCCTCGTTGCGCCGTCAACGCAAATCCCTCCGGTGCCGCTGGATCCTGAAAAGTTCGAACAGGCGTTGCTAAATCTCGTGATCAACGGGCTTGAAGCGATGCCCGAGGGAGGCGAGCTTATAATCCGTGCATCGGCTGCCAATGGGGAAGTCCGCGTGTCGGTTGAGGACGGCGGTCCTGGAATACCATTGGACGTGCAGCAGAACTTGTTCCAACCGTACTTCTCGACGAAGGCCACCGGCACCGGCATTGGCCTGGCGTTGAGCGAAAAACTGATCAGCCAGCACGGCGGTCGAATTGACTACAGCACAGGCCCCGTCGGATCGATCTTTCACATCATAGTACCCCTTCAGCAAACCAATTGACTTCCATGAGCGACGGGAAATATCAAATTCTGATTGTCGACGACGAGGTCAATATCCGTTCCGGCCTGGCCAAAGCTCTTGGCGGAGAGGCAGACGAGATCGCAACCGCGAAAGACGGGGCGGAAGCCTTGTCGCTCTTTCGCCGAGCTCACCACCAGTTGGTCATCACGGACCTGAAAATGCCCGGATCGCTGCCGGGTCTGGAGCTGATCAAAGAAATAAAACATGAGCGACCGGAAACTCTCCTTCTGGTGATGACGGCCTACGGCACCGTCGAGACGGCCGTTGAGGCGATGCGCCACGGGGCCTATGACTATGTGAGCAAGCCGGTTGACCTCAATATGCTGCGTCTACTCGTGCGGAAAGTGCGCGAACACTACCGACTGATGCAAGAGAATCGCAAGCTCAGAAGTCGCTTGGCGGCAGCGGGTGAGTTTCCCGAGATGGTTGGCCAGAGCCGGGCGATCCAAACAGTGCTTGGTCTGATCCGGCAAGTTGCGGAAACGGACGTAACTGTTTTGATCCAAGGCGAGAGCGGCACTGGCAAGGAACTTGTTGCGCGTGCAATTCACAGTCTCAGTCCTCGCAAAGACGGCCCATTCATAGCCGCCAACGTGGGCGCGTCACCTGAATCGCTCATCGAGAGCGAACTTTTTGGCCATGAGAAGGGGGCATTCACCGGAGCCAGCCGCGAGAAGCCTGGATGGTTCGAGATGGCGCAAGCTGGGACTCTCTTCCTGGATGAAATCGCGGACATGCCTTCCAAGACGCAACTTAACTTGCTGCGCCTGCTCGAGCAGCGGGAAGTGCGGCGGTTGGGCGGCGAGGAGCTGATCCCCCTCGACGTGCGGCTCGTTGCGGCAACGCACCGTGAGATCGACGGCCTTGTAGCCGAGGGCAGGTTTCGAGAAGACCTGTACTATCGCTTGAATGTCGTACCTCTCCGGGTGCCACCATTGCGTGAACGCAGAGACGATATTCCTCTCTTGGTCGCGCATTTTATGGAGCGAGCACGGGACCGCTACGGGAGAGAACCAACGCATATCGCCCCGGCCGCCATGCGGGCAATGTGTGATTATGCCTGGCCCGGAAATGTCCGCCAGTTACGCAATTGCATGGAGCGGCTTGTCGTGACGGTCGAACGTCCCACAATCCACGCTGACGATTTGCCGGAGGAAATACGCGTTATGCCGCGACAAGGTCTAATGACCGTCGAGGAGGCGGTACAGCAAGCCGAAAAAACGGCTATTCTCGCTGCACTTTCTCAGTGCAATCAACATCGGGAACGCGCCGCTCATTTGCTCGGCATCAGCGTGCGGACTCTCCATTACAAGATGAACCGGCACGCCCTTTCGTAACGGCCAGTGCCACAGTCGTTGGTCTGCAAGTCCTTGCTTCAGGCTGCAATGATTTGCAGGCGATCCGCCATCTTATCTGCACGGGTTTGGATTGGTGAAGGGGCGAAAAGCACTCACCGCCGAACTTCTTGGCGTGGATCGTAGTCAACGACACTATGTCGTATTCGGCACAGCCTTTGCTGATGAAGTTGCAAAACGATTTGTGTGCCAACTCAAGGCGGCTTGAAGGGCGGTTGAGCAGTGATGCATTGGTGGTTTTTGAATCATTGCCACCGCTGCACACGATTGCAACATCTCGCAATACTGGAGTCCCAATGGGAGCAACGACTGCCGTCAAGGCTCAGGTGAAACTGGCGGAAATTTTCTCGCCAGCGGCAATACGCCTCAGCCTTGAAAATCGTACGAAGCTAGGAGTTATTGAAGAGCTCGTCGCTCACTTAATCGAAATCGGTAGTCTCAAGGCCGAAGGCAAGGCAGCCCTGGTCACGTCGATTATGGCCAGGGAGAAATTGGGGACGACCGCATTGGGAAATGGAATTGCGTTTCCGCATTGTCACTCAGGCTTTGCCGAGAGGTTTGTGGGCGCTCTTGCGGTTGACAAACGTGGCGTGTTGTTCAATGCGGTCGACGGTGCACCTGTCTTCGCCGTCTTTCTCCTGGTCGTTCCCCTTGAGGAACGAGAGCAGCAGTATGAGTTGTTGGGAAAGATAACCGCCATAGGAAGAGACAAGGGCCAGCGATTGCAACTTCGGGGATGTCGCACTCCTGAGGCCGTACACGACCTTCTGCGGGATTTGGATTAGCGTCCACGATGTAATCCGCGACCCTAGTCCGTCGAAGATCGGGATGCCTATGGAACTGATGGCGAAAGATGCGTGCATGTATCTCAACGTGTCATTATCGACTCTGACTCGTTGGATCACTGATCGTGATTTGCCGGCCCATCTCGTCGACGGCCGCTACTGGGTTAACCGAACCGAGCTCTTGGAATGGGCGATCCTCAACAATGTCGAGGTCTATCCAGAGTCGGTCGATCTCCGGACGGCCAAATAGACTTTGGCGGCACATCCATCGTGGATGCGCGCCTAATAAAACAGTGCTCTATTTGATCCAGGCAGATCCTCATGGACTGTGATAGTCAAGAGGTTCGCAACGTCGAACACAGCATTGCGCGCTTGGCAAGGAAATACGGGGCTGGTCGCACTTGAGCATTCATCAATGGCACCTTGACCGGTCGATATGTCGACCCTCTCGCCACGCCAACATGACGCGATAATTGCCCGGCTGATGGAAGTTAGGGCCAAACTGACAATGATGGAAGAGACTTTCGCATTCCCAATCTCTGTCTGGACGGCGTTGTACCAGGAAAAGCTCTCGCTAGAGCACCAGCTGAACGATGTGGGACTGAAAACAAAATAGTCTTCCAGGACTGTTTCATTCAACTGAATACCGGGGCACATCGACAATTCGATGATTCGGCACGACGATTGCCCGGCGAATTGGTCATGCCGTTTAAAAGCATCTGAAGTCGTAATCTAGTTGCTCGATCACCGTCGCGAGGCGCAGCTATGGCAATGGAAACTCTGGTTGAACAGGCCGCCGTGAGCCGCTTGGACATGTCGTTGGAAAACGATGAATGCACCGTTTGGGATTCGTTAAGCGCCCATGAGCAAATAACGCTGATCAACGATGACCTACTGGCAGGGCGAAGCGTTTCAATCGTGTTTGTCGCGTCAATAGTGATTGGATTGCTGCTCACCATTGTCGCCGATGTGTTCGTGCTATTTTCAGTTTGAAGAGGCGCAATCTACGATGGGTCGGCGCGCGGGCCTCTGCGCTCCTGGAAGCGCTGCACGGGTATGAAACGGAATTGCATCGCCGGACCGGCCGACCTGTAAATCGTTCTGACCGCTGTGCTCCTCCTTGCTTGGCTTGACCCGTCCTAAGCCCTTGGGGTCAAAAGCAACCTGCCGGCGTGGGATTCTCGCTGCTGCAAGAGACCGGGTAGAAGGACAAGCATGTCCGATCAGGGGCCCTATTGCGAATACCGTATGACTGTGCGGGTCGAGTTGCCCAATCAACCGGGCCATTTTGCCCGTTTGGCGACGATAATCGCCGAGGAAGGCGCTAACCTTGGAGCCATCGACCTCGCGGATGCTCGGTCCGACAAGACCGTCCGTGACATTACATTCGATGCCCAAAGCGAGTGCCACGCGCAACGAGTGGTCGCCCGACTACGGACTCTCCAATATGTTCGGGTCCTGTCCGCTTCGGATCGTATCTTTCTGCTTCACCTGGGTGGCAAGATCAACACTCGCAGCAAGGTGCATTTGCGGACTCGGAACGCCTTGTCGATGGCCTACACACCAGGCGTTGCGCGGGTTTCGTTGGCTATCGCGAAGGATACTAGCAAGGCCTACGCCTTTACAAGCAAGGGCAACAGCGTAGCCGTCGTAACAGACGGCTCCGCGATCCTTGGTCTGGGTGACCTCGGCCCAGAGGCCGCTCTGCCAGTGATGGAGGGCAAGGTAATGCTTTTGAAAGAGTTTGCCGACATCGATGGCTGGCCCCTGTGTCTCGGGACCCACGATGTCGAAACGATTGTCCGCGTCGTCGAGGCGATTGCCCCCACCTTCGGGGGAATAAACTTGGAAGACATTAGTGCGCCGCGCTGCTTCGAGATCGAAGAACGCCTCAAGAAGTTGCTCGACATTCCGGTCATGCACGACGACCAGCATGGAACTGCCATTGTCGTGTTGGCGGCACTGCTGAATGCTCTCAAGGTAGTCGGGAAGGAGCTCGGCCGAGTCAAGATTGTGGTCAACGGACTCGGTGCCGCCGGCACCGCCTGCTGCCGAATTCTTCTGGCAGCCGGTGTTCGCAGCTTAATCGGCTGTGATCGCCAAGGAGCTGTTTTGCGGGTTATCGATGATAATCTCAACGAGGCTCAGCGCGACTTGCGAAGTTGCATTCATTTCGATGAGCCAATTCTTACGCTTCGGGATGCATTGGAAAGCGCGGACGTGTTAATCGGGCTTTCGGCAGCCAACGTTTTGACGTCAGAAGACCTTCGAGTCATGGTCGAAGACCGAATTGTCTTCGCCATGGCTAACCCGGACCCCGAGATCCCCGCCGACGTGGCCGCGCCGCTCTGTCGCATTTTGGCGACGGGACGTTCCGATTACCCTAACCAAGTCAATAACCTTCTTGCCTTTCTCGGTATTTTTCGTGGAGCCCTGGATGTGCGCGCTCGCGAGATAAATGAGCCGATGAAACTAGCCGCCGCCCATGCTATAGCCTCCCTAGTCCAGGACGAGCACCTGTCCGAAGAACTCATTGTCCCAAGTGTGTTCGACAAGCGTGTCGTGCGAACGGTTGCACAAGCTGTTGCAAGCGCTGCGCATGAAAGCGGGGTTGCAAGGTGCCGGACACGAAACGGCAGCGGGCCATAGTCCAATGCTTAGGCCGGATTGACACCAAGGGAGAATTTTTCCATGGGATCTCAGGCAAAGGAGTCAACCATAGGCCGGACTCCAGAAGACCACCCAACCAAGCGATCGCCAGTTGCGACCACAATTAGGTCCGCGTTACTGGGTGCCGTCGCAGGAGCGGCGCTCTACCACTTCGTTAATGGCCCATGGGATTCTCAAGGGTGGCTCGCCGTTTTATTAATGGCCGTGATCTTTGTGATGGGCTCGAGAAGGAATCGGCTCGACTGAATGCCCGCTGCGTTTGCCGACCGCACCAGCACCTCAGCTGCTCGGTGGACTGGGTACGCGACACGCGGCTGCCGCCGCGATCACCATGTCTACGGCTGCGGTTGCCATCACTGTTTCTCGGTCCACCGGTACAGTCAGCGTGTTCAATTCGGGCGAAATGGTTACCGAGATCCAAAAGCCGACCAACGGTGCCCCGTCTTCCCGGCTAGCCGCTCCTCGCGCCGCATAGTCCTTGCAAGGCTGTAAGAATCAGCGGTTCCATCTGGTCATGCTGTCTGCAAAACTCTGCAAAGCGACGCAATATTCTGCAGCCCGACGGTTGAGGCCCTATTCGCTTTCGTGCCTTTACGAATCGCTTCGGCGCGGACCCAGGTGGGCTACCGTCCTGTTTTTACAATCAGGCTGTTCCGGTTGGAGGTAGGTAAATGCTGATTTTTAACGATGTGTTCGTCGGTTCAGGCAGCGCGGTCAGCCATAGCGTCCCATCCTCAACCAGTCGCGGGTGAAGTCTCCAATTGGCTGAAGCCGTCAGTGTTGTGGCACAACCTTTGCTAGGTTTTTCATTCAAATCGCGAGACAAAAGTAAGAATACCCGAAAAGGCCGAAGCAGTGGACTCAACCTCACTTTCCGCTCCTGATGCTTCGTCGAAGCTGTGTTCGACGGCAATAATCAAGTCGAAACCTTCTGAACTCGCCTGCTTTCAAGAACATTTGGTGAAGATGCTGGAACGGCATAGGTTTCGGCCGGAGGATCGCTTTGCAATTCGTTTGGCGGTGCGTGAAGCCCTAGTCAACGCCGCCAACCACGGCAACAAACGTTCTTCGTCGAAGAAAATTCGCATCGCGTTTAGCCTGACCGAAAAGGGCTTCCGCATCCGGATCAGAGACGAAGGAGAGGGATTCGATCCTGGTGGCGTTCTCGATTCGACATTGGCCGAGGACTTAACGAAGTCGACGGGGCGGGGACTATTGCTTATGCGGCAATTCATGAACGACGTCCGCTTTAGCCGCAAGGGAAACGCCGTGAGTATGGCCAGGTGTCGCACTGGTGCGTAGCTGGATGGATTTGACGGTTGCAATTTTCGCAGCCTTTGGCGTAGCCAAAGCACCATCGTTCGGTCAACGACTGCTAGCCGGTCGCAACGCTTCGGATTCAGGGCTGCTTCAAGGACATGGCACCAATCACGACTGCATCGTCTCTCTTGCTCGATTGGATGAACATGTCTGGCTAGCCTGCATGGCCAGTCCGAGCCAATGAATCCGTAATCGAATTCCTTTGGTTCACAGAAGCACTTTTGCCGATCCAATAATTGGCCAGAACGAACGGCAAGATTTCACAGATCACTTTTGACCGAGTCTGACAACAGCTTTATTCCGGTCCGACAGACGATCCGGAGACTAAAAGGAGCCTGCCTCGATGAGCGTCTATTCTTTCGCTTCCATAATTCTCTTCTTTTTATTCTTCTTCGCAGGTCTTTCGATGGATCTAGCAGTCGCGCTGTTCGCAGCCTGTGGCGTAGCCGAAATACTGTCGTTCGGTCAACGATTTGTGACCAGTCCCAAGGCTTCCGTCGTGAGAGATAGGCCTAGCGCATCAACTCCGTCCCCCGCCGATTCAGAGGCGGCTTCCGACCGGCACGTTGCTATTCGACGTGCCTACGGGGCTCGTGCGCATTCTAGATCGTGACTTGGCTGCGGCCGGCGTTCCCAAGAAGGACGAACGCGGGCGAACGGTTGATGTTCACGCCATGAGGCATTCGTTCGGCACGCGCCGCTAGTCTCTGGCTCAAGTCCCGAGCGAATTTGCCGCGTTGGTGAATGTGGTCTTGGTGTTGGATCCGAGTGTTTTAATCGACCCGAGACAGACCATTACGATGAGCGCCAGCATCACCGCGTATTCCACGGCGGTGGGGCCATCTTCGGATCCTGAAAGCCGGCAGATTATTTTGCAGAGCGTTCGCATGGCTGTTTATTGTCTCGGATTCTGTAATGTCGTCTCTTGCGGCTAAGCGCGCTGGCTCATAACCGCCAAAAACACGATCCCGATTGCGACAAGAACGGCGGTAGTGCCAAGCAGGATCTCCGTACATACCTTGCCGACGCGGCGATTGTCGTTTTTTCCACAACGTGGGCAGCGCACTTTCATGGGCGATAGAGCCTGGAAACATGCTCCGCAGTGGCTCCACTGCGCAAAGGATGAGGGTTCGTCGAATTCAGAACTGGACATTTGCCGCCGATCGTAAAAGAGCCAGCAATGAACTGCCGCCGGGGGAACGCCGAAGTATAGGCCGAGACACTCCGACGAGCGTGGGAATAT
>PLYM01000190.1 GCA_003153375.1 Planctomycetaceae bacterium
AGAAGGCCGACTGCGGCATCGCTGTTTCGGGCGCGACAGACGCGGCACGCGCGGCGGCTTCGATCGTGCTGGTGGCGCCCGGCCTGTCAGTGATCATCGACGCGATCAAAGAGAGCCGGAAAATCTTCCAGCGGATGAACAGCTACGCGATTTACCGTATCGCTGAGACGCTGCGCGTGCTGTTCTTCATGACGCTAGCGATCCTGATCTTCAAGTTTTACCCAGTGACCGCGGTGATGATCGTAATGATTGCAGTGCTCAATGACGGAGCCATCCTGTCCATCGCCTATGACAACGTTCATTACAGGAATCAGCCCGAGGCCTGGAATATGCGTCTGGTGCTGGGGATCTCCACGGTGCTAGGCGTCATCGGGGTCGTGGCCGCGTTTGGACTATTTTATCTTGGTGAGGTGGTGTTTAAACTCGACCGCGCGGTCATCCAGACGCTGATGTACCTGAAGCTCTCCGTAGCTGGACATCTGACGATTTTCCTGACGCGCACGCGCGGCCCGTTCTGGTCCATCCGCCCCTCGCGGATTTTATGGGGCGCCGTGCTCGGAACGCAAATCGTGGCGACTTTGATTGCGGTGTTTGGGCTTTTTATGGAACCACTCCCCTGGAAATGGGCAGTGTTTGTGTGGGGCTATGCACTGTCTTGGGCCCTCGTGAATGATCGCGTGAAATTGGTCGCCTATTGGATTCTTGATCGCACCAAAGCTCACACCAAACCGGAAGCCGAACCGCAGCGTGCGCCCGATGCCAAGGCCGAGGCTAAACCTCAAGCCGAAACTGAACCGAAGCCCGCAGCCAAAGTCGCGACACCGTCCAATTTGACGCCGCAGATCGCCACACGGGCCTACGAACTCTCCGAGCAGGGAGGTCGCCGCGATGCAGCAGTTCAAAATTGGCTCCAGGCGGAGCGAGAGATCCGCCACCGTTGAATTGTTTCCACCTTGTCGATGCTTTGTCTTGCTCAGGGACGGTGGTCGTTTTCCTGCGCATCCGTCAGGTGAGTTGAGAGCGCGAGCAATCCAGAAGGGGAGAACGATGACCCAAAGGGCAACTACTGGGGCTACAGACGAGGACGAAATCCTGCGAGTCTTCCAGTCTAAGGCCGAGACAAAGGCTTTTTATGACAAAATCAGCCATGTCTACGACCTGCTTTCGGAACACAACGAGGGTCCGGTCCGCAGAACTGGCCTGGAGAAACTCGACGCGCAGCGTGGTGAGAAGGTGCTGGAAATCGGCTTTGGCACCGGGCACTCCCTAGTGTCCTTGGCCCAATCCGTCGGCCCAACCGGCAAGGTGTACGGCCTCGATCTCTCGGAGCGAATGCTCGATGTGAGCCGGGATAACCTGCACAAGGCAGGACTAGCCGAACGAGTGGAGCTGATTTGCGGCGATGCCGTTCAGCTTCCTTACCCGCCGGATTCGCTGGATGCCATCTTCATGAGCTTCACGTTGGAATTGTTCGACACGCCTGAGATCCCCAAGGTCCTTGCTGAGTGCCAGCGCGTCCTGCGGCCCGGGGGGCGGATCGCGGTCGTAGGGGTTTCCAAGGAAGGCGAAAGCGGCGTCACCCTGCATGCCTTCGAGTGGAGCCACCGGCATTTTCCCAACTTGGTGGACTGTCGCCCGATCTTTGTCCGCCAGTCCTTGGAGGCTGCTGGCTTCCGCATCGAGAGCACGGAGAGGCAGATGATGTGGGTCCCTGTCGAAGTGGTTCTCGGTTTCAAAGCTGATGACAAATCTACCCAGTAGGCATTAGGCGACATGCGTGGCCGCCGGCAGCGTCACTGCACCAGTTGGACGGCGATATCCACAGTGAAAAACCGGAGCGACCTTGGCAAGAGACCTCGTGCATGTCGAAGGACGCAGTATTTGAGAAGCTGTCGATCGAGAAAGTCATCGCGCAACTTCCTCGTACGGAGCCGGATCATTGACGCGCGTCGGTTTAAAATCCTGGAGCGACCACAAAATGTTCGAGGCTTCTCAGCGACCTCTGTTGTCTAGACACCAGTTTGCTGCACGAATGCTCGCCTACGCGTTCGCTGCGGTCATTTTGGATGGGCTCGGGCTGGCGGCTGGCGCAGTTGGCTACCATTACCTGGAAGGACTCGATTGGCTTGATGCCACCCTCAATGCGGCCATGATTATGACGGGGAACGGTCCCGCTCATCTCCCACAGACGCCGATTTGCTAAGCTCTTGTATGAACCTCTTGCCATCGATGCCGAGTTGGACTGCTATTGAAGGGACGCCCGCTCCCCTCGGCGTCAGTTGGATAGAGAGCGCGGAGGCCTGTAACTTTGCCCTGTATTCCAAGCACGCGGAAAGCGTGACGTTGTTGCTTTACGCGGAAGCGGATTTGGTCACGCCGGTCTTTGTGTACCGGCTGGACTATCTGAAGAACAAATCTGGTCGCGTCTGGCACTGCCGAGTTGCCAAGGCTGACGTCCGCGACGTCCGGTTTTATGCCTATGCCGTGGTTGGTCCCAAACCGGAGGGCCGATTTGAATGGCATTGCTTCGACGCCGACAAGATTCTGCTCGACCCGTATGCCAAGTCGGTATTCTTTCCGTCTACGTTCGACAGAGCGGCAGCGATGTGTCCAGGCTCGAACGCAGGCAAGGCCCCGTTAGGGCGATTTGCAATGCACGACGCCGCGTTCGACTGGGCCGACATGCGGCGCCCCCGTCACGAGTCCGACATCGTCATTTATGAGGCGCACGTCCGCGGGTTTACAAGAAACCCGAACTCGGGAGTCAGTCCTGAGCGGCGTGGCACCTACTCGGGATTGGTCGAGAAAATCCCCTATTTGAAGGACCTGGGCATCACTGCGGTAGAGTTGATGCCTGTTTTCCAATATGACCCTCAAGACGGAAACTATTGGGGCTACATGCCGCTGAACTTTTTTGCTCCCCATCATGGTTATGCCCAAAGCCACGCGGCCTGCGACCAGCACAACGAATTCCGGACCATGGTCAAAGCACTTCATGCGGCAGATATCGAGGTAATTCTCGACGTTGTCTACAACCACACTGCCGAAGGCAACCAGGATGGGCCTCTCTATAACTACAAGGGCATCGACAACAGCACGTATTACTTATTGTCCGGCAATTCCAACGAGCCTTACCAGAATTTCTCAGGGACTGGCAACACTCTCCACTGTTCTAACCGTTCCGTCCGCAAGATGATCGTGGATAGCTTGCGCTATTGGGTTACGGAGATGCACATCGACGGCTTTCGATTCGACCTCGCGTCGGTCTTCACGCGAAACGACGACGGTTCGCTGAACCTTCATGATCCACCAATCATTGGCGACATCGCCTCCGATCCCGATCTTGCGAATGTTCGCCTCATTGCCGAACCATGGGACGCCGCTGGAGCGTACCAGCTGGGCCGCGGTTTTCCCGCCAGGCAGTGGTACCAATGGAACGGCAGGTTTCGAGACGATGTGCGTCGCTTCGTTCGGGGTGCCCCTGACCTCGTGCCTGCCGTGATGCGCCGACTCTATGGCAGCGACGATCTGTTTCCTGACGACCGCCTAGATGCCTTCCATGCCTACCAGAGCGTCAACTACGTCAACTCACACGATGGCTTTACGCTCTACGACCAGGTCGCCTACAACCAAAAACGCAACTGGGCCAACGGCCACAACAACGATGACGGAGCGGACGAGAACTATAGCTGGAATTGCGGTTGGGAAGGAGACGACCATGCCCCTGAGGAAGTATTGAAGCTGCGCAAGCAGCAGATCAAGAATTTATGTTGCTTCTTGTTCCTGGCGAATGGCACACCGATGTTTCGAGCCGGCGATGAGTTTCTGCAGACACAGGGCGGCAACAACAACGCCTACAATCAGGACACCGAAACCAGTTGGCTCGACTGGGATCGCCTACAAGCCAACCAGGACATATTTCGCTTCTTCAAACAGATGATCGCATTCCGCAAGGCGCACCCTTCTCTGTGCCGTAGCCGCTTCTGGCGGGACGACGGCCACTGGTACGGCGTTGGCCCCACCGTCGACGTTTCGCCCGAATCACACAGTTGTGCATATTGCCTGCACGGGCGGTCGGCCGGGGACTGCGATCTTTACGTGATGATCAATGCCTACTGGGAAGACCTGACTTTCACCATGCAGGAAGGCGCCGTCGGACAGTGGCAACGCGTCATCGATACCGCTTTGGAGAGTCCACTCGATGTCTGTGAGGAGGGGCGAGAGGTGCGTGTGACTTCTCAGGCTTATGTGGTCAAAGCTAGGTCTATTGCAGTACTGGTGCGCTCATAGCGGTGGTCGCGACTCTGAAGGATTGCATTCTTACACGAGCTCCCTGGCCAGATCCAGCACCAAATGCTCAATCAGTTCCTGTCGCATCGTCGTCCGGAAAATTCACCGGCAGAAGGTGCGGGGAGCTCGAATCGAACGCATTTCAACTTGAGAACACCCCGTCCCATGTGGCTTCGACCAGTGACCTGATCAAACGATCAAATCACCAAGCAGTGCGCTCTCGTCATTCGGTCGAGTCCTTCCCCACCATTGGCGCATACACCAAGTAGTTCAACGAATGGCGGCAAGCCGGGTATCTAGGTTGGGTGCTCCACGTCTGCGACGCCTCAATTGTAAGTGTCTCACCAAGAGCACTGGCGTGGTTCGGTCATTTATAGAGATCGAGGGTTTGGCGGCGGTGCATTTACCGCAGCGGTAGCCGTCGTGGGAGGAGAAGTAGCAGCCGTCCGCCAGCACGATCACGCTGCCGCATGAGTTGCAGTGCGTCGGCTCGTAATCGGGCGGATTTTCCAAGACCTCGAAGTTGTATTCGTTGGTGGCGTAGTAGACGTACATTTCGGTCTCGATTTCGTCGCGGCATTTGGGACAGTCCTGCCACCGCTCCGGATGATTTTCGTTGAAGTGAAAGACGCAGAGCGTGAAGCGACTGTGATTGCGGTGACAGCTGTTGCGGGCGTACGAAAACAATACATACTGATCCTCGTCGTCGCAGATCCACTGGTTGCAACACTCGGTCTTGAGGAGTTTGCTCGTGGCTCCGCAAAGGCCGCACCGAGGCTGTGGCGAGGATCGAGGGGACGCAGGGCCCACGTAGTTTGCTGTTTCGCACGGGCAGCGAGTCCCTTTTGCTTTTGAGCCCGCTTGGTCGCCTTGTTCTGCTTGTTGCGTTGGTGGCCCGCCTGCTTTTGCTGACGCGAGGCCATGGGAGCTTCCCTCCGTGTCAGATGATCCTGATATCGGTGGTATTGTACCGCGCGACGCGGTAGCGCGGCAGTCACGGCGACCACTTGCGCCGGGCAGCAGGATGCGCGGCGAGCCAGCGATCGGGCAACAGCGCTGCAAGCCCCTCGCCGCTGTCCGAGTCATTCGTTTCAGCAAGATGATCTCCGTTTCGGCGAAACTCAAGCCTTTGCCTCATAACGTCACTTATCGGGCGAGCAAATCCTCTCGCTGCGAGAAAAGCATGAAAGCTGGCAGGCCTATCGCGACTTGCACGAGTGAGTTCCCAGCAATTGCTCGCATTGTATTTGCGTCTCATTAGTCGTGCTGGCCGACCCGACCCACGCTCCAGGTCCATGACGATTCCGAACGAGCGTTACTGTGCATCCGCAATTTGTCTTCCTGCGCGCGAAACACAATTGTTTCAAGCGGTGCATTGTGAGCAAGTGTGCTCGCTGCTCATCGTACTAACTGCGCGACTCAAGCAGAGTGGGCGTTAGTGTCGACTCTCTCTTCGCTGTTGGCGTCCTGGTTGGATAGCTCGTCTGACCTCGTCGAAACCCACACAGGCACGTGCTTAATTAACCGTGTTTTTCGGGCATATTGATAGGGAACGAGCCTAGCGTTTGGCGACCGTATTTTGTGCCGCCACTGAAAATGATCTCGCCCAAAGCCACTCACCGCACTGAGCACGTGCGTCATCATGAACACACAAGTAATTTCCACCGACGAAGGAGACCGCCTATTGAACATCACCATTCTTATCGCGGCCAGCATGTCGTTGGCCATCACGTTCTTGGTTCTCGCGCTAGTGCGCGAGATCCGATTGCGGCGTGGCCTCCAGCAACTGCTCGCCAAACTACTGGCCCATTGGAGGAACCAAAATGCGAACGATCACACGGTGGACTAGCTCGGTTGTGATTCTGCTGTCGACAGTATTCGGGTGCGGAGATACCGACAACCGCTTGGTCGAGCTATCCGAACGCAGCATGGCCAGGCAAGCCGAGCAGAACAAGCAAATGGCCGTACAGAGTAAGGAAGTCGCCAAGGCTACGCGGCAGCTGGTCGAGGCCGACTCTCAATCGCGCCAAGAGCTGATTAAGGCCCAAGCTAACCTCGAAGGCGAACTGCACAAGGAGCGCGCAAGCCTCGACCGCCAGCATGAATCACTGCAAGAGCAGCGTCAGCAGTTGGCGGTTGAACAGCGTCGAGACCCGATCGTGGCAGAGGCCTTGGTCTACACAGCAGCCTTGTTGGCTTGCCTGCTGCCGATCGTGCTGTGCCTGTTCATCGTCAAGTCGGTTGTCCGCGATACCACCGGCGGAGACCTTGATGGGCTGCTCATCCAAGAACTCACTAAGCCGACGCTGTTCGCCGGTGCCAATCCGCTCGCCTTGCCAAGCACTCCCCAGGTGCCGGCGATTCCACACCAACCCAATGAATAACGTTTTCACAAAGGAGAATATTGCCTTGTCACACATCGTGCAGATCCAAACCCAAGTTCGTGACCCAGTGGCCGTCGCAGAGGCCTGCCGGCGCTTGGGACTCGGCCCGCCGGTCCAACAGACCGTCGAGCTATTCGCCGCCACGGCAACTGGCCTCGCCGTGCAACTGCCCGACTGGCGGTATCCGATCGTCTGCAAGGTCGATCAGGGCCGAATCGAGTTTGATAACTTTGGCGGAGTCTGGGGCCAGCAAGCCCAGCTCGATCGTTTCCTGCAGGCCTATGCAGCCGAAAAATCCAAGCTCGAAGCCCGTAAGCAAGGGCACACTGTTACAGAACAGTCTCTGGCTGACGGTTCCATCAAGCTGACCGTCCAACTCGCGGGAGGTGCCGGATGACGCAGATCATCGAAATCGTTATCTCCCCCGATGGACAGACCAAGCTCGAAACCAAAGGCTTTGGCGGCCAGTCGTGTCGAGATGCCAGTCGCTTCCTCGAGCAGGCGCTAGGCGTCCGCGCCAGTGAACAGCTGACTGCCGAGTTTCACGAGAAATCGGTTGTCCAGCAAGCACAACATCAGCAGCCATGACAACTCTTACCAGGGCTTTCGCACAATCAGGCCTGGAGCGCGTCGCGCTTCGGGCCGGTTGTGCTTCTATCCCAAGTTTTCCCATGCCAATGTCATTAGGAGCATTACCCATGCTGGCAGATCGTTTAGCCGAGTACGTCTCGGCCTGTTTTAGCGGTATTTGGATCGAATCCCATGAGCACCAGGACGCGCTGGCCGAGATCGCCCAGCGCTGCCATCGGGAGCACTGGACGCTGGCCACCTGGGACATCGACCGGGGGCTTGAGCGGCCAGGGCTGGCCGGCGAGGCAGCGAGTGGCTCGGCACCAGACCCACTGGCGGCAATTCGCTCACTCGGTGCGTTGGCTTCGGCCGATGGCTCAGCACTCTTGGTTCTGACCAACTTCCATCGGTTTCTCGGCAGTGCCGAGATTGTGCAGGCCCTGATTCATCAGATCACGGCCGGCAAGCAGAACCGGACGTTTGTCATTATTCTGGCGCCAGTCGTCCAGATTCCCACTGAGCTCGAAAAGCTCCTGGTCGTGATCGAACACGAACTGCCGGATCGCGATCAGCTTGCCGAGATTGCCCGCAGCATCGCCACTGAAGCCGGCGAGCTACCCGCTGGCCCGACCCTGGAAACTGTCCTCGATGCAGCGTCCGGGCTGACGCGGTATGAAGCGGAAGCCGCCTTCAGCCTGTCGCTAGTGCGCCATGGCCGGATTGCGGCTGATGCCGTTTGGGAGCTCAAGACCGGCATGCTCAAAAAGAGCGGCCTGTTGTCGCTCCATCGTGGCCAAGATGATTTCAGTAGCCTGGGAGGTCTGGCATCGCTTAAGGCGTTCTGCAAGCGGTCACTCCTTCGAACTGGAGGCGACAAGGCACACAAGCGGCCCCGCGGCGTATTGCTCCTGGGCGTGCCCGGCACTGGTAAAAGCGCTTTCGCCAAGACGCTAGGCCAGGAGACCGGCCGTCCCACCCTGCTATTGGACGTTGGCGCGCTGATGGGCTCGTTGGTCGGTCAGACCGAGCAGAACATCCGTCAGGCCCTGCGGATTGCCGATGCGATGGCGCCGGCAATCCTTTTTGTAGACGAATGCGAAAAGGCCCTCAGTGGCGCGGCCAGCTCGGGGCAGACCGACTCGGGGGTTTCTGCCCGGCTGTTCGGCTCCTTGCTCACCTGGATGAACGACCACACCTCCGACGTCTATCTGGTGGCCACCTGCAACGACATCTCCAAGCTGCCGCCAGAGTTCAGCCGTGCCGAGCGGTTCGACGGGATCTTCTTCCTCAACCTTCCCGACCGGGCCGAGAAGGACGCGATCTGGCAGCTTTACATCGAGCAATTCGAACTGGATCGGGCCCAGCGGCTTCCTCAAGACGAAAGCTGGACCGGTGCGGAGATTCGCGCCTGCTGCCGCCTGGCGGCACTCTTGGACCTGCCCTTGGTCCAGGCAGCCCAGAACGTCGTTCCTGTAGCTGTCACTGCTGCCGAATCAGTGGACCGACTGCGTAGCTGGGCGAGCGGCCGATGCTTGAGCGCCGACCAGCCTGGCATTTACCGCAACGAAATTACCACGAAAGCTCGGCGGCGGGTGAATCGCGATCCCTCGGCCAACTAACGAGACCTCTCTTTGTATTTTCACTTCACCTTTCAATTCGGAGATCGACTTTATGAGCACTCTATTGGATGAACCCGCCACCGCACAGTCAGAATCTGCTGCTGGCCGCCTGCGCGCGACCATGGCCGCGGTGCGACTGAGCTTTACTTGGTTTGGCGTCCGCAAGAGCCTGTCGGCAGAACAGAAGCTGCAAGCGGCGGATGCCTTTGGCGCCGAAGGCAATTATCTTTCGGCTGGCAAGAAGCTGTTCGATACCGGCCATCCGGCTTTCCGGGCAGTCACTGCGGTACGCAACCAGGCGGTATCGCTGTGGCGGGGCCTGAGCTTGCCCTATCCCGAACCGGGCATACGGCTGATCCGCCAGGACGACATTGCCAGCTTCGACGTGCAGATGACAAGCTTGCGGGCGGAACTCGACGAATCGGTCGGCCACCTCGACGAGCATTTCGCCGAACTGAAGGCGATCGCCCGAGAGCGGCTTGGCCGGCTCTACAACTCGGCTGACTACCCTTCTTCGTTGCGAGGTCTGTTCAAGCTGGAATACGATTTCCCGTCCGTCGAGCCACCCGATTACCTGCGGCAACTCAGCCCGGCTCTCTACGAGCAGGAGAAAGCTCGCATGGCCGCCCGTTTCGAGGAGGCAATTCGGTTGGCCGAAGAAGCCTTTACTGGCGAACTAGCCAAACTGGTCTCACACCTCGCCGAGCGGATTTCGGGACAGGAGGATGGCAAGCCGAAGATTTTCCGAGATTCGGCGATCACGAATCTGACCGAGTTCTTTGAGCGCTTCGGCCAGCTCAACGTTCGCTCGAATGAGCAGCTCGACAACCTGGTGGACCAGGCCCAGCGCATTGTGCGTGGTGTCGAGCCGCAAGTGTTGCGGGACAGCTCCAAGCTGAGGCAGCACGTAGCCACACAATTGGCCGGTGTGCAATCGGTGCTGGATGGAATGTTGGTTGACCGACCGCGTCGCAATATCCTCCGCAGGGCCAAGTGATGAGCGGCACGATAGAACTCGTCATCAATGCTAATGGTTCGGCGCGCTGCGTGTACGCCGAGGATCTGGACCTTGCGGCGCTAGGTCCCTTGTCGATCACTCGAGCCAGTCACGTTGAACCCGATAGTTGCGGGCAATGGCTGGCCGACCTCTCGCCTGTCGGCGGTCCCATCTTGGGACCTTTCTCGAAGCGCAGCCACGCGCTCAACGCCGAACAAACTTGGCTGGGCGCTAACTGGCTGTCGCCGGCCGTTTAGCTGGACAGCCTGCCTGCCCCTTTATTCCGTTTGATTTTACCAGGGCACACTGCGCGCATGCGCTGTGCCAATGTCACTCCTTCCAAAGGATCGATCTATGACCCAAGCCGATCTCGATCGCGCCGTGGCAGCCGCCACGGGCGAGTCGGTCAACACAATTAGCCGACGAGGGTTTGTTCTTCTGACACCTGCCCCGACGGAGCGCGAACCCCTGGTTGTCGACTGGGACGAACTCGATGCCAGTCGCGTGACCTTATTTGAATAGCTCAGTTCGGGCGACACTCTGCGGCGGTCCGAGGCATGCTCCCCGGACCGCCGTATTGGTTTGAATCTCTTTCCCAAAACTAATCCCGCGGTCACCGAATCTGGTTGCCGCGTAAGCACCCCATTCCCCGAAAGCTAAAAATGCTGGAACAACTGACATACGAAATGAGGTCGCAACAACTGGCCTGTTCTGAGATTGGTGCTCTGACCTCGGACGCTCCTCCAATTCCGATGCCGTCAACACCAGGCGTGCTGCTTGTGGTCGAAGGGCCGAACGATATCGAGTTTCTGAGGCGTATCAGCCGGATCTTGCATTTCGCTGACTCCACGATCCCCGACCTGTACTCTCTCGAAGAAGCAGGTCGACTAATCTTTGTGCCCTTCGGCGGCGGCTGCTTGAATTATTGGTCGCACCGGATGGGGCCGCTGGCTTGGCCTGAGTTCCATCTCTATGACAGAGAAATGCCACCCGAGACCAAGCTGCGCAAACAGGCGGCTAAAGTGGTTAATAGCCGCACGGGTTGTCACGCCGCTATCACCCGCAAACGCAGCCTCGAGAATTACCTGAGTCCTTCCGCGATTGAGGATGCCAAGGGCATTCAAATCGACTTCTCGGATTCTGATTCCGTGGCAGAAGTGGCGGCGCAAGCATGCTTGCCGTCACACTGCACATGGGATGATCTTTCGACCAGAGCTCAAAGGCGGCTCCGCAATCAAGCCAAGAAGTGGCTCAACACGACCGCGGTCGATTGCATGACGCCTGCACGGCTTGCCGATCAGGATCCTGCCGGTGAGCTGGAAGATTGGCTTCGCACTGTCGCCAGCCTTGCGAGCTTTGGCTAAGCATTCGCAAATACAGCCAGGCTGGGCGGTCGGAGCACTCCGATCGCCCAGCAAATTCCAACGCAACTTATATCGCACGCGCAACAATTCAAGGAGAAAACCTTTGCCTAAACAGCAACCCCAGCCCACAGCTGACGAGCAGAATGCTGTCACTACGTCTCTTCGCCCTTCCGGCAGCAGCGACGAACCTCGACCAGTAGACCTTCGTGAGACGCCAGAGCAATACGAGATCAGTAAGATCGCAAGAGCTCAACTCGAGTTATTGAGAACTCTCGCGAAGATCGCGGTCGAGAAACTACACAGCAAGGATGGACCTGGCACTAAATCGGTCAACTTGGCACGCTAGACACCAACTGCGAGTCATGCCCGCCGACCTCAAACGGGAACAGTCGGCCACGGGGGCCCACCGCACAAACAGAACTGTGGGCCTGGGGAGAAAAGTTTTGGACCTAAATTCGGCTGCGTTCGCCAATCGCAGGGCGAGGGCGACTACCCTCGAAGGCAAACCGAACTGGCAAGCTGCAGTTGCAATGTGGTCACCCTTCAGTCAGCGGTGACCGCCCACTTCAGGTAACATTCTTGGTAACATTTGCCAAAAACAGGCGGCCCCAAAGAAATGGCAGAAACCGCAAACCATCTCAAGACAATGGTTTATGAAGTGCTCCCTGTTGGACTTGAACCAACAACCCTCTGATTAAGAGTCCACCGATTCACGCCGATTGCCTTCGCTTACCGGCCAGATGGCCGTTCTTCAGCGGACCGGATTCGATTCCTATTTCGTCGCACAAGATATGCACTTTAACCTCGTGTCGACCAATCAACGTCGCCGCGAATCGTCGCCGATTCTCGTGTCTTCACGACGAAATTGCGGTCGCTTGATCATTGTGAGTGTACATCGAGGGAGGCGGTTCGCGCGGCATTGGCGCGGCGATTGCGCCTGCCGCGGACACACCAATCAGTTTGCATCGTGATGTGGCGAGCGAGAACGCGGTTCGCGCGGGCAGGTAGGTGGGTGAATCCCACGGTCGTACGAATTGCGCCCTAGCTTAATAACTCGCGGTTTCCTGGCATATAGGATGGGGAGAATCTAGCTTTCGGGGCCGAGTTCGCCGTGCGAATCAAGCGCGCTCAGAGTCACCGAACCGTGCCTGGCGGCAGTTGCCGACATTAAACCATTCGCCGATTGGGGGGTCCTCATATCGCCGTTGCAGGCTCCGCCTGCCTCGCCGGAAGGGCACATGGACAAACCCACGCACTCGGGCGGAGGGAGAGCGATTGGGCTGGCTTTCACCTCAGACCTTCTAGCCGATGGCAGGCGGTTGACCTGAGCATTCGTCAATCGGCAACCTGTGGATCGCAAGGCGATAGCGACTTTATTCGCTATGCCGATATTTTGAAGCGGAAAGGCGTGCTCAATCCAAATTCCGGGACCAGAAGTCTCTAGATTCGTGGTCAGCAACTGCGATTGTGCGGGCAGCGCAGAAAACATAGGTTGCTAGCTCACAGTCAACCTTCATGGAGGACACCCTGTGGTTGCATTCGACTTCAAACCGCATTCAGTTCAGCTCGCCGATTCCTTCGTAAAGGCGGCCGAAAAGAACGCCCTTTGGATCGCAGGGCAGGTCGCCGAACTGGCCGGATGCTCCGAGACCGCAACCGACGACGACAGCTTGCTCCCTGCCGACCCACCACCGTCGCTGCTGCTGGAGCTTGCCGCCGTGGCCCATCTTCGCCAGTGGGAATCGACCGGCGTGATCAAATTACTCGATGCCGACTTGCCGACATCAGATCAAGCGCTCAAGGAGATTGCGACCAAGCTAGACCATGGCTTCGCGAGTTTTGGGAGCATTGAGACGGCCGAGTTGTGGCACAGGGTCAACGCGACCTGGTGCCAACGTCTGGCTTGGGATGGCAATTCCATCCTCGGCGCTGACATCGTCCTTTGTTCCCTTAATGATGACGACGTCTTCATTGAAGCTTTAGCTAAGTTGCTTTTGGCACATCGACGGCGTCTGCGCGAGAGTGGATCCGTCTGACGATTGAGTTCAGTGGCAGTCCCTCACAGTGCATGCAGCGTGCAGGAGAATCCAATGAAAAGAAAATCTCGCCCCGATCGGGGGCGCGCCCTATTTTATAGTCGCGACTCGGGCGGTAAAGCCGAAATGACCCCATCACAGTATGTCACTTGGGCGTGTCGCGAGTCCAAGAAACGTGGTTTGTCATTTGATGCCGAACCGCGCGATATCGACACGATGGTTCAAACTGGCCAGTACCAGTTCAAAGATTTGTTTTTCGATTACAACGTGAAGGGAAACCATTTTGATCGGAAAGGTCTCGAAGCGCTCTTGGCAGAGATCGAACGCGACGCCAATGTGTCGCACGTGTTTATTCCCCGACGCGATCGTCTGGCCCGGCCAGACCACCCCAACCAGGGCCTTCAGCTTGAGACGAAGCTGCTGTATGAGTTGGGCGTAAATCTCGTGTTTATGAATCAGGAGGTGAAAGCCACTGCCAGGGGTGAAAGACCTGAAATCGGCGGGCTAATCTCCACTGTCATTGCGTACGACAATGCAGGGAAAGAAAGATTTGATCTGGCGCAGAAGATGATCTTCGCCAAAATCGCTCTCGCTCAAGGCGGTCATTCTATTGGTGGCCGAGCCCCGTATGGGTTCGATCGCTGGTTGATTAACGATGAGGGGGCGCCCATCCGGCGTCTCGCCAATGGCGAAAAGGTTCGCTTGACGCGCCATCACACGGCGTGGCTACCAGCGACCGATGGGACATTTGAGATTGCGCTTCGGATTCGAGAAATGCTGACGACGATGCCGGCCTCTCGGATTGCCGCGAAATTGAACGCGGAAGCTATTCCATCACCGGATGCTGGCCGGACTCGAAAAGATAGCGGAACCGTCCATGCAGTCAGCGGTCTTTGGCATCAGCCGACGATCGTAAATATTGGGCGCAACAAGTTATTTGCCGGGTTCACAACTGCCGGGATTCGATCAATGGGCGATCTCCTGCGATTTACGCCGGAAGGGCCGCGGACACTGAAGGAAGCGGACTACCGCTGGGACGAGCAGCCCAAAGTGATCCGAAATGCTCCGGAAATGCATGTTGTTGCCCAGGCTCACTTCGAACCCAAAGTGACCATGGAAGATCATGAGAAACTGACGGCCATTTTAGATGCGCGTGCCGGGACGCAACATGGCAAGCCACGATCCCGGGATCCGCACCAAAACCCTCTTGGCGGCCGAATTTTTGACATGGATTGTACGTGGCTGATGTATTGTGAACGGCGCCCGAATAGTGCA
>PLYM01000191.1 GCA_003153375.1 Planctomycetaceae bacterium
TTCTGCCCGGCATCGGCGCCGCTAAGCAGGTTCTCCATTTCGTCCAACTTACCCATAGCGATTTGATCCTGGCCGCCGACCCGTATGTACTGCGCGACCAATGGGCAAGTGACGGAAGGAGCAAGGCAGATACAACATGCGATCAGGAATTTCTTGAACACTTGGGTTTGTCTCCAATTGCACTGACTCTATCAGCAATTCTCCCTCACTCCGGCCGGTTGGCCGGAGTGAAGGGCGTCGAGGATCTGGCAGGCGGTCTTCGGAGCGTCGAGCAATATCCCTTGGGCGGCGTAGAACTCCGGGACATAACGGCCTGTCCTTAGTCCCCGTTCGATAACACTTTGGATTCTCCGACGGTAAGCGTCATCCTGCCGAAAATGCAAAGCACGAAATGAGTATCGCAAAGCCTCGCTTATGGCATAGAGAAAAAGTGCGTCGGGATCGTCGGGTAAAGCATTCAGTGCTTTTTCGAGATCACGTTTAGCGTTTTTATGCCCTCCGGGCTTTTGCATCTTTTCCCGGATCAGCTTGGTGTAGACACTTCCCGCTCCCGAGTCGAACATCAGCTGTGCGGTCGGTCTCATTAACTCTTCATTGCAATCTTGGGAGCACTCCGAAGACCAGTAGACATATATCGAGCCTACCAACCCCGCCGCGATCAGGAAGCTGCCGATTATGGGGTGCTTGTCGAAGAGAAGGCCGCCTATGGCTGCTGCGAACATGCTCACAATGACAACGGCGCGTTTAGCTATGACGCTCATTCAGGACAAGGTACTCCTTACATTACTCTGCTTGTTTTGTGACCTATGCCCAACGCACGGATGTCTTTCAGGCCACATGACGCACCGTGTATCAAAAAGGGGTATCCACTCAGAACCTGATTGGCGTGTACTTGGACCACCTAAAATACCGTTTCAAACACCGTTCTGGCGGGTGGCCCACATCTCACTCTTGCTCGAAAGCTGGGTGCCCCAGGTCTCGATTCTGAGACCTGGGATCGCATAATGTCCGGATAGGCGGTAATCGTGCGCCATGAGCACGCGAAACTCGCAAGAGCGGAACGTGCGTAACTGCTTATCCGATGAGGGTAGGCCCCTCGGACCGGCTTGCAGGAGCAGGTTCCAAACCACCTCCGGTGGCTGTGGTCAAAAGCCACGGTCGTGAGCGTTACGGAAAAGACAGGGCTTGACTCTGTCAGGTACGAAACGGAAAGACGAATGCAAATGAACCACCGATGACCCGTCGAAAGCGTAGGAATGACGTCAAAACCGGGAGGTAGTCGTTAACCCGGGATCAGCTCTGAAGGTATCCGCTTACGGTCAGAGCGGCGTCCGGCGTAAAGGTGGCGTGAGTCCGTTTCTGGCTCGTGTGCGTAACCTGGGAACCTGTCGCCTCGATGCTAAGGGAGCCGTCCAAGTGGCAGACCCGCAAGGACCTGAGTACCGATGCGAGGCACAGGGGCGGACTGGTCTGTAGTAGCGACGAAGCGCCGGTAATGGGCGTCAAAGCGGGATTCATCGATCGCCGCGGCACATTGCTTCTAACGATGATGCGGGTCGCGATGATCGCTCCGAGGGCGTCGGCATCGGGCCTGATACGAATGTAATCACGTCGAGCCAGCTGACAACACCAAACTGGAAGGAGAAGCGTCGAGAGGCTTCTCGGGGAGGTCGATATGGGCACGCAATGCCTGGAGCAGTTGGTCGAAGGCCAGCGGCTTGGTCAAGTAGGCGCTAACGCCCTGGCTGAGCATCGTTCGCTTGACTCCTGGATTTGCTTGTCCCGTAAGTATGATCAGGGGCACATTCTCGGTCAGTGGATGCGACTTGAACCGACCGATAATATAATTACCCTCGCCGTCGGGCATCGACATGTCACAGATGATCACATCGGGGCGAGAGTCGAGTGCGGTCCAGAATCCGTGCATACCGCTGAAGGCGCGGAGTACCTCCACGCCGTAGGCAACTAAGCGCATCTTGATTATCTTGGAAATATCAGGGTCGTCGTCGATGCACAGCACCGTCACGCGTTTCGCCTCGTTTGTTGTTTCTTTGGGATCCTCGTGTTGGTCCGGATTTCGCAGTAAGCGGACTGTCTGCATTGGTTCGGGCCCCCCGGTGATACCGGCGTTCAATGAGGTAGACTGGGCGGCAGGCGCGGCGGTTCCGTTTATAGGAGCCGATTCGGAGGCGGCTATACCCGCCGTGGGTGGCTCGCCTTTGTCGGCAACCTCGCCATCCGTCTGTGTCTGACCACCCTCGCTGTCAAGGGCTTTGCAGGTGGCGGCTCTGATCTCAGCCCAAGTACTCGAAGCCCTCGGTACTTCATGATTACCGGCATGCTCATGAGCACCGTTCCGGTTGCCTGACTGCGAACGCGGTGCAGAGGCACTCCCCGCGGATGGTTTCCCTTCGTTGGCCGGCTGGCCATTCGGTTGCGCCCGTTCAGCTTCCCCGTCGAGCGCCTCGCAGGAAAGGGCTCTGATCTCAGCCCAAGATCGCGAAGCCCTCGGTACGTCGTCATGACCAGGATCGTTGCCGGGGGTGACCTTTTGATTCTCCGTCCGTGGACGGGATCCGTCGGCATCGGCAAGAAGGAGCTTGCCTCGGTCGGCGGCCACGCCGTTTGACTGCAAATGGTCGGGAACGATGTCGAACAGTTTGCAGACGATGGCTTTGATCTCGGTCCACGAATGTGGAGACTTCTGCACGTGGTGATGGCCAAAGTGCTTGCAGCGAGCGAGGGTCAACTCATCGCTACAACCCGTGTGCATAATCACGGGAATCTTGCAACACTCCGCATCGCCGGCAAGCATCTCTGCAACTGCCAGTCCATTGCCACCGGGCATGTTTACATCCAGAATCAGCAAGTCCGGCCGCAGCCTCTGTGCTCCTAACAGTGCGTGCAACGCATCCGGAGAGCGCATGACCGAACATCCAAGCTGTTTCAGCCGTATGCTGAGAGACTGCGTGATCTCGAAATCGTCGTCGGCGACTAGGACCTGTTTTTCCATGATGTCACTTGAAGTCGTCGTACGAAATCAACCTTCAGCGATCCGCGTTCGGAATCACAGCGATGCGGTTGCCGGGCAAGGTTCGGACAAAACGGAAATATGCCTGCGTAACTCTGCGACCAGCTTGTCAAATTCCACGGGTTTGTTGAGGACCGCGGTCGCACCGAGGTTCAACATTTTCCTCTCCAACGATTTATCTCTGTGACCCGTGATGACAATCACGGGGATCTCTTTTGTCACGGGGTTGTCCTTCAGCCGCTGCAGCGCATAGTCGCCCTGAGCGTTGGGCATTTGGTAGTCCAGGAGGATCGCATCGGCGGGCCGCCGAAAGGCCCAGCGATAGCCCTCCATGCCGTCAAAGGCTCGAATCACGGCCACCCCACGGCCCTCCAGGCGTAACTTCAAGGCGTGGGAGTACTCCGCGTCATCGTCGATGCAAAGCACCCAGGGAGGATCAGCCGGGGCGTTCGTTTCATCGTGGCTGGGGAGTTCCTTCGGAGGATTGGCGCCGAATCCAAGCATTTCGAACACCAAGTCCAGCACGCCAGCTAGGCCTCGCCCAACGGCATGCTTGGCCGGTGCCATGTGGCCCCTTTTCAGCTTCCGCGGTGCTGCATTGGACGTCTGATTGGTCGCGTCTGCGGCGAGCGGACGTTTGCGCTGCCCTGGCTCCAAATCAAACAATTCATACAGCAACGGCTCAATTCTCTGCCACATGTCGGAGGACTTGGGCACGTAGTATGCCCGTAGCGTCTGACAACGGCGCACCGTCTCCGCGTCGGAGCGCCCGGTCATGATGATGATCGGGATCGCGCTCAACTTCTCTTCATTGGCCAGCATCTCGCCCACGCTCAGCCCGTTTCCATCCGGCATGTTGACGTCGAGGCAGGCTACGTCGGGCTGAAACTCGCGGGCCCGGTCGAGCGCGGTCTGGGCGTCGTGAGCCGTGCGGACGTCCAACCCTAGCGCCCTAGCGTGGATAGCCAGAACCTCGGCGAGGTCGTGGTCGTCATCCGCGATGAGAATCCGTGGCACGTTCATGTTCACTAGAGTTTGGTTGACGTTACTAGGAATGGTTGGTGGAGTTCATGGCGCCGTTCCGTGCCGGATTTTGGCTGATCGATCGCCGTCTTCACGGCTTTGAGAAGATCTTCGCCGCGAAAGGGTTTCCTGATGAAGTATCGCGCGCCGGCGTCGATCGCCCTCTCTTGATCGATGATGCTGGCCGACAACATGATGACCTGGATGCCTTGGGTTCTTTTGTTTTTTTGCAACTTCGACAGCACCTTCATGCCGTCAATGTCCGGCATACGAACGTCAAGAACTATGACGCTGGGCAGTCCGGCCGCGACTTCATGGAGAGCCTCCCTGCCGCCGGACGCGGTGCGCGTCGAGTAGCCCGCCGCAGCCAATCGACGTTCCACCGAGAATCGCACGTCCGCGTCGTCGTCGACGATCAGGACGATGTTATCAGGCTGCATGGGCGTCCCTTTTTCCTATTAGCCCGGATTATTCATGAGCCCGAGGGTGCTAGCACGACTTCGTGCGGGTTTTTCCAGAACGAAATGCCATTTCCGAGGCGGATGTGCGGCTCCACATTTGGGTGAAGCAGCGTCGCACGTAAGGCGTACGGTTTTGCTCGGCAAAACAGGGTCTTTCCCATGCTAGCGTTGAGGTCCTGGTGAATAATCCGGGATTAGGTTGTCGAAACGGTCTCAAGAGGTTGCTCATTGAAACAGCAGGTAGCCGATTCGGCCTCGTCTGACAATGGGTTCAAATGGTCGATAATTGCCCTGGCTTGTTCGGCCGTATGCCACGTCCCTGTCGGCGTAATCCGGACCGGCGGCAGTGGGTCGCCCGGGCGGTTGCGGATGGTGAGATCGCGCTCGTTCTCCATTCGCTCGAGAAATCTGCCGCGTTCCGCCTCGTTCGCAACGATCAGGACGATCCAGTGGCGCGCGTCGAATCGCCACAATAAGTCGTTTTGCCGCAGCAACCCACCGAGAAACAGGTCAACATCGTCCGCATGCGCTGGCGGAATCGAGGCGTCGATCTCCATAGATAGCATGGACACAGCGGGGAATTTCTTGTTCGTCTTCTGAATCCAGGCGAGGTATCGCCTTAACACCTCGCGAGACTCGGCCACCGGGACCGTAAAGGAAAACGTGCTGCCGCGTCCGAGCTGACTTTCCACGTGCATCTGTCCCAGATTAAGCGCGACCAGCTCTTGGGCAATGTTGAGACCCAGCCCAAAGCCTTTCGTGCTTTGTTTGACGTTCACTTTTAATTGCTTGAAGCGCTGGAAGATGCACTCCAGGTTGCTAGGATCGATTCCGGGGCCATTGTCGGTCACGGCCACGACGAGTTCACCACGGCTCGGGACAGGGTGCACCGACAACCGAACATTCCCGGCCTCACCGCAGAACTTCATGGCGTTCGTCATTAAATTGACAATCACGCGGGAGACTTGTTCCCGGTCGCAATAGATTGTTGGCAGGTCGCTCGGGACTTCCAAGCCGAATGTGATCTGTTTCACAACAGACTTTTGTCGGAGCGATGGCACGATGTAGTTGATGATATCGGAGATCTCACACGGCCGCCGACATATGGCAAGCATCCCCGCCTCGAGCCTGCTGACGTCCAGCATGTCGTCGACCATCGTGTTGAGGTCGTCGACCCGTACGGTGGCAACGTCCAGCATCTGAGCTTGTTCCGCGTTGACCTCGCCAAAGTTGCCCTCGCGAACGAGCGAAACGTAGTCCTTGATGACCGTCAATGGCGTACGGAAGTCGTGCGACACGTTGTCCACGAAGCGCTGGGCGGTTTTGCAAAGCCGCCTCAGCCGCTGGTTTTTCTTTTTCAGTTGTGCTTGCTGTCGAGCGAGCAACTTACGGCTGGCTTCCACTTCGGCCAACAAGTTCTGAGTCGCCACCAGGCCCTGTTGCCGCTCCCGCGCATGCTGGATGGCCCGCTCCAGGGCATACGGCGTGGCTTCGTTCTTGATCAGGTAGTCTTGGGCGCCGCACCGCAGGGCCTCGTCCTCCGTGTCTCCGTCATCGAGCGACGTAAGGACGATAATGGCGACGGCGTCGTTTGACTCACGAATCCGTTGCACGGCATTGAGGCCCGCGGAATCGGGCAAAGAGAGGTCCGTAAGGACCACGTCGACGGATTTCAGTTTCAAGCGATCGAGCCCATCCGTGAGCGTTGTCGTCCAATCGACGTGATACGCGGGCGAGGCTTTCTTGAGGGCTTTTTGGATTAGATAACCGTGACCGGGATCGTCCTCGACAAGGAGGAGTCGTAGTTTGTTGTGACCCATATTTGCCCCTTTGAATGGGGTACTTGGCGTACCCTGTTTCGTTTCAATCTGGAGGACCACACCTCTGAATGGTTGCGTTGGGAAGGGCCGTGTCGCTGACCACCGGGCCACCATCGCATTCCTTTAGTTCCACGTACTTTCGAATCTCCGCCAGCAGTTCCCGTATCGAGACGGGTTTCAACAGATAGCCCGCGGCTCCAAGCCGCCTCACCCGCCCTTTGAGGTTCGGATCTCGCAAACCCGTCAACACGATCACGGGTACGAACGACGTCCGCGGGGAAGCTCGTAGGCACTCCAAGACCAGTTCGCCGGATCCGTGCGGCATTCTCAGGTCGGTGATAACCAGGTCGGCTTCTCTGCATATGGCCTGCCAAATGCCCTGCTCTCCCGTGAATCCCGGAATCAATTCGACGTCGTACTTCGACAACATCAAGGCAATCGCACGCGTGATATCCGGATCGTCATCAATGCAAACAATCGTCGGATGTTTTTTGTGTTCGTTGTTGCTCGACTGCTGATCTTTTTTTTTGCTGCTCGACTGCTGAAGCGTGCTTCGCATGATTTGTCTCCCCCGGTGCGCGATCCGTTGTTGCCGTTCGACTGTAGCCGTTGAGAACCTAGCTTGTGGGGGCTGGAAATCCAGCTACTGGATCCGTTTTTTGCCGTGCCGACGATGTCGCGCGTCGATCTGGCGTGAGCCAAAGACGGCAGATTCCTCATGCACCACGTCGTTGACGACCCCAGCGCGCTTCAAACTGCGCAACACCAGGATGGCATGTCCCTCATCATCGTCCACAAGCAAGACGACCAACGGAAGTACTCTCATTTGTGCGGCTCCTTCGTGATCCGCGCATTCTCATCATCGAGCGACCTTTCTCCGGCCATCTGGACACGGCCTGGTTGGCACCCAGCAAATACCGACACCTATATTTGGCGCCTCATTGAACTCATGCCGCCGAACGAGTCCTGTGCAAGCTTACGCTCTGGATACGAGCAGGCAGGTACGGTGTTCCCGTAACTGATTGCCCTGGCTCGCAGAGAATTAGAGCGAACGGCCAGGCCCGCCAGTGGCATTTCATTGCCGGTGGCGTCCCTGCATCGCACGATCTGCCAGGAGTTGTCCGGACACCTTTCATCCACGGTTAGCAATTCACTGGCCAAGGTGCTTGGAGATCTTGGTTTCTTCGGCTGCTCAGGACGGCCGCGGTCTGGGCGAAGGAAATCCGGACCTGTCGACACAATGCATCTAAGGAATCTCCCATTTCCGAAGCGAATCGCCCGCCAGGGCCACCATGGTCGTGTACCGCGGTCCAGACTCTAGCAGCCAACCGACCAAGAGCAAGTGCGAATTTCTTGCCTCGGGTCGACCACGCGTTCGAACACACTTTGAAACCACCCGATTGCCGTGAAGTGCGTCCGTCCCACACGGATCGACACATGGTCATCGCTGATAGATGGCCGACGAACCTTATGAATCGGAGTCAGAGATGGGCGTTGTGGAAATTGAACGAGCGAGTCGTAGCGAAACAGACCACCGGTCTCAATCCGTTCGAAAAGTATTGATCTTTCATCTCGCCAATCAGGCCTATGCGATTCCAGTCGATGCGGTTCTGGAAATACTGCCCATGGCGTGGCTGGCGCAGCCTCCGGGGTTGCCCCCTGTACTGGCGGGATTTCTGAATTTGGAAGGCGTGGTGGTTCCTGTGGTGAGACTGACTCGGCTGTTTGGACTCACTGACCGGGCGTCGGAGCTGTACACGCCCCTACTGATTGTGCGGTCTGGCGGCCAGACCTTGGCTCTTCTGGTAGATGCCGTCAAAGAGGTTGTAGCGATTGACGAATCGGCGACAGTGCCGCTCCGAGAGAACTTCTGTTTCAATGACTCCGCGGAAAGCCTAGCAGTCGTCGGGGGCGCGAACATCGTGCTGCTTTCTTGTCAGCGCCTTTTGCGCGAGCAAGAACAACGTCGCGTCAGTGAGCTGGCCGCCATCGAACAATCGCGCCTTGACAGCTTCCAGGAGGAGCCGTCATGAGGCTGGAGCTAGCACCTTCGTGTGCGATGACAAACGACTCGACTTACGGCGACGTGAAACGGTACGTCATCGACTCCACGGGATTGGCTTACTACTTGGATAAGGACGTCGAGTTCTCGTCGCACGTCGGTCGCAGAATGGCCGCGCTGGGAATTGCGGATTGCAACGCCTACTTGAACTTGCTTCACGACGTCAGTGCCGGAGAAGCTGAACACGATGCGTTAACGGAGTGCCTCACGATCGGCGAAACTTTTTTCTTCAGGCACCAGGAGGTCTTCGACATGATCAGAGACCAGGTGCTCCCAGAGCTGATCGAGCGCAACCGGCAACACAAGAGGCTGCGGATATGGAGCGCAGGCTGCGCAAACGGTGCGGAGCCCTACACACTGTCGATTCTGCTGCGGCGCGATTTTGGGGAACAGCTTGCGGGTTGGGACGTGACGATCCTGGGCACGGATATCAATCGCGACTCTCTGGCTCAGTGCCAGCGCGGGGAGTTCGGCAACTGGGCATTCCGATCAGCGTCCCACGACTTACAGAGGTCGTGCTTTACCCAATCGGATCAGATCTGGACGATCAAGGACGAATATCGCCGCGGCGTGTTGTTTCAGTACCACAATCTGGTGCAGCACCAGTTTCCGTCCTTGATCGACGGGCTTTCGGCGTTTGACTTGATTCTGTGTCGCAACGTGATGATTTACTTCAACCCAGCAATCGTTCCTCGACTGGTGGCGCAACTTTACAACTGCCTCGTCGACAGTGGATGGTTGGCCGTGGGACCCACGGAAACGAGCGTCTCGCTGTTTCGGGCATTCCAGGCAATTAACTCGGCCGGTGCCGTGCTGTACCGTAAAGGACCGCAAGCAGCGCTGACCCCCGGCTGGTCACCGCTTAGCACCACCGTTCCCGTCGTGGATTCGCCAGTCGCTGGGAAAGCCGCTCCACGCGACGCCGCGGCAATGCTCGCCAGATGCGCAACCGAGATTGCCGCCTCGAAGCGATACGCCCGAGCCCCGCAGCGAGATCGCCCGAGCCAACGTCCAGCCTACTCGCTTCCCGCCACCCTGGCCGACGTCCGCGCGAAGTTGAATTGCGGTGACTCCGAGGCGGCTGCCGAGGGCTGTCGTATGCTCCTGGCCGCGGAGCGGCTCAATCCGCTGGTGCACTTCTACCACGCGCTGGTCTCCGAACAGCAAGGGCACCAGGCGGAAACTGAAGCGGCTCTGCGGCGGTCCATCTATCTTGATCGTAACTGTGTATTGGCGCATTACCACTTCGGCCTCGTGCTCCAGCGCAAAGGCGATCGACAGGCGGCAGAACGCTCTTTGCAAAATGTACTTGCGCTGCTGCACGGGCGCGATGAATCGGACGTGTTTCCGGACGCTGATGGCTTGACCATCGGTGCCTTGCGACAACTCACCAAGATGCACCTGGAAATTCTCAATCGCACATGAATACCCGACCGTGTATCAACCCAAACAGTGTGAAACCCGCGCTCTCGGAGCGGCAGGCGCCGCTTGGCAACAATCGCCCGCCGGTCGTGGGAGCCGGGCTGGAACATATTTATCGCCAGCGAGCGCGCCAATTCGCGGCTCGCGCGGTGACCGCCAGCGAGCCATCGGACTCTCGTCGCGTGCTGACGTTCACCGTGGGAAACGAACGGCTATGCCTGGACCTCGCCTTGGTGGCCGAAATCTTGCCGTACGCCAAGTGCTCGCCGATTCCTGGTGCCAGCCGGCAACTGCTGGGCGTCATCAACGTCCGCGGCCGCATTTGGTCGGTGATCGATCTGTCCGCGATCCTGGAACTGCCTGACGTCGCCCTGCACGAGAGGGGCTACATCGTGTTGGTGCGACGTGCCGGATTCGAGGTCGGACTGAGGGCTGACAAAGTCGACCAGATCGAGATGGTTACGCGTAATGAATTCGAGGGTCAGGACGGTGATCTCGGCGCCCTGTCACCTAGGTATGTAACCAGTCGAACGGCGAGTCGGGTGGCCGTCCTGAACATCGAGGCGGTATTTTCGCATCCCGTTTTCCTTCCCAATCTCCAAGCGGGGGGAACACCGCCACTTGAATTGAACATTGAAGGCCGCCCAACGCGCGTTGCGGCGGTGTCCCGTTCGGAGCGTATCTTTCCTGGAGGTTCACTCGCATGAAACTTACCGTTGGCGTAAAAATTCTGTTCGGCTTTGGTCTAGCCTTGCTCATCCTGGCTATTGTCGGAGCCATGTCGTACCACAGTACCGGATTATTGATCACGAATGACGAATGGGTCGCACACAGCCACCGTGTGGTCGAAACTCTTGAGAGCGTCATCGCCCAGATGACCAACGCGGAGACCGGACAGCGTGGCTATTTGCTGACCGGACAGGAGCGATATCTCGAGCCTTATCACACCGCCACGGGAGCCGTCGACGCCAAGATCGCGGAGTTGGGCAGCCTGACCTTGGACAATGCCTCACAGCAACACCGACTCGATCTGCTCAAGCCCCTCGTGACCGCCAAATTCGCGGAGCTTCAAGAGACGATCAGCTTGCGCAAAGATAAGAGCTTGGAAGCCGCACTCAATCTCGTTTTGACCGACAAGGGCAAGCAAACGATGGATAGCATCCGCAAGTTGGTCGCGGAGATGCAGGACGAAGAAAACAAGCTTTTGAAGCAGCGGATCGAAGAATCCAAAAACAGCGCCCAGGCCACGACGTCGACGATTCTTTGGGGGAGCATCGCGGCCTTCGTACTCGTGGGGGTTTCCGGCACCTTGATCCAACGTTCAATCACGGTTCCGTTGGGTCGCTTTGTCGAGTTTGTCGACCGCGTCGGGCGGGGGGATCTCACTGGCCAGACTCAAGTCACTAACAATGATGAAGTGGGCCAACTCGGCGAGGGCATTAACCAAATGGTCGCCGGGCTGAAGGGCATGAGTCAGCAAGTCCTGACCGTCACCGAAACGATGAACGCCGCATCGGCCGAGATACTGGCTTCCACGCAGCAACAGGCAGCCGGCACGAAGGAACAGGCTGCCACCATTCAGGAAATCACGGCGACGATGGATGAAGTCCGCGCCGCGGCGGCCCAAATCGCGGAGAAAGCCAAGCAAGTGGCGACTATCGCCGAGGCCAGCGCGTCGAGCACCGTGGCCGGTCTCGGCACCGTCCAGGAGGCAAATCGCACGATGGAGGCAATTCGCCAGCAAGTGGAAGACGTTGCGGAGAATATCGTCGCGCTGAGTGAAAAAACGCAAGCGGTCGGCGAGATCATCTCCACGGTCAACGACCTGGCCGAACGATCCAACTTATTGGCTCTCAACGCGGCTATCGAGGCCGCATCCGCCGGCGAGCAGGGTAACCGATTCTCGGTCGTGGCCAATGAAATCAAGAACCTGGCCGATCAAGCCAAGGAATCGACACTTCAAGTGCGCACCATCCTGGAAGACATCCAGAAGAGAATTAACAGCTCGGTCATGCTGACCGAGGAGGCGGTCAAACGGACCGAAACCGGCAAGCAACAAGCCGACCTGAGCGAACAAATGATTCGCCGCATGGCTGAAACCACGCAGGAGAGCGTCCAGGCTTTTCAACAGATCATCGGCGCCACCGGTCAGCAAACGATCGGATTCCAACAAGTCGCGCAAGGCATGCGGGACATTGGCCAGGCGGCCTCGCAAACGGCGGCCGGCACCGTCCAACTGGAAAAGGCCGTCGCCAGCCTCAACTCTCAAAGCCATCAGTTGCGTGAGGCAGTGGGGAGATATCAGCTTTGATGGACATTAACCAGAAGCTGCTGGCCGCATTTCAAGTCGAGCATGTCGAACATTTGGAAGGCATTCGCGCTTGTCTGACGCGCTGGCAAGAAAATGCCGGCGCGCCGGATGTCGACGAAGCGTTCCGCCGCGCGCATAGCCTCAAGGGGGCCGCGCGCGTCACCGGGTTCGCGCCGGTCGAGACGCTGGCCCATCAACTCGAAAGCCTGTTCGCACTCCTCCGCGGGCAGGCGCTTCCAGCCGACAAGGACGTCCTGCATGTAGCGAATGCGGCACTGGATGCCATCGAGGACTCGGCCGCCTGCCTCTTGCAGGGCGGCGCGCCTCCCGATGCGAGCCAGGCTTTGGAGGAACTGGAAGCCCTGGTGCGTAGCGCCACAGAACCTCTCGAAAAAACGATAACCTCCGCAGAAACGCCCGGCTTGGGCCTCGGCGATATCCTCGGTGCGCCGGCCGAGGCCTGGCCTAACGCCGCGAATCCCCAGTGCTCTGCGAATGCTCCGTCGTCAAAAACCATTCCGCAGGGAGCAGCAACCCAACCCGCCGAGACGGTGCGGCTGAGCATCGAAAACCTGGACAGGTTGCTGCAATCGACAAGTCAATTGCTGACCGAGACCTTGCAGCAAGACTCCTTAAGCCGGGAACTGAATGCCATCCACCAACAGGTGACCACGGTTCAACGGGAGTGGGAGTCGCTGCAACAAAACGCGGAAGGCGCTTTACGCCGACTGAACGCTGCGCCCGAACTGGTTGGCTTGGCGAAGTACCTCGACCTGGTTGAACACGAATTGAGCGCTCTCTCGAAGCGCACCAGGGTGGCACGCTTGCTGCAGCAAAGGTCGTCGTGGACGGTGCGGCTGCTGGCCGACCAGTTGCACGAAGACGTTTGCCGTGCGCGGATGGTGCCCGTAGAAAGTGAGTTCCGAGGATTTCGCAAGATGATGCGGGATCTGGCTCACGACCAAGGAAAGGAGATCGAGTTCCGCGTCACCGGATTCGAGGTGCTGGCCGATCGCATGGTCTTGCAGGCGTTGAAAGATCCGCTCATGCACGTGCTGCGAAACGCAGTCACCCACGGCGTCGAGTCTCCGAGCGAGCGCGTTCGCTGCGGCAAGGCCCTGGCCGGCCTGGTGACCTTGACCATCCGTGCGATCGGCAATCGCCTGACGATTGAAGTTGAAGACGACGGCCACGGCGTGGATTTGGCCCAAGTGTCGGAATTCGCGGTCCGCCGCGGACTGCTGTCCCAGGACGAGGCCGTGGCGCAATCGGCATCCGAGTTGGCGCGGCTGCTGTTCCTGCCGGGATTTTCCACCTCGCGTGCGGTGACCAAGCTGTCAGGCCGCGGCATGGGTCTCTCCGCCGTGCATGAGGCGGTATCGCGCCTGCAGGGAGCGGTCGAGCTGCGGCCTCGCGAGGAAGTCGGCACGTCCATCGTAATGGCTGTGCCATTGTCGATTTCCACGCATCGACTGCTCTTAGTCGTTTGCCGCGACCAGACGTTGGCGATCCCCTTTGACAGCATCGAGGCTTTGCACCATCTCAAGATCCAAGACGTCGAAAGTGTCGAAGGCATCCCGATGGTCTTGTTAGGAGGGCAGTTCACACCGCTAGTACGCATGGACAACTTACTTGACGGAACGCCGTTCAGCGGGGGCCTCGACGCCGACACGCTGTCGATTGTTGTGTTACGCTCCAGAACGAAGCGAGTTGCCGTCGCGGTAGATTCCTTCGTGGATGAGTGCAACGCGCTCATTACGAACCTCGGGCCGCCGGCCAACGCTTTGAGCACCTGTCTCGGCGGCATCCTCTTGGAAGATGGTTCGGTGTCGCCGGTGCTCAATCCCACCGAACTTGTCGAGCGATTCAAAGCATCGAAGAAAGCCCCAACCTTCATCGCGGAGAATTCGACGGACAAGCGGCTGCAACCAACCATTTTGGTCGTCGACGACTCGTTCACGACGCGCACCCTCGAGACCAGTATCCTGGAGACCAACGGGTATCAGGTCCGAGTCGCGGTGGACGGAATCGAAGCTCTCGAAAAGCTGCGTTCCGACAAAATCGACCTCGTAATCTCCGATATTCAAATGCCGCGGCTCGACGGCTTCGGCCTGCTCGAGGCAATTAAGCGCGACCAGCAGTTGTCGCGGATCCCCGTCATCATTGTCAGCTCCGTGGACGGATCTGAGGACCAGGAGCGTGGACTCCGCCTGGGAGCCGACGCCTACATTGTCAAACGGAAATTCGATCACCTAGAGTTGCTGAAGACGGTCCAACAAATCCTCTGATCAAGTCACTGTCGCCTCCTGGCAGTCGGTGACCGTTAGCGGCCCTCTTTGCCCATGAAAAAAATTCGCGTCATGATTATCGAAGATTCGCGGGTCGTGCGCGAATTTCTCCAACATATCATTGGGCAAGACTCGCGGCTCGAAGTCGCCGCGGCGATGGGGAGCGCCGAGGAAGCGTTGGCGGTGTTGCACGACATATCGCCCGACGTGGTTTCCATGGACATTCGTTTACCCGGCATGAACGGACTGGAAGCCACGCAACGAATCATGCGAGAGCAGCCCACGCCCATCGTTGTCGTGGCGGCGAGCGTGGATTCTGACGATTTGTCCATCTCGATGAATGCGTTGCGCATTGGCGCGCTGGCGGTCGTGGAAAAGCCCATGGTGACCTCAAATCGGGATTATCAGGCCTTGGCCGACCACCTATGTACCCAACTGGCCTTGATGAGCCAGGTCAAAGTCATTCGTCAACGCTTTGACGGGACGCGTCGGCGTGAGCCAGAAGGGCCCCCAGTCATCGGTAGAGTACAGCGAGCCGCCGGGCCGTTTCAGCTGACGGGCGTCGTCGCCTCGACCGGCGGCCCGGCCGCCCTGCAAAAGCTGCTCACCTCGCTCGATCCAGGGTTTCCCATGCCCATTGCGTTGGTGCAGCACATGTCCGAAGGGTTTCTGGGCGGGTTTGTATCCTGGCTGGGCGGCGCCAGTCCTTTTCGGGTTCTGATTGCGGAGGACGGCGAAAGGCCGGTGCCCGGCACAGTTTATGTGGCTCCGGCCAACCGGCATCTCTGCATTGAGCGTGGCGTGTGGCGCCTCGATGCCGGCCAACCGGTCAGCTCCCAGTGCCCCTCGGGAACAGTCTTGTTCCAATCGATGGCGCGGAGCCTCGGGCCCGGGGCGCTGGCGGTGTTGCTTACGGGCATGGGAGACGACGGCGCGGCCGGGCTCAAAGAGGTGCGCGACGCTGGTGGCTACACCGTCGCTGAAGACGAGTCGACCGCAGTCGTGTTTGGAATGCCTGCAGCCGCGGTCCGGCTGGGGGCAGTTCACGAATTGCTCCCTCTCCATCAAATCAGCCGCAGGCTCGAACAATTGGCATCAATATCGACGGAGACTTCCCGATGAATCATCAGGACATCTTGCTAGTGGAAGACTCTCGCACCCAGGCGATGAACCTTACCAACATCCTGGAAAAAGAGGGTTGGGCCGTCGACTGGGCTCCCACCGTCGAGGCCGCAATGGAAAGGCTCAATCGGACGTCTCCTGGCCTGATCATGCTGGACTACTACCTGCCGGGAATCCGCGGAGATGAGTTGTGCCGCCGTATTCGGATGAACATCAATACTCGAAGCGTCCCCATTTTGATGCTCACCATGGATGAGACGCACGATGCCGAATTACGCGGCTTGGAAAGCGGCGCAGACGACTTTGTGGCGAAATCGGTTGATGCCGAAATCCTACTGGCTCGCGTGCGTGGACTGCTCAAAAAGTCCGCTACACAACTCTCTATCCCAGGCCTTTCTGACCAGCGCTTCCACCGGGCGCGATTACTAACAATCGACGACAGTTCCACCTATCAGCAATACCTAGCGAGCGAGCTGGAACAGGAAGGCTACGTAATAGAGAGGGCGATGAGCGGGAGAGAAGGCTTGGAGCGAATTCTTAAGGAGCCGTTCGATTGCGCCCTGGTTGACTTGGTAATGCCGGAGATGAACGGGACCGAGGTTTGCCGAAAAGTGAGGGAACTTTGCCGTTCGACGGACAACTCCATTGCCTTGCTCATGCTGACCGGACAAGAAAGTAAAAACGATCTGACACAGGCCCTAGAAGCAGGAGCAGATGACTTTGTTGGAAAGTCGAGCGGTATGGCAGTCTTAAAAGGACGTATCCGTGCTTTGCTGCGGCGAAAGTTTTGCGAGGAGGACAATCGCCGAGTCGCAGAAGAGCTCAAAAGCAAAGAAGTGGAGTTGCTGCGGGCAAGAACCGAAAAAGAACTAGCCGACGCGCGCGCGGCCCTGAACGACGAACTGGAACGGCGAGTTGAAGAGCGAACTGCTCAACTTGCCGAGGCAAATCTCAACCTGGCGCAGCAGACCCAGGAAAACGAGATGTTGGTATACAGCGTGTCCCACGACCTCCGATCGCCACTCGTCAACTTGCAGGGCTTTAGTCACGAGCTTGGCGACACGTGCCAAAGCGTGCATGCCCTATTGACGGACAACGGCTTACCGCCATGTGAAAGAGAGGACAGTTTGGCCTTGTTGGACGGAAAGATGCTCGAGGCCATTCATTTTATCCAAACGGCCGTGATGCGCCTCAGCAATATCATTGACGCTCTGCTTCGCTTGTCCAGATCGGGCCGTGTGGAGCTTCAGTGGCAAGCTGTCGACGTCAACAAAATGGCGATGCGAGTCGTCGACTCCATGCGGCACACGGCCAATGAACGAGGGGCGACGATCGTGGTCGAGGATTTGCCGCCTGTCTGGGGAGACCCGGCCGCTGTTGAAAGTGTATTCGCGAATCTGATCGGCAACGCACTCGCGTATTTGGATCCTTGCCGCCCCGGAGTTATTGAAGTGGGTTGCCAGCGCTGCGCGGAAACTGCATTGGCCGACAAGGCGACTATCATGCAAACCTATTTTGTCAAAGACAATGGACTTGGGATCCCGGCAGACCATCAGCCCAAACTTTTCCAGGCCTTCCAGCGCCTTCACCCTCAGGTTGCCAAAGGTGAGGGTATCGGATTGGCGATCTTGCGACGGACCGTGGAGCGGCACCGTGGCAGGACGTGGGTCGAATCCACCGTTGGCGTCGGAAGTACGTTTTACGTCGCCTTGCCGATCAACGGGTCCCGTGCCTGAAGCGGCACGGCGGCGCGATGGGCGACGATGGATTACTGCGCCCCGATCAGGCTTTTCGACCAGCTCAGAGTGACAGCCCGCGGCCAAGCGTACGACCAGTATACATATGTCCGGTAACAGGGCCTAGCTAGTCCTTAACCGATCTCATACAAACCACTGAAATTGCTTGCG
>PLYM01000077.1 GCA_003153375.1 Planctomycetaceae bacterium
ACGAATTCCACTGACGAGGCAAAAAAGAAGAGCTTGCCGCCGAGCACACAGAGAGCACAGAGAAAATAGAGAACGCGACCGCATACTCGAAATCGTCGATCTTCTTTCCTCTCAGTGCACTCTGCGTGCTCGGTAGCCAAATTGAATTTGCGCGGCTGTCGGCTGCCATCGCGCTGGGCTACTTCCCCTTCGGATCCAAATTCTTCGTCAGGTCCTCGGGCGAGATGCTCGACGCGGCGCCGCCGGAGGGCATGTCGGCCTTCGCCGTCCAGAGCAGGGCATTCAGCACCAGGCGCCGGAAGTTGTCGTTGCCCCAGTTGGTGTGCTTGTGGCCGCCGGTGAAGCCGAAGCCGCGTCCGCCATCGGGCCGTTCGATGGCCCAGGCGACGACCTCGGGCTGCCCGGCATGGGCCTTCGAGGCCGGGGTGCGGCGTGTCTCATCGGGCGGCGCCGCGGTCAGCAGCGGCGCGATGCCGCTCTGACCCTCGGGAAAGCGGATGGTGTAGTACCACTCGTCGTTGATCGTGAATGGCTCGACGCCGGTCGTTACTGGGTGCTTGGGAATCGCCTTGAATGTCGCGTCCCAGTGTGGATTGATCGAATAGCCGGTCTCGTAATAGCCGCCGATCCATTTGGTCAGATCAGGCCCGCCCTTTTCCTTGGGCACTTCGACCGCATAGTGGGCACAACACAAGCCCACGCCGCGCTTCATCAGTTGATCGATCTCAGCCAGGCGATTGCGCTGAATCACCGGATGGCCCGAGCCACCGTCCATATACAGCAGGATTGAATCGGCGTTGTCAAACGCCGTGGGATCGGCCGGCCAGCCATTGTAATAGGCCACGGCCACGATGTTGGGCATTGCGTCCAGGCACTTCTTCAGCAGCATCGTGCCGGCGTTGAACTCGTGATCGCCCGGGCCGTGACTGGGCGTGCCGGCGACCATCACGATCTTCTTGCGGCCGTCGCTCAGATGAGTTCGCTTCAAACGCGGGTTCTTGAATTCGACGGTCATCGGCGGTCCGGCGTGCAATTGCAAAGCCAGGATGCCGCTGGCGGCCCGTTTTTCCGGCTGCTCGTCGATCACCTCGGCCGTCACCTTGCCGTTGATCTTGTGAATCAGATGATTGCCCTGGGCGATGATCTCATAGTCGTTCCAGTCTTCCTTCTTGATGCCCGCTTGCAGCGACTTGGAATCGGTGACCTGCGTTTCGTGCTTTTTGCCGTCCTTGTCGATGGTCACCTTCTGACCGCGATTGCAGAGAATGCCCCGGCCGCGTTCTTCGTACAGAATGCCCGAGAAACTGTCGCCGGCTTCGAAGTCGCCCTGGTAGCCGCCGACCACCCATTTATCGAGTTCTTTGCTGCGATACTGAATGCCCGAGTTGCCGCCGACGATCTTGTAGCTGACGCGAAATTCGAAGTCATCGACCGGCGCTTGCCGCCAGATCAAGAAGGTGTTGCCCTTGGTCGGGTTGTCGGCCGTGGTTTTGCCAACGATCATGCCGTCGGCCACGGACCAGAAGCGCGGATCGCCATCCCATCCGTCGAGGTTCTTGCCGTTGAAGATCGGTTTGAAGCCGTCGTCATCCGCCGCCTTTGAATTCGTCGCGCCACAAAGAATGGCCGCGCCAAACACAATCGCTGCCAGGGAAGTGAGCCGTGAACGCATGATGTCAACCTTTCGTCAGCAAGGGTGCCTGGTATCCCGGTGGCCGCCATTCTAACCGCGCCGAATGCAGAGGCGACAGGGGCCAGAAAACAGGGGCAGCCGCACTGACAAGCCGGGAGAGAATCGCCGAAGTTCGGCGGTCGCGGGGCTCCAGACCACCGCCGTCACACCGCCGGCTGATAGACTTCCGGGGGCGTGAAGTGGAAGTTGCGGCTTTGGCTGAAGAACTTCAGCGGGTTTTCGTAGACCACGCGGCGGATCAGGCTTTCCGGATGCCCACGCAGCCGCATGGCCAGGATGAAGTCGGGCACCGCGGTCGGCTTCGAGGGTCCCCAGTCGCCAGCCGAATTGACCAGCAGCCGCTCGGGCCCGTACATCTCGATCATGTCGACAGCCCGCTCGGGCGTACACTTGCTGACCGGATAGAGGGTCATGCCGGCCCAAAAACCCTCGTCCAACACCGCGCGAATCGTGTGCTCCTCGACGTGGTCGACCAGCACCCGGCTGTGATCGATACGGCTGTCGTCGCAGAGCATGTCCAGAATCATCCGCGTGCCCTGGTATTTGTCTTCCAGGTGCGGCGTGTGGATCAGGATCTGCTCGTCCGTCTTCATCGCCAGGTCAAGATGTTCGCAGAAGATGATCGACTCGTTCTTGGTGTTCTTGTTGAGGCCGATCTCGCCGATGCCCAGCACACCGGGTCGATCGAGAAACTCGGGAATCATGGCGATCACTTCGCGCGACAGGCTGACGTTCTCGGCCTCCTTGGCGTTGATGCACAGCCAGGTGTAATGCTGAACCCGATACCAACTGGCTCGCTTGGCCTCGAACTCGGTGAGTTGGCGGAAGTAGTCGCGAAAGCCGTCGACGCTGCCGCGATCGAAGCCCGCCCAAAAGGCCGGCTCGCTCATGCCGACGCAGCCCATCTTGGCCAATGTCTCGTAGTCGTCCGTGACGCGCGAGACCATGTGAATGTGCGGATCGAAGTAGTACATGCAACCTCGGGTGAAGGGCAGGGGAGGGGGCGGCGCCCGATGCCACGAGCCGGCGTCCGGTCTCCAGGCTTCCGTGTTCAGCCCCGTCGAATCTAAGAGTCCTGCCGAATCTAGGAGTTCATTCTCTCTTTCTTGAATGGCCCCAGCCACTTGGCGTCATAGGGACGGGAAAAAACGTGCTGGATGCGCTCCGCCCGATCGCCCTCCGCTTCGGTCAAAATCGCCAGCGCCTGACTGATCTTCGTCAGCCGCGCGTCGGCCTCGACCGAGCCGCTGGCACGATCCAATCGATCGAGCGCCGCGGCCACCTGCAACAGCCGGGCGCGAACCTCGAGGAACTCGCGATTCAAGACTTCTTCGGCGTCGAGCGGAATCGGCATGGAACAGGTTCCTGGCGATGCATTCCCGGAAAGCGGCCCGTCGCGGCGCACCGGCAAATGCTGGAAAAACGGCCTGCTACTCTCAGTTTCGCCCGCTGGTCGCGCGAAATCAAGAGTCGCGATCGCGACCGCCCTGAACGCCGCGCGTGCCGTGGCGGTGGCAGGGGACTGTCTAGCCGTCCTTCTTCTTCATCAGCGGCTTGCGCAAATCCTGCGAGGGGCTGGTGGGCCGAATGCGTTGCGTGTCCTGGGGAAGCCGCGGTTTGAAATCGCGCGACTGCGCACCGCGGCCGAGGTTCACGGTGCGATCTTCCGGCTTATAGCCCAGGTAGTTCAAAAACTCGTCAAGCTTCATCGTCTTGACGCCCAACAACTGGGCTTCGCTCTGAATATCGCCGTAGTTCTTGGACTTACTCTCCTGCGCCGGCGGATCGCCCAGCACGAGGTACTTGGTGTTGACCGTCATCTGACCGGTCTTCGAATCGTCGTCGCCGATCTCCTCGTCGATGATGCCCCCGTTGAGCAAGACGAGCTCCCGCACCCGGTCGAGATCACTCTTCTCGTCCTTGTCGATGTCCATCCGGCCCGCCAAGGCAAAGTGCTCCGTGCGGCCGGGCTCCCAAGTGGGCGAGAAGATGGGGTCGCCCTGCATTAGCGGATTCGACAAGTCGTCTTCCACGATGCGGGCTTCGGCCATGTGCTCGTTGATCAGCCTCACGACTTCGATCTTGCCCTTTTGCCGGGCTTCCAACGGGTTGGAGTCTTCGGCGTCGATCACGCTGAACGACGTTTGCCGACGCAGCCCGTCGGCCGTGCCGCGATTGATCCAGGCCGTGCGGTTGCGCTGATCAACCTTGACGATCTTGCCGTCAGGGGTCTCGTTGCTCTTGCGCTTGCGTTCCTCTTCTTCGGAGTTCTTCCGCAACTGCTGCTCGAGCTTGCCGCGCTCTTCGGCCACGACGGCCAGTTCGGCGGCTGACTTTTTCTTGACGTCCTCGAAGCCCTTGAGCTCGCCGTCGAACTTCTCTTTCAGTTTGGCCGCCGAGCTGGTGATCTTGGCCCGATCGTCGTCAAAGGCCTTGCGCGACTTGACCAGATCCTCGGCCGTGGCCGAGACGGTTTGGGTGTATTTCTCGATTTCCTTTTCCTTGTCCGTCTCGTCGCTCTTGATCTTGTCGTTCAACTTGGTCTCGTTGGCCGTGATCTCCGCGATCCGCGTATTGGCGTTCTTCAGCTCGGAGCCCAGTTGTTCGACCAGGTAGCGATAGTTCTGATTGGCTTCCGGGATCCCCTTGCCGTAGGTTTCGAAGTCCTTTTTGGCCCGGGCGTCGATGGACTCCTTGGTGTCTTTTGACTCGGCGCCGATTTTGACTTTGACCGCGTCGCTCTCGTCGCGGGCATCGGCGGCGGCCTTCATCTGCTTGGCATTGTCGGCGGTCAGCGCCTTGCTCTTTTCGCGCTCTTCCTGGAACTTGCTGAAGAACATGTAGGTCGAAACGATCAGCATGATCGTCAGCACGACGAAGATGATCAACGCGATCTGCAGCCCCTGATTTTCGCGAGCGGCCATCGACGGTTTCTCCTGAAGCGAAGGTGGATGCCGTCAGCAGGACGGCGTCGCACCGGGCGATACGAATGCTCTCCGGGGCCAGCACCCCAGGATGTCTGAGCGGCGTGGGCCAGAGGTGAAAGGAGGCCGGGCCGTGAACATAAGCCCATTCTAGATAGCCACTTTTTGAGTGTCAAACTGCGGGGTCTGGCGACAGATGGCCGGGGGGAACCGGTCGTAACGGCAGGCTCCCGCGCGGGCGATCTAACCCCTACAAACCGTCACCGCTGCCATCGCCAGGCCCCTGGGAGTGCTGGCGAATCGTGTCGCGCAGCCGTGCGGCGTCCTCGAACCGCTCTTCGTTAACGGCCAGCTCCAGGTCAGCCTGCAGGCGGGCCAAGGGGTCGATCGGCTCGGCAACCGATCCGTCGGAGTCCTTGGCCACGATTTCCTCGCGCCACCGCATCAGATACACCAATTCGCTGCAATTCTCGGCGTTGTGCAGTTGCTCGTACTCACCCAAAAAGCGGCGAATCGCCTCGATCGCCGCGTCGATCGCGCCCAACGCGGCCTGATATTCGCGCAAGCCTAACAGCGGCGTGGCCACGGCCCGGGCGTGCATCATCGTGACATAAGGCCGCCACTGATCGAATTGCAACTTGTCCTTCTGATTTCGCGCATACTCGCGCACGAAGGCAAACAACTTCAAATTGCGGTTCGTGTCGCGGGCGCACAGTTCATAGCGTTCGAGATGCCAGAAGCTGACGTAGCGATGGTAGTATTGCACCCCCTCGCGCAGCAGCCGCACGCAATCCTCGCTCTCCAGCACAAAGCCCGCCGCGTCGGGGTTTTGCGCGTCATGGTCGAGCTGCTTGCGCTGGTAGTAATCGAGCCACGACAGGCAGCCCTCGACGCGTCGCCCGTCGGGACGGCCGTCAAACTCCATCTGCAGCAGTCCGAGGTCGAGCCGCAGTTGGATCTTTTCGCGCCCGTCCTCGCCCATCACAATGCGGACCGAGATTTGGTCGGGGTCGTAGTCCCAGCCATCCAGGTTTTTGGAGATGTCTTTCGTCACGCGCGAGTTAAACAGCGGCTGCGGAATAGGGCGAACGGCGCGGATCGCCTCCAGAATGCGGAGGAAAGACATGACACCCGCCACGCCACCGATCCTTGGTAACAGTTTATCGCGTGGCTGCCGCCGGGGGGAGGGCAGCCGATCAGCGATCGGCGCAACTCCACAAGCCCATGCCTATTACCGCTCGGGCGTGATCGTCTGACGGATGGTCTCTGTCCAACAACCAGCTGTCCAGCAACCCGATCAGTCGTTGGCTTCGCGCAGCACGGGTTCCATCACTTTGGTGTTGCGCTCCACGGCGATCACGATCGTTCGCTGCTCGCCGCCGTTGGCGGCACTGGCCACGACCGGAATCACTTGCCGCTGATTGGGCAGGGCCATCCGCACCGTAAAGGTACCGTCGGGCCGCAGCCGCACCGGTTCGCCACGCAGACTGACGTGCGAATCGGGACTGGTGACACCGTAGATGATCATTTCGGCGTCGACTTCGAACTTGAAGTCTTGATTGCCCAGGAACATGGTGCCCATGCCCGAGCCATAACGCGTGACCATGGGCGAGCCCATCGGACGCCGCAGGCGCTCTTCGAACAGCTCCTGCAATTCCAGGCTGTTGTTGTCGCTCGAATAGCCGCCGCTCATGGCATAAATCTTGTCGAAGTTTTCGGCCACGTCGGTCCAGTTTTCGTCGATGGCGTCGCTGGTGCCGGGTTCGGGCGTGCTGACCACGTTGCTGCGCACCAGGGGATAGAAACGGCCGCTGCTGCCGATATAGCCCAGCTCAAGCCGGTAGCTGCTGGGAGAACTGTCGACGTGTACGTACCAGTTGCTCACGCCGCCGTGGACTTCGATATCGCGAATCACCCGTTCCGAGCCGCTGGTGGAGCCGCCGTCGGATACTTCGAGCAGTCGCAAGTAGGGGCGGGCCGTGTGCCAGTCCTGGCTCATCGCGGCCTGCACGCGTTCCACGCTCTGACGCTTAACCTCCCAAAAGGCGTGCAGCCAGTAGGGATCGCGAACCATGACCACGATCCGCTCTTTCAGTTGGTTGCCGGGCTTGCCGTTGTCCGAGGCCACGTTCTTCGAGCGCTCGAGCTTGGCTTTGATCTGGTTGATGTGTCGCTGCACACGGCCGTTCGTGGTTTTTCGAACGACGGGGCGGGGCACCGGCTTGCTGGAAACGGCCGGGGTCGAACGACGGGCCGGAACGGCCGTCTTCTTCGAACTGACAGCCGACGCCTTGGGCTTGCTGGTCGAAAGCAGGGCCTTGACCAATTGGTCCTTGCGCATGCTATGCCAGCCGCGCACGCCGCCTTGCTTGGCCATCTGCGCCAAATCTTTGTGCGAGTAAGACTTAAGAGCTGCTGGGGTCATCAATGGACTTGCCTCCGCGTTGGCCCGGACCCGACTTCTCATAAGTCGAGCCGTGCAGGAAGTCGTGGTATGGTCTGAGCGTCATCCCTGACTGGAAAACAACGCTCGAAACCCTCCCGGGCAGTCCATAGCCGCATGAGGTGACGTAGCCACGGAGCCGCTTTTGATCGCTGCCCCGTGGACGTCCAGTGGGATACCGTCTGCGGTTGAGATGGCGCTCGCTGATTTTTGCTGCTCAATCGGCCCGGCTTGGGGTAGCCGAGAACCGGTTGTCGTCAACGAGAACCGCCATCTTGGTGGGGTGCTCCGCCAGGCCCTGAAGCCTCTCGCGGAGCACAGCAACCTCGCATCAACGAGTTTAATCGAACTTGCGCCGAAACGCAACGGCCTGCCCCCCCGTTTATCGTCGGGAATCCCTATGGTGACTCAGTTTATGACTTCTGCGACCACTCCGCGACCCTTGATTTTGAGGTCCGGCAATTTGGATTTTTCCCACTGGATGTGTAACACCCCCATAAAGCCCTCGATCGCAGGCCACGTCGCGGGCCTATCATCCGGTGCCTCAACGGGCCTCTGAGCTACCAGGGGGCCATCAGTAAGCCGTTTCACATCGGTCGGTTACGAGCATCGGACCGACTTTGTGAAAAAAAACACAAATTTGCTCCCCAGGCCGTTGACCCTGAGCGAGGCGGTGGATTAAATTGACCATCCTTAAGAGTTCGTAACGCAATGGACCTCCATCGCCAACGGCGAGAAGTTCGCGTTTTGGACCGGGACGAAGCAGGCGATTTAGGCGGCCTTTTTCGGTGTGGATCGAGTCCTGCGAAGCGGTTCGGCCACTCGTGAAAGATCCCTCTCAACAGAGCTCCCCGATCGGTGTGGCCTTCGAGTGGGTCGGCCGCATTCTCGCGGTAGTTATTGAAATGGTCGTGCCCGGACTGCTCGGGCAACAATTGGATCGGCATTTAGGAACTCGGTTTTTGGTCCTGATCGGTTTCGGGGGTGGGATCAGCCTGGCCCTGTGGCACTTGATCATCATGACGCGGCCCCGGCCCGATTCCGATAAGTCGCGATTCGATAAGTGATAAGTAAGGCTCTGCCAACTAAGCCATGAACGATTCGACGGCGAGCAACGACCTGACGGTGAGCACAGTGCAGGCCAAGTGGGTAGAAAAACTGCCGCCCTTGCGTCTGGCCAGTTGCTGCTCGCTGCTCTCGGCCGCCATCGCCTTGGTGTTCATTCCCGTAGCCGCCGTGGCTTACACCCGTCAGGGACAACCGGCCGTGGTGGCCGCGATCGTGGCGGCGGGTGTTTGCTGGTTCGGCTCGACACTGGCGTTGATCGGCACGAATCGTTTCGGCCGTAGCGGCATCAATGGTCCGCTCTACACCATGGCGATCGGCATGGTGTTCAATGGTGCGTTGCCATTCGCGGTCGGCCTGGTGCTGAATCGCTCAGGCGGCCCCTTGGCCGAGGCCGGCGTATTCGGTTTGGTGATGACGTTTTTCCTCTTTGCCTTGGCGGTCGAAACCATGTTGTCGCTGTGCCTGTTGAAGGCGCCCCGCGAACCGCGCTGAATACCCAAGGGTCTTACCGTTACCGATGGCATCCGCAATCCTGCACATCAAAGACGCCTATTACTTCGACGTACCGAAGTTCATGTGGCGGCACGACTACACGAGCCTCGACCAGGTTCCCGCGTTTCTGCGCGACCGTCATCCGCATGCGACCCCTGAAGAGTTCAACGAAGCGCTCGATGGCAAAATACTGATCCCGCAGCCTTTCGGCACGCTCAAGAATCTGTACGAAAAAGAATCGGGCTTCGCGATTTCTAAGTTCATGGTTTTGGAACTCCTCGTAGCCCTGATCATGGCGGTTCTGTTCATTCGCCTTGCTACGAAAATGCGGACAACGCTCGTGCCCCGCGGCCGGATGTGGCACTTCCTCGAAGGCATCTTGTTCTACATTCGCGACGAAATCGCGATGCCCGCGATAGGCCACCACGATGCCGACCGCTTCGTGCCGCTGCTGTGGACCATGTTCTTCTTCATTCTGTTGTGCAACGTGATGGGCCTGGTTCCCTGGGCCGGCTCGCCGACGGCATCGTTCGGGGTCACGTTGGCGCTCGCGGCTGTCACGCTAACCACGGTGCTCGTGGCCGGCATGATGAAATTCGGCTTCGTCGGCTTCTGGCTCAATCAAATTCCGCACATGGAACTACCGCTGGTGCTGGCGATCTTTCTCAAGCCGATGATTTTCGTGATCGAAGTCGTGGGCCTGGTAATTCGCCACGGCGTGCTGGCCGTGCGTCTGTTGGCCAACATGATGGCCGGCCACGTGGTGCTCTTGGCCGTCATGGCCCTGGCATTCAGCGTGGCGGGGGCCGCCAGCGAAAAGTGGTGGCTCACGGCGTTCATCAGCGTGATCGGATCGACTTTGCTTTGCTGTCTGGAGTTGTTCGTCGCCGTGCTCCAGGCTTACGTCTTTACGTTCTTGTCGGCGTTGTTCATCGGCTCGGCTGTGCACCGTCACTAGCTTTGCCGCGGCCGGCGCCGGAATCGTCTTGTTCGGCATTTTCAAAGAGGAGAATCCACCAGTGAGTAAGTTCGCTACCTTCGCCGCGGCTTTCGCCGTCATGTTGTTGTCCAGTTCGGTCGCCATGGCCCAGGATACCGCTGCCGCCGTCGCCCCGACTTCGTGGATCGATCTGGGTGGTGCGTTTGGCGCCGGCCTGGTCGTGATTGGTGCCGCCGCGGGCATTGGCCGTTTGGCTGGCTCGGCACTCGAGAGCATGGCTCGTCAGCCGGAAGTTGCCGGTTCGATTCAAACGGCCATGATCATCGCGGCCGCTCTGATCGAAGGTTTCACCTTCTACGCCTTGTTTATTTGCTCGACCCAGATTCACTAAGAACTTCCGGGTTTCGCACGCAGGAGCATTGACGTGTTGTCGACTTTTCGCGCTTTAATTCTCGTGGCGATCGTTTTCGCTTGGACCGTGGGCCCCGCCGGCGTGGTCGCGGTTCACGCGGCCGAAGGCGAGCACGCACACATCGGCCACGCCGATGCCGGTGACTCGATCGAAAAGCCGTCGGAGATCAAATCCGATCTGGCCTTCTTCACCTTCGTCGTCTTCTTGTTACTGCTGGCCATTCTGGGCAAGTTTGCCTGGGGGCCGATCGTCGCTTCGCTCGAAAAGCGCGAAGAGGCGATTGCCAAGCACATTGCCGATGCCGAACGGATGAACCAGGAGGCCAAGGCGCTGCTGGCGCAATACGAGGAAAAGCTGGCTGCCGCGGCCAGCCAGGTGCGCGAGATGATGGAAGACGCCCGTCGCGATGCCGAACATACTCGGCAGACGATTCTGGCCGAAGCCAAGAGCGGGGCCGACGCCGAGCGGGCCCGTTCCCTGCGTGAGATTGAGTCGGCCACCGACGCCGCGTTGGAAACCCTGGCCGAGCGCAGCGCGCAATTGGCCGTGGAACTGGCCGGCAAGATTCTGAAGTTCAAGCTCTCGAGCGACGACCACGCGCGACTGATCCAGGAAGCCCTGGCTAAGTTTCCCGCGGCCGCCTCGAGCGCCAATTAATCGTTTCCAGCAACTGTTCTGTACCAGCTCCAGCAGGCCACGGCCCCCACGATGATCGACTCTTCGCCAGCCAAGAAACCGCGCTCCGCCTCGATCGACGTCGGCGCGCAAAAGGTCGGGACCATCTATGCCAAGGCCCTGCTCGGCGCGGCCGAGGCCCAGGGCAAGGCCGATGCGATCGTCGAGGAGCTCAAGGGTTTCGTCGGCGTGCTCGAGTCGTTCCCCAAGCTCAACGACGTGTTGGGCTCGGCGCTGGTGTCGCACGAGGAAAAGGGCGCGTTGTTGGATCGCGTGTTCGGCCAGCGGCTGTCGCCGCTGTTGCTGGATAGCTTGAAGGTGATTTCCCGCCATGGCCGGCTCGACATCGTGCCGGCGATCTCGCTGGAAGTCAGAAAACTTTACGACGAGATGCGCGGAAACGTCCGCGTGCAAGTGAGCACGGCCGCCCCCTTGGGCGACGCCGCCGAAAAGAAGCTGGCTGCTTCGCTCAAGGACCTGTTGAAAGCGCAGCCGCTGTTGGAAGCCGCCGTCGAACCCGAGCTGATTGGCGGCATCGTGTTGCGCGTCGGCGACACGGTCTATGACGGTTCGGTAGCCAGGCAATTGCATCAAGTTCGCGAGCAAATGATCACGAGGAGCGTCCATGAGATTCAGAGCCGACGAGATAGCTTCCGTCATTCAGGCGGAAATTGAAAATTACCAGTCCCAGATCGACGTCCGCGAAGTAGGTCGCGTGCTCGAAGTCGGCGACGGCATCGCGCGCGTCTATGGTCTGTCGGGCGTGATGTCGGGCGAAATGGTCGAGTTTCCCAGCGGCGTGATCGGGCTGGCCTTCAATCTCGAAGAAAACTCGGTCGGCGTCATCATTCTCGGCGAATACCTGACCATCCACGAAGGCGACGAGGTCAAGAGCACCGGCAAGCTGCTCAGCGTGCCGGTCGGACCCGCCGTCATCGGCCGCGTCGTCGATCCGCTGGGCAATCCCCTGGATGGCAAGGGCCCGATCGTCACCACCGAGCGCCGCGAAGTCGAAACCATGGCCCCCGGCGTTGCCCAGCGCAAGCCGGTACACGAACCGCTGCAAACCGGCATCAAGGCCATCGACTCGATGACTCCGGTGGGCCGCGGCCAGCGCGAATTGATCATCGGCGACCGCAAGACGGGCAAGACCGCCATCGGCATCGACGCCATCATCAATCAACGCGACTCGGGCGTGAAGTGCTTCTATGTCGCCGTCGGCCAGAAGGAATCGACCATCGCCGGCGTCGTCGAGGTGCTGCGTGAAAAGGGTGCGATGGACTATACGACCGTGATCGTGGCCGGTGCCAGCGCTCCCGCACCGCTGCAATACGTCGCCCCCTATGCCGGCACGTCGATGGCCGAGTACTTCATGTACCGCGGCGAGCATGCCCTGATCGTTTACGATGACTTGTCAAAACAGGCTGCCGCCTATCGCCAGTTGTCGCTGCTGATGCGGCGTCCGCCGGGCCGCGAAGCCTA
>PLYM01000017.1 GCA_003153375.1 Planctomycetaceae bacterium
GCTGCGCCATTGGATTTCTCGACTCTCCAGGCATCTCGTGGCAGCGCGGGCTGTGCTTCGTCGTGGCGATCTTCGCGATCTTTCGCGCAGCATCCTTCGTCCACGAGCTCGTTCACATGCATGAAGGGAACCTGCGCTCGTTTCAGATCGCCTGGGACCTGCTATGCGGCATCCCATTCTTATTTCCCTCGTTCGCCTATGCCCATCATTTGGATCATCACCGCTGCGACAGCTATGGCACCGACCGCGACGGCGAGTACCTTCCCTTCGGTGTCGATCCTCCGCGCACGATTGGTTACTTCCTGCTGCTCACACTCGTGCAGCCCTACGTGGTCGTTTTCCGGTTTACGATCCTGACGCCGATTTCGTTCCTCTATCCTCCGTTTCGGCCGTGGCTGCTTGAGCGATTTTCGTCGTTCGGCATCGTCAACTTCCGCCATCGGTTGGCGATCACCCCGAACACACCGCTCAGATACTGGGCCTTTCTCGACCTGGCATGCTGCGTGCGAGTGTGGTTCCCATTGGTGCTCGTTGGTCTGGGAGTATTCGAATGGACGCGAGTGGCCCTAATGTTCGTGATCGCCGCGTCCGTGCTTTCGCTCAACTTTGTTCGCGTCCTGTGTCTGCACAATTATCTGAGCGACGAGGGGCAGCTTAGCTACCTGGGTCAATTGCAGGATTCGATCACGCTGCCCGGCAGGGGGATCGTCACGGAACTCTTCGTGCCGCTCGGTCTGCGCTATCACGCGCTCCATCACATGTTCCCAAGCTTGCCCTATCACGCCTTGGGGCGAGCACACCGCCGGATGATGGAAGCATTGCCGGCCGGCTCCGAATATCACCAAACGGTGCGTTCGGGCATCGGCGCGATATTCGCACAGTTCTGGAGGAACACCTGGACCAAGCCTCAGCAAGCCCGCGACAATCGTCCGCTGGTCGATGTGCCGACCGCATTGCGATAGCGTCTGTGACGACGCATATCGGCGTAGCTCGCCCGAAAATGTCGCTCGATCGTGCAGCATTGTCTGTCGCGCCCGACGGTCTTGCAAGGGTTAGGGAGACTCTCGCGCTACGCATCGTGGTTTTGGCGGTATCGACGACCTGACTCAAACTCGCGGCGCGCTGCGCCCATCAGGGTGCATGCGTGCTGTGGCACGTGTTGTTCTTCGCGCCTAGGCCCGACTCGGTCGAGAACTGGAACGGTCTGTTAGCACGATTCGCCATAATCGTCAGCGGGCGATCCGTCGTGCGAAGGCGGCAAAACTCGAGGGCGCGTAGCAAGCGACACCAGCGCCGAGAACGGCCCACCAGAATCGCCCAGGGTGAGCGCAAATGTCCGGCGGTGATTGCGGGGCGCTCAGCCCTCGCGTGCGTTAGCGGGGCTCTGGCGCGTTCAGCGCATAAAAAACCCCACCGGCTCGGATGGGGCTTCTTTACGCTTGCGGGAAACTACTTCGTCGCTTCCGGCGGCGTCTTTGTCTCTACCTTTTGCTCGTCCGTGACGGTGGTCGAACCTTCGGGCGTCGTGACGGTCGTTTCCGTTTTCTTGGCGTCGGTGGCCTTCTTGTCGCAGCCCATTGAGAACACGGTGATCAGGCTCAAGAGCATACAGAACGTGATGATTCGCTTCATAACCGGGACCCCCTGAGGTTTTGTGACGTTGGCACGCGCAGGAAGTCTGGCTTGTGCTATCCGCCTACAGACTTAGAGACGAGTTCGGTCGAGCTTATTCCCCTTTGGCCGGCCATTTTTTCGTGCCGCGGTCAAATGCCTCTCGACGTGTTCCAGGTCGTTGCCGTCAGTTGCGATGGTCCAGGAACGGCGGATTCTGGCGGGAGATGAATTACGCCGCTTGAGCCGGGGCGTATTCGGCTTCGTATTGGTTGGGTGAAAGGTATCCGAGCGTCTGGTGAAGACGTACGGGATTGTAAAAGGTTTCGATGTATTTGAACACACTCAGTCGGGCATCATCGAGATCGGTGTAAGTCGTACGGTTGGTCCACTCGTGCTTGAGCGACCAGAAGAAGCGTTCCATTGCTGCATTGTCGTAACAGCAACCGGTGCGGCTCATCGAGCACTCGATGCCCAACAGGCGGAGCGTCTTCTGGTAAGCATCGCTTGTGTACTGACAGCCACGATCCGAATGGTGCATGAGCTGGCGTCCGTTGGGTCGTCGAGATTCGATGGCGCGGCTCAAGGCCTCGCACACGAAGTCGGTTGCCATGGATGTGCTCAGCGACCAGCCGACAACTTTGCGACTGAACAAGTCCATGACCACAGCCAGGTAGACCCAGCCTGCGGCTGTCGGCAGGTACGTGATGTCGGTCACCCACTTGCGGTTGGGCTCGTCGGCCGTGAAGTCTTGGGCCAGTTTGTTCTCGGCTGGTTGTTTCGTGGGGTCCGCTTGAGTCGTCGTCGGCTTGAATGCCTTGCAGACGCAGCTGGTCAGACCCAATTGCCGCATCGTGGCCGCCACGGTGTTGCGACAAGCTGACTCCAGATCGTCACGCTCGCCCAACACTTCGGCCACTTTTGACTGCCGTAGATACCGTGT
>PLYM01000012.1 GCA_003153375.1 Planctomycetaceae bacterium
CCAGACCAGCTTTCGTCCTTTCTTGAATGAGACGACGCTCGAACTGTGCGAGCGCCGAGAAGACCATAAAGATCAACTCACCCGACGGTGTCTTGGTGTCGATCACCCCGTCGCAGACGGAGCGGAAGCCGATGTTTCTGTCGCGCAGTTGATCGATCAGTGCCACGAGGTGTCGCATCGATCGTCCCAGTCGATCCAGCCGCCAGACAAGCAACACATCCCCGTCTCGGAGTTTTGCGAGACATGTTTCGAGACCGGGTCGTTGGTGTGTTGCGCCCGAAGCCTTGTCGGTGAAGATCAGTTCCTTGGCGACGCCGTATTTCAAAAGAGCGTCGATTTGGAGCGCCAGGTCTTGGTCCTGGGTACTGACGCGGGCATACCCGATAAGGCGAGCGCCGTCGGATGCGACAAACATGGGATTGCTCTGTTGTCAGACTTGATGTGCGTCTGATCCTTTGACGCGGAAGGCCATCCCAGAGTTCCCAGATGCCGCTACTTCAAGGACTGGAGGAGGCTTGAGAGCACCGTGCGTTTTCACGACTCCAGAATGAACAGCGCCGCAATTGTCGCTAGACCACGCGACGTCAGGCGCGCCTATTGGCGACATCGCAGACTTTCCTCATGCCTTCACCGGCTCGGTTATTTCTTTGCCCTGTCCGAGTGCTGGTTGGTTTGCGTTTTCTCTGGCTTCCGGTAATCGCCGATGACGCCTTTCAGAGGACAGACTGAGAACGCCGGGCATTTCATGCAGCCCACGGCCAGAGCGATTGGGCATAGCGTCATCTCTCTTCTCCTTTTAACTGTGTGCGCTGCGGGACGATCTCCGCTGGCACTTAGTCTACCGGTCCTGGGCGCCGGACGCACGGAGTTGACGGGAGGTGGCAGCAGTGCCGGAATAGGGTCGTTAGATGGGACTATCAGAAATCAAGGCTGTTCTCACGAGTTCTTGGGACGACTGTGGGGCAACGTGGCCAGCGGCCGGCCCGAAAAGGTCGGCCCCGACCGTCCGCCTAAGCCGAAAATCATCTGCCGGCCAAGACATTGCGGGCTTCGGGCTGACACACTCCGGGCGATGTTAGCGAAGCGCTCCAGCGGGTCCAAGAGGTTGCTCGATCCGCTATTCCCCTCGCACCGGGACCAGCTAGCCAGCGCGGCGCGCTCGTCGTGAACATTTTCGAAGACGCGGTAGATGTCGTCCACGTCCTCGCGTGGGCCGAGAGAAATCGCTTGCTCCAACTACAGTGCGTGTTGGCGGCACAAGAGATCGGACACCGTGCGGCTAGAGTTGGCAGAGAAGCAGGGCAACTTCGAGCTGAAACCGCTTACTCCGCTAAAGAGGCGCAAACTAGTTCCTTGTCGCTACGGGCGAAGATGCAGCGCTCCGCATACGCCGGCGGAGGCCAGGCGAACTTTCTGCCTTCATAGGGAGACGTGGGCTCCAAAAGGGCGGCGCGGCCGATCTCCTCGTATCCCTGGCCATGCAAGTTCGCGAGGATCAGCTCCCCTCGGTCGGTGTAGAGAAACGCCTTGTCCCCGTTGGTGGTCAGATGGATGCTGGCTCCCGTGCCCAGTTCCGTTACTTTGTCGGTTTGCCACAGTTCCTTGCCGGTGGCCGCCTCCAGGCAGACCAAATGCCCCGAGGTCCGGGCGGAAAACACATAATCGCCCCGCAGAATGGGTGTCGAGGTGTTGCTGAGATTGCGACGGGCTGGCGATTTCGACTCCGGCCAGAGCACGACGGCGGCTGGCATTGCCGGGTCGAGTTTCATCATCAAGCCTCCGACGAGCAGCAGGTTCCCTTGCGCGACCGGCGTGGAAACCGCCGAACTTTGATTCTGGGGTCGCGTTGCCTCGCGCCAGCAGACATCGCCCGTCGCCGCATCGAGGGAAGTCACGGCCTGCTGCGACCAGACAATGAGCTGTCGTTTGCCCGCCGCGCAAACGACGATGGGGGAACTCATCGCCGGATAGTCCGTCACAGCACGCCACGCGGTCTTCCCGGAATCTTTGTCGATGGCAATTACACAAGCCGTGGGATCGCCACTGAACCGGCCGGCGAAGATGACGAGCAGATTGCCTTCGACGAGTGGTGACGCATACGTCAAGAACGCCTGTACCTGGTACTCCTCGTCGAGGGCCTTCTTCCAAAGGAGCTTCCCGCCCGTGGCGTCGAGGCAAAGCAAGTCACTCTTCCCAATCGTATACACTTTCCCGTTGTGACAAATGGGTGTGGAAACGGGACCTGACGCGGATTGACCGGGGCCACTTTCGGGATATTCTGCATCGTGGGAATACGTCCAAAGTGGTTTGCCGCTGGCAGCCTCGAAGCAAAGAACACGCTCTTTCGTCAGCGGGCGGGTCAACTGCACGTCGGTCAGGAAAACACGACTCTCCGCGACGACCGGACTCGATAATCCCAGTCCGACCGCCGTTCGCCAGCGAATCTTCAAGCCGCCCGGCGCGAAAGTTTTCAGAACACCTTGCTCAGTCCATACACCATCGCGAGTCGGTCCCAGCCACTGCGGCCAATCTTCGGCGCGCGCCGATACGACGAAGGGTAGCGAGATAAGAACAGCAATCAGCTGCGTCTGCTTCACGTTGTTTTTGCACAACTATAAGATCTGCCGGTCCTGATACAGCACCAATCCCAGTGTACCGCAAGCCGATCGGTCCCGACACTCTTGGGCGATGTGACAGACGCGCCCAGCATCGCCGAGTCTGCATCGGCCAGCATCCTGAAAATCGGTCCTTTTTTGCGAGTGTCACGCAGACTTGAGTAAATGAGACTAACCTGCCGTTTCCGCTTGGACGGTGGGGCTGACGGGCATTGCCCGCAGGGCGATTGCACGATAAGTCATGTTCCGAGCAGGACTTGTTCGAGGTAGGTTTCGTTCCAGCCGGCGATCAGTCGTTTGTTCTTGATGCCGACCTTGGCGGTGCTCTCGTTCTTTAACAGTGCCAAGGCCGCTCGGCGGAGGATGCTGAAGTTGGCGTCGGCGTGGCCCTGGCGAAGACGGCACTGGTCTTCTTGAAACTGTGTCAGTGGGCGCTTCAAAAGGGGCCACGTTGGGGCGCTTCAAAAGCAGCCGGGGATGATGGTTGATAATCGCTAAAATCGTTACGTTTTGCAAGTCGGGTCGGTTTCGGGACCGGCGGTGCCGGTTTCTGGGGGAGTCGTTTTGCTCCGCTTCTTCGGCACCGAGCCGGTGGGCGCATTGGCCCCTTTTGACTCGTCCTCACTCGTTGGTGTTGGAGCCGATTGATTTCGCAGGCGATAACTCTTGCCGCTGAAGGTCAATACCTCGGCGTGGTGCAGGAACCGATCGAGAATCGCCGTGGCACTGGGGACGTCGCCAATTAGCTTGCCCCAATCTTCCAACG
>PLYM01000249.1 GCA_003153375.1 Planctomycetaceae bacterium
TCGCGACGGGCCTTTTTTGGGCAGGTCATCGGCTTCGAACCAGATCGCGCGGAAATATCGAATGGGCGGTCCTCGTGGCGCTCTTGATGCTCTCTGTCGCCGCAGTGAATCTGGACTTCTGAATGCACCCGAAATCGAATCGTGATTTCAGACTGACCCTCTGGAAACGGAGCTGACGCCACCGCGCTTCTTAATCGCCGCTTCGTCCCCCTTGCCTGCAAATCCGATCGTGTCAAACACAATCGCATTCGGAAGTCCTGGTCGCGCGAATATGTACTGAGTGATGGCGTCGGTGCATGGCAATACGTCGGTGGCGGCGCGCACTTCGCCAAACAGCGCATTGATAAGACTTGATTTCCCCGCCTTGGTTTGCCCAAGAACGAGAACGCGCAGCGGCTTGTCTGCACCCAGGTCAGCAAACTCGGGGTCGCTGAGAGTAATCTGCCCGCTGTAGAGCTGGATCGCATAGCAGCCCGCCCGCTGCACGCAAAAGCCGGCCGCCATTTTGGGCAGGTCAGCCAAAAGATTCGACGTACTTCCACCAGCGAGAGCGAATTGTGTTTCATTGATCAGTGCCGTTTGAGGACTGAAGGTGAGTCGCACAAGCCGATAGACGTTGTACACTCCCGAGAAGAGTTGAGATGCAATTGGCCCCCATTGCATGATCTTCTGAAAATTGTGAATCGTGATTTGATCCGAGCCCGGAACTTGCTCTTTCAAGAATCTACGAAGGTCGCTGGCGACTAATTCAACAACCCGAAGTGCATCAGTTGCAGTCACCTCTAGCTCGGGCTGTGCTGACTTCGAGTAAAACTCCCTGGCAACTACGTCAAAGATTTCGCGGACCAACGCAGTCCATCCATTGGCATCAGTGAAGGGTGGCGGACAGGCCTCGGTGCGAGCTGCAATCGCCTCCACTTTTTTCCACGCCCTTTCACCGGCAGGGGGCCAGGTGTTGACCGGGGAAGGCGACGACCGCCTTTTTTCCAGTGTCGAATTAATCCAACGAATCAGAAGCCCGCCGACAACCGCTAGGACGGCGGCTGCGCAAGCAAAATGAAAAAAATAGCGACGTTCGTAGAGCCACAAACAGCCGAACACCATCAACAGCGCGTACGGAAGGCCGAAAACCAGCAATCGCACGGCAAAATTCCATTTCCAGCGGCTCATTTTTCTTCCGGCGGAGGATCAGTTGGTGATGGCGTTCGCTTCTTGCTCTTGAAGAACTCGGTAAACCGGCGGCGGCCTTCCTCGAATACCTGCGCAAAGAATTTCCGAATGTCCTCCGCTTGGGGAATGATGCCTTTCCCCGTTTGCGAGAAGTACCAACACAGAGTTCGGCCAAGCGCGTAGGTCATGGCCGCCGAATAAATCGAGGCTGCGGCACTCCCTATACCAGGGATCAGAACCAGCAACGAACGGCCGCCCAATCGAAGGAGAAAGCCCGTGCCAAGCGCACTGCTCAGCTCGCCCATCAATTGCATCGTTAAGGGCTGCTCATATATCGAAGCGATCACGCGAAACAACTGTGCGTCAATTGCCACAACCGCCGAGAAGTTGAACACTGGAAGGGGCACGGCACCGGCCGCTCCAGCAGCAACCGAGTAAGCGACAACATGCGGCCAGGCCGTCCGGTAGTAAAGATCATCGAGACCTGCTTGGAATTCTTGCTGTTGCTCCAACATGTCGCGCAGCCCGAGGGGAAGTGCGGCTTCGATAGCACTCCCAAGCGCCTCCTTTCCATAGAACTCGGGCAGCAGCCCATCGTCCGGCAGCGTAAAGTCGACCGCCACAAAACGATTGCCCAGTCCTGCAAATTCCTGGCGCTGATACTTGAGCGAGCGAGCCAAGTCGATGGGCACAATTTCAGACCAAGGTTCAGTCTCAAACGGATACGGGTCGGAATGGGCGGTCCTCCCGTCGTAGCCGTCATGCAATGCGGTTTGTGCGACGATGACCGGCCATTTGGGCTTTGCTCGACGGATCGTCGAAAGAGCCTCGTGCACGCGATTCTGCGCGTGGTCCATGGCTCGCGCGACCACCATGAGGATGTGTGCTTGCCCTTGGCAATAGGCTATGTCATCGGCAGGATCGTAATTCGATTCGCCGAGCCCGCGTGTGTCCAGGAAACGCAAGAGGCAGTCGCCTTCACTGGGAAATGAGTACAGCCTCGCTGTGCGAGTACAGGGCCGAAACCCATTACCGATTTCTGCTTCAGTGCTGCCTGTGATCGCGCGAATTATGGAAGTCTTGCCGGCCTGCGTTTTGCCAAGCAGCCAGATCACGGGTGGGGGCAGCTTGGCCTTTGCGCGGCGCACCCGTTCTTCAACTTCAGCCGACTCGGCTCTCGGTGAAAGGACGTACTTTGTCAGTAGCCTCCAGAACGATTCAAACACCGAAATCTCCGAACATGTTGCGGCCTGCGCGAGGCTCGGAAAGGCTGGTTACATTTGGTCTCACCAAACGTTCCGAGGTTCGACATTGTCTCCTGCTCCGTCAAACTGCGTCAACAGGTGTCTGGTTGCTGCCGTTGGCTAACTCTGAGGCCAGCAGTCCCAAGACGCCGTCTAGCCGGGGTGCAGGGCCGGCAATGAGGGCCTCGTTGGTTAAAGAGATTATCGTCCCACACGACGAAGCGCGAGGTCGGGCAACCCAACTTTTGGATCCCGAAGGGCGACTCGAAGTTCGGACGCCCTCCGTTTTCAAAAACGACTCACCTTCGCTGCGTGCTGCTGGGGTCCCAGGGATCGCAGACGTTCGCCCTTAGCTCGCGCCGTCCCGGACGTCCAGCCTCAAAATGATAGAATGTGCGCGGGGCTCAGCACTGTCTTCAACGTTGGCTCGTCAGATGCTCAAGAACTCGACAGAGTTTGATGAACTTCTCAACTCAGTGCTCGATCCTGTTCTATGGGCAGTGACCGCCCGCTTCGGCGACGAGCAAAGCGGGCTGATCGCGACCTTCGTCCAAAAGGCATCTCTGGTTCCGGCCCGTCCACGCATGGTTGCGGCCATCGCGAGGCACCACCACACCTGGGGTTTGATCGAGGGCTCTCAGTCGTTCGCCCTCCACCTTGTCGGTGAGACGCAGCTGGAGTGGGTTGATCGTTTTGGTCTCCATTCCGGACGTACGAGCGACAAGTTTGCCGGCCTCCCAACCAGAAGGGGAACGACAGGGAGCCCGCTCCTTGAAGACGCCATCCTTTGGATGGAATGCCGAGTCGAGGCATCGCTGGACACCGGAGATAGGACCATTTACCTCGCCGAAATTGTGAGCGTCGGCACAGGGGCTGATGACAGACCCCTTCGGCTCAAGCGAATGTTGGAGCTGCTTCCGGAGCATCAACGAAGCGAACTCCACCAGATGACTGCCAAAGACATCGCGCTCGATACCGCCGCGATCGAGACTTGGCGAACTGGCAAACGAAACCCGGGTCGTTCAGAATGACCACTGCCCCTAAATGAGGTTGAACACGTTCGGTACAAATGACTTCTCCGGCGCGCACATGATAGGGACGATTGACCTCGTTTCGGGAATACGCGGATTCAATGCCGACCCCGAGTTCAAAGACAATTTTCAGGAATTGCTCAGGCTCTGCTAGAGTTATCGTTGCGATATGACGATCGCCAGCCGCTCGAAAGTAGATTTCGATGGCACAAATCTTTCATCCCAGTATGAATACGTTCGCGAAGGTGACAATCTTCGGCGGGCTGTTCATCGCCACCGCGATTGCCTTTGCTTGGGACCGCATCAATCGCTCTCCTTACGTCACCGAGGCCGACGTGGTGCGCGATCAGCCTGTCCCCTTCAGTCACGGGCACCACGTGAACGGGCTGGGAATCGACTGCCGTTATTGCCATACGACGGTCGAGAAATCGGCATTCGCCGGATTGCCGGCTACCGAAGTCTGCATGGGATGTCACTCACAAGTCTGGAAAGACAGCCCGATGCTCGAACCGGTGCGCGAGAGCTACCGTAGCGGTAAGCCGCTGAAGTGGACTCGCGTGCATGACTTGCCTGATTTCGTTTACTTCGACCACAGCATCCATATCGCCAAGGGAATCGGCTGCGAAAGCTGCCACGGGCGCGTCGACCAAATGCCACTGATGCGGCGTGTCCACACCCTGCAAATGAGCTGGTGTCTGGAGTGCCACCGCGAGCCCGATCAGTTTGTCCGCGACCGTGAGGACATTTACCATTTCGGCAAGTTGACCCAAACCAAGGCCCATGAGCATGGCCTGGAATTATTGAAAGAATACGGCATCGAAACGAAACAGCTCACCGATTGCTCGATTTGCCATCGATGACCATCAAGGACCACAGCATGACTGACGTCGGACAACCCTCGCCGGATTCCCCTGCCACGCTCGACAGTCCTTCAACCACGAAATGGGACGCGCTCCGTACTCGTCTTTCCAGCGGCGATAACCAGGAATTCTGGCGGAGCCTCGACGAGCTGGCTGAGACCCCAGAATTCCTGGACTACGTCAGCCACGAGTTTCCGCGACAAAGCGGCGAGTGGATGGATACAGTTGCCCGCCGAAGTTTTCTCAAGTTGATGGCCGCTTCACTCGGGTTGGCAGGCGTCGGACTAGGCGGCTGCATGCGCCAGCCAGACGAAAAGATCGTGCCTTACGTCCGCCAACCTGAAGATTGTGTACCGGGCCAGCCGCAGTTTTTTGCGACTTGCACCACGTTGGGCGGTTATGCGACGGGTTTGTTGGTCGAAAGCCACCTGGGTCGGCCTACCAAGATTGAGGGCAACCCCGAGCACCCGGCCAGCCTGGGTGCCACCGATGCCTTCGCCCAGGCTTCGATTCTTTCGCTCTACGATCCGGACCGCTCCCAGACGACGATGAAGGGAGGCCAAATCAGCACCTGGGGCGAATTCCTCACGACGATCTCAGCCGAGTTGCCCGCTCTCCATGGGCGTAATGGCAAGGGACTTGCAATCCTGACCGAAACCATTACATCGCCCGCGATGGCTGACCAATTACGCACATTGTTGAAGGATCTGCCGGAAGCAAAATGGCACCAGTACGAGCCCGTCGGAAGAGATAACGTGCGCGCCGGCGCGAAGCTGGCCTTCGGCGAGCACGTCGATTCGATCTGTCACTTCGATAAGGCCGATGTGGTGTTGGCCCTGGACGCCGAGTTTCTGACCGCCATGCCGGGAAGCGTGCGGTATGCCCGTGACTTTATGGACCGGCGAAAACTGGCGCGCGGGGAAGGACCACCTGCAGGCCCACGGCACACGATGAATCGACTGTATGCTGTGGAGAGCACGCCGGGGTTGTCGGGCGCGGTGGCCGACCATCGGTTGCCGATGCGGGCTGACGACGTCGAAAGTTTTGCCCGCACCCTAGCCGCGAAGCTCGGCGTCGAAGTCGGCGGCGGCCCAACTCAAGCGGCTGACGACGTGCCAGCGGCATGGTTGGCGGCGTTGGTTTCGGATCTGGAGGTCCACAAGGGCGCCAGCCTGGTGATTGCCGGCGACGGTCAAGGGGCAATCGTCCACGCCCTTGCGCACGCGATCAACCGCTCACTCGGCAATGTGGGAACGACCGTCGAATACATTCCACCCGTCGAGGCTGAACCGATCAATCAACTCGCATCGTTGAGCGACTTGGTCGAATCGATGCGCGCCGGAAAAGTCGAGCTACTGATCGTCCTGGGCGGCAATCCTGTCTACAACGCGCCCGGCGAGCTGGACTTCGGCAAACATTACGAGCAAGTCAAGTTGCGGGTTCATCTCTCGGAATACTTCGACGAAACCTCGTTCGTTTCGCACTGGCACATCCCGGCCGCCCACTACCTCGAATCGTGGGGAGACGCACGTGCATTCGATGGTACGGCCACGATTCAGCAGCCGCTGATCGCGCCGCTCTACCAAGGCCGAACCGCCCACGAGGTGTTGGCCTTATTGTCTGGCCACCCGGAACTGACCTCGCACGAGATCGTCCGACAGTATTGGAAACGGCGCTTGGGGGACGACGATTTCGAAGGTCGCTGGCGGAAGTCTTTGCACGACGGCGTGGTGCCCGACACAAGGGCCAAGCCGCGTCAGGTAACCTGGTCGTTTACCGACGCCGTTACCGAGACTGCGTCGCGAGATACTGGCCAGCGCGCACTCGAAGTCAGCTTTTGCCCCGACCCCACGATCTGGGATGGCCGCTTTGCCAATAACGGATGGTTACAAGAACTGCCCAAGCCACTAACCAAGCTCACCTGGGACAACGCTGCCCTTGTCAGCCCGCGCACTGCCGAACGACTCGGCGTTTCGAACCATGACCTGGTCGAGCTGTCGATTGGCGAACGTACTGTTCGTGCGCCAATCTGGATTGTGCCCGGCCAACCGAATGATTCGATCTCGCTGGCGTTCGGCTACGGCCGCACGCGTAGCGGTCGAATCGGTAACGGCAGAGGCGTGAACGCATACATCCTCAGGAGCGTCCGGCCGGAATGGTTCGCGGGCGGAGTCGAACTGAAGCGGACCGCCGGGCAAAGCCCGCTCGCGGTAACCCAGAACCACTACAGCATGGAAGGACGCGGGCTCGTGCAAGTCGGAACGCTGGCGCAGTTCGAGCAGGACGCTGATCTCATCGAAGCCAAGAGCCGTCACCCTGAAAATCAGCCCACGTTCTTTCCTAAGCATGAGGAGTCGGAAAACGCCTGGGGAATGGCCATTGACCAAACGGCGTGCATGGGATGCAACGCCTGCGTCGTCGCTTGCCAGGCGGAGAACAATATTCCGATTGTCGGTAAGGAACAGGTCGCCAAAGGACGCGAGATGCACTGGCTGCGGATTGATCGCTACTACAAAGGGACGCTGGACAACCCCGAAACGTATTTCCAGCCTGTCACCTGCATGCACTGCGAGAACGCACCCTGTGAGTTGGTCTGTCCGGTGGGGGCGACGGTTCACAGCCACGAAGGGCTGANNACAACTGCCCCTACAAGGTGCGGCGGTTTAACTTCCTGAACTACGACGCCGAGTTCGGATACGAGGGGGACCAGGCCCCGGTTCTCAAACTGCTTCGCAATCCGGACGTTACGGTCCGCAGTCGCGGAGTGATGGAGAAATGCACCTATTGCGTACAGCGAATCAACGAATCCAAGATCGAAGCCCAAAAGCAAAACCGCCCGGTGCGCGACGGGGAGATTATCACCGCCTGTCAGGCCGCCTGCCCCACGCAGGCGATCGTGTTCGGCAACATCCACGACCAAGCCAGCCGGGTCGCCAGGCTCAAGGATTCTCCGCTCAACTATTCGTTGCTGGCTGAGTTGAACACGCTCCCGCGGACCACTTATCTGGCACGTATTCGCAACCCGCACCCCGACCTGGCAGCCCCCGCCACGACGGACACACCGCCGATCGAGCCGACCGAGTTGTACCGCATCGAAAGGGGCCAACCGTGAGCGATTCGCGCGGCAACCCAGCCGATGTCGCCATCGAACCGCATACGTCGGGCGAAGCGCCAACACTGGAACCCGGCCAAACCTACGCCTCGGTCACGGACCAAATTAGCGCCATCGTTCTCACTCGCCACACGCCAAAGGGTTGGTTTGTCGGCTTCGGTATCTCGTTCGTGCTGTTGATGGCGTTCCTCTACGCCACCGCTTATCTGTTCGCGAAGGGAGTCGGCATCTGGGGCACGACGATTCCGATCGGCTGGGCCTTTCCGATCGTCAACTTCGTGTGGTGGGTGGGCATTGCGCACGCCGGCACGCTGATCTCCGCGATTTTGTTGCTGTTGAGTCAGGACTGGCGGACCAGCATTAACCGCTTTGCCGAGGCCATGACGCTTTTCGCGGTCGCCTGCGCGGGCTTGTTCCCATTGCTGCACCTGGGGCGGCCGTGGGTCTTCCACTGGCTCATGCCCTATCCAAACACCATGGATCTTTGGCCGCAATTCCGCAGTCCCCTGGTTTGGGACGTATTTGCGGTGCTCACCTATTTCACGGTTTCGATATTGTTCTGGTACACCGGCCTGATTCCAGATCTGGCCACTCTTCGCGATCGGACTCCGAGCCGCTTCGCCCAAATTGTCTACGGCATGCTGGCGATGGGATGGCGTGGCTCGGCCGTTCACTGGCATCGCTATGCGACGGCCTATTTGCTGATGGCCGGGTTAGCGACGCCGCTGGTCGTTTCAGTGCACAGCATCGTGGGCATGGACTTCGCCGCCGCCATCGTGCCCGGCTGGCACACCACGATCTTCCCTCCGTATTTCGTGGCTGGCGCGATCTTCTCGGGTTTCGCAATGGTGGTGACGCTCGCGATCCCGCTGCGGGCTGTGTATGGATTGCAATCCTTCGTCACTCTGCGGCACCTCGACAACATGGCCAAGATCATCTTGGCGACTGGCTCGATCGTGGCCTACGGCTACACGGCTGAAGTGTTCTTCTCGTATTACAGCGGCAACCCATACGAGCGATATGTGACGATCAACCGGGCACTAGGGCCTTACGCTTGGAGTTATTGGGCATTGATCGCCTGCAACATCGTAACGCCCCAATTGTTGTGGTTTCGGTCGGTGCGCCGTAGCGTGCCGGTGCTATTCGTGATTTCGCTCGTGATCAACGTCGGCATGTGGCTGGAGCGGTTTGTGATCGTGGTTGTCAGCCTGCATCGCGATTTCCTCCCATCTGCCTGGGGAATGTACTACCCAACAATTTGGGACTTCGTTCACTTTGTCGGTTCGCTGGGGCTGTTTTTTACGCTGTTGTTCTTGTTCATCCGCCTGTTGCCGATGATCTCGATCTTCGAACTACGGGAGTTGGTTCACGAGACGGAGGAAAAGGCCTGAAGATGGGCGCGCCGCAAAAACCAAAGTTGCCGTACGGCCTGTTGGCCGAGTTCGAACAGGGCGAGGCGTTGATCGCCGCGGTCCACAAGGCGTACGCCGCCGGCTATCGGCAAATGAACGGCTACACACCCTTCCCGCTCGATGGCCTGTTCGAGGCGCTCGGACGGCGACCAACGCGATTGCCGCTGTTGACTCTTGCTGGTGGGATTGTTGGAGGTTGTGTGGCGTACTTCATGCTCTACTACGCGTCGGTGATTAGCTACCCGATTAACGTGGGCGGTCGGCCGCTGCACAGTTGGCCGGCATTCATCCCGATCACGTTCGAGTTGACAGTATTGGGGGCATCGTTTGCCGCTTTTTTCGGAATGCTCGCACTCAACGGCCTGCCGCACCCGTACCATCCGCTGTTCAACGTCCCGGCGTTCAAACTGGCCAGTCGCGACCGGTTTTTCCTGTGCATTCAAGCTCGCGACCCGCTCTTCACACGGGACCATACGCGACAGTTCTTGGAAGCACTGACACCGAAGGTTTATGAGGTGCAGCCATGAAGAAGTGCGCATGGCGGAACGTAAGGCGTCGCTCTCTCACCGCGTTGACTGTGCTGACCGTCCTGACGATCTTTGGCGGTTGCGATCGCTTGGATATGTACGACCAGCCGCGCTACAAGCCCCTGGCCGAAAGCGATTTCTTTCCCGACGGACTCTCCGCGCGGCCGCACGTCGAGGGTACGGTCGCACGCGGCGAGCTTCGCGACGACGAGTCACTCTATACGGGCAAAGAGGGCGGCAAGCTGTCAAGCCAAATTCCCCAAGCTGCCTATCGCTGGGTGTACGACCGCAACCCTCGGCAATTCGATCAGCCGCTGGATCAAACCGAGCCGGCCGAGCTGCGCCACGCGCTGATGACGCGAGGACGTGAGCGGTTCGATATCTACTGTTCCGTCTGCCACGGCCGCACCGGCAACGGGGACGGCATGATTGTCCGCCGCGGCTTTCGCAAACCGCCACCATTGCACATTGCCCGCCTGCGCGATGCTCCGTCGGGATACTTCTTCGACGTTGTCACCAATGGTTTCGGCGCCATGCCCAGTTATGCCAATCGGATTGACGTTTTCGATCGTTGGGCGATCGTCGCTTATGTCCGGGCGTTGCAATTCAGCCAAAACGCCCGAATTGACGACGTGCCCG
>PLYM01000070.1 GCA_003153375.1 Planctomycetaceae bacterium
GAGCAGCATCACCCTGCGGCCGATCATTGGGAAGGTGTGATCGAGCTCAAAGTCTTCGAAGACCGAGCTCTTCGGGACGATGTCCTCGAGCAGGGTCCGCAGGTCGGGAATGTCCCACTGGCCGTTGCCCAACTCGTAGATGAGGCGGCCCTCGGTCTCCTCGGGCGAGACGTGGAACGTCTGGTAGAACGCGCGGTTGGCGGACCGGACGCGCAGCGTCTTGTCGAGGATCAGCAGGGGCTCGCGAACCGTATCGACAATGTTCTGTGCGTAGGTTTCGATGGCCTTCAGATCCGCCTGGGAACGCCGCCGCGCGGTCACGTCTTCCATTGCTAGGACCAGCAACTTGCCATGTTGTCCCGCCTGGAGTTTGCGGGCGTTGAGCAGCATCACCCTGCGGCCGATGTCCGGGAAGGTGTGCTCAAGCTCGAAGTCGTCGAAGACGGAGCTCTTCGGGATGATGTCTTCGAGCAGGGTCCGCAGCTCGGCTATGTCCCACTGGCCGTTGCCCAACTCGTAGATGAGGCGGCCCTCGGTCTCCACAGGCGAAACGTGGAACGTCTGGTAGAAGGCGCGGTTGGCGGATTGGACGCGCAGCGTTTGGTCAAGGATCAGCAGGGGCTCGCGAACCGTATCGACAATGTTCTGTGCATAGTTCTGTATATCCTCGTCCAGCGGGCTTCGTTCCAAACTGGCCATCATTCTGCATTCCTCAAGTTCACAAACGCGACATTTCCCATTTCGAATAACCCTGGAGCCGATCCAGAATCGCAAGAGTCACGACACCGATAACTCCCCGCCAGTGCCGATCTTGGCCACCTCGTGGCACGACAGCCGACTAGATTTCGTCTTAGGAGGGGCGAACCGAGATAATTACCCCAGATTCGAATTGTGTCATCCGGGGCGGGGAATTCTCATTGAGATGCGCGGCGATGGGCGCTCAGCCTGGTTCGCGAACGACCAGTCCGAGCCAAAACGGAGCTTGTCCTGCAGGGTCGCTACGGTCCACTCCGGCGCCCACTACCTTGTTGAGTGACGTGTCGCCTCGTGGCGATTGACTCAGTTTCCGCTAATGTGAAGCGTCCACTGTTGTAATACTCGAGTTACCGGGTTCACCTGGGTGATGAGGTTGAGCAAATATCGCGCCAAGCGGCCAGACCGCGAGAATCACGGCGATCCCCTGTTCGGCGGGCGCTCCCAAGGCCCCCGCATCCCGTATGGCTCGAGGGAACGGCGCTCATCCTGGGATCCGGTTTTTTTGGCCGGGTTGTTGCTCCAATCTGTGCACCCGACCGATAACTGGCGGCGGGATCGCCAGTCTCGAGATGCGGTCGAGGATCGCCGTTAATATGGCACTAATTCGATCGTCGACGTTCTATCCCATGAAATCGTGATTTCCTGAGCTAGCCTTTAGGTGTGGCTGAGTTCATAGGAAATCTTGAAATGCGAGATCTGAGTCAGCAAACTGATCCCGCGCGCGGTGAAGCACCCGATGTTGCGCGCGAGCGGTTCTTTCGGCAGCTTGTTGATTGCTCGTTGGACATTATCACGATTCTCGACGAGCGCGGCTTCATCCGGTTTGCAAACCCCGCCACCGAGCAACTTTTGGGATACCAGCCTGACGAGCTGACCGGACGGCTGGTGTTCGACTTCGTTCATCCCGACGATCTCCCGGCCGTGCTACGTGCGTTCCAGGAAGTGCTCGCCCGACAAGGTCAAACTGCATCAGTCGAGTTCCGCTTTCAAAGCAAGGACGGCTCCTGGCGCTACCTGGCGGCCGTCGGGAAGAACCAGCTACACGAGCCGGACATTCTCGGCGTGATTGTCAACTCACGCGACGTAACGGAGCAACGACAGGCGGAGCGCGCGCTGCAAGAGTCTGAAGAGCTATTCCGGCAGATGGCGGAGAGCATCGACGCGGTGTTCTGGGTTTGCGACGTTTCAATTTCGACGATGTATTACATCAGTCCAGCTTACGAGAAGATCTGGGGGCTGACGTGCGAGAGCCTAGTGAAATCGCCACGCTCGTTCATCGACGCGATCCATCCGGAAGATCGTGACGGATTCCTCGCGAGTATGGTAGAGATCGAGAGAGGACGGCTGCAATCGAGCGTGTATCGGATCATTCGACCGGACGGTGCCGTCCGGTGGATCTCCGCACGTGCTTACCCCGTGTTAGACATACACGGCAAATTATATCGCTGCGCGGGGATTGCCGAGGATATCACGGAGCGGCGTGCCCGCGAGGACCAGATGAAGAAGCTCACGCTGGCGGTCGAGCAGAGCCCGGCCGCGGTGGTCATTACCGACGCGCAGGGCACGATCGAATTCGTAAATCCAAAATTCACCGAGGTGACTGGTTACCTGGCGACGGAGGCCATCGGAAAGAATCCACGGATGCTGAAGTCCGGCAGGCACGACGATCAGTTTTATCGTGACCTTTGGGAGACGATCACTACCGGTCGAGATTGGCGGGGCGAATTCTGCAACAAAAGAAAGGACGGGACCCTGTATTGGGAATCGGCCTCCGTGTCGGCGGTTCGCAATCAGCGAAACGAGATCACCAATTTTGTCGCTGTCAAAGAAGACATTACGGCCAAGGTGCATAACCAGGAGCAGATGCGTCTGCAAAGCTCCGCGCTATCGGCGGCGGCCAATTCGATCTTTATTACTGACAAACAAGGCCGCATCACCTGGGTCAACGCGGCGTTTTGCCGGTTGAGTGGCTTCAGTATTGAGGAACTTATCGATCAAACGCCACGCATTTTGAAGTCAGGCAAACAGGACGCCGGATTTTACAAACACGTTTGGGAAACGATTCTCGCGGGCAAGGTATGGAGCGGCGAGATCGTTGAGCGCCGCAAGAACGGCGAACTTTACACCGTCCATCAGACGATTACTCCGTTGACCGATGCCAACGGTGAGATCACTCATTTCATCGCCGTTCACGAGGATATCACCGCCCGCAAAGACGCCGAGGCCCGCATCGAGCATATGGCCTACCACGACCCGCTCACCGGGCTGTGCAATCGGGCGGAGCTGCATAATCGGCTGGAACAAGCCGTGGAGCAGGCAAAGCGTCATTCCCGCTCGTTGGCCCTCCATTTTATCGATTTGGATCGATTCAAGGTAATCAACGACACCTTGGGACATGCGGTGGGCGACTCGCTTCTGCAAGCCGTCGCCAGGCGTCTGGAAAGCTGTTTGCGCGAGGGCGACACGGTGGCGCGGATCGGCGGCGACGAGTTCGCCGTCTTACAGCCGGAGATTGCCAACCTGCCAGGAGCGGCGACGCTCGCGAGCAAGATTGTCAGCTGGATGGCGAAGCCGTTCCGAATTTCTGACCGCGACATCCACATTTCACCCAGCATCGGCATCAGTGTGTTTCCCTTGGACGGCAAAAGAACGGGCGAACTGCTCAGAAACGCCGACATGGCGATGTACCTGGCCAAGAGCGAGGGCCGTAACAATTTTCAATTCTTCACTTCGGCACTCAACGACCAACTCCGTGATCGGCTGGCCCTGGAATCCGACCTTCACGCGGCGATGGCGAAGCGCGAGTTCGTACTTTATTTTCAGCCGCAAGTGAATTTGCGAACTCGCCGCCTTACCGGCATGGAAGCGCTGATCCGTTGGAATCACCCAACACGCGGTATGGTGCCGCCGCGCATGTTTATCGGCATCGCCGAAGAGTGTGGTCTGATTCATGAGATAAGTCGTTGGGTGTTGGAGCAAGCATGTGCGCAGAATGCGGCCTGGCAAGCCGCCGGATTGCCTCGCCGCCGCATCGCGGTCAACATTTCGGCGGCAAATTTCAAACACGGTGATTTGTGCCAGTCCATTGCCGACGTTCTGGCGCGCGTGCAGCTTCCGCCGCAATACCTGGAATTGGAGGTCACCGAGACACTCTTGCTTCTGGATGAGCATGTGGCCAACGCGATCCCGTCGTTGAAGAAGATGGGGGTGAGGCTGTCGATCGACGACTTCGGCACTGGCTACTCGTCGCTCACTTACCTACGGCGCCTGCCGGTGGAGAAGTTGAAGATCGACCAGTCATTTGTCCGCGGGCTGCCGGAAAGCCAGGACGATGCGATCATCGCAAGGGCGATCATCGACCTTGGGCATGCGCTTGGACACACGGTCATCGCCGAAGGTGTGGAGTCAGAGGAGCAGTTGATCTATCTCCGCGACCACGACTGCGACGAAGGACAAGGCTACCTTTTCGGCCGGCCGATGCCGGCCAAAGCGTTCGAGGCACTGTTGGAGCGCGAAAACGATCTTCGCTGCGTCGCGGTGGCGATATCGTGAAACTTCCCAGAGCCTCCTCCTTGGCGGCGGCGACGCCGCGTAGCCGCTCGGTCGCGGATTAGCGAGTTCGCGGCGTGCAGCGACGCGGCTGCAGGCCCGGATATGTACACCGGCACCAGCTGACCGACTGCGGCCAACCTGGCCACTTTGAGCGCATCGTCGCGGTCCGTCTTGCGCTTGACGTTTTTCAATTTCCAGGCCTCTTGGTTGGCATTGCAGACCAACACTTTGAATCCGGCTGCCGTGCACGTGTCGTGGACCCAACCGGAGGTCGAACAAGACTCGATCACGACGAGATCGGGCTGGTACTTCTGCAGAACTGTCAGCAGGTACGGCCGATCGGTGGACATCGTCCAGAACTCGGTTTCGTTCGTCTCGGTATCCAAAAGGCAGGTCACGGATTTGAACTTGCCCAGGTCAATCGCGAGAATCTTGGACATGGTCGTGTGCTCCTTGTAAGGAAGTGAGGATCTTCAGCCAGAACCTCAACCTGTTGACCGCCGCCAAGGTCGTCAACAGGCACACGGCCTACATGGATTCTTTTGTTGGCGTTCCTAAAAAACGATTGAGATTTCAGGACGACTGCGGTTATGGCTTCACCGCATAGACCTTAACACTAGCCGCAAAATCGTTGATGTTAAAGCGGCTCAAGAGGTCCATGAATGCACTGTGCAAGTCGCTCGTCTCGCAGGCCATGCCGGGTGAGCAACAGCCTCCCTGATTTTCGACTTTGGCATATGCATTCAAGTCGGTTCCACTGTCGACAACTTCGACGTGTGCGAATCCAGCCGCCAGTAAGCCAGCCCGATAAGCTTCAATCGGAATCGCGCCAGCGATGCAGCCGACATAGGCCATGATATCATTGCTGATTTCCGCCGGTAGCGGCTGTTTTAGGGCAAGATCGCTCACAGCCAAACGCCCACCTGGCTTGAGTACACGGGCAATCTCACGAAAGACGGCCGGCTTGTCGATGGCGAGGTTGATTACGCAATTGCTAATCACGCAATCCACCGATGAATCGGCCAGAGGTAATTTGTCGATGGTCGATTCGTAAAACTCGACATTGGCCAGCCCTGCCTTCACGGCATTCGTGCGAGCTAGGGCGAGCATCTCGGGAGTCATGTCGATTCCGATTGCTTTGCCGGTTGGTCCAACCTTCGCGGCTGCCAGGAACACGTCTAGGCCGCCACCCGAACCCAGATCGACAACCGTTTCCCCTTCTCGGAGACTGGCGAAGGCTGTCGGGTTGCCACATGAAAGCCCCATGTTGGCTTCGGCCGGAATTGAATCGAGTTGATCCTCGGAGTAGCCGAATGCTTTGGCGATCGCTTTAACACCATCGTGTTCGCTCGACAGTCCGCTCGTGGCCACTTGCCCATACTGCAACTGCACCACTTCTTTGATTGACATATCACGCCTCCCTGATTGGATGAATGCCCAGGAGTTCTGGGCCAAAGTATCGACGCTGGAAGTAGAACGCGACATTCACAAGGCCGATCATCACAGGCACCTCCACCAGAGGGCCAATGACGGCCGCGAATGCAGCGCCGTGACTGATGCCAAACACGGCAACCGCAACGGCAATTGCCAATTCAAAGTTGTTGCTGGCCGCTGTAAAGGAAATCGTCACGGTCCGGGAATAGTCTGCGCCCATGGCCTTGCCCATTGCAAAACTGACAAGGAACATGACCACGAAGTAGATCAAGAGCGGAATGGCAATCAGCAGCACGCTCGCAGGGTCGCCGATAATGCGTTCGCCCTGAATGCTGAACATGGCAACGATCGTGAACAGTAGAGCAACTAGCGTGAGCGGACTGATAGCGGGGATAAATGATCGCTCATACCATTCCCGCCCTTTGGCCTTGAGAAGCACGAGTCGAGTCAGCATTCCAGCAATGAACGGAATGCCCAGATAGATGAACACGCTTTTGGCAATCTGTCCGATGCTGACATGGACCATGCTGCCCTCGAGGCCGAACAGTGGAGGCAACACCGTGACGAACAGCCAAGCATAGGGGCTATAGAACAGCACTTGAAAGACGCTGTTGAACGCCACCAGCCCGGCCGCGTATTCGGCGTCGCCCTTGGCTAAGTCGTTCCAGACAATCACCATCGCGATACAGCGGGCGATTCCAATCAAGATCAAGCCCACCATGAATTCCGGGTAGCCGCGTAGAAACAGCACGGCCAGAACGAACATCAACAGCGGGCCAATTACCCAATTCTGAATGAGCGACAGCCCCAAGACCTTCCAGTCTCGAAACACGTCGCCCAGTTCTTCGTAGCGCACTTTCGCCAGCGGCGGATACATCATCACGATTAGCCCAATGGCAATCGGGATGTTCGTGGTGCCGACACTAAATCGGTCAATGAAGCCTTGGACGCCCGGGATGAAGTAGCCCAATCCGACGCCCAGCGCCATCGCCAAGAAAATCCAGAGCGTCAAATAACGGTCGAGAAAAGATAGCCGCTTCATCTCAGACGCTCCGGCAGGGTTTCGACAAACGCGCGGATTTCATCGCGAACACGCCGATAGACTTGGAGCTTGTCGGCATCGCTTTTCTGAAACAGCGCAAGGCGCGGCGGGTCGTCAAACCCCACATGCAAGTGTTTCACATTGCTGGGCAGGACGGGACAAGTTTCGTTGGCTGAATCGCAAACCGTGACGACGTAGTCGAACGCGCCCTGCAGCTCATCAATGTGCTTAGGCCACTGTTGGCTTATGTCTACGCCAGCTTCCGCCATGACTTGGACGGCGAACGGATTCAACGGATTGAGCTTCAACCCAGCCGACGATGGTTCGAACTTGTTGAAATGCTTCGCCCAGCCTTCCGCCATTTGACTTCGGCATGAGTTACCAGTGCAGAGGAACAAGACTCGATTCATACGCACAGACGAATGTGATAATGGAAATTTTTTTAGTCGCAACACTGCCGTCGTCGTCCGAGAAGCTCGTCATCCTTCAAAAGCTCGGGCATATCCTGGCAACAGTGGGAAAGGCTATCAATCAACATTTGATGGACCTTGTTGCGAGGCGGCGCAAGCGTGTAGTAGGCCCAGCGTCCCTCTTTTCGAGCACGTACGAGCCCGGCCTTTCGCAAGTAGGCCAAGTGCCGAGACGCTTTGGGCTGAGGGACCTTCAGCACATCCACGATATGGCAGACGCAGAGTTCCCCGCCGCGGAGCATGTGAAGGATGCGCAGCCGCGTCCGATCCGAGAACGCCCGGTACATCACGTCAACGCGAGTGGCTGCCTTGGTTTGCATATTCGCTTAGGCAAATGTATCGCCAGGCACAGGAAAGGTCAATGCATAGTCTCTCGCATGTTAGAGCAGGCCTGTGCCCAGCGACATTGAAAATGGTTCCTTTTCTCGGAGCGATATCCAGTCCCGCGCGGCGATCAACGACGCTCGGCAGCTATGTCAAACCTTCTATAAACGAGGGCTTGAGTTTGGGCCTCAAAATGAGGCGGGCGCACGAGTCGCGAGGCGGCGGCGCGGAGAGGTGCCCGAAGCGGCCACTTTTAAATTGAAAGAGAAGAAGAGTTGTTGTTGATGTGTGGGCGAACCTCAAGACCCAGCGCTGGAGCTTTCGCAGTGCTCCTTGGCTGGCGATTCAGCCTTGGTGTCGACAGGGTGTTCGCACTGCACTCGTTGCACGGCAAGCGACCAAACAGAGAATTGCGATTTCTGTTGCCAGGCAAGGTAAGACGCATTAACATCATTGCGCACCCGCTTTGGGGGCACCGGAGCAGGAGAATGCTAATGCGCTTAACCAAAATCGTCGCGGCGCTGCTCATTGGAGGGCTCGCTGCTTCGTCGAATGCGGAACCACTTACCATCGAGCATTCGTTCTCTGGAAGTGCGGTCGAAAGCGGCGAACCGAACGCTTCTGGCGCCGGCCTGATTCAAGTCAGCTCGACGCTCTATGGCACCGCTCAGAACAGCATCTACGCCAGACCAGCTTTCGTCCTTTCTTG
>PLYM01000027.1 GCA_003153375.1 Planctomycetaceae bacterium
GGATTCAGTTTGCAGTGAACAACAATGGCATGGTCGCCCGGCTCAAGCGGGTCTGCAAACCAGGCTGGCCATGATCACCGTCTCCAACAGATAGTCAGCAATTGCTCTTTGACAACTTAACGCGCCCAGCAGAGCGAGGCCCTGAGGGGCTACCTTGGGCGCGGGCTGAACGGAGCGACCGCAAAACCCAGGTCTGTGGACCAGCGGGGTGATTCGATGGCGCGCGGAACTTGTGGAGTCTTGCGACCACGAGAGTGCCCAGGCGGACCAATTCAGCCCCGATGGTCCGTGGCCGGCGAGCGGTGGGGCGAACACCGCACATATCGTTTCGTCCGATCGACTGGTAAGCGTTTGGTGTCAATCATTCAATAAAGCTCTTGAGCAGCACGCCTTTGTCGATGTTGTGAGCCTTGCCCGCTCGAAACGACGGGAAGCCAGCGATCGTAGATATAGAGCGGACGATGCCGCTTGATGTCGCCCGAATCGCTGCCCAATTCCTGCCCGAGCTGATACCCATCAAGATGCCCGGCATGCACCCCCGCCGGATTCGCCGTCACCTCGAACTATCCCACCGTGATCCAGATGGCGTAGACATTGGAGCGCGTAGTGAGATGGAACCGTCGAGGCCCGCAGTGCCGGCCCTGGCAAAGGAAGCGAGTTTGTCGTTTCACTTCCCTTGGACGCATGTCCTGGCCGACAATCTCATCCGCACAATTTTGGCCCAAGCCGCTCGAAAACACGGCCTCGAACCGCGATCGATCAGCTTCAAAGGGGCCGTCCAAACGCTGACAGCCTTTCAACCAGTGGTCGCCATGCAAGCCGAACACAACTCATCGCATCGCGAAGGCGTTTACCAACAGTTGCTGGACGCCATCGCCACACATCGCGTTGCTGACCGCCCCGACCGGTACGAGCCTCGACTCAGAAAGCGAAGACCCAAACACTACCAACCGTACGACTTACACCGATCTCGATGACGCCCGACTGAGTGTGTTCAAATACATCGAAACCTTTTACAATCCCGTACGTCTTCACCAGACGCTCGGATACCTCTCACCCAACCAATACGAAGCCGAATACGCCCGGCTCAAGCGGCGTAATTCATCTCCCGCGAGAATCCGCCGTTCCTGGGCCATCGCATTGTTGATCGGTCAGGTCGCTGGGATAATGCTCGCTCATCGCTATGGCTCCGTCGTCCTTGACGTGATAACCCAAGGGGCGGAGTCGTAGCGTTTTTCATCAATTCATGCAATTTGAAGACACCTGCTGAAAGTCTGGTGGGCGTTGCCTTTGACCGACAGCGACGGCGCGAGTGACGAGCAGCAACCGCCAGAAAAACATCGCGGGTTGCGAAGGGAATTCAAGGCTTTCTTGAACGCCTTCGTGCGCTTACCGTGCCAGATCGTGCGCACCAGCCGGCGTTTGATCGGTCGCCTCCTGGAATGGAATGCTTGGTTGGGCGTGCTCTTCCGGCTCGTCGACCGTCTGCACGGCGAGCGCGCGCATCCAGAAGCTGCAGTCCGGATGCTCCAGTCCGCAGCGACCCCTCACCGCAGCGGACGTTGAACTCTTCGCCATAATGGTCCCGCCATCGCTAGGGCGAGCAACAACCAAACAACGACACTGGCGGGTTCGGGCACGCTGGTTGTGGACAAGTTGTAGCCAATGACATTCAGGGCCGTGAGCTCATTGACCCCCAAGGCCGGATTCGTACCTGGAGCGCCGTACGCGTCCTGTACCTGCGGCCCATAGCCGGCGGGAATGGGATTGCTGAGCCAATCTCCGTAATCGGGCCCGGAGGTTTGATTGAAATACGACAGGACCGTGTTCCCCCCATTGATGGAGAAGTAGGAAGAGGGACTCGTCGGCGAATAGCTGCGGACGCCCGGCGCCGAATAGCGGTAGAGATCCAAGACTCCGATGGAGCCTGAAATGCCGGCGGCGAGGTTCGAACCGGTGCCGCCGATGCCGAGGGCCTCGTTAATCTCGTGCGCCGCCACAGCCTGGAGACCGTAGTTGCTGCCGTTGTTGGCCTTTGGCGGGTAGGTGAGCGACGTATTCAAGGACACGACCGTGTCGTAATTCTGATTCTGTCCAGCAACCGTAACATAACCGGGAGCGTTGAATCCCAGAGCCCTGGCGTTGGGCGCGGTCATGTACACGAAGTTGTTGTTATTGACGGGGTTGCCGGAGCTTAACCCTGTTGGAGCCGATCCCAAGGAAGCGAAGGCGGTTTGCTGAGCGCTCGACGCGCCCGGGGCCGTGTCCACGGCCTTCAGTTGGTGGTAGTAGTCATAGTAGTAGGTCGAATAGAGGCCTGTTGAGCTTCCACCCAGCCCGCTGTTCGTCTCTTGGAAGTAGATATTGACGTTGATCGGAGTGCTGATTTGCGCTTCGAGAACGCCGATTGCCGAATTGATCGCTCCCTCGATGGCAGTCGAGTTGGAATCGTTAGTGATCGAACTGTCAAACGTAGGAGTGATCGTGAAAACCGCCGCCTGGGCGCGTCCGAGGGAAGCGGCGCTCAAGGCGACCAAGAAAAGCAAAATCGCCAGGTGGCATGGCCGACGCAGGGAGAAAAGAGGGACTTCAGGATGGATCATTCGTTACTCGCTCGATTCATAAGTGGATGACGTCGCCGAAATCGGCCGCCGCCCGAAGACGAATTTGGCCGCATCCGATCGCCGGAGATGTGATCGATTTCGGAATGATTGCTCAAGTATTATTGATCGTGTCGAAGAGGTTGTCCGCCATTGTTGGCCAACATGCTGTCGGCGGCGCTCAGGCTGCCGTAGCCGTCGGTATTAATCCCAGACGGGATCGAACGCTATTGGCCTTTGTCCGATCGTGTTCAGGGCTTGGGTTGCAGGCCCCGATGCGAAAAATGTGGGATCAGGCTGGGTCGAACTGAGGAAAATCAAAAAGATGCGCTCGGATCTGCAAGGAGGTCGCGGGTAACGCTGCCCTCGTGCTGAGGCTGCAGATTTTAACTTGGCACGGAGCCAACCCAAGGCGTCGGAATGTTCGCCGTCCCACGGAGTTCCTGTGACCACCAGCACATAGTTCGCTGAGACGCGACTCCTGACAAAAAAAACCAGAAAATGTATGAAATAGTTTGGCTTTCCCAGCAGAGCCGAGCTGTCTGGCACTTCTGGACGGTCGTTTCGGCATCCGAACAACCAATCTCACGGTCAGCGGGTTGTTTTTGATTGTGACGGCGGTTTTCAGCGGGAAAAAAGCGGTCGGATTCCCCTGTTTTTTGAGATTGGTTTTCCGGGCTTGGAAAGACGAGGGGCAATTTGACAGCGGCTTGCGGCCGTCGTCGTAGCGAGTGCATCGAACCCGATCCGCATGGCGACATGTTCTGCAGCTTCGACACTCTGATGGGCCCTGCCCAAACGGTTTTCGACCAGGATTCCTGGTCGGGCCACTTGTTCCTGTTGTTCAACCGCGATCGGAACCGAGTCAAGAACTTGTTCTGGGATCAGGACGGCTTCGGCATTGGGTACAAGAAGCCGGAGGCAGATTACCCCCATTTCTTCCTCTTTGCAGAAATCGGCGAAGGTGCCGATAATCTCGCTTGCCGGCCTGGTTTGTGTGACGGTTTACAATTCTTCCCTGATTGCGTTGCCCTGCGGACACACTGACCCCGAGACCCGGGTTTTCGTCCAGCTCAGACGTGGCCTTCATCATTGGGCAGCAAGCGTTGCATTCGCTCGATTGCTCGGGCCCACATCCTGCGAGCGGCAGCGGACGAACAATCCATGCGCACACCGATTTCTGTGAACGAAAGGCCTTCCTTGTTGCGGAGTTCGATCACCGCCTTCATTTCTTCCGGCAGGCGTGACAGGACATCTTGCACGGCATGCCGTTGTTCCAGATAAGCCAGGCGCGACGACGGACTTGGGGTACTATTGTCCAGGTTTTCAATGGCATGTGCCGCCTGATCTCCGCAAATCTCCCGCGAAATACTGCGTTTCGCGGTCTGCTCAAAGTGGCGTTTGTAGTTCGACAAGTTATGGACCAAGATCTGACGCATCCAAGCCAAAAGCTCTGCGAACTGGGCTCCCTGAAAGCTGGAAATATCCCGGTGTGCCTCCAGGGCCGTATCTTGCACCAGATCGGACGGACTCAACTTGGCTTGCAAGGAACCGGGCAGTGACCGCCGCGCAACCGCACGTAGATAGTCCTGACTCGCACTGACGAGCTTGCCAAAGGCGATCTGACTGCCATTGCGCGCATCACGAATCAGGGCCTCGACCTGTTCTTTGGTGAAGGCATCACTTGCCGGCCCTCGATCGTTCAAGCTTCCCTCGACAGTCACGGGCACGATTTCTATTCACGCGGTCACTTCAAGTTGGAAACGCAAACCAATTTTGGACTCCGTCAGGCGAAATTGCAAACTCCTCGGCGGATGGGTGGGTGAACAGTGAGTCACTGTTCACCACCGGCGGATGCGACAGGTGTCCTGCAGCAGCGTTTCTGTGCGTCAAAATCAGGCAATTGTCGGCGACCAGCGGAGGCATCGGGTAAGCAACCCGAGGAGGTGCCGGTCCCAGTGTTGATACCGCCGGCGCCGAGCGCCACCGTCGCACAAACTCTCGGATGCCTCAGGTTGTCGCGATTGATTGAGCTGAGTTCATTTCTCAAGAACGCAGCCGTTTTGCGGCACACCCGAAGTACCAGCGGGCCTATTGAAAAGGTCCAATTTGGGCATACCGCGACTGCGTAATCGCCGGGATCTGTGCAGGTAGCTGAAAGCGAAGCTGCCGTTATTCAAGTGGACCCACCGTTAGCTGACACGCGCGGTTGGGCAAGTGTGCTGCAAACGGACGACTTGTCCGGCTACGAGCAGCCATCGACGACACCGTCGGGATCAGCGGTCCCGGCAAACGCAGGAGGAGATGTCGC